>NZ_JBITJU010000002.1:0-613551 GCF_044460355.1 Kribbella sp. NPDC050124
GGGCGCGGTGTTCTTTGGCGAGAACCGACCTACAGCGTCAGGACCCCACGCCGCAGACACGACACACCCCGTTCACCACAACGTTGTCTCAAGCAACGACACCGCTCAACGCATCCACGCCCGGTGAGAAAACCTCAATGCGCGCTTGACACCCTGCTGTTGACAGATCCATAGCCTCCGCGTAATGCGTACAGAGGGGCCGCGCTGTGAGGGGATGCATTGCCAAGCGCGAGATCTCGATCGAAAAGCAGCCGCATTGTGCGCCCGCTGCGGCGACCATGATCCAGGGGGTTCATCATGCTCGGACGATTCCGCATCGCAGCCCGTGGTGCTGCGAGCACCCTAGTGGCCACCGGACTGGTGGCGTTGTGCGCCGTTTCGGCGACCGCTCAAACCGTGGCGGTTGACGACCCCATTGGCGACTCGGCGAAGAACCTGAATGCGCAGAATTCACGCAGCCAGGACTTCCTGGACATCGCCCGGGTTGAGATCTCCAAGGATTCTGACGACTTCACGATGGTCATGCGCCTCGCAGTTCCGGTGCCGACACGGCCTGCCAACCCGAGTGGCACCGATGGCGAACTCCTGTGGTTGTTTGCCTTGAATACACAGCCAGGTGCGATCGCAGGCGATCCCTTCCCCACCGGACCGGGGCAAGCGCGACCCTTCGAGTATTTCTGCGTTCTGTCGTGGGATGGCGTTTCGTTCAAAGCGTTCATCATCGATCGCACGGCACCTGGTGGTGAAGACCCTGCCATTCCTTTCTCGTTCAACGCAGCCCGCACCGAACTGACACTCGTGGTTGATCCGGCGTTGATTGGCGACCCGGCCGCGTTTGAATGGACTTCGTTGACCGCGGTTCGTACCGCGCATGTGGGGTCGAACGGTGTCCGGCCGAGCGATTTTGCCGGCCCCGCCAGTTGGCCCCAGTAGGTCAGGGGAGGGTGATGACTGTTTTGCCGAGGGAGCGGCCTTGGCCTACGTGGGTTAGGGCGGTGGGGACTTCGGTGAGGGGGAAGGTGCGGTCGATGTGGATTTTGATTTCGCCGGTTGTGCAGAGGGTGGCGAGGGGCTCGAAGTGGGTTGGGCCTTCTTTGACGGCCAGGATTCCGATCGAGCGGCCGGTGGTGCGGCCGACGAGCCAGCCGGCTGTTAGTAGGCGCAGCAGGGTCGGGACCGACCCGCCAACGCAGCGGTAGATCCCGCCGGGTGCGAGCGCGCGCCGGTAGGCGAAGACCGACCGGTGGGCGACTAGGTCCAGGATGAGGTCGTACGGGTCGGAAGTCTTCGTGAAGTCGTCTCGTTGGTAGTCGATGACGTCGTCTGCGCCGACCGATTGCATGAAGTCGAGTTTGGCGCTGTTGTCGACGCCGGTGACATGAGCCCCCAACCGCTTGGCGAGCTGAATCGCGAACGCACCTGATCCTCCGCCGGCCCCGTTGATCAGGATCCGGCGGCCTGCCGCGGCCCACTTCGTGCCCTGCAGCGCGATCGCGCCCGCCTGCGGGATCGTCGAGGCTTCGGCGAAGCTGAGTTTGGCCGGCTTGTGGGCGAGCACGGATTCCGGGGCGATCGTGAACTCCGCGAATCCACCCTTCAGCAACAGGTTGTCGCCGTACACCTCGTCGCCCGGCCCAAACCGGGTCACTCCCTCGCCCACCGCGTCGACCACGCCTGCGATGTCGGACCCGAGCGTACGGCGGGCCGGCGTACGCAGACCGCCGATCCGTGCGTACGCCGGCGATCCACGCAGGCACTCCCAATCGCTGAGATTGACCGACGTAGCGACGATCCTGACCCGCACCTGACCCGCCCCGGGGATCGGCACCGCCACGTCCGCGACCCGCAACACCTCGGGCGATCCGTACCGGTCATAAACGATCGCCTTCACGCGCCCACCCTGATCACGCCCGCAACGTAGCAACTCCCGCCGCCCAACCACCAGCGAGCAACCACACCGCTCTAGCGACTGCGTCCGGCGGAGGTTCGCGGGTCTACCCAGATCCAGACGTCGGTTCCGTCGCCAGCTGGGCGATAGGCGAGTGCCCAGCCACGGACGTCATCCGGTGTCCGGCCCATCCGTTGTGCTGCGCGCCGGCGTTCCTCCCAGTCCTCGACGTAGAAGACCTGGCCGTGACCGGGACCACCGGACAGCCTGACAGTTCGGCGGAGCTCGGCCATTCAGACCAGCCGCCGACCACCCTGACCCATGTCCCGATCATCGGCCGCAGTACCGACAATTTCAGCGCTGCCCGGCGACTCGGGCTCGGGACGCTCCGTCGAGTGACCAGTGGCGTGCGGTGGGTGGGGCTTCGATTCGCCAGGGAGGCGGGGTGGTGGGGTAGACGCGGGTGCTCAGTGCGCGGCCGCCGCTGGTGAAGACCTCGACGACTGAGCCGTCGATGAAGATCCTGGCGGCCGGGCGGTCCGACAGCGGGTCGAAGGCTTGGGTTGCCTGCATTCGACCGTCGTGGGCGTGGGGGTCGAGGCTGGCCTGGCCGCGGTCGATCGTCAGGGTGTCGGCTGCCGGGTCCAGCTCGATCTCGAGCCGTTCGTAGTCACCGAAGTGCACGACGACCCGCCCTGATCCATCCGGTACTTCGATCTCGCACTGGGCGCCTGTGGTCACCCCGTCGGCGGGGGATCCGGAGCCGACGCGGAGGGTGTCGACGGTCGGGACCGGCGTACTGCGGAGTGAGCCGTCCGGACCGAGCCGGACGACCCGGGGGAGTGAGATGACCCCCGCCCACCCGTCGGTCCAGCCCAGCTTGTCGCGCCCTTCGGTCAGCCAGCCGAACAGCAGCGGCCCGAACCGGCTGTCGCGCAGAGCCGATGCCGCATAGAAGTTGGTGCCGTGGTCGACACGATGCGGTAGCGCAGGTACGGCGACATCGAACGACAGCACCTGGTTCGGCCCACCCTCGGGTGACCAGGACGAGACGACGGCGATCCGGCGGCCGTCGAGAGTGAGGACCTGCGGACATTCCCAGGCGGCGCCGGTGTCGTCGCCACCGGCGTGGCTTCGGGGCAGCTCCGCCAGATCATCTTCGGCCGTCCAGGTTCGCAGATCGGCCGATCGGTAGAGCCGGATGCTGGCTCCGCGGTCGACGTACCCCACCCCGACGGCCATCCACCACGCGTGGTCCTCGCGCCACACGAACGGGTCGCGGAACATGATCGCCTGCTCGCCCGGCGCCGGATCGGGGACTGCTTGGCTGGGAGGCCCGAACGTATGGCCGCCGTCGTCGGACACGGCAGTGAGCACGGACTGGTAGGGGAGACCATCCACTCTGCCCGAGTAGAAGGCCCGGATCCGGTCACCGTCCCACACAGTGTTGCCGGACCAGCAGCCGTCGCGGTCCGGTCCGTCGGGCAGCGGCGCCATCGCCGGACGGTGCAGGGTCCAGCGCACGTAGTCGGACGTGGTGGCGTGCCCCCATTCGACCGGTACGTCCATGTCGAGCGACGGGCGGTACTGGAAGTACAGATGTACGTCGGAGCCCGCCTCGATCGGCCCGTTCGGGTCGTTGAGGTATCCGCGCGGTGGCCGGACGTGGAAGGCCGGGCGGAGGTGGGCGACCGTCCGGGCAGTCTCGGTCGCGGATTGGGTTCGGGTCAACGGGAAGCTCCTGCCGTGATGCCTGCGATGAAGTACCTCTGGGCGACGATGAACAGCACTACGCTCGGCAGAATGGCGAGCACCACGCCCGCGAGTACCACCGAGATCGATCCGGTGCCGAGGTTTCCCTGCAGGCCGACCAGGCCGAGCGGCAACGTGAAGTTGTCCTGGCTCTGCAGGAAGATCAGCGGCCGGTAGAACTCTGCCCAGAAGCCGGAGAAGTTCAGGATCGCGAGCGTCGCGATCGCCGGACCGGCCATCTTGGCGTAGACCAGCAGGAACGTCTGGAAGTGGCCGGCGCCGTCGATCCGGGCAGCCTCTCCGAGCTCCTTGGGCATCTGCATGAAGTACTGGCGCATCAGGAACGTCCCGAACGCGCTGCCCAGCGCCGACACCACCAACGACATCGGGCTGTCCGACAGTCCGAGGTACCGGATGATCACGAACACCGGGATGATGATCGTCTGCAGCGGCACCATCATGGTGGCCAGGAAGATCGCGAAGATCACCGAGCGGCCCGGGAAGCTGACCATCGCGAACGCGTAGCCGGACAGCGTGCAGGTGATGGTCTGGCCGACCACGATCAGCGCGGTCACGATCACGCTGTTGACGAAGAACCGGCCGATCGGGATCCGGTCGAACACCGCGCTGTAGTTGGAGAAGTCAGGGTTCAGCGGGATCCACTGCGGCGGGTTGCTGAACGCCTCGGCCGGCGTCCGCAGCGACGTGGTGACCGTCCAGAGCAACGGGCCGAGGGCAACCATTGCCGCGATGACGAGCACCACGACACCGATGATGCGGCCGGTCCGGGCGACCGCGCCGGTCCTGTGCACTGTGCTCATTGGTAGAACACCAACTTCCGGGCCGCGAGGAACTGCAGGCCGGTGATGGCCAGGATCGCCGCCAGCAGGACGATCGCGATCGCCGAGCCGTACCCGAACTCCAGGTTCTGGAAGCCCTTCTGGTACATCGAGATCGTCACCGTCGTCGTCGCCGACCCCGGTCCGCCCTTGGTCATGATGTACGGCTGGTCGAACAGCTGCATCGCATTGATCAGGGCAACCACGGCCGCGAACAGGATGGTCGGGCTGATCAGCGGGATCTTGATCCGGAACAGGGTGCGTACGGCGCCTGCCCCGTCGATCTGGGCGGCCTCCTGAACGTCCGTGGGGACCGACATCAGCGCGGCGACGAACAGGACGAAGGTGAACCCGGCCTGCTGCCACACGGTGATCAGGACGATGGTGGTGGCTGCGCCGAACCCGCTGGTCAGCCAGGGCACGTTCGAGATCCCGATCAGCCCGAGGTAGTAGTTGACGACCCCGAACTTGTAGTCGAACAGGTAGCCCATGAAGATCGACACGGCGGCGGTCGACGCCAGCAACGGCAGGTAGAACGCGGTCCGGAACAGGGTCCGCACCCACACCAGTTCGCGCTGGTTGACCAGGACCGCTAGTGCGAGGCCGATGGTCAGCTGCAGTACGACGATGGCCAGCGACATCCCGAGCGTCACGCCGAAGGACTTGAGCACCGGGCCGTCCTCGAACAACCGCTGGTAGTTCTCCAGCCCGACGAACTGCGGTGCGGAGATGACGTCCCAGGAGAAGAACGACAGGCCGAGGGAGGCGACGATCGGGATGGCGGTGAACACCGCGACGAACAGGACGGACAGGCCGATCATCGCGAAGCCGAAGGGCGCCTCCCGGTGGGAGGTCGGATGCCTTCGCCGCCTCGACGCGGTGGCCCGCAGCTCTGCGGTGGCGGCGGACATCAGCTGGCTCCTGCGGCCTTCTCGAGGTCGGCCTGCAACCCGTCCAGGGCCGCCTTGGCGTCGCCGGAGGAGATCGCCTGCGTGGTGCGCTGGTTGAGTGCCGTGGCCAGGGCGTTGTAGTACGGCGGGGCGGGGATCGGCGCCGTCTCGGGGTGCTTGGTCAGGGTGTCGTAGAACACCGACCAGTGCTTCGGGCCGGTCTTCGCGTACCGGTCGGCCGTCACCAGGGACTTGCGGCCGGGCGTGGTCACGTTCCCGGGGAAGACCAGGTCGAACGACTCCGGCCGCACCATCAGCTTCAGGACCTCCCAGGCGAGATCCTTCTTCTTGGACGACTTGAAGATCGCGTAGCCGCCGGCGCCGAACAGGTGCCGCTGGCTCTTCCACTTCGGGAACATCGTGACGTCGAAGCTGCCGTTCTTCATGCCCGCGTTGGTCAGGCCGCCGGCCCAGAACCCGCCACCGATCGACATGCCGATCCGGTTCGAGGCGAACAGGCCCTGCAGCGTGCCGCCGCCACCGACGTCGGGTGACGGCGACAGGCCCTTCTTGGTCAGCTGGATCATGTAGTCGAGCGCCTCGACGGTGCCCGCGGAGTTGGCGGTGGGAGCACCCCACTTCCAGCCGCCCTTACGACCCGCGGCGGCCGGGTTTCCGGCGTACGCCTTGTTCCACAACCAGTCGCCGCCGTCGTACTTGCCCTCCTCGAGGAGGTTGGCGTTGTTGGCGTACATGAACGAGGTCCAGCTGCCCCACAGCCGCACGACCCAGCCGAAGGCGTTGACGCCGTTGAACTTCGCGATCTTGGTCGCGGCCGACTCGAAGTCGTCGAGTGTCCAGCCGTCGCTCGGCGGCGCGACCCCGGCGCGCTGGAACAGGCTGGTGCTGTAGAACATGTTCCCGGCGTTGAAGCTGTCCGGCAGCTCCCACAGGTGGCCCTGGTACATCATCGACTCGACCAGCGCCGGGTGGATGTCGGCGAAGTAGGACTTCAGCGCGTCCAGGTCCTTGGTGACGTAGTCGTCGAGCGGGATCGCCAGTTCCTTCGAGGCCATCAACTGCAGGCCTTCGGTGGCGACGCTGATGATGTCCGGCGGGGTGCCGGCCGCGATCTGGGTCAGCACCTTGGCGAGGAAGTCGTTCCAGTCGGTGCCGTTGATGGCCGAGATCTCGAACTTGATGCTGGAGTCGAGTTTGGTGATCTCCGGCTGCAACCGGTTCTGCAGCTGCGTCGCTTGTGCCTGCTCGCCGAAGTACAGCATCTTGAGCGTCTTCGACGACGAGCCGCTGCTGTTGCTGCAGGCGGCCAGATCGGCCAGCGCCGCCAGCCCGAGGCCGCCGACTCCGGCCTTCAGCAGGGTACGGCGAGCGACGGAGCTACCGGGTGGGTGGATGCCTGTCATAGGTCTGCCTCCTTGACCGCTGGGTGGTCCGGCGTGCCACCCAATACGTATTGACCGGCGACGGTAGCAGCGGTGTACGGTAGGACGCAATACGTATTGGCCCACGCTGTGATATTGATTTGGTGCGAGCGCGGCAACGGCGCCGCCGACCGTGAGGGGGGACCATGGCGAAGGATTCGGCCGGCCGGCCGAAGCGCATCACGATGACCGACGTCGCGCGCCGCGCAGGCGTTTCCCAGCCCACTGTCTCGTTCGTGCTGAACAACCGCCGCGACGTCGCGGTCGCCGAGGAGACCAGGCGCCGGGTGCTCGAAGCCGCGGCCGAGCTGGACTTCGTGCCCAACCGGGCCGCGCAACTGCTGCGGTCGAACCGGTCGTACACGATCGGCGTGGTGACCAACGGGATCGTCTCCCAGCCGTACGCCGGTCTGATCGTGCTCGGCATCCAGCAGGTCGTCCAGCCGGCCGGATACGTGTGCATGGTCGTCGACACGACGGGCGACCCGAGGCAGGGTGACGACGCGGTGGCGAGCCTGGTGGGCCAAGGGGTCGCCGCGATTCTGTACGCCTCGCTGTCGCCCAAGCCGCTGCACCGCAGCGCCCGACTGGACGGGATCCGGACGATCTTCGTGAACTGCTGGCCCGAGGAGGGTCATGCCGACACGGTGCTGCTGGCCGACGAGTACGGCGGCGGTCGTGCGGCCGCTGCCTCGGTGTTCAGCCGAGGACATCGTGAGGTGGCCTTCCTGGGCGGCCCGCGCAGCGACTACGCCTGCAAGGAACGCCGGCGCGGTTTCGCCGACGCCGCACGGGAGGCAGGTCTGCGCCCGAGCGACCTCGTGCAGCGGTTCGGCGACTACTCGATCGGGTCCGGGTACGACCTGGCGTCTGAAGTAGTGCTCGAACACCGCCCGACCGCGCTCGTCTGCGGGAACGACCGGATGGCGATCGGGGCGATGCTGGCGTTGCGCGACCTGGGGCTTGATTGTCCGCGGGATGTCAGCATCGTCGGGTTCGACGACCAGCCCGATGTTGCGGACCAGGTCCGTCCACGGTTGACCACTGCCGCGTTGCCCCACCTGATGCTGGGCCGCCAGGCGGGCGAGCTGGTGCTGGCCGATCCCGACGGCGCGCCCGAGCGGATCACTGTGGACTGCGACTTGATCGAGCGGGAGTCGGTGGGCGATCCGCCCCGGCGGCGCCGGCAGCCGACGACAGGTCGTCGTACATGATCAACGAACCCCTGCACTGGCGGCCCGGCTCTGGCTACGTCGGTGACGTCATCCCCTTCAGCCATGCCGGCCGCGTCTGGCTGTTCTACCTGCTGGACGAGCGACCGGACGATCCGGCAGCGGGTGCCAGCGGGATGCCGTGGGCCCTGGTGTCGACCACCGACTTCGTCCACTACACCGACCATGGAGTCGTGCTGCCCGGCGGCGATCGGGACGCCGTCGACTTCGACTGCTACACGGGCAGCGTGATCTCGGACGGCGATCGGCTGCACCTGTTCTACACCGGCCACAACCCGCGCATCGGGGCGGCCGCAGGTTCGTTCCAGGTGGTGTGCCACGCGACCAGCGACGGCGATCCGACGCAGTGGACCAAGCATCCTGACCACACTTTCGGCGCGCCACCGGGCTACCTGGCCCAGGACTGGCGCGACCCCTTCGTGTTCCGGACAGCTGACGATGAGCCGTGGCAAATGGTGCTGGCGGCACGGTACGACGATGGGCCGGACCGGCGGCGTGGTGTCGTCGCCCGCCTGACCTCACCCGATCTGGAGAAGTGGACGATCGCAGAGCCGTTGTGGCAGCCGCATCGGTACATCACTCAGGAATGTCCGGATGTGTTTCAGTGGGGCGACTGGTGGTACTTGGTGTATTCCGAGTTCAGCGATGCATTCCAGACGCGCTACCGGGTTGCCCGTCACCCGGACGGTCCGTGGGCGGCTCCCAGCCGCGACACCGTGGACGGTCGCGCGTTGTACGCGGCCAAGTCGGTTGAGCATCAGGGCCGGCGCTTCTTCATCGGCTGGATCCCCACAAAACAAGGGCGATCCGATGCAGGCCGATGGGAGTGGGCCGGCACGCTGGCTGTGCTGGAGGCGGGTCAGGAGGCTGACGGCAACCTGGCGTTCGGCTTCCCGGCGGAGGTTCTCGGGGCTTACCCCGACGCACGTCCCGTGTCGTTGGCTCCGCTTGACGGGGCGGCAGCTGAGCCTGGTCAAGGTGCGGTCGACCGGTATGCCGCGTGGATCGGTGATCCACTGCCTGACAGTTGCCTGATCGAGTTGACGGTCGAGGTTGGCTCAGACACGCAGGCATTTGGGCTACTGCTGCACACCAGCGCCGACGGCGAGGACGGCGCCGTGCTGCGGCTCGAACCACAACGGGACCGGATCGTGTTCGACCGGTGGCCGCGGCAGCGGACCGGTCCGGCTCAGTGGCAGGTCGACGGCGACGTTCCGCACGTGGTCGAGCTCGAACGCCCGTGCCCGCTCCCACCCGGCAGTCACACCGTCCAGGTCATGCTGGATGGCACGACCGCTCAGGTCGTCGTCGACCACCGGGTCGCGCTGAGCTTCCGGCTGTACGACCACCGCCGAGGTCGCCTCGGCCTCTTCGTCACGGACGGCGCCATCGACCTCGGCAACCTCACCGTCGCACGCCGCCTCGGGCCTGGCTGACGGATGGGTGAGGCTCGCGAGCTGCTCGAGGCGGAACGACAGCAGGCGCTCCGGCGGCTTGCGGCGCTGACCGGCGATTTCAACGAGGTGGTAGCGGCCTCGCAGGACGCCAATGCCGACGACGAGCACGATCCTGAGGGCGCGACGCTTGCGTTCGAGAGATCGCAGGTCGCAGCGCTTGTGCTGCAGGTCCAGGGTCAGTTGGCAGAGGTCGAGGCGGCCATCGAGCGGTTGGCCGCCGGCACCTACGGGGTCTGCGAGCAGTGCGGCCAACCGATCGCCCCTGCCCGGCTGGAGGCACGGCCGACGGCGCGCACCTGCATCGCCTGCGCCTCCGCAGCAGGTTGAGCTCAGTCGATCCGGGCGATTGCGTCGACGAGTTTGGTCCAGTACGCCGTTGTGTCGAGCTCGACCGCGACGCGGGCGGTGGCTGGGCGGCCCGTGTACTGATGCAGATCGACCACTGTCGCGCCGGCCGTCCATTCGCCGGCGGTCTCGATCACCACGTTGGCGTCGACGCAACGGACGATCGCCGGATCGATGACTCTGGCGACGGCGACCGGGTCGTGCAACGGGGGTGCCGTGAATCCCCACAGCCGTCGGTACGTCGACGCGAAGAACGTCATCCACTCGACGCAGATGCGCGCCAGCGGCGTACCGATTCCGGCGAACGCGGCGAGGACGTCATCGGTCACCAGCGCTTGGTGGGTGACGTTGAGCCCGCACATGGTGAACGGCACCCCGGATCGCAGGACCTGGTCCGCCGCCTCGGGATCGACGAAGCAGTTGGCCTCGGCGTACGGCGTGACGTTGCCGCGCTCGGTCGATCCGCCCATCCAGACGATCTGCTCGATGTTTGCGTGCAGATCCGGGCGATCGGCGAGCAGCGTGGCGATGTTCGTCAGCGCGCCGGTCGCCACGATCGTGACCGGCTCGTGGCGCTTCGCCAGTACGTCGACCATCAGCTCAGCAGCCGTGGTCGCCGCCTCAGGCACCTCCGGGTCGCCGTCGAACAACGGCCCGTCCAGCCCCGTCTCGCCGTGAACGTCATCGGCGATCCGCAACGGCCGAACCAGCGGCCGATCAGCCCCCCGAGCAACCGGAACGTCCGACACCCCCGCAAGCGACAACACCCGCCGAGCGTTGACCGTGCACTTCTCCACCGTCTGATTCCCAGCCACCGTGGTGACCCCCAGCAGTTCAACCCCCGGATCCGCAACGGCCAACAACAACGCCATCGCATCGTCATGCCCAGGATCACAGTCAAGCACCATGGGAACCACCATCCCCCCAGCCTAGTCCGACCCGGGGATCTGCCAGAGGCGGTTGCTCACAGCAACATTCCCGACCAAGCCAGGTCGCACCGGGTGTCGCTTGCTGGGGACGACATCGCCCAGCCCATGGCCCTCGACTGCTGTCGTGGAGTTGGCTCACCAGCATGGCCGCAAATGCCGTGCGGCGTTTGCGCTCTCAGGATTCGTGATGCGATCTGTCGTGCGATCCCCTAACGCTTGCTGGCCCGCTTGCCGCCATTGCTGCTCAGCGCAGGCTGGATGACGGAAGGCTTGGCCAACTGCATCCTCGCGACGGTGACTTTGTCACCGTCCTCCCAGCTAAGTGACTTATCACCGTTCACCACGAGGAATCGCAGCGGGTCTGTGTCGGACATCGCGACGACCGCGATGTTGCGATGGTCGTCAGTGTCCGGGCCGCCCGGGCGCAGTTCAGCTTCGAGCGGCACTGGGAATCGGTAGATTCCGGTGCCACGGCTGATCGCCCTGGCCTTGGATTCGTTCTTGGCTGCGATGGCGCGGGCGAAGACGTCAGCGGCGCCTCCGACGGCGACGAACGCGAGCACGGCGACCGTGAGTACGGTGAAATGCGTCGCGTTCAGGTTGATCTCCAGGTCCTTCCACCACTCAGTGACCAGGCCCACTATGACGGTGACCACGGGGGCTGATACGGCTAAGACCTTGGTAAGACTAAAGGCCGGTGCCTTGACGACCTCATCGCCCTTTTTCGACTCCTCGCGGTTCAACAGGAATTCAACTATACCTGGCATGGTTCCCCCTCAACGACTAGCTCCCCCGGGGCGTAAGCCCCTATTACGAGGGTGACACACCGTGATGGTGAGTGGAAGACATCTGCGAGGGACTGAATCAGAATGGCAGTTTGATTCTGATCTGACCCGCTCGTGGCGTGGCCCGTGACCTGAATTCAGGTCGTGCCGGTATCGCGGGGGAGGCCGAGGTTCGTTGCGAGCTTGGCTATGTATCGCCTGCCTCCACTACATCCAAGCCGGCGAGAATCCCGTCCAGCCCTTCCTTGATGATGTGCCCGCCCGGAATTTCTTGCACCAACGAGTCGATTGGTGTTTTGGCTGCGCTGACAGCAGCGCGCAGCCACGCACGGATCCGTTGCGACCTGGTACGTGCGGGATCGTTCAGAGCATCCCGACGGACTGCCGACAGTCGCTCCAAGGCGTGTCGCAACACTCGCCGCTTGTACCTACCCGGCGCGCCCCCAATGCCGTTCGCGCGCAGTGCCTGGTCGAGAGCACCTGAAGACACCTCGGCGTGTGCGTGTCCGACGGCTTCATACAGAGTTGGCAGGGTATGTCGGAAGTCCTGCATGACCTCGGCCGGGCACCAGATCCCCAGGACCTCCTCAGTGCCCGCCAAGTAGATGACTGCATGTGCCTGGCCGAGGATCTCATGGGCGATTCGACGTGGTTCGTTGGAGTCGTCCTGTTCTTGAATGGTCCCGGTTGGTGGCGGATCGCCTCCACCGGTTCCGGAAGGCGCCATTGGTGGAGCCCCTTCCTTGCTGCGCTGATCTGATGGCGTGTGCCCAGGCTCGCCCGGTTCGGGCGCCGACTCTGCGTTAGACTCTCCGCGATCAAGGTCGTTCGAAGCCGCGGCTTTTTTTGACCGGCGCCGGGAAGCGGGACCAGGCGCGGATGTTTCTTCCGACACGGCGTGCCCCCTTTCACTGTTGCCATCGTAGGAGATTGCCGCGCAAACGACGCAACAGAATCAAGCGATCGCTTCTCCGTGAACGGCACAAGTGAACGCTTGAATTCGGTCTATGATTCTGCTCTTGCGTCGCAGCCGAGTGGGCGTCGATCGCCGTTGGGATCAGATCGCGATGGTGGCGGCGCCGAGGCAGTCGTGCGTACTTCGTGAGCGTGCGACGGCAGGTGTCTTGCGAATAGGGTGATCGTTGGCCTTCGGCAACGAGTCGTTCGAATCTCGCCGACCCAGTGGTCGTCGAGGAAGTGGTGATCTCGTTCGCTCTGCAGTCGGACCAGTCAACAGGCAGCACCGAGGCACGCGAGTAGCCGGCGGCATCTTTCGCCATCACGCCCCGCTCAGTTGACCACGGGTGAGCGCCAGTGCGAGGCAGCCGGCGCGGGCGGTAGCCCGCAAGGGCCGGCGGCAGCCGGCTAGGGGAGACCGGCGATGAGCCGGGGGTGGGTGGGAGCGGGGCGTAGCGCGGCGACGTAGGAGCCGTGCGTAGCACCGCGTGGGCTGATTGCATCAGCCTTCGCAGCAGGCTCGGTGGAGCCATTCGGGTTCGTGCCACCAGTAGGTGGTGTCGTGGGAGTGGGCCTGGGCGCGGGTGAGTGGGGTTGGTCCGGCCAGGGGCTTGGGTGTGGCGGCGTACGGGGCGAGGAGGTCGTCGACCGTGTGGAGTTTGCCGGCGATCATGATGCGGTCTACGGCGGCTGCGGCTCGGATGTCGGTGAGCGGGTTGCCGGTGACGAACGAGAGGTCGGCTTGGGCGCCGGGTTGGATGACGCCGAGTTTGTCTTCGAGGTTGAGCCAGCGCGCGGGATTGCGGGTCGCAGTGGTGAGGGCTTCGTACGGCGTGAAGCCGCCGGCCACCATCGAACGCAGGTTCGCGTGCAGCGAGATCGCGATGTTGTCCAGCGGGGTGTCGGTGCCGGAGATGACGAACCCGCCGCCACGGTGGATCCGCAGCACCATGTCGACGTTGCCTCGGAGCAGTTCCCGCGTGGTCACGCCCGCAGGTCCCTTGGCTGTGTTCACTTCGCTCTGCAGGGCGTCGTACTCCCAGGTCGGGAAGAGAGTCGTCGTACGGCGGTCGGTCAGCAGCGACGGGTCGTCGACGTGGGCCATCGTCGAGTTGAACAGAGTCGGCGTGACGGACAGCCCGGCCTTGGTGAACAGCGTGACGACGTCGGCGTACGCGCGCCCGAGCCGACTCACCGTGTGCGAGTACCCGAGCCGGTTCGTCGCGCCGGTGTGCTCCATCCCGTCCATGCCGAGGTGCTCGGCCGGGTAAAGGTAGTGCGACGACAGTTGCAACCCAAGCCGGTGTACGGCGGCGATCGCGCGCCGCTGGTACTCGATGGGTAGCCGGACATAGGTCTTCACCAGGTCGTAGGCGAGTCCTTCGACCCGGTCGAGCTCGAGACCGAGCTGCCGCAGCGAGAGCGTCGGGCGCATGAAGTTGTAGTAGACCCGCGATCCGTCGATCGCCTCACCGGTCGCGAAGTACCGCGGCCCAAGCAGCGATCCGTGCGCGAGCGCCTCCCGCGTTTCCTGCATCTGATAGACCGGGTCGCCCGGCGAACGCGTGGTCGTGATCCCGTACGACAGCCACAAGTTGCCCTGCCGAGCACCCCACGCGCGACCGCGCAGGTGCCAGTGGTTGTGCGCATCGATCAACCCAGGCATCACGGTCAGGTGCTTCGCATCGATGTCAGCCTCGCCCTGATGCGGCCGTACGGCGGCGATCCGCGAGCCATCCAGTTCGACGTCAACGTCCCGGCGGAGCGTGGTCGCGCGGCCGTCCCACAGTGCGCCGGCGTGGATCGTGACGTGCTGGTTGACCGTCGCGCGGCGCCACTGCAGGTCGAGTTTGACGGTCTGTGGGCGGGAGCCGGTGACAGTGGTGCGGCGGAGGCGGCCGTTGTTCAGGTAGAGCAGCGTGGTGTTGTCCTGCCAGACCGGTGAGTCGGTGACTTCATCGGTGACGGGTCGTGGCTTGGCCGTGAAGCGACCGCGATTGTCGACCGGGGCGACGTACAGGAGACTCTCTATGACGAAGGCGAGGTGCTTGCCGTCGGGGGAGAAGACCGGACCGTCGTCGCCGCGGGTGGCGAGGGAGCGGAACGGCATCGGCTCGACGTACTCGAGTGCGGTGGTTTCGACGTCGACGTACAGGAGTTGGCTGGTGCCTTCGCGGAACCGCTTGGAGAACGGCTTGACCGCGGCGAGCACGATCGTCTTCCCGTCCCGCGACCAGCTCACCCGACCGGGCTGGAACAGCGTCGGCGTCAGTTGGCGGACCTGGCCGGACGCGAGGTCGAATGTCCAGGCGATGCCGTCCTGGTCCTGATACGCGACCTGCTTGCCGTCGGGGGAGAACCGTGGCGCGGTCTGTGCCCCGGGCAACGACGAGAGCTTGCTGTCGGCACCGGTCTTGAGATCGTGCAGCCAGAGGTCGGCGGTGCCGTCGCGGTCGCTGGCGTAGAGCAGCTTCGTCCCGTCGGGGGAGAAGTCCGGATCGGAGTTGAAGTAGCCGTCGGCAACGAGCTTGCGTGGTTGCTCTCGGCCAGTCGTTGCCGCGAGCCACAACGCGTTCAGTGCCCGGAAGGCGACCCACTTCCCGTCCGGCGAGACGGCCGGGCTCGCGATCCCTCGTACCTGTCGCCGTGCGGTGGACTCCACATCCGGCGCCTTCGACCGCGGCCGCTTCGACGTCACCGGCACGATCGCGGTGAAGGGTACGACGGTGTGCGCACCGTCGGCCTGGTGACGCAGGACGTGGCCGTCGGCGGTGTAGTACAGGTCGGATCCCCAGGACGGTGGGACCGCGAACACGTCCTTGCCATTGGTGACTTTCTGATTGTTGACAATCAGATCGCAGACCGGGCCGGTGAGACGTACGTAGGCGAGCTGGCCGGTGGGGGAGTAGGCCGGGCCGTACACAGTGCTGCCGGTTTGGGTGGGGACGAGGGTCGTGCGTGTGCCGGTCTTGAGGTCGAGCTCGACGATGGACGCTGCGTCGACGGTGAAGACGACCTTGGTGCCGTCAGCGGAGACAGCCGGCTCGGCCTCTTCGGTCGCGTCATCGGTCAGGGCGACGATCGTCCCGGTGCTCAGCTCGAGGCGGTGGATGCCGTAGCTGCCGTTGCCGCCGCGATCCGAGGAGAAGACGACGTACCTGCCGTCGGGGGTGTAGTGCGGCTCGCGGTGGTCGTACCGCCCGGTGGTCAGCTGCCTGAGCCCGGAGCCGTCGGCGTCGATCGTCCACAGGTGGAAGTTGCCGTCCCGATACGACTGGAACACGATCGTGCGCCCGTCCGGCGCCCACCGCGGCCGCGTCGCGTCCTGGAGGTCGTCGGTCAGTCGCCGGGACACTCCACCCGCCGCGGGTGTCACCCAGATGGCGGTGACCAGATCGAACGCCAGCCACTTCCCGTCCGGCGAGACAGCGACCATGAAGTTTGTGCCCTCGGTCAGCACTGCTTGGTTCGGAGTTGCTGTGGGGGAGGCGGTCGCTGCTTCGGTCGCGGTGGTCTGCAGCGTGCCGGCCGCAGCGACGCCACCACTCAGCTGAAGTGCACGACGCCGGGAGATGCTCCACGAACCAGGCTTCTCGGTCACGGGCCGATCCAATCCCTAGGGGGCGGTGGGACTACAGCCGCGTCCGGTGATCCCACGCCTGCTGCGCGGTTCCCGGTACGGCGCCGCGCCGTACTGAGCACCTGGTCGCGGCGGCGTGGGATCACCGGACACGACTTGACTGAATCTGCCAGGAGCGTCAACGGTGCACGATGCTGACCGGCGCGTCGAGCGGTGAGCGGGCCGTGCGCTGCGACGAACGGACGTGCGGTCATACGCCGCCGTCCGGCGCCCGCGGACAACTGGACCCGGCCTCACCGACCCGACAGCGGGCAGTTGGGCGCGGCGTCACCGTCCCGACCGCGGGCAACTGGGCGCGGCGTCACCGGC
Source organism: Kribbella sp. NPDC050124 (assembly GCF_044460355.1). Classification (NCBI taxonomy): domain Bacteria; kingdom Bacillati; phylum Actinomycetota; class Actinomycetes; order Propionibacteriales; family Kribbellaceae; genus Kribbella; species Kribbella sp. NPDC050124. Next base: position 16,466 of record NZ_JBITJU010000002.1, read on the forward strand.
CCGACGACCGGCATGGGCGTTCGGCTGCTGCTGCGGGGCGGGACTATCGTCTGCGCATGCCATCGGTGTCTCCCCGGATCCAGGCGCTCGGCGCCGCCGTCCTGTGCGTGGTCGTCGCGCTCGCCGCCGCGCTGGCCGTCGACAGCCGGCTGGACCGGCACTGGATCCTGCGCGGTCTCACCCTGGCTCTGGCGCTCTGCTGTGCCGCCCTCCTGCTGACCGACCAGAATCGGCGGATCAGGCAGATCGTCACGGCGATCGGGCTGGTCATGTTCGGGCTGGTGTTCCCGGTGACGCAGACCACCTGGGCGACCCCGCCGGAGATCGACTTCGCCCTCGCAGTCGCGACCGACGCCGAGAACGCCGCGACGAAGAACGCCCGCAGTGTCGTCACCGTCGAGGACGTGAAGAATGCAGCCGAGGCCCGCGGTGGCGCCATCGGCTCGCTGAAGACCGAGCGGAGCCCACAGGTCCGCGGCGCCGACGCCTTCCCCCTGATCGTCCGCGCCAAGGCCACCGAGGGCCGCCCCTGGGCCTGCCTCTCCTTCACCAACGGCCTACAAGCCAAAATCCGCGCCTGCTGACCCACCCTGCTCACCCCAGCAACCCACCCCCCGGCCGACCTGGTGGGTTGTCTCACCACTAACGCGCTGCAGAGCCTGTTGCAAAATGGATTTGGGGCTCTCTGTCCACACCAACACGCCGCGACTTTTCTCGCCGATCGGCCGTCCGCGCTCCACTCAGACAGTGAATTCGGGGTCGATCGGCGCACTGTCCCCACTGAGCTCGATCGGTCGGTGATTCTGCAACAGGCTCTGCAACCCACCAGCGGTCAAATAGCCCGCCAGCCGGCATTCCAGCGCCCGCCACCCACCGGCTGGCGGGCCACGGGCCGGAGCGGGCCTGCTGGCGTGGAGCGGCCGCGCTGCGCGCTGGCTGTCGGGTTGTTGCACCGCTGGCGCGCTAGAACCCGCTATCGGTCACATAACCGTCAGCCGGCACGATCCATGGGCCGTCACCGCGGGCCGTCGCCGCGGGCCGCCGGCCGCCCGCCGTCCGCCGCGGGCCGCGGCCGTCCGCCGCACACTGGCCGCCGGCGGATGGCTGAGGAGGCCAGCAGTTGGCGGCGGCTTGGGTTGGTGGCGGGTGGCGGTGGGGTGGGTGGGTTAGGGGGTGGGGTTGGTGGTTAGGTGTTCGGCGCGGTCTAGGGGGTTCCAGGTGATGGGGGTGTTGTTTAGTTGGGCTTCGATTACTTCGAGGCCGGCTTGCCAGCCTGCGGAGGCTGGTCCGGCGGACTCGGGGTCGGTCAGGACGTTGGTGAAGACGAGCCGGCTGCCCTCCGCCGTGCCGGTGATCTGCCAGGTGAGGATCTCGCCGGACCATTCGTATTCGAGGACCGAGCAGGGTTCGTTGCGGAGCATTCGGCCGTTGGGGGCGGCGGTCGGGTCGTCGGCCATGCCGTAGCGGCGGTGTTGTTCGGTGGTGACGCCGAAGAAGAGGTCCGCCCCGGCTGGGCGGGAAAGGTCGACGACCGCGGGGAACCAGACGGACAGTTGGGTCGGGTCGGTGATGGCCTGCCAGACCTTCTCCGGTGGGTGGGGGAGGAGGCGGATGAAGCGGATTGCCACTCGGCCGTCGTCGGTCTCGAAGACCGTTCCACGTTGGCTGTCCATGCCGTCAATATAACCCAAAAGGCATATAGGCGGGAGCCGGTCAGCCGGAGCGCCGGCTCCCGCCTGCGGCACGTGCGCGGGTCCGCGTCGGCGCCTGGCGACCAACAGGCCCGATCGTGGTCGGCGGCCAACGATCAGGGGATCGCAACGGCGGCGTCGAACCAGGTGTTCGGGTCGCGGGGATTCCCGGCCAGCCGCAGTGTCTCGGCGACCTTGCGGAGCTTGTCCTGGTCAGGCGCGGTGGTGAGGTCCTGGATGACGACGGCCACCCCGTTGCCTTCCAGTCGGATCGCGGTCTTGGGCGGTTTCGGGCGGTCGACCGGCTCGCCGAAGGCCAGCTCGGCGATGTACCAGGCCTTCATGCCGTTGATGGTCAGGTCGGGCTTGGGCTCGGGGAAGCGCGACATCTGGTTCCAGAACTTGTCGGTGGTGACCCTGATCCGCAGGTCGTCCCCAGGCCGGGGGTCGTACGGGCGGTCGACCTTGGCGGAGCCCTTCAGGTCGCGGGGCCGGAAGCCGGTCGCGGGATCGCCATCGCTCACATCAATCGTGAAGTTCTGCCCGGACCCTTCGACCCCGGCGTCCGGGCTGCGATAGGTGATGCGATCGGGCCGCAGGCCAGAGGGCAGGTAGCCCACCTTGACCGGCGATCCGAGGGTCCGCGTCCCTGGTGAGATCGACTTCGCGATCGTCACCGCGAGCGGCTCGTTGGCCTGGTACGGCGCATCGATCTGCGGCACCTTGAGGGTCCCGAGCTCCTGCTGCGAACTGCAGGTCAGCAGCGCCCACAAGCCGTCGCCCGGTTGCCAGACCACTGTCTGCAGCGGGTCGCCCTGGATGACCCCGAGGTACCCGCGAGGCGCCGGGATGAACGGCCGGCTCAGCGTCGAGCGGACGACCCGGCCCGGCCGGCCGTTGAGGTCGACGCGAGGACTGCCGGCCGGGATCTTCACCGGGTCGAAGTCACCGTTGCGATGCACGGTGAGCAGGCAGGTGGTGATCCACGGCTTGCCGGTGAACCCGATCAACTCGTAGTCCTGGCGATTCGCCGTGTACACGCCCGGATTGACCTTCATCCCCTTCGGCACCGGCAGATCGACCCACGGCGTCCACGCCGAGTTCCGAGGCTCAGCCGTCACCGGCCTGTCGTTCCACTGACTCACGACGATCGGCCCAGCGATCGCAGCCGTAGCAGTCGCCAACGCTGTGGCGACAACGAGAGGCGTACGGCGACGTCGTACGCGGCCAAGCTTCGTGAGCAGCTCGTCAGGCGCCGGGGCCGTGCCGGCGAGGTGGTCGAAGGCGGCGCGGAGGTCTTCCTCAGTACGCATGGTTCACTTCCGAGGTCAGAGTCGGGGTGGCGAGTTCGATCCGGAGGGTCGCGAGGGCGCGCGAGGCGTGCGCGCGGACGGTGCCGGCCGAGCAGCCGAGGGTCTCGGCGATCTCGGCATCGCTCAGGCCGCCGTAGTACCGAAGGACCAGTACGGCGCGCTGCCGCCGAGGCAGCTTGGCCAGTTCGCTGATCAGAACGTCCCGATCGGCGGCCGCGTCGGCGTGGTCGGCGGTCTCCTCGGCCGGGAAGATCTCGGCTCGCGGCACGTACCGGGACCACTTGCGCCGCCAGGACAGGTACTCGTTGACCACCATCCGCCGCAGATAGGCGTCCGGATGTCCGGCGCTGGAGACACGGGACCAGTTCCGGTGCGCCTTGATCGCGACGTCCTGCACCAGGTCCTCGGCCAGGTGTCCCGAGCCGCACAACGCGGTGGCGAACCGGAGCAGTCCAGGCAGCCCCGAGCGGGTCCACTCGTCGAAGGTCACGTCCCCTCCCAGGTGCCGGCGGTCTACACCACTACAGACGACACCAGGACCCGATCTGCTGAGTCCAGTTGCTGGGCAATCGATTTCTCACAGACCCGTCCGCGACCTAAGGTCGCGGGTATGACTCTTGGGAAGCTGTCCGGAATCAGCGCGATCGTGGACGTCGAGACGCGCTCCATCAGTGCGGAGAACCCCACCGGTGAGCCCGGTCAGGGCGGCCGCCGGACCGAGGGGACCGGCGCGAAGGCGGCCCGGGATCTCGGCCAGGGCTGGAAGGTGTCGCCGTCGATCGAGATCGGCCCGGGGGAGACCGCGACGCTGGCCGACATCGCCGGCCAGGGCTGCATCACGCACATCTGGCTCACCACGCACGTCGACAACTGGCGCCGGCTGGTGCTGCGTGCGCATTGGGACGGCGACGAGGCGCCGGCGATCGAGACGCCCGTGGGCGACTTCTTCTGCTCCGGCTGGGGCAAGTTCGCCCAGGTCAACTCGCTCCCGGTCGCGGTGAACCCGAACGGCGGCTTCAACAGCTACTGGGAGATGCCGTTCCAGTCCGAGGCCAAGCTGACGCTGGAGAACACCCACGACGAGGCGGTGGTCGTGTACTTCCAGGTCGACTACTGGCTGGGCGCCGTACCGGACAACACGGCGTACCTGCACGCGCAGTGGCGGCGGAGCAACCCGCTGCCCGCCAAGACTGTGCACACCCTGCTGGACGGTGTCGAGGGTCCGGGCCACTACGTCGGCACGTACGTCGCGTGGGGCGTCAACAGCAGCGGCTGGTGGGGCGAGGGCGAGGTCAAGTTCTACCTCGACGGCGACGACGAGTTCCCGACCATCTGCGGCACCGGGACCGAGGACTACTTCGGCGGCGCGTGGAACTTCGACGTACCCCACCTCGGCGGCTACACCGAGTTCAGTACGCCGTACCTCGGCATGCCGCAGGTGATCCGGCCGGACGGGCAGTACGCCAGCCAGCAGCGGTTCGGCATGTACCGCTTCCACCTGCCAGACCCGATCCGCTTCAAGGAGAAGCTGCGCGTCGACGTCCAGGCCCTCGGCTGGCGCTCCGGCGGCCGCTACCTCCCGCTCCAGGACGACATCGCCTCGACCGCGTTCTTCTACTCGGTCAAGACCAGTACTGCGCGCCCGGAAGCGCCGGTGCACGACGCCATGGAGATCTGCTAAGGGATCGGCAACGGCTGCTCGAGTGCAGCGCCGGCGAGGACGACCAGGGCTGAGGTCCAGCCCAGGGGAGCCTCGCCGGCCGGCTGCAGGTTGCGGTTCACCTTCTCCGGCAGAGCTCCGGTGCTCGTGCGGTACTCGTTCAGCCAGTTCAGCAGCTCGCCCGCCGTAGCCCGATCCCCACGGGCCGCAGCGCTCAACGCGAACAACGCGGTCTCCGGTGTCCAGGCGACCCCATCGGTCCGCCAGTCCTCGCCCGGCGTGACCCCGCCATTCGGCTGCGTCAGTGCGGCGCGCGCCCGGTCGATCGCATGGTCGACTTCAGTACGGCGTGGCGCAAACGGTGGACCGAGCACGGTGACGATCGAGTCCGCACCGCCGCCCACCCCGATCGGCTCAAGCCCCGGTTCGAGGAAGGAAACCGCCCGCGCGGGCGTCCGCGGGTAGTCCGGTCCGAAATGCCGATCCGTTGCCTCAGACAACTTCTCCAGCGCCGCGGACCAGCGTGCGGCGTCGTCCGGATGCCGCAGCTCCGTGGCCATCCCGACCGCGGACCGCAACCCGGTGAGCAGCGGAGCCACAGTGCCGAGGGTCGGCTCCGACTCGGGGCGCTCCCAGTAGTCCGGCGACGGCCCAGGCAGGCCGTCCGGCCCGAGCTCGGTGACGATCTGGTCCGCCGACTCCCGCACCAGCTCCCAGTAGCTGCCCCCGGCCTTGCAGAACCACGTTGCCCACAGCACCCATCCCGATCCGTCGAGTTGTGCCTCGCGCCCGTCCCGGACAGCCTCCCCGCTGGACGAATAGCGAGCCTCCCAGCGACCGGTCGACGGCCTGACCCCGTCGAGGAAGTCGAGCACTCGTACGGCGTCCGCCGTACGGCCGATCGCGCAGTACGCGGCGGCGACGAAGGAGGCGTCCCGCGGCCAGACGAAGCGCCACGGACCGTCCCAGCCGGCAAGGGCCGCGCCGTTCGGCAACGTGAGGGCGTCGAGGTCGGCGATCGCGTGCTGCATCATGTCGTCGTACCGACCGTCGTCGGCGGTCAGCGTGGACGCCCCCGGCACGCCCTCCGCGACCAGCAACGGCTGGGGATTGCGCAGGAGGTTGTTCGTCGTCCCGGCGGCCAGGAACGCCAGCAGGACCGCGATCACGACGGCCGGAAACCACCGGACCCGCCGCGCGCCGTCGTCCCGCATCGTCTCCCCCTATTGAGCCAGGTGCTGCACTTCGGCCTCGAACTTGCGCCGCGGTGCGAGTTCCACCAAGTACATGGCAGACAGCACCAGGGCGCCACCCACCAGCATCCGCCACGTCACGCTCTCCGCCCCGAACAGGACGGCGAACGACGACGCGAACACCGGCTCCATTGTCATCGCGATCGCCGCGCGAGTGGGAGTGAGGTGTGCCTGAGCCCAGGTCTGGACGATCAGGGCCAGCGCTCCCGCGACGAGCGCCATGTAGAAGACGCTGACCCAGTCAGCACCCGTGCCCGGCAGAGCGAAGCCGCCCGGTACGGCGCCGATCGCGCAGACGCAGGTGATCACGACCATCTGCAGCGCGGACAGCCCGAAGGCGTTCGACGGGGTGGACCAGGCGCCCAGACCGATGATGTGCAGCGCGTACAGACCGGCCGAGGCCAGCGTGAGCAGTTCGCCGGTGCCCAGGCTGAAGCCGCGCAGCGACAGGACGCCGAGGCCGACCGTGGCGAGGAACACAGCGACCCAGGCCCAGCGGCCGATCTTGTGCCGCAGGATCACCGCGGCCAGCAGCGGCGTGAAGACGACGTACATGCCGGTGACGAAGCCGGAGACACTCGCCGAGGTGTGCCGCAGGCCCTCGGTCTGGACCAGTTGGGCGATGCCGTAGGTGATGCCGAGGGCAACCGCCCGGCCGCGGTCCAGGCGGCTGAGCCGGGCGATCGCGGGCGGGTGCACCAGGATCAGCGCGACCGAGGCGATCAGGAACCGCAACGCCAGGTAGTCGGCGACGTCCATCCTGGTGAGCAGGTCCTTGGTCAGGAAGAACGTCGATCCCCACGCCGCCGCGACCGCGAGCAGGGCCAGTACGGCGAGACGCGGGTGATTCACGCCGGACATCTCATCAGACGCCCACCGGCCGGGGCAAAACGACTAGAGAACCGTGATGACGACCTCGCTGCCCGGCTTGACCTTCTTCTTGGCGCCCGGGTTCTGGGCCGCGACGATGTTCAGGCCGAGGCCGTAGGGCGCCCGCTCCGTCTTCACCGTGAAACCTGCCTCGGTCAGGATCCGCTGCGCGTCGGCGAGCCGCTTGCCCTTGACGTTCGGGACCTCGACCAGCGGCGGGCCCTTCGACACCACCAGTTGCACCTTGTCCTTGGCGAACAGCGTGCCGGTGTTGGGGCTCTGGCTGATCACCTTACCCTCGGCGACCTTCTCGTCGTACTGGTCCGTCCGACCGACCACGAAGCCGAGCTTGCGCAGTTCCTTGCTGGCGTCGCGGTACGACTTGCCGGTCGTGTCCGGGACGGTGATCGGCCGTTTGCCCTTGCTGACCGCGAGGTTGATCGCCGTGCCGGGCTTCACGACCGTGTCGAACCTCGGGCTGAACGCGATCACCCGGCCCGCCGGCACGGTCTCGTTGTACTGCTCGTTGATCTGCCCGGTGATCAGCTTGATCGGGTCCAGCGCCCGCTTCGCCGCCTCCACGTCGAGTCCGGCGAGCTGCGGCACCCGGTACCGCTCCGGACCCTTGGAAACGGTGAGACCGATCTCACCCTCCTTGCGGATCCGGTCGCCGGGGGCGGGGTCGGTCGCCATGACGTGGCCCGTAGGCACCTCCTCGGAGAAGTCCTGGTTGGCCAGGGTCGTCCGCAACCCGGCCTTCCCGGCCTCCTCCGCGGCGACCGCCGGCTCCATGTTCACCAGGTTGGGCGTGGCGGTGTAGCGGTGGATGCCGTAGTACCAGGCCGCTGTACCGATGCCGATGGCAGCGGCCAGGATGGCGATCAGCGCGATCAGCCCACGGCCCTTCCGCTGCGGTGGCACCTGGACCCGCGCGGCACCTGTGGGCCGCCCGTTCTCCACCGGTACGACGATCGTGTCGTGCCGCAGCACCTGCCCGTCCTCCTCGGGCGCGCCGCGCGTGTAGCCGTCGTCGTACCCGCTGTCCTGGCGGATCTGCCGGATCGGCACAGTCAGGTCGCCGGTGAGTTCCGGGTCGTCCGGCAGGCCTTCGTCGAGCGCACTGCGCACTCGGCGCACCTGGCGGCTCAGCACCCGCGCGTCGGCCGGCCGCAGGTCCCGGTCCCGCGCCGTCGCGCGCTGCACGAGCGCATCGACGTACGGCGGGATGCTCGGCTGCTCCTCCGACGGCGCAGGCACGTCGGCGTGGACATGCGCGTAGGCGACCTGGATCGGGGTGTCACCGGAGTGGGGCTTGGTGCCGGTGAGCATCTCGTACAGCAGGATGCCGGACGAGTACACGTCCGAGCGGGCGTCCGCACTACCGTCAGTGACGAGCTCTGGTGCCAGATAGGACACCGTGCCCATCAGCAGGCCCTGCGTCGCGGTGTTGCCGGTCGCGCTGACCGCACGGGCCAGGCCGAAGTCCGCGACCTTCACCACGCCGTTGTCGGAGATCAGCACGTTCTCCGGCTTGATGTCGCGGTGCACGATGCCGGCGTCGTGCGCTGCCGAGAGCGCGGACAGGATCGGCGCCAGCAGGTCAAGCGCTCGAGACGGGGACAGCGGCGCCTGCTCGCGGATGACGTCACGCAGCGTGCGGCCGGGGATGTACTCCATCGCCAGGAACAGCGTGCCGTCGTCGTCGCCCTGGTCGAAGACGGCGACGACGTTCGGGTGCGAGAGGCGGGCGGCGGCGCGGGCCTCGGCCACGAACCGGCGGGCGAACTGGGCGTCGTCGCCGAGCCCGTCGTGCATCACCTTGAGCGCGACAACCCGGTCCAGCCGCATGTCGAGGGCCTGGTAGACAGTGGCCATGCCGCCCTTGGCGACGCGCGCGCCCACGCGGTACCGTCCGTCGAGCACTCGCCCGACGAGGCGGTCGCTGACCTGCGTGTCCACGTCGTCCGTCACTTGCGGTGAGCCGCCTCTCCAAGCCGTTCTGCTCTGAGAGTGTAGATAACGGCTCAGCGTGACCGTGCCAGGCGCACCGCAGTCACCGTAACGGGTCCCAGCCGCGCTCCAGCTGGGCCTTGATCCGGAGGACGTTCTTCACGTAGACCTTCGTGTCCGGGTACATCCCGTTCCGCGTCACCCCGCCCAGCCCCTGGTAGTAGCCCGCGACGGCGATGTCCAGCCGGGCCGCGCCGGTCAGCCGGTCCAGGAGGACCACGCCGGCGGTGACGTTGTCCTGCGGCCGGAGCAGGTCCAGCTTCCGCCCGACGATCGAGGAGGCGAACTGCCCGGTCGACGGGATCACCTGCATCGCCCCGACGGCGTTCGCGGGGGAGACCACCCGCTGCTTCCAGCCCGACTCCTGCCAGCTCACCGCGAGGGCGAGCTCCGGGTCGACGCCGTGCCGCTTGGCGGTGCTGACGATGAGCGTGCGCATCTGGGCCCGGGTGGGCAGCTTGCGGCTCTTCAGGATCGCCCGGTTGCGGTCGGCGCGGGCGACGATGTGGTCGGGGTAGGTGCGCCCGGCGAAGGTGTTGTTCTTCTTCTTGACCGGCGCCTTGGCCTTCGGGCGGACCTTGACCGGGACCTGCAGCGGCTTGCCGGCGTAGATGTGGTCGCCGGCGCGCAGGCCGTTGGCGGCCAGCAGGTTCGCCTGCGAGCACTTGAAGCGCTTGGCGATCTCGGACACGGTGTCGCCCGGCTTGACGACGTACGTCACCCGCCCGAGCTGGGATCGCTTCGCCGGGTGCGCCGCCGTAGTGCCTTTCTTGCCCGGCACCTTGAGCACCTCGCCGGCGTAGATCGCGTTGCCGGTGCCCGGCAGGTTGTTCAGGGCAACCAAAGTCTTGACGGTGGTGCCGTAGCGACTCGCGATGTGGCTGAGGGTGTCGCCGTTCTTCACCTGGTAGGAGCCGAAGCCCGGCGAGCCGGCGGTGATCACCGCCGCGGTCAGCACCGGTACGGCGATGCCGGTCAGTACACGTACGACGTTACGCATGTTCCATCTCCCCGTGTGAACGTCACTTGACCGTAAGTGCTGATACGGATGTGACAACAGGGGCCGATGGGGTGCTTGTTACGCCTGTAATCCAATGTTTACAATTCAAGGCTGAACTACATGCGTGTAGTTCACAAGCGGTGCTTGCTCAGAGCAACCGCTGGGTCAGAACCTGCTGCCGAGGAACGGCTTCCCGAGCTCGGGGACGACGCCGCTGCGGACCGTGTCCGCGAGGATCTGCGCGGTGATCGGCGTCAGCAGCACACCGTTGCGGTAGTGACCCGTTGCCCACAGCAACCCATCGAGCCCGGACGGTCCCAGGACCGGCGCGTTGTCCGGAGTGGCCGGCCGCAGCCCGGCGATCGCATCCACGAGCTCCAGCTCGTCCGTGACCGGCAACACGGTCCGTGCGTCCCGCAGCAACGTGTACACGCCACCGGCGAGCACTCGAGTGTCGTAGCCGAGCTCAGTACTGGTCGCACCCACCACGAGCTCACCACCAGGCCGCGGGACGAGGTACACGGAGAAGCCTCGCGCGGTCGCCCGTACGACGTGGCTCAGGGCCGGCCGATAAGCCTCCGGCACCCGCAGCCGCAGTACCTCACCCTTCACCGGACGCACAGGCGGACGCAGCTCGTGCGGTACGCCGTCCAGCTGCCCGGACCACGGTCCTGCCGCAGCGATGATGTGCCCGGCATGCACGGTGTCCCCGTTGCCCAGGCGTACGCCGACAGCCGTCGTACCGGACGTGATGACCTCGGACACGCGCTCACGGATCAGCGTGACGCCGGAGACCTCCAGCGCGCGGACGAGCGCCGCCACTGCCTGCCTGTTGTCGACCGAGTGGTCGCCCGGGACCCACACGCCGCCGGAGACGCCGGCTGCCAGCATGGGCTCGCGCTTGCGGGCGTCGCGACCAGACAGCTCCTCGACCTCGAGGCCGAGCCGTCGCTGGTAGTCGGCCAGTCGCCGGAGGGCTGCCGCGTCGTCGACGTCGTACGCGACCGAGAGCGTCCCGGTCTGGTGCAGACCGGCGGACATGCCGGTGGTGGCTTCCAGCTCGGCGGCGAACGTGGGCCACGCGGCCACACTGGCCAGGTTGAGCGCGAGCAGCTCGTCCTCGCCGTACTCGACCTCGGTGACCGGGGCCAGCATGCCGGCGGCGACGTTGGAGGTCTGGATGCCGGGTGTCGGGTCACATACCGTCACCTGGATACCGTCTGCCGCCAGCCGCCACGCGGTGGCAAGACCGATAAGCCCAGCGCCGATCACGACCACATCGGATGTCAACACAGGCATGCCACAACCCTACGACGGGGTCGGCATGGCAGGCTTGGCGGTGTGACTGAGCGCACCGAGAGACTCCATGACGCCCGGCTCTACCTGTGCACGGATGCGCGCGAGAAGCAGGGCGACCTCGAACAGTTCCTCGACGCCGCGCTGAGCGGTGGCGTGGACATCGTGCAGCTGCGTCAGAAGGAGATGGAGGCCGCCGACGAGCTGGCCGCGCTGGAGGTCTTCGCGGACGCCTGCAAGCGGCACGGCATGCTGCTCGCCGTCAACGATCGTGCGGACATCGCGTTCGCCGCCGGGGCCGACGTACTGCACCTCGGACAGCGGGACCTGCCGGTGCATGCGGCGCGGGCCGTCATCGGTCCGGAGCCGATCGTCGGGCGCTCCACGCATACGTTCAGCGAGGTGAACGCTGCGGTCGCCGAGCAGGGCTCGGACTACTTCTGCGTCGGCCCGACCTGGGAGACCCCGACCAAGCCGGGCCGCCAGGCCGCGGGGCTCGAGCTGGTCTCGTACGCGGCCAGCCGGCAGCAGTCCAAGCCGTGGTTCGCGATCGGCGGGATCGACCTCGGCCGGCTGGACGAGGTCCTTGAAGCGGGCGCTTCGCGTGTGGTCGTCGTACGAGCGATCACCGACGCGGACGACCCGGCGGCCGCGGCTGCGGAGTTCAGCAGGCGGTTGCGGAGCGCCGGGTGATCAACAACCCGAAGACCGCCCGGATCGTCGCGATCGTGGTGATCGCGATGCTGGTGATCACGCTGGCGGCCGCGCTGTTCGGGTGCAGCACGCAGGAGAAGACGAGCGGCACCGATCCGGACAGCGGTCTGACCATCGTCGCGGTGGCGGAGCTGCCGAACGAGGCGCGGGACACGCTGAAGCTGATCGACCAGGGCGGGCCGTTCCCGTACAGCCGCGACGGCGTGGTGTTCGGCAACTTCGAGAAGCTGCTGCCCCAGCAGGACCGTGGGTACTACCGGGAGTACACCGTGAAGACGCCGGGGGAGAGCGACCGCGGCGCCCGGCGGATCGTGACCGGGAAGGGTGGCGAGCGTTATTACACCGACGACCACTACACGTCGTTCCGCCGGATCGGGGCGGACGGGGGGACCGGATGACTGAGCTGCGCACGCTGCTGACCAAGGGCCTGCGCCCCGGTGTCTACCGCTGGCCGTCGGACACCACCACGGACCAGGTACGGCGTGCCGCGACCGAAGCCGGTTGGGGCTTCGTCCTGCTGGACACCAGCGAGCTGCACGACAAGTCCGGCTTCCTCGACCTGTGTGCGACCGCGTTCGACCTGCCGCGGTGGTTCGGGCGCAACTGGGACGCGCTCGCCGACTCGCTGAGCGACCGCTCCACCGGCGAGCCCGAGATCGTCCTGTGGGCCGGTCTGCACCACCTGCTGGAGCACGATCACGACACCGTCGACGTCGCGCTCCAGATCTTCACCGAGGACGTCACGGCGTCCGGTCAGCTCCGGGTGCTCATCCAGGAACACCCGGACGCCGAGACACCAGACCTACTCAGCTCACAGCCGGTCCTGTAGGCATTAGTCGCTCAGCCAACTCGGACAGCTCGTCGACGAACCACAGCGACCGACCCCGGTTGCTTTCCCGTACCCAGTCGCGCAGCGGCTTGCTGCTCGCCAGCTTGTCCGAGATGTCCCCGACCACGAGCAGCCCCATCCGGTAGTTCACGAACTTCTGCGCAATCGCCCCGGCCAGTCCGGTCCGCAGCTCGAAGAACTCGTCGCCCAGCCCAGTGGCCGGCAGCGCGACCCACTCGGCCTGGTGCTCGTAGTGCGCGGTCGCGATCAGCTGTACGGCGTCGCCCTCGTCGACCACGCCGGTGTCCGCCACGAACACCCGCACGCCGCCTAGCTCCTCAACCACGTCAGCACCCTCTCGGTCTGGGCCGGCAACACGTGTCCGGCGTCCGGTAGCAAGACGGTCGCCTCCGGCAACCGCCGTTTGGTCTCGTGCGAGTCGAGCATCCGGTCCTTCCCGCCGACGACCACGAGCAGCTCGAGCTTCTCCAGTTGCTCGTCGCTGAAGATCGGCAGCGACACCCGCCGGGGCTTGAAGTGCTCATGGATCTGCAGGGCGAAGTCGCCGTACGCCGTTGCTTCCCCTGCGGGCAACGGGCCCGCGACGAGCCGCATCGTCTGCACGATTCCCCAGCGTCCCCAGGGCAGCAGGAACAGCGCGGGCAGGTAAACCAGCAACTTCTGCCGCCCGATCCCACTCGGCGTCAGCAGCGCCAGCTTCGCCACCCGCCGCCTGATCGCGTAGTCGAGGGCGAACCAGCCACCCAGCGAAGATCCGACCATCGACACCGGCTCGGACGCGCCCAGACCTTCGAGTACGTCGTCCAGCCACTCGGCGTGATCCTCCAGCGCCGGCCGCACGTCCGCGCTCAGTCCGGGCTCACCGAGCAGGTCGACGGCGTGGACCCGGAAGTGCTCCGCCCACGCGACCACATCGCCGATCCACTCCAGCGTCGTACTGGCCGAGCCGTGCAGGAGGACGAGCGGTGGAGCGTCGGCTGGGCCGCTGCTGACCACGAACGTCTCGCCCTGGCGGGTCGCTACCAGGCGCTGCTCACTCGGCACCGGCCAGGTCGCGAGCAGCTCGCGGTAGCGCTCATGCAGAGCGTTCCGGCCGGCTACTGACTTCCAGATCATGCTATTAAAGTACCTCAAACGTCCCTATCTGACGAATTATAGGGAATTCTAAGGAAACTGCCGTAGCCTGGAGTCCCCGACGACAAGGACGCGGATGCCTCAGGAGCTGTACTCGGTCGAGCAGGTGGCGAGCCGGCTCGGCCTGCACGTCCGCACGATCCGGAACTACGTCCGCGACGGGCGCCTGAAGGCTGTCCGGATCGGGAAGCAGTACCGGATCGCCCGGGAGGACCTGGAGGCGTTCACCGGCACCAGCGCCGCCGCGCTCGAGGCCGACGAGCAGTCCCGGCACGTCGAGGCGTCGAGCATCGTGCACATCGACGCGATCGACCGCGCGGGGGCGGACCGGATCAACACGCACGTGATGGGTTCGCTCAATCAGAGCGGGATCGGCCGGCTCCGCGTGGAGACCGTGTACGACGAGGATCGCGCCGTACTCAAGGTGATCATCCTCGGCGACCTGGCCCCGACCGCCGAGCTGCTCCGCCTGATCAACCTGATGGCGACGCCTTAGAGCAGCCGCGACGTCGCGGCGATCGCCAGGTCGGCCAGGGCCTTGCGGGCGGTGTCGTCGGCCAGGGGAGCGCGGTCGAGCGCGTCCAGGGCGTCCTCGGTTCGCTCGGTGATCAGGTCCTCGCAAGCCTGCACCGCGCGCGAGTCCTGCAGGATCTCGCGCAGCAGCTGGATCTCGTCGTCGTCCAGGTCCGGGCGCCCGAACAGCCGGTCGAACTCGGCCAGCTGCACCTCCGACGCGTGGTCGACCGCGTACGCCACCAGCACGGTCCGCTTGCCCTCACGCAGGTCGTCTCCGGCCGGCTTGCCGGTCAGCGCCGGGTCACCGAACACCCCGAGCAGGTCGTCGCGCAGCTGGAACGCCTCGCCCACGGGCAGCCCGTACGCCGACAGCGCCTCGACCAACCGCCGGTCGCCACCGGCCAGCGCAGCGCCGATGTGCAGTGGCCGCTCGACCGTGTACGTCGCGGACTTGTACCGCAGCACCCGCAGTGCCTGGTCCATGTCGGACACACCGCTCGCCTGCGCAACCAGGTCGAGGTACTGACCCGCAGTCACCTCGACCCGCACAGCGTCGAAGAACTTGGACGCGCGGGCCAGCGCCGCCGCGTCGAAGCCGGACGTGTGCAGCATCTCGTCGGCCCAGATCAGGCACAGGTCGCCGAGCAGGATGGCTGCGCCGACGCCGAAGCGCTCCGGATCGCCGCCGAGCCCGGACGCCTCGGACCGGGCCCGCTGCAGGGCCTCGAAGCGACGGTGGGCGGCCGGCGCGCCACGTCGTACGTCGGAGGAGTCCATCACGTCGTCGTGCACCAGGGCGCTGACGTGCAGCATCTCCAGGCTGGCCGCTGCGGTCAGGATCGGCTGCGCCGACGGTGTTCCTGGGGTTACCTGGCCGCCCGCGGCCCGGAAACCCCAGTAGCAGAAGGCGGGCCGCAGCCGCTTGCCGCCGCTGGTCGCGTCCCGCGCGGCCTGCACCTGTTCGGTCAGCTCCGGCCCGATCGCCTCCAGCCGCTGCTGCTGCAGGTCGAGGAAACCGGTCAGCGCGCGCTGTACCTCAGCCGGGATGTCCACATCGCCATACACGTCTCGGAGCGTAGTCGGTGGCGGCGCGCAAGTATCACGCAGGGGACACCGCGGGTAACCTGTCGGAATGGCGAACGGTCTCCCTTCGACGCTTCCCGGCGGCACGCCGACGATCCGTGAGCTGCTTGCGAGCGGACACCGTTCGTTCTCGTTCGAGTTCTTCCCGCCGAAGACGCCCGAGGCCGAGGAGGTGCTGTGGCGCTCGATCCGCGAGATCGAGCAGCTCCGGCCGACCTTCGTCTCGATCACGTACGGTGCCGGCGGGACCACCCGGGACGGCACTATCCGGGTCACCGAGCGGGTGGCCCAGGACACGTCGCTCACGCCGCTCGGCCACCTCACCTGTGTCGCCCACTCCCGCGACGAGCTCCGCTCGGTGATCGGTGCGTACGCCGGTGCCGGCGTCCGGAACATGCTCGCCCTGCGCGGCGACCCGCCGGGCGGTCCGAACCAGCCGTGGGTCGCGCACCCGGAAGGCATGAACCACGCGATCGAGCTGGTCGAGCTGATCCGCTCGCTGGGTGACTTCTGCGTCGGTGTGGCGGCGTTCCCGGACAAGCATCCGGAGGCGGTGTCGCTGGAGGCCGACGCGCAGGTGCTCGCGGCGAAGGCCGCCGCCGGTGCGGACTACGCGATCACCCAGATGTTCTTCGGCGCGGACGACTACTTCCGGCTGGTCGAGCGCGCTGCCGAGCTGGGCTGCGACATCCCGGTGCTGCCGGGCGTCATGCCGGTCACCAACATCAAGCAGATCCAGCGGATGGCGGAGCTGACCGGGATGGCGTTGCCGAAGGCCGTCACCGACCGGCTGCTCGCGGTCGAGGACGAGCCGTCCGCGGTGCGCGAGGTCGGCATCGAGATCGCCACCGAGCTGTGCGAGCGGCTGCTCGCGGGTGGTGCGCCGGGGATCCACTTCATCACCCTGAACAGGTCCACGGCGACCCGGCAGGTGTTCCTCAACCTGCGCTCGTCCGTCGTGTCCTGAACCCGGCTTCCCGCCGTATCCTGTGCGGATGGCTGACCCGTCGGATCTGCTGATCGACCGCACGCTCGTCCTGCTCCGGCACTCGAAGGCGGTGCCGCACGAATCGATGCCGGACCCGGAGCGCCCGCTGGCCGACCGGGGCCGGGCCGACGCCCGCGCGGCCGGCCGCTACCTCGTTGCGCAAGGCATCGAAGCGGACCTGGTGCTGTGCTCGCCCTCGCAGCGCACCCGGGAGACCTGGCAGTACGCCGCCGAGGCCGGCGCGACCGCGGCCGACATCTGGTACGACCGCCGCATCTACAACGCCGACTCCGACGAGCTGCTCGACGTCATCCGGGAGGCCCCGGCCGACGCCCGCACGGTGATCCTGGTCGGACACGCCCCCGGCGTACCGTGGCTGGCCGACGAGCTCGCTCTGGACGGCACCAGTCCGGAGCGCGTCGAGCTGACGCAGAAGTACCCGACCAGCGGCCTGGCCGTCCTGCACCTGACCTGCCGCTGGTCGGACCTGTCCGCCGACGACGCCGACCTGGTCTCGTACGTCGTCCCGCGCGGCTAAGGCAACCAGTTGGTCGTGCTGTTGACCGTGACCAGGCGTTGAGTTGCTCTGGTCAGCACGACGTACAGGGCGCGTACGCCGCCCAGTGTGTCGCTGACGATCCGGTCCGGTTCCACCACGACCACTGCGTCGTACTCGAGGCCCTTTGACTCCAAGGGGCTCACTGCAACGACGCGTGGGTCGCCCAGCTCGGCGAGCACCGGGTCGACGGACGGTCGCAGCTTCGGTGGCACGATCACGCCGACCGTTCCCTCGACCAGCTGGAGCAACTCGACGGCCGCGTCTCCCGCCGCCTCGGCAACCTTGCCGTGGTCAACGACCCGGTGCTCGGGCTCCACACCGGTACGGCGTACGGCGTCGGGCAGATCCGCATCGGGCAGGGTCTGCCGGATCACGTCACCGGCGAACGCGTAGATCTCGGCCGAGTTCCGGTAGTTGGTGGACAGCCGGAACGAGTGCCGCTGCAGGTGCGACAGCATCGAGTCCATCGCCGCCCGCGCCTCGTCCGGATCCGGCCACGAGCTCTGCGCCGGGTCGCCGACGATCGTCCAGCTCGCCTGCGGGCCACGGCGGGTCACCATCCGCCACTGCATTGGGGAGAGGTCCTGCGCTTCGTCGACGAGGACGTGCGCGTACTCCTCCGGCTCCTCCGCCTCTCTGGCGGCGACAGCCCGGGCCCGGCGCTCTGACGTGGTCAGCACCTCGTTGACGCCGTCCGACAGGCCCTCCAGCCAGTCGAACTCCTCGTCCTTCACCTCTGCGACGGGTACGCGTCCCAGCAGAGCGCCCAACTCGTCCAGCAGGGCGACATCGGCAATGGTGAACTCGTCCGTGCCACTGATCGCTGCAGCGAGTGAGTCGACCTCAGCGGGGGCGAGGTCGTTGCGTGCCCAGCGCTGCAGCCGCCTCGGGTCACCGAGCCATCGCAGCACCGACTCCGGCGTCAGCACTGGCCACCACTGGCCGAAGAACGTCCGGAACGCAGGCGTGTCGGTCACCTGGTCTCCGAACGCCTCCCGGTCGCCGTACACGCCGTTGCGCAGGTCGTCAGGGAACCGCTGCCACAGCGCGGCCACCAGGCCCTTGCGGGCTTCGGCAGCGGCCCTGTTGCGAGGCGTCCGGCGCAGCGCGTTCCGCCGTACGTTGTCCAGCTGGTTGGCGTCCAGCTCGATCGTGGCTCCGCCGACGAAGACCCGCATCGTCGTGGGCGCGTTGGGCACCCTGTCGCGGGCAGCACGCGACAGCACGCCGCGCATCCGCAGGGAGCCTTTGATCGCGGCTGCGTCGGCCTCGTCGACCGCAGTGGCCTTGATGCCGTCCACCAGCTCGCCCACAGCGCGCAGCGACACGGTGTTCTCACCAAGGCTCGGCAGCACTCGCTCGATGTATGCCATGAACGCAGCGGACGGTCCGACGACCAGTACGCCGCCACGCTCGAAGCGCCTGCGGTCGCTGTAGAGCAGGTACGCCGCGCGGTGCAGAGCGACCACGGTCTTGCCGGTGCCCGGCCCACCGCCGATCACGGTCACGCCACGGGCAGGAGCCCGGATCGCCTTGTCCTGCTCGGCCTGGATGGTGGCGACGATGTCCCGCATGGTGTGACCACGGGCGCGTGACAGCGACGCCATCAGCGCGCCCTCACCCATGACCGGCAGGTCCTCGGGTGCCCGCTCCGGCGCCAGCAGGTCGTCCTCCAGCCCGATGATCCGCGGGCCCTTGTTCCGCAGCACGCGGCGCCGGACGACCTTGAGCCGGTCGGTGGCCGTGGCCCGGTAGAACGGCTCGGCGGCCGGGGCGCGCCAGTCGATCACCAGCGGCTCGTACTCCGCGTCGCGGACACCGATCCGGCCGACGTACCGCTTCTCCAGGTCCGCGGCGGCGTCCGCGGCCGGCTGGTCGTCACCGCGGTCGGAGTCGAGCCGGCCGAAGACGAGTCCCTCGTGCTCGGCGTCCAGCTCGGCAATCCGGCGAGCCGCCGCGAACACCAGCACGTCCCGCTCGTACAGACCGGTCTGCTCCTCCTCGCGGACCCGGCCGACGTTCTGCGCCTGTCCGCGTTGGTGGCCTTCGACCGCGATCCTGGACGCCGACCTGGCCGCCTCCGCGACCCGCTCGTACACCCGGTCGACGTGTTGCTGCTCAGCCGACAGCTCAGCGCGCTCGACGTTCTCGTGATCGGCCGACGTGGGGGATTGATCCACCGAGGTCCTCTCTACTGCCGGGCACCCATCCCGACATGACACACATGAACAATCAATCCTACGTGCGCCGGTTGGCCGAAACCCAACCAGGTCTCAGGCTTTTCCGACCGCGTCCGCCACGATGGCCGCACCCAGAGTCGTGGCCGGCACGCCGGACCCCGGATGAGCTCCCGCGCCGACGCAGTACAGGCCCTTGACCGGCGACACGTTGGCAGCCCGTCGGCGGGCCGTGCGGTACCCCTCCCACGCCACACCCGCCCACCAGGACGGCGATGTCTGCCGTGACACCACCTTGTCCCGGATGTGCAGCCCACGCGCGACCAGGAGGTCCAGTACGTCGTCTGTCGGGTAGCCGTGCACCAGCACGGACCACGCCTGGTGCCCGGCCGGTGCCTGTCCACCGGTCCGTACGACGACGGTCGGCGTACCGTGCAGCACTGTCTCGAACGGCAGGCTCGGCACGGGCTCCTGCAGGCCCAGGTGTACGACGTAGGCAGCTTGCGCCTGGTGCGTCGACTGCACTCTCTTGCGCACCTTCTTGGCCACCGGGTCGTCCACCAGTTGCTCGTAGAGCACACGCGGGTCGATGTCGCTCACCACGATGTCCGCAGCAAGCGCACTCCCATCAGCCAGCCGTACGCCGGTCACACTGCCGTCCGACGTGGTCACTGCGACAACCTCGGCGCCGGTCCGGACGTCCACCTTCCGTTCACTCGTTCGTTGCGCCAGCGCGTCCGCGAGCGCAGCGAAGCCGCCCTCGATCGTCCAGCGGCCGAACGTGCGCTCCAGGTACGACCAGACACCGACGTACCCCGGTGTGAGCTTCGCGTCCGATCCACCTTGTGCTGCGTAGTGCCGCAGTACTGCGCGTGCCCTGTCGTCATCCAGTTGGCGTTGCGCGACCCGCTCCAGTGACTGCCAGGGCTTGAGTGCTCTGACCGCGCCGATGGGCAGCTTGTCCTTCAGCGGCGGCTCCAGTGACGTCTTGCGCAGTACCTGCCAGGTTTCGCCGTAGCCGTCGACCAGTGCGGTCCACTGTTGGGCCGCCTTTTCTCCGGCTAGGTCCGCCCAGGCCTGTTGCTGCTCACCGCGGTCGGCGATCGGCAGGTCGAGCACCGAGCCGTCACCGAACATGTGCCGCCGCGGCTCGGTCACTGGCTCCAACTGAACCAGGCTCTCGATCGGGCGGCCGCTCTTGCGGAACAGGTCGCGCAGGGCGGCCGGGAGCGTCGTACTGGCTGCGCCTGCGTCCCAGCTGAAGCCGTCTGCTTCGATGCGGCCCAGCACTCCGCCGAGACGCTCGTCACGCTCGCAAATGGTGACCTGGTGACCCAGCTTGGCCAGACGGACCGCACTGGCGAGACCGGCCAGACCAGCCCCGATGACTATCACTCGCGCCATTAGATCGCACTGCTCCGAGCCGTCGGGGTGCCGCGTCTCTCCCGCCAGGCCTTGAACCTGGCCCAACCGCGTCTGATGAACCGGAAGGCGATGTACACGCCGATGAGGCCGAGTAGCAGCAGGACGCCCGCGATGATGAGCGCGGCCTCCGGATGGAACGCGGCCAGCGTCACCACACCGGCGACCGCGACGTCCTCACCGGACGACGCGGCGATGTTGGTGACCGGCTCGGGGGAGGTGTTGATCGCCAGCCGCAGGCTCGACTTCACCGCGTGCGAGAGCAGCGCGACCAGGCCGCCGGCGGTGGCGATCGCGGCCTGCTCCAGCGTGCTCGCCGCACCGGACAGCAGCGCGGCGATGATCGCGCCGACGGTCGGCCGGATCACCGTCGAGATCGCGTCCCACGCCGAGTCGACGTACGGGATCTTGTCGGCGACGAACTCGAACGCGAACAGCACCCCGGCGACGATCAGCACGCCGTTGCTGGTCAATGCCTCCGGCACGTCGTCGGCGCCCGCGAACCGGCCGAGCAGGCCGAGGATCAGCACGCAGGCGTAGGCGTTGATCCCGCTCGCCCAGCCGGTCGTGAACGCCAACGGCAACGCTTCCATCGTCCTGCTCCCGTAACCCTCTGTCGCCACCGCTGCTGTCAGTATTGAACCTTTTGTGGCGAGTTTTGGTTAACCGTTGACTTCCGAGTCGCCTCGACTCACAGTGATCAGGCTGCCAGTCTGTGTGACCGGCATCCCCGCCGTCGGTTCAGGAGAACATCATGCGTCGTCGTCCGAAGATTCTCGCCGCATTGGCTGCGGTAGCGCTGGCCATCACCGTGACCGGCGTGTCGTCGAGCGGTCCACCCGCGTCCGCGTCGACACCAGATCCGTCCGCCTCTCCCTACAGCGCGGCTGCGGCGAAGTACGGCGTACCGGAGTCGGTGCTCCTGGCCGTGTCGTACGCGGAGACGCGCTGGGACGACCACCAGGGCGCGTCGAGCACCGACGGCGGCTACGGGCCGATGCACCTGACCGCTGTGGACCCCACCGCGGTCGTGGACCTCTCCGGCAAGCGCAAGGTCGCGAAGGCCGAGTCTCTGCGGACGCTCTACAAGGCGTCCGAGCTGACCGGGCTGGACCCGGTTGCCTTGCGCAATGAGACCGCCGCGAACGTCGAAGGCGGTGCGGCACTGCTGGCGTCGTACCAACGAAACCTCGGCCTCCCGGTTGGCTCCGACACCTCGGCGGCGCAGTGGTACGGCGCTGTGGCGTCGTACGCGGAGGCCGCGGACCGTGCAGCCGCGTCGGCCTTCGCGGACGACGTCTACGCGATCATGGCGCGCGGCGCGGCCCGTACGACGAACACCGGGCAGCAGGTCGTGATGCCTGCCGTGGCTGTCACGCCGGACAAGTCGCAGGTGAGCAAGCTGGCGCTGCCGGCTGGCGTTGCGGCTGAGAGCTCCGGAGTGGAGTGCCCGGAGTCTCTCGCGTGCGAGTGGCTGCCGGCGCCGTACCAGGACCTGGGTGGTGGCGACTACGGCAACCACGACCTCGCGAACCGGCCCAAGACCGGCAAGATCGACTACATCATCGTGCACGACACCGAGGGCGGCTGGCAGGGCACGCTCAACCTGGTGCAGGACCCGACGTACGTGAGTTGGCAGTACACGATGCGCTCGTCCGACGGCTACACCTGGCAGCACGTGAAGGCCGACGACGTCGCCTGGCACGCCGGCAACTGGTACGTGAACATGCACAGCATCGGCATCGAGCACGAGGGCTTCGCGGCTCAGGGCGCGACCTGGTACACCGAGTCGCTCTACCGCAACTCGGCCAAGCTGGTGCGCTACCTGGCCGCCAAGAACAACATCCCGCTCGACCGGGCGCACATCATCGGCCACGACCAGATCCCGGGCACGCTCCCGAGCACCGTCCGCGGCATGCACTGGGACCCGGGACCGTACTGGGACTGGGAGCACTACTTCGACCTGCTGGGCGCGCCGATCTGGGGCAAGTCCGTGTTCCCGGTGAAGGCGGGCTCGATCGTCACCATCAAGCCCGGGTTCGCTGACAACGTGCAGGTGCTGACCAACTGCACCGGTGCGGGCACCACGTGCACCCCGCAGGGCACCAACTTCGTCTACCTGCGACAGGCGCCGGACGACGCGGCTCCGCTGGTCAAGGACATCGGTCTGCGTCCGGACGGCTCCGCCAGCACCACTGTGGTGTCCGACATCGGCGCACGGGCGGCTGCGGGTTCGCAGTACGTCGTGGCTCAGCGGCAGGGCGACTGGGTGGCGGTCTGGTACCTCGGTGCGCTCGCGTGGTTCAAGAGTCCGGCATCGGCGCCGGATGCGTTCGCCAAGCCAGGTCTCGTGGTGAAGCCGAAGGCAGGTAAGGCGTCGGTGCCGGTGTATGGACGGGCCTACCCCGAGCAGTCGGCGTACCCGGCGGGCATCCCGTACCAGGTGGTCACGCCGCTGCAGTACTCGATCGGGGAGGGTCAGGCCTACCCGGTGGGCGACCCGTCCATCGAGACCGACTACTACCGCGCCGTCACCTTCGCCGGTGAGCCGCCGACCGACCACGTCCAGGTGCTCGGCAACGACCGGTACTACCAGATCTGGTTCGGCCACCGGATGGCCTACGTCCGGGCGGCAGATGTGGACCTGAAGCCTGCTGTCTAAGCTCTTGCTGTGATCGACGAAGCCGTCCAGTCCTTGCTGGACGGCTTCGTCACGTCAGTACGGCGGATCGCCGACGTCGACGCCATCTGGCTGCACGGGTCACTGGCGCTGGGCGACTTCCAGCCCGGGCGTAGCGACCTCGACGTGGTGGCCGTGGTCTCGTCGCCGCCACCTTTGGCTGTCGCCGACCTTCACCGGCGGCTCATGGCGGCGTCACCGTTGGCGTCGAAGCTGCATTGCTCCTACATGCTCGCGTCCGAGCTGTCGGATCCCGCGGTCCGGCATCCGACGTTCGCGCAGGAGCGGTACTTCGAGCGGCCGGTCACACCGGTAACGCGACGCGAGCTGGCCTTGGGCAACCGGTCGCTGTACGGGCCGCCGCCCGCCTCGTTGCTACCAGCAACCAGCGATGCCGAGCTCTTTGCCTTCATCCGCGCGGATCTGGCCGAGTTCTGGTTGCCCGTCACGGCGCGCCGCAAGCCCTGGTACGCCGACATCTGGGTCGATCTGGGGCTCGTGACGGTGGCCCGGGCCCACGTCACGTTGTCGTCCGGTGATCTGATCACGAAGCGGGCAGCGCTTGGGTTGCTGCCCGGGATGGGTGCGCCGGAGAGCGTCGTACGGGACGTCGCCCGCCGGCGGTACGGTCCGGCGGGCGTGGTGAACCCCTTCTGGCGTCAGCGGCGGGCGGTGCTGACGCGGGTCTTTCTGCAGGCGGCGATTCCGGCGGTGATCAGTTCACCGTGATCGGCGTGCCCGCGGTGACCTCGAGGAGCTCGGCGTACGTGGTCGGGTAGACCGAGTGCGGGATCCCGGCGGCCGCCCAGATGACGTCGTACTGCTCGAGGGTGGCGTCGACGTGCGTGCGGACCGGGTGCGGGTGGCCGACCGGGGCGACGCCGCCGATCGACTGGCCGGTGTGCTCCTTGACGAACTCCGGGGTGGCGCGGCGCAGCTTCGTGATGCCGAGTTCGGCGGCGACCTTCGCGGTGTCGACCCGGTGTGCGCCGGAGGTCAGGATCAGCACCGGGGCGCCGTCGCCGTCGAAGATCAGGCTGTTCGCGATCGCGCCGACCTCGCAGCCGAGCTCGGCCGCAGCAGCCGCCGCGGTCGGGACCGCCTCATCGAGGATCACGATCTCGCCGGTGGCCCCGGCCGCCCGGAGCGCGTCGGCCACGCGTTGCACGTTGGGATGGTTGCTCACCTTCGTGAGCTTAGGCGGCGTGTCACACCGTTTTGAGCTCGGCTGCCCCGAAGGACACGTTGAAGCGGTCGCACCAGATCGCCACGCTGCGGAAGTCGCCGAGGTCGGCGTCCTTCGGGATGACGTAGTTCTGGTTGCCGTGGTTGCCCTTCAGTCTGCCGATGCTGAGGTAGTTGTCGTCGTCGAAGACGTGCCAGCCGTCGCGGCCGGGGACGGTGCGGGCGTCGCTGAGCCAGACCTTCAGGTCGGGGCCGTCGGAGGTGCTCAGGTTCTCCAAGCGGAGGACGCGGGAGCCGTCGGCGAGCCTGAGTACGGCGACGGTGCCTTTCGTCTCGTGCTCGTGAGTGATCAGCTTCCCGGTCAGGAGAACGGTTGGCGTGGCCGGCTGCCGCGCCCGCGGCTTTGCGGAAACTGTCGGTGGCGTCGTCGACGATGAATTCGTGGAGATCGGAACAGCACCTGGCAGCGCTTCGTCGACGACCCGGTCGGTGAAGAGCCGCCACGGCTGGAAGAGCGGCAGCGCGACTGCGGTGACCACGACGGCCACGGCCGCCGCGGCGATCACCGCTGCCCGCCATCGCTTGGTCAGTCTCGGCATCGGCGTTCCTTCCGTGCTCCTGGTTCCTGTGTTCCCAGTCTGGACGGCGGATCGGTCGCGCGGCGGCGCGCCGGGCTTACGGCCCGTTGACGTTTGTCGGCGGGCGACGATACGCTATTCGTGTTCGAACAGATGTTCGATTACCTCCGGCCCGGTTTCGTCGGGAGACCGGACACGGGTGATCCGGACAGCTGGACGGCTCCGGTGCGGAGTTGCGGCCGCATCGGAAACCGGTGGTCCCGGCGGTCCGGGCGCCGAGGTGGTCCTCGACCCCCACCTCGGGCCTGTCCGCCGGGCCCCGGAACCAGCCGTCAAACAGGGGAAGTTCGTACACAGGAGGCGATGGAGCATGTGGGAGTTCGACGAGGCCGTGGAAGTGCGTTCGGACGTCGTGGACGGCGTCGAGACCCCGGCGCAGTTCCTCTGGCGTGGCCGGCTCTGGCTCGTGTGCTCCGTCCAGGCCCGCTGGACCGAGACCGCCGCCTGGTGGGAGCGCGGCATCATCGGCGCCGGCCTGGGCCCGTCGTACGACGCCCGCCCCGGATCGACCCGGGTCGCCGCTGCGGCGACCCACGTGGACGGCGCGGTGGCGTCGGCGAGCCCCCGATCTCGCACCGACTGCCTGACCGCGCACGCTCCCGGCGGGAGCACCACCGCCCTCGCTTCCGCCGGGATCACGGAAAGCCCGGCGGCGGTCGGCGTACTGGATGCGGATTGGGGACCGCGGCGTGCGGTGTTCCGAGTAGAGGCGGGGTGCGGCCGGCACGGTCGGCGTGAGCTGTTCGATCTCGCGCACGACCCGGACTCCGGCCGCTGGCAACTGGAAAGGGTGACGGACCGATGACTGTCTCACCGGTATCCCCGGCAGCCGCCGGCGCGGCCAGCCGCGAGCTGTCCCGCGCACGAGCCGCGCTGGCCGAAGCAATGGAGACGAGCGACCACCTAATCCGCTACTCGAGCGCCCACGTCGCGGCCCTCCGAGTTGCGGCCGCGGTCCTCGCCGTCCGCGCCCGCCCGGTGCGCTCCGGCACCCGCCGACGGGTGCAGCGCAACGCGTGGGTGTTGCTCGCCGAGGTCGCTCCCGAGTTCGGCGAATGGGCCACCTTCTTCGCCGCCGGCGCATCCCAGCGGGCGGCCGCCGAGGCCGGCCTGGGGCGCGCGGTGAGCACGCGCGAGGCCGACGACCTCGTCCGTGCGGTGGAGACCTTCTACGACCTGGTCGAGACCAGCCTGCGCCTGTCCAGCAGCCCGGCCCTCACCGCCACCACGGACCCCCAATCCGTGCTGACCCAACCCTGGATGCAAGCCAGCTGACCGCTTGGTCCAGCGACCGGCTGACGGCCTGACTGTGTTGACTGCGGACTCGGGAGAACCAACCTGTGAGTGAACTACGCCGAGGCGTCGGCAAAGACGTCTGCGGTCGCGTCCACGCCATCACCGGCGTCGAGTGCTACCTCCCCGACACCCACTACCCAAACCCCCACCACTCCCTCGAAGGCGACTCCTGGCACGACGGCCTCTGCAGCAAGTGCGCCGGCGCCGGCACCCACGCCAACACCATCTGCCCCCGCTGCAACGGCACCGCCTTCGAACCCGTAGCCCTAACAGACCCCGAAACCTACCAACCCGGCTAACCCACCCCGGCCGCCTCAGCCCGGGATCAGCCAGTGAGTGTCGATCGGTTGGGGTGGGGTGTTTGGGGGTGGGGGAATTAGGGTCGGGAGGGTGAGTGAACTTCCTGTGCTTGAGGGTGAGGATCAGCGGGTCCTCGGGAGCTTGATGGAGAAGCAGTCGACGGTGCCGGCGTCGTACCCGCTCACCGCCAACGCGCTGCGGACGGCGTGCAACCAGATCAGCAACCGCGAACCCGTCGTCGACTACGACCAATCGACAGTCGAGCGGACTGCGCGTTCCCTCAGGGACCGAGGGCTCCTGCGGATCGTCTGGGCCGATACCGGTCGCCGTACCTTGAAATACCACCAGATCCTCGACGAGCGCCTGGGACTTGAGCCCGACGAGCGTGCCTTGCTCACGGTGCTGCTCCTTCGAGGCGCCCAAGCGCCCGGCGAGCTGCGCACCCGCACCGAACGCCTGCACCAATTCCCCGACCGGTCCGACGTCGAAGCCTGCCTGCGCCGGATGGCCGCCCGCCCCGAACCCCTGGTCCGCGAACTCGAGCGCCGCGCCGGCCAACACGACCACCGCTGGATCCACCTGCTCGGCCCGGTGCCGGACCAGGCCGAACAGCCCGCCGCCCCAGCTGTCGACCGCGACGTGGTGATCGCCGAGGGCGCGGACGCACGTGATGCTCGAGTGCGTTCGTCGTACGACGCGGTCGCTACCACCTACGCGGATCGGCTGATCGACGAACTGGAGGTCCTGCCCTTTGAAACCTGGCTGCTGGACCGGGTGCTCGCCCACGCCGCAGGACGCCCGATCGTGGAGGTCGGCTCCGGCCCCGGTCACATCACCGCCTACCTAGCCGACCACGGCGCCGACGCCACCGGCATCGACCTGTCACCCGCGATGGTGGAGGAAGCCCGCCGTCGGTTCCCCGACCACACCTTCGAGGTTGGCGACCTCCGTCGGCTGGGCCGGCCGCCGACAAGCTCAGGCTGGGCCGCTGTCCTCGCCTGGTACTCGCTGATCCACCTGGCACCCGCCGAACTACCGGACGCGATCGCGGCCCTGACCCGCCCCCTGGACCCAGGCGGCTGGCTCGTCCTAGCCCTCCACGCCGGCACCGAGGTCCGCCACGTCACCGACATGTTCGGCCACGAGGTCAACCTCGACTTCGTCCTCAACGACCCGTCTCACATCGTCGGCACAGTCGAATCCGCCGGCCTGGTAGACGTCGAGTGGTACCTCCGCGGCCCTCTCGCGACCCACCAAGAAACCACCCAACGCCTGTACGTCGTGGCCCGCACCCCCTCGTAGCCACGCCACGCCCGCCGTCGACCCGACTTTGTGCACCGCGCTTCCATTCCGCGAGCGCTGCAGTGCTCAGACGGTGCACAAAGTGCAACAGCCGCTACGGCGAACGCGCCGGCCACCCCGCACCCGCCGGCCACCACGCTGCCGTGGACGGCACGTAGGTGACCAGGGCTGGTGGTCAGCTCTTGGCGTAGGTTTCGGCGGCTTGGGACTCGAACTCGTACGCGATGGCCGGCTGGTCGCCGACGACCCAGGCGTCGTGGCCTGGTTCGATGATGTAGGCGATGCCGGGCAGCACGCGGGCCTTGGTGCCGTCGTCGTGGACGACCTCCATCTCGCCGGAGATCAAGGTGCCGATGTGCCGGACCTGGCAGGTGTCGCCGCCGACGACGGGACGAATGCACTCGGACCAGCGCCAGCCCGGCTGGAACGTGATACGCGCGACGCTCGCTCCTGGCAGTTTCACCACGTCAACGGTGGTCTTGTCCGGCGTACGCCGCTCGTCGGGCTCGTCGAAGGACTTGCTGTGGATGGTCATGGGTTCCCTCCCTGGCTGATGCGTCTTCCCCTTCCTCCGACCATGGCGCGCCCCGCCGCCCGGCGACAGACACCACGTCTTAACGTCCCCTTACAGCACCCGCCACCAGTCACGCCGGGTGCTTCACCGCTACCCGGCGGTGCCCCGGCAGGCGACGCAGGTGGTGGGGAAGTGGGTGGGGAGTGCTGGGAATCGGTCGTGGGAGTCGGTGCGGGTAGTGGGGCGGAGCGTGCTGCGGCAGCGGCGCGAGTGGTGGGGAGTGTCGCGGCAGTGGTTGTGGGGGAGTCGGCGCGGGCGGTGGGGCAGTGGGGCGGAGCGTGCTGCGGCAGCGGTCGTGAGCAGTCGGCGGGGGTGCTGGGGAATTGGCCGGGGAGTGTTGTGCGTCGGGCGGGGAGTGCTGGGTGGCGGTCGTTAGGAGTCGGTGCGGGTGGTGGGGAGTGCTGGGGTAGCGGTTGTGGGGGAGCTGGTGTGGGTGGTGGGGCGGGAGGGGTGGGGAAGTAGGGTGTGGCGGGGTGGGGGATTGGGTTGAGGAGGGTTATGGCGATGGTCGATCGGCGGCGGCGGTCGGTGCGGACGGCGCTGGTGGCCGAGGCTTTGCGGGTGGCGCTGGCGGGGCGGGCGCGGACTGATCCCGAGGCCGGGTTGGACATCGTCGACCTGGGTGGTGGCACCGGTGGATTCGCGGTGCCGCTGGCCGTCGAGGGGCACCGGGTGACCGTCGTGGATCCGAGTCCGGACGCGTTGGCTTCGCTGGAACGGCGGGCCAGTGACGAAGGCGTCAGCGCGCTGGTTCGTGGTGTCCAGGGTGATGCGGCCGAGCTTCCCGGTCTCGCGGGTGAGTCGAGTGCGGACGCCGTACTGTGCCATGGGGTGCTCGAGGTCGTCGACGACCCGGTGCAGGCTTTGCAGGCGATGGGGTCGGTGCTGCGGGAGGGCGGCGTACTCAGTCTGCTCGTTGCCCAGCGCAACGCTGTCGTTCTTGCTCGCGCGCTCGCGGGGCACCTGGCCGAGGCGCGGATCGCGTTGCAGGATCCGGACGGGCGCTGGGGTGCGACGGATCCGATGCCGCGGCGGTTCGACGAGGCGGGGATCACGGCGCAGCTGGCCGATGCCGGGTTCATGGTGCACACGGTGCATGGCGTACGTACGTTCGCGGACCTGGTCCCGTCGGCCTTCGTCGACTCCGAGCCGGGGGCGGCCGAGTCGCTGGCCGAGCTCGAGCGGGCCGCGAGTCAGCACCCTGCCTTCCGGGCGCTGGCAACTCAGCTCCACATCCTCGCCACCCGCTGAGCAGAACCCTGCCGCCCGCTTGGCCGAGCTCGTCGGCTTCAGGTACGGCGCTCAACGGGCGGCGCGCCGTGGTTGTGTTGTGGGTCACACACGACTGCCGTGGCGGGGCCGGGTCGGCGCGTCCTGGCTGGGCGACGGAGGGTGATGGGCCGGTGACTGCTGTCCGTCGGCGGCGAAGTAGCCGGAGCGGCGGCGCCGACGGTGGCGGAGCGGCGGCGCCGACGGTGGCGGAGTGGTCGGGGGAGCCGCGGTGCGGACGGTGGCGGAGCGGCGGTGCGGGCGGTGGCGGGGTGGCGGGGAGCGGCGGCGCGGACGGTGGCGGAGTGGCCCGGGGGAGCCGCGGTGCGGAATGTGGTGGAGCGGTGGCGTGGGCGGTGGTGGAGGGGCGGGGAATGGCGGGGCGGATGGTGGTGGGGGGTTGGAATAGACCGGTGGGGGTTTGCGTGGAATAGACCGGTGGGGATGAGGCGGTGGGGGTGGGGTTTGTGGGATGCGACACGCCGGGTTCGACAGGTTTGGGAAGAGTGTGATGAGGGCAGTTGCCGGACCGTGACGCGCGGGACAGGCGGTCAGGGTTTCGTGTGAGGCAAGCGCGGCCTAGACTGGAGTCGGCCTATCGAGATCGCGCTCATCATGGAGGGATCGACGGTGCCCCTCTCGGAAGAAGAGCAGCGCCAGTTCGAGCAGCTCGAACGTGCCCTTGCTGCGGAAGACCCGAAGTTCGTCTCCGCCATGCGAGGGACCAATGTGCGCTTGTATTACAAGCGCCGGGCAGTGCTTGCCGGCGTTGGATTCGTGCTGGGCATTGCGGTCTTGATGACCGGCGCGATCATCCCCAACACCATCATCGGAGTCATCGGCTTCGTGATGATGGTCGCCTGTCTGTACATCGCCGCGCTGAGTATGAAGCGGATCAGCAACGCCGGAGACTCCGACGACATTCCGCCGCCTCCGCCGCCGACCAAGCGGCACCGGACCAAGCACGACTCGTCCGGCAGCTTCATGGAGCGGATGGAGGACCGCTGGCGGCGGCGCCGCGACGAAGACCTCTGACGGTGCGGCGCGCCTGAGCGCGTAACGGCCGACATCCACACCCGCGTCCCTGGTGGCGCGGGTGTGGTTTTGTTTGGGTACGGCGGGGGTGCCGCTGCCGCAGCGTTGTCCGCGAGCTTCGGTTCAGGGGCCGGAGACAGGTCCAGGGGCGGAGACAAGTCCAGGGCGCGGAGACAAGTCCAGGGCGCGGAGACAGGTTCAGGGGTGTGGGGACATAGGTCGGCCGCGCAGCTGGGCTGCGCGGCCGGGGCGAGTCTGGTTAGTTGGCGTGGCGGCGGCGGAGGGCTAGGGAGCGGAGGCGGGCCAGGAGGAGGTCGAACTCGTCCAGGAGGTCGGAGGCCTCGGTGCTGCCTCGGCTCAGGTACCAGCGCCAGGACGGGGGCAGCAACCGGGCTCGCCAGCGGCGCAGGTGGGAGGCCTGCGACCACAGGGCCTTGCGTACGGCGGCTGCCTGGGAGCGCAGGTCCACGGTCACGTCGGCGTCACCGGCGTACCGCAAGGCCTCGATGCCGCGGGCCACCCGGATTGCCTGTGGGTGCACCTCGGCAGGCAGTTGGGACACCAGCCACTCGCCGGACTGCCGTGGGGTGGCGATGTCGGACCAGTCCAGTCCGAGGTCGCGAGCCGTGTCGCGGATCTCGGCCCACAAGCCTTCGGCGCCGAGCCGTCCCGGCGGTCTCGCGAACCGCCGTCGCCTGGTCGTGCTGCGGATCAGCCACGGGATGCCGAGCAGCAGGAGCACCCCGGCGGCGATGGCGATGTTCCGCCCGCCGCCGTTGCTGAACCAGTTGCCGCTGTCAATGATCGGGGCGCCGGTGTCGTCCGGCAGGTTCCGGTCGTCGTTCGGCCGCTCCACGCCCGGGTCCTCGGTCGCGCCCGGCGAGGTCGGTGCGGTGGTCGGGGCGGTCGACGGGCTGGTCGGGTTCGGGGCCGCGGGGGAGGTCCAGCCCGGCGTGCTCGCCACCCGCGCGGCCGGGGTCGGCTCGAACCGGACCCAGCCGATGCCCTGGAAGTACAGCTCCGGCCAGGCGTGCATGTCGTGCATCTTGACCGTGTACTCGCCGTCCTTGCCGGCCTGGCCGGGCAGGAACCCGATGCCGACCCGGGACGGGATCCCGATGATCCGGGCCATCAGCGCCATCCCGGTGGCGAACTGCTCGCAGTACCCGGTCTTGCTGTCCAGCAGGAACTCGCGCAGCGCCCGCATCCCGCTGCCGCGCGAGGTGTCGGTGCTGTAGGTGAAGCCGCCACCGCTGCGGAACCAGTTCTGCAGGAGGACGGCGGACTCGAACTGGTTGCTCCCGGCACTCTTCGTGATGTCCAGGGTCAGCTCTTTGATCGACTCCGGCGTCTGCCGGGGGACCCGGCTGGTGAACTGGTCCGGCTCACCCGCGCCGATCGCGTCGTGCAGCTGCTGCGACGTCGGTTGCAGGTCGTACGACGTGACGTCGTACTTCTTGCCGCCGACGACCTGGCCGTTCGACGAGACCACGTCGAGCGTGCCGGCGTCGTACCGCCAGTCCCGCTTCAGCGAGATCGAGCGCACCGGGTAGGGGACCGGGGCGAACTGGGAGCGGAAGCTCCGGCTGACGTCGATCTCCATCTTGGTCTGCGGGACCTTGCTCAGGTCGCCGCCGTACCCCGGTGGCGGGGTCAGTTCGTTGCCGATCTTGCGGCCTTCCTGGCGGGGTGCGATCCGCCAGGTGTCGCCGTCGAAGAAGTCGAGCGCGGTCAGCCGCAGGTAGGTGCCGCCGGCCGGACCGCCCTTGTAGGTGAGGGCGACGACGTTGTCGCCGCGCTTCAGGTTCCGGCCCATGTCGAGCATCGGGTCCGTCGACGAGATCGACGCACCGACACCGGTCCCGGGACCGGTGCCGGCCAGGCCGTTGCCGATGACACCTTCGGGCAGGGCGGGCAGCAGCGCCGGCAGCAACGCGGCCAGCGCGACCACGGTCAGGCCGATCCGGCGGCCCGCCTGACCGAGCGCGGACGCCTCCACGGGCTCGGCGGCATCGAGGTGGGAGACACCGGAGATCCGGCGGCCCCAGCGGCTGAGGCGGCTGCGCCCTTCGGCGGACAGCAGCAGGATGTACCCGAGCGCCGGCGGGATGAAAAGCAGCGCCGGCAGACCGCCGTGCACGGTCGCGGCAGGCACCGTGTACATGATCAGCAAGAGCAGCCCGGCCCACGCGGCCTGACGCAGCTGTACGGCGATGACGTGGATGAGCAGCCCGGTCGCCGCGATCACCGAGGCCGCGAACAACGTGAGGTGCGAGTCCGGCGGCAGTGGCGCGCTGAACCGATTGATCGAGTCCATCGCGTTGACCAGCTGCTGGTTGAACTCCAGCGCGGTCGCCTTCACCGGGATCAGCCCGAACTTCAGCGTGTCCCGCAGGAAGAAGAACGCGATCAGCTCCACCAGCACCAGCAGCTGGACGAACGGTACGACGATCCGCGGCGCCCGCAGGTTCTGCAGCAGGATCCCGACGCCGGTGATCGCCCCGCACAGGAACGCGCTGATGAACAGGAACGGCCCGGAGAACACCGGCGTGAGTACAAGCGACCCGAGTACGGTCGCTCCCCAAGCGGCGAGGGAGATCCTGGCGTGGCCGGTCATACCGTTATGCGATCCTTCCGCTCCGTAGTCCGAGACTGGACCACACGGTGGGCAGGTGGTCGCCGCGGCGGACCCTGGCGACTCGCCAGCCGTTGCGGCGGAGCTCGTTCTCGGTGGCGTCCGCGGCGGCAGTCAGTCGGTCCGCCTTCTCACTTGGCTCGGCGCCGACCGCCCAGCTGGCCGCGTCGAGGACCAGCGCGACGCCGATCGCCTGGCCGGTCCGCCAGCGGTTCAGCGACGTGACATCTTCGGAGCTGAGGGCGCCGACGATCGCGATCACCAGGCTCGGCTCCTGCGCGTGCCGGTCGACGGTCAGCAGCGGGCCGATCTCGGCGTACTTGTGCTCCTCGACGGTCGCGCACTCGGTCAGCAGCTGCTGCGCGCTGAGCGGCTGGTGTACGGCGGCCGACGAACGGTGACTGATTGCCGACAGGGTGGTCGGCCCGCCCAGCATGGTGGTGACGTAGCCGCGGCGGATCCGGTCGGTGCCGATCGAGGCGGCGGCGCTGACTGCCCACTCCAGGCTGGACGACGGGCCGTGGCCGTGGTGCGAGATCGTCCGTGCGTCCAGGAACATCGCGCACCGGCTCTGCCAGGGCTGCTCCTCGCGCCGCACCATCAGCTCGCCGCGGCGCGCGGTCGACCGCCAGTGCACGCGACGCAGGTCGTCGCCGTCGCGGTACTCGCGGACCGTCGCGTCTTCCTCACCGGCCGAGGCGATCGCGCGCGGCCGGTTCTCACCCGAGCCGGCCCGGTCGGCGCCGAGCCGGATCTCCGGCAGCCGGTAGACCCGCGGCGTGACCAGCAGGTGCTGGCTGCGGGTGAACGTCCGGCTCGTCTCCACCAGGCCGAACGGGTCGGCCACAGTCAGCATCAACGGCCCGACCTGGAACAGTCCGCGGACGTCGCTCTTGACCGGGTAGCTGACGGTACGGCGCCAGTTCGGGCTGACGCGGTCGACGACGAAGCGCGGCCGGTGGCCCAGTACATAAGGAATACGGTCCTCGAGCAGCAACAGCCCGGCCGGCATCCGGCCCTGGTTGCTCAGGGCAAGCTCGACCGTCGCCTGCGTGCCGACCGGGACCTGATCCGGTGCGAGGCTGCGCCGTACCTGCAGTCGCAGCCGGGTCCGCCCGACGACGAGCGCCGCGACGACCGGCAGCGCGACCAGAAGGATGCCGACGCGCAGCAGGTCCTTCTGCCCGAGCAGGAGCGCGCACAGGGACGCAGTGATGCCGGCCGCGACGAAGGCCCGCCCTCTGGTGGTCAGCCCGCGCAGTGCCTGCCGCATGTCTCAGTCCCGACGTGCGCGAGGCAGCGCCACCGTGGACACCAGCCCCGAGATGATGTCGGCTGCACCGCGCCCACCGAGATGCGCCTCAGCCGCAGGAAGAACACGGTGTGCCAGCACCGGCACCGCAAGCTCCTGGATGTCGTCCGGCAGGACGAACTCGCGGGAGTCCAGCGCCGCTGCGGCACGGGCCGCACGGATCAGATGCAGCGTCGACCGCGGGCTCGCTCCCAGTCGCAGCTCCTGCGAACGACGGGTCGCGCCGACCAGGGCGACGGCGTACTCCTTGACCGACTCCGAGACGTGCACCGACTGCACCGTCTTCACCAGGCGCAGGATCTGCTGGCCGTCGGTGACCGGCTGCAGCGTCTGCAGCGGGTCGTCGGCGGCGTGCCCGTCGAGCATCCGCAGCTCGGCGGCCGGCTCCGGGTAGCCCATCGAGACCCGCGCCATGAAGCGGTCGCGCTGCGCCTCGGGAAGCGGGTAGGTGCCTTCCATCTCGATCGGGTTCTGGGTCGCGATGACCATGAACGGCGTCTCGAGCTGGTACGTCGTGGTGTCGACGGTGACCTGGCGTTCCTCCATCGACTCCAGCAGCGCGGCCTGGGTCTTCGGCGAGGCGCGGTTGATCTCGTCACCGACTACGATGTTCGCGAACACCGCGCCGGGCTTGAACTCGAAGTCGCGGATCTCCTGGTTGAAGACCGAGACGCCGGTGATGTCGGACGGCAGCAGGTCCGGCGTGAACTGGATCCGGCGCACGCTGCAGTCGATCGACTTGGCCAGCGCCTTGGCCAGCATCGTCTTGCCGACGCCGGGCACGTCCTCGATCAGCAGGTGTCCCTCGGCCAGCAGGACCGTGACGGCGACCTCGACCACGTCGGGTTTGCCCTCGATCACCTGCTCTATCGCCCGGCGGACCCGGCCCGCCACCTCGGACAGCTCGTCGAAGTCCCCGGCTCCTGCCAGCGCCGAGCTGGTCGCGGTGGTGCTCACCCTGTGTCCTCCCCATTCGTTGACGGCCGACACATTCTCACCCGCTGTAGGGGTCCGGCCTAGAGCAGCGGAAGTTTCGTTACCTGGCGTTTCGGTGTTCATCGGCACAGGCCCTCACCGGCGTGGGTCGGAAAGTCGTCCCTCCAAGCGTACGGGTGGCCAAAACAAACCGCCGGGCGTACGACGACGCCGGACCCCGGAAGGTTCGCCGCCGGACCCGGGCAATCGCGGTGGAGCGAAGTGGAGGACGCGGCGCGCGGGTGGACACGCTGGGATTCAGGCGGCGCGTGGGGGAAATGGGGCGGAAGTTGGTTGACGGTGGTGCAAAGTGGAGTAAGGTGGAGCGCAGTGGAACAGAAGTGGTGGAAACAACTCGCCTAAGTCGGAGGGTCCGCAACGGGGAGGTGGAGCGTGTTCCTCGGAACGCACTTCCCCAAGCTCGACGACAAGGGACGGCTGTTCCTGCCGGCGAAGTTCCGGGACGAACTGGCTGACGGCCTGGTGATCACCCGCGGACAGGAGCGGTCGCTGTCCGTGTGGCCCGAGCGCGAGTTCGTCCAGTTGACCGAGCAGTTGAAGCAGGCGCCGATCACCAACAAGGGTGCGCGGGACTACCTGCGGATGCTGTTCGCCGGCGCCTCGAACGAGGTACCGGACAAGCAGGGCCGGGTCACCATCCCGCCGATGCTGCGCGATTACGCGGGACTGGATCGCGACTGCGTCGTCATCGGGGCGATGAACAGGGTGGAGATCTGGAACACGGAGAACTGGAACAGGTACTCCGCGGAGCAGGAGCAGGCATTCGCCGACCTCTCCGAGGAGGTGCTGCCAGGAATCTTCTAGAAGAACAGTGGGCGAGCGGTACCGCGACCACACCGGCCGTCCGGTGAGATCACGGGTCCGACTTCCGACCTCAGGTGTTGGCGCCACTTCCCCGGCGCCAAGACCCCGAGGTACTTCCCCGGAAGGCGTACCCGCGATCTGACCGGACGGAGTCGTATCCGGGCCGCACCACTGCACCACAGGACCTGCGGGGGCAGGGTCGCTCCCGCGGCGACGGAAGGGTCGAGGATGGACGCTGCGGAGCGGCATGTGCCGGTGATGCTGGAGCGCGTGGTCGCGCTGCTGGCTCCCGCACTCGCGCACCCCGGCGCAGTCCTCGTCGACGCGACCCTCGGTCTCGGTGGTCATTCCGAGGCCTTCCTGCGCCAGTTCCCCGACGCCCGGCTGATCGGGCTCGACCGGGACCCCGAGGCGCTGCGCCTCGCCGGTGAGCGGCTCGCGCCGTACCAGGAGCGGACCACCTTCGTGCACGCCGTGTACGACGAGCTGCCGCAGGTCCTGGCCGACCTCGACGTGCCCGCGATCGACGGGATCCTGTTCGACCTGGGCGTGTCCTCGATGCAGCTGGACGAGGCCGAGCGCGGGTTCGCCTACGCGCAGGACGCGCCGCTGGACATGCGGATGGACAGCACCGGCCCGACCACCGCCGCGGACATCGTGAACACCTACAGCGCGGCCGATCTGGCCCGGATCCTGTTCCAGTACGGCGAGGAGAAGTTTGCCCGCCGGATCGCGGACCGGATCGTCCGCGAGCGCGAGACCGAGCCGTTCACGAACAGCGCCCGGCTGTCCGAGCTGGTCCGCAACGCGATCCCGCAGGCGGCCCGCCGGACCGGGGGACACCCGGCGAAGCGGACCTTCCAGGCGCTGCGGATCGAGGTGAACGGCGAGCTCGAGGTGCTGCGGCGGGCGCTGCCGGCCGCGATCGAGGCGCTGGCGCTGCACGGCCGGATCGTGGTGATGAGCTACCACTCGCTCGAGGACCGGATCACCAAGCAGACGTTCGCGGCGGGCACCAAGTCCGACGTACCGGACGACCTGCCGGTCATCCCGGCCGGGCACGAGCCGTACCTCAAGCTGCTGACCCGGGGCGCCGAGCGACCGACCGAGGAGGAGGTCGCGGCGAACCCGCGGGCCGCCTCCGCTCGCGTGCGGGCGGCTGAGCGCGTCCGCGAGAAGGGGCTGGTGGCCTGATGAGTACTGTCTTCAGCCCGCAGAAGGCGCGGGTCACACCGGCGCCGGCGAAGCGGCCGGAGCCGAAGCTGCGGGTCGTCTACGGCGCGCCGTTCCGGCCGCCGCGGATGCCGTTCGTCATCTTCGTGGTGTCGCTGCTGGCAGCCGGCCTGGTCGGCTTGCTGCTGCTCAACACGGAGCTGCAGAGCGGGACGTTCCAGGTGACCGCGCTGAACAAGCAGGCCGACCAGCTGCGGGACCAGCAGGAGTCGCTGGAGAAGCAGGTGCGCACGCTGGAGTCGCCGCAGAACCTGGCCGACCGGTCACTGCGGATGGGCATGGTGCCGAACCCGAACCCGGTGTTCCTGCGGATGTCCGACGGGCAGGTGCTGGGTGTGCCGGAGGAGGGCAAGGCCGGCACGGGTACGGCGATGTTCGGCCCGGGCACGCCGACCGGGGTGACGACGAAGCCGCCGGTCAGCACGGTCAAGCCACCCGCTGCGACCGTGAAGCCGCCCGCGACGACGGTCAAGCCACCTGCGGCCACTGTGAAGCCGCCTGTCACCGCGCGGAAGCCGCCGGCGACCGGCACCACTGCACGGACCGGTACGGCGACCGGCAACAAGCCGCCGGCCCGCACGACAACGCGTACGACCACCACCGGGGGATGATCGGATGACGGACCGACGGGGCAGCGAGCCGCCACGCAAGCGTGGTGAACCGGGGCGGAGCAATCCGCCCCGCAAGGCTCAGCCCCGCCGTCCGTCCGCTACGGACAGCACCCGGGCCACCCCACAGCGTCCCGAGTCCACCCGAGACCGCCTCCTCCGCAAAGCCCGCGAGGAGGCGGCCCAACGTGCGGCCGAGCAGGAGGGCGTGGCGCGGCGCCCGGTGAAGAAGGCCGCACCGAGCCGGCCGGTGAAGAAGACTGCCGCACGCCCGGCGCCCACCAAGAAGGCAGCTGCAAAGAAGACTGCCTCGAAGAAGGCTCCGGTCAAGAAGGCGTCAGCCAAGCGGCCCGCCAAGAAGAGTCCGCCGCGGAAGCGGGCGCCGCAGAGCAGACGGCCGCCCAAGAAGAAGGTGCAGCGGCCGCCGCGGACGTTGAAGTTGGGGCGGCCTACGCTTCGGCTTCGGGTGACGTTCGTGGTGATGGCGTTCGTGCTGTCGTTGTTCGCCGGGCGGCTGGTGCTGCTGCAGGGCGTGGACCCGGACCGGTACGCGCTGGCGGCGAGCAAGGAGAACACCAAGCCGTTCGTGCTGCACGCCACCCGCGGCGCGATCCTGGACCGCAACGGCGTGCCGTTCAGCGTGTCCGAGGACGCGGTCGCGATCACCGCCGATCCGACCCAGACCAGCCCGGTCGCGGCCCAGCTCGCCAAGATCCTGGCGCCCAAGCTGACCGGTACGACGTACGCGAAACTCGTCACGGACATGACCGGGAGGGGCCGGTTCCAATACCTCGCGCGCAAGGTCAGCGCGCAGACCTGGAACGCGATCGAGGCCGAGGTGAAGGCCAGGAACACCGAGATCGCGCAGCAGAACAAGGGCAAGCCGCAGGACCAGCAGGCGCCGCTGCTGGCCGGGATCTACACCGAGGACGACCCGATCCGCAGCCACCCGAACGGCACCATCGCGGCCACCGTGGTCGGCGTGGTCGGCACCGACGGCAAGGGCCAGTCCGGGCTCGAGTACGGCATGAACGACAAGCTGTCCGGCCAGGACGGCAAGGCCATGTACGAGGTGGACACCAAGGGCAACAAGATCCCGAACGCGAACCACACCGTCGAGGAGCCGAAGCCCGGCGTCACCGCGCAGCTGACGCTGGACGCGGACCTGCAGTGGTTCGCGGAGCGGCGGATCGAGCAGGCGGTCAAGCAGTACAAGGCCACCTCCGGCACCGTGGTCACCCAGGACGTGAAGACCGGCGAGATCCTGGCGCTGGCGAACTACCCGACGTTCGACCCGAACAAGCCGGTCAAGCCGAGCCAGCTGTACAACCCGGCGCTCGAGCAGGTCTACGAGCCGGGCAGTGTGCAGAAGGTGGTCACCATGGCCGCGCTCGCCGACGCCGGGCTGATCGACCTGAACACCAAGCTGCAGGTGCCGGGCAGCATCAACGTGCAGCGCCGGACCATCAAGGACCACTTCTCGCACGGCACCCTCGACCTGACCATCGCCGGCGTGATCGCGAAGTCGTCGAACGTCGGCACCATCATCGCGGCCCAGCAGATGAAGTCGATCCCGCAGTTCGTGAAGTACCTGAAGGAGTTCGGGTTCGGCGAGCCGACGGGGCTGAACTTCCCCGGCGAGAGCCGTGGCCTGATGCCGCCGGGGGACGAGTGGAGCGAGCTGACCCGGTCGAACGTCGCGTTCGGCCAGGGCATGTCCGCCAACGCCGTCCAGATGACCGCCGCCGTCAACGCGGTCGCCAACGGTGGCGTCTACGTGCCGCCGAAGCTGGTGAAGAACTACGTCGACGTGAACGGCAACGTCATCCGGAACACGGGCGGCGCCTCCCGCCGGGTGGTGAGCGAGAAGGCGGCGAAGGACGTCACCACGATGATGGAGGCCGTCACCGCCAAGGGGGGTACGGCGACCCAGGCTGCGATCGACGGATACCGGGTGGCCGGCAAGACCGGTACGGCGCAGGAGGTCGACTCCGCCTGTGGCTGCTACCGCAAGTGGGCCACGTCTTTCGCCGGATTTGCTCCTGCCGACAACCCACGCTTCGTTACGTACGTCGTACTCCAGAACCCGACCAACGGGCGTAGTGGCGGTGGACAGGGAGGACCGGTGTTCCGTGACGTGATGAGCTACGCACTGCAGAAGTACGTCGTACCGCCGACTGGTGCGAAGCAGCCTGTCGTGCCGCTCGAGTGGTGACGCAGGGTCAGGTAGGAGTCACACGGGCCGGAGCGGTAGCCTCAGGGCCCGTGTCCACCCCTACCGCCGCAGGCGGCGCCGTCGCAGCGATCAGGCCGCGGCACATCGTGCCGGTCAGTCTGGTCGAGGTCGCCAGGACCGCTCAAGCGCGGATCCCCACCAGCAGCACCGTCGAGGTGACCGGTGTCTCGCTCGACTCGCGGTCAGTCCTCCCAGGCGACCTGTACGCCGCTCTGCCCGGTGCCGTCACGCATGGCGCGGCATTCGTCGCGAAAGCGCAGCAGTCCGGCGCTGTCGCCGTACTGACGGACCCGACCGGTGAGGAGCGATCCCGGGAGACCGGGCTGCCGGTGCTGGTGGTCGACCGGCCGCGGGACGTGCTCGGAGCGGTCGCGGCGCGGATCTACGGCGAGCCGACCAAGGAGCTGCACCTGCTCGGCGTGACCGGGACGAACGGCAAGACCACGACCAGCTTCCTGCTGGACGCCGTACTGCGCCGGCTCGGTCCGGCCGCGCTGATCGGGACGATCCAGACCCGGGTCGGTGACGAGGTGGTGAAGAGCGTCCGGACCACTCCGGAGGCCACCGACCTGCACGCGCTGTTCGCGGTGATGCGGGAGCAGGCGGTCGGCTGGTGCGCGATGGAGGTGTCCAGCCACGCGCTCGCGCAGGGCCGGATCGACGGTGCCCGGTTCGCGGTCGCCGGGTTCACCAACCTCACCCAGGATCATCTGGACTTCCACAACACGTTCGAGGAGTACTTCGCGGCGAAAGCCTCGTTGTTCACTCCGGAGCGCTGTGATGTGGCCGTGGTGACGATAGACGACGAGTAC
Organism: Kribbella sp. NPDC050124; assembly: GCF_044460355.1. Classification (NCBI taxonomy): domain Bacteria; kingdom Bacillati; phylum Actinomycetota; class Actinomycetes; order Propionibacteriales; family Kribbellaceae; genus Kribbella; species Kribbella sp. NPDC050124. The sequence continues at coordinate 57,917 of NZ_JBITJU010000002.1, forward strand.
GGGCGCCGACTGGCCGCGCAGACCGTCGTACCGCTGGTGACTGTGTCCACCACGGGTGAGGCCGACTGGACTGTGGCCGGCAAGCACCAGTCCGAGCACGGCACCACGGTGATCGACATCCGCGGGCCAGGCGAGACGCTGACTGTCGAGATCGGACTGCCCGGTGACTTCAACGTGGCCAACGCGCTGCTGGCGACCGCGATGCTGCGACAGGTCGGCGTACCGGCCGAGGAGATCGCGGCCGGGCTGCGGACGGCCGCCGTACCGGGCCGGATGGAGACGTTCACGCGCCAGGACGGCCTGGCTGTGATCGTCGACTATGCGCACACGCCGGACGCGGTTGAGCTCGCGCTCGAGGCTGCGCGGGGTGCGACCAAGGGGCGCTTGTACGCCGTCGTGGGCTGTGGCGGCGACCGGGACGCGGGCAAGCGTCCCGCGATGGGCGCCGCGGCCGGACGGATGGCGGACGTGGTGATCATCACCGACGACAACCCGCGCAGCGAGGACCCGGCGGCGATCCGGGCTGCCGCGCTGGAGGGCGCCCGGGCCGTGCTGCCGGGGGCCGACCTGCACGAGATCGGCGACCGCCGCCAGGCCATCGCCGCGGCGATCGAGCTGGCCGGTTCGGGAGACACCGTCGTCGTACTGGGCAAGGGCCATGAGACAGGCCAGGACGTCGGCGGTGTGATCCACCCGTTCGACGATCGCGAGACTGTGCGTGAATTGCTGGAGGCAGAGCGGTGATCCCTGTCAGTTGCGGCGAGATCGCGGAGGCCGTCGGCGGCGAGCTGGTGGGCGTCGACCCGTCGGCCGTGGTCGACGGCGCGGTGGTGATCGACTCGCGAGCCGCCGGACCGGGTGGACTCTTCGTCGCCCTGCCCGGTGAACGCGTCGACGGGCACGACTACGTCGGTACGGCGACCGAGGCCGGCGTCACGGCGTCACTCACCACGCGGCCGATCGGGGGCAGCCCCTGCATCGTCGTCGGGGACGCGCAGAAGGCACTCGGCGACCTGGCCCGGCTGGTGATCAGCCGGCTGCCGGAGCTGACCGTGATCGGGCTGACCGGCTCATCCGGCAAGACCAGCACCAAGGACCTGATCGCCCAGCTGATCCGCCCGTACGGCGAGACCGTGTCACCGGAGGGATCGTTCAACAACGAGATCGGCCACCCGCTGACCGCGTTGCAGTCGACCGAGTCCACGAAGTACCTGATCGCCGAGATGGGTGCGCGGCACCGCGGCGACCTCACCTACCTGTGCGGGATCACGCCGCCCAAGGTCGGCCTGGTGCTCAACGTCGGGACGTCGCACATCGGCGAGTTCGGCAGCCAGGACAACATCGCGCTGGCCAAGGGTGAGCTGATCGAGGCGCTGGTTCCGGGCGGGACCGCCGTACTGAACGCCGACGACGCCCGGGTGGCCGCGATGGCGAGCCGCACCGGGCAGCGGGTGCTGACCTTCGGTGAGGCCGACAGCGCCGACGTCCGGGCGACCGACGTCAAGCTCGACGCCGAGGGCCGGGCGAGCTTCACGCTGCGGATCGGCGACTTCAGCCGCGCGGTGCAGTTGCAGTTCGTCGGCGAGCACTACGTGTCCAACGCGCTCGGCGCGGCGACCGTGGCGTACGCGGCCGGTCTGACCGCCGAGCAAATCGCAGAGGGACTGGCCGGGGCGACGCCGGTGTCGGCGGCGCGGATGGAAGTGGTCGAGCGCGCGGACGGCGTGACGATCATCAACGACGCGTTCAACGCCAACCCCGACTCGACGCGGGCCGCGCTGAAGGCGCTGGTCGCGATCGGCCGCGCCCGGGGCGCGCGGACCTGGGCGGTGCTCGGCGAGATGCTCGAGCTCGGCGACACCTCCGCCGACGAGCACGACGCGATCGGGCGGCTCGTGGTCCGGCTCGACGTGAACCGGCTGCTCGTGGTCGGCCCGGGCGCGAAACCCATCCATCTCGGGGCCTCGCTCGAAGGCTCCTGGGGCAACGAGTCGGCGTACGTCGACACCATTCCGGAGGCCCTCGACATGCTCCGCGCGGAGTTGCAGGCCGGTGACGTCGTCCTGGTGAAGTCCTCGAAGGCGGCGAAGCTGCGCAGCCTGGCCGACGCACTGCTGCCCGGACGCGATGAGCTGTCCAAGTATGCGGAGGACGCGCAGTGATCTCGATCCTGTTCGCCGGCGCCGTGTCGATGGTGCTGACCCTGCTCGGAACCCGGTGGGCGATCACCCTGCTGGCCCGCCGCGGCTACGGCCAGGAGATCCGCGACGACGGCCCGACCTCGCACCACACCAAGCGCGGGACGCCGACGATGGGCGGCACCGTGTTCATCATCGCCACCATCATCGGGTACTTCGCGGCCAAGCTGTTCACCATGACGCCGCCGAGCGCGTCGGCGCTGCTGGTGCTGTTCCTGTTCGCCGGGATGGGCGCGGTCGGCTTCCTGGACGACTTCATCAAGATCTTCCGGCAGCGCAGCCTGGGCCTGCGCAGCAAGGCGAAACTGGCCGGCCAGACGATGATCGCGGTCGCCTTCGCGGTGCTCGCGCTGCAGTTCCCCGACGAGCGCGGCCAGAGCCCGGCGTCGCCGTTCATCTCGTTCATCCGCGACATCAACTGGCTGCACCTGTGGCCGGTGCTCGTGGTGATCTGGATCCTGCTGCTGATCGCCGGCATGTCGAACGGCGTGAACCTGGCCGACGGCCTGGACGGCCTGGCCACCGGCGCGTCGATGATGGTGTTCGGCGCGTACACGCTGATCTGCATCTGGCAGTTCAACCAGAGCTGCGCGACCGCCCAAGGCGTGGGCGCGAAGTGCTACGAAGTACGAGATCCGCACGACCTGGCTGTGGTCGCGGCCGCGCTGACCGGCGCGCTGTTCGGCTTCCTCTGGTGGAACGCGTCGCCGGCCAAGATCTTCATGGGCGACACCGGCTCGCTGTCGCTGGGCGGCGCGCTGGCCGGCTTCGCGGTGATGACCCGGACCGAGTTGCTGGTGCTGCTGCTCGGCGGCCTGTTCGTCATCATCACCGCCTCGGTGATCCTGCAGGTCGGCTACTTCAAGCTCACCAAGGGCAGGCGGTTGTTCCGGATGGCGCCGCTGCACCACCACTTCGAGATGCTCGGCTGGGAGCAGGTCAACGTGGTGATCCGGTTCTGGATCATCCAGGGCCTGTGCGTGGTGATCGGGCTCGGGATCTTCTACGCGGAATGGGTGGCCGGATGACGCTCGAGACTCGGATCGACGACGGCTGGCCGACCACTCGCTTCGTCGTGCTCGGCTTCGGTACGGCGGGCTACGCGTGCGCCGACTCGTTGCTCCAGGCCGGCGCCGAGCACGTCGTCGTACTGGACGACCGCGACACCGAGGCGCTCCGGGAGAAGGCGCAGATCCTCGACACGCTCGGCGCCACCATCACCCTCGGTGCGGGCAGTACGGCGGAACTGCCGAAGGACGTCGACGTGGTCGTGACGTCTCCCGGCGTACCGCCGCACGCGCCGTTGCTGGCCCAGGCCGCCGAGCGCGAGGTCCCGATCTGGAGCGAGATCGAGCTCGCCTGGCGACTCCGGGACCCGGCCAACGCGGCGCCCTGGCTGTGCATCACCGGGACCAACGGCAAGACCACGACGGTCCAGATGCTCACCGCGATCCTGACCGCGGCCGGTCATCGAGCTGTTGCCGCTGGCAACGTGGGCCTGCCGCTGCTGGAAGCCGTGATGGACCCAGAGCCGTACGACGTGATCGCGGTGGAGCTCTCGAGCTACCAACTGCACTTCACGCACTCGATGTCGGCGCACTCGGCCGCCGTACTGAACATCGCTCCGGACCATGTCGACTGGCACGGCTCGCTGGAGGCGTACGCCAAGGACAAGGGCCGGATCTTCGAGAACTGTCAGGTCGCCTGCGTCTACAACGTCGCCGACCCGGCCACCGAGCAGTTGGTGATGGACGCCGAGGTGATCGAGGGCTGCCGGGCGATCGGCTTCACCCTCGGCACGCCGGGACTGTCGATGGTGGGGATTGTCGACGATCTACTTGTCGACCGTGCGTTCGTCGAGCAGCGTGCGTCGTCCGCCCTCGAGCTGGCGACGCTGAACGACATCACGCCGGCTGCGCCGCACAACGTGGCGAACGCGCTGGCCGCGGCGGCGCTGGCCCGGGCGTTCGGCGTGCCGGCGGCCGCGGTCCGGGACGGGCTGCGCGGGTTCCGGCCGGACAAGCACCGGATCGCACACGTCGCGGAAGTTGCCGGGGTCAACTATGTCGACGACTCGAAGGCGACCAACCCGCATGCGGCCCAGGCGTCGTTGCTCGCCTACGAGCACGTGGTGTGGATCGCCGGCGGCCAGGCGAAGGGCGCGACCTTCGACGAGTTGGTGATCGCGGCGCGCGGCCGGTTGCGTGGCGTCGTCCTGCTCGGCCAGGACAAAGAGGTGATCGCGGAAGCTCTTGCCCGACACGCACCGGATGTCCCGAGGATCGTGATCGAGGCAACGGACACTGAAGCCATGGAGATCGTGGTGGGGGAGGCGGCGAAGCTTGCCCAGGCGGGCGACACCGTGCTGCTCGCCCCCGGCTGCGCCTCCTGGGACATGTTCGCCAACTACGGAGCCCGCGGAGACGCTTTCGCCGAGGCCGTGCACCAGCTGACCCGGGGGTGATCGCTTGACGTCGATCGCAGACCAGCCGGATCAGAAGCGGGAACGCAGCGCCACCGAGCGGCCCTGGGTGGCGGCGATCCGTGAGGTGCTGGACCGGCCGCTGACGTCGTACCACATCCTGCTCGGCGCGACCGGCCTGCTGCTGGTGCTCGGGCTGCTGATGGTGCTGTCGGCGTCGAGCGTGCTGTCGCTGCGCGCGAACGGCAACAGCTACACGATCTTCATTCGCCAGCTGATCTGGGTCGGCGTCGGCCTGCCGATGGCGTACGTCGCCTCCCGGATGACGCCACGGCACTTCCGGATGCTCTCGTACGTCGCCCTGCTCGGGTCGGTGTTCCTGCTCGTACTGACCTACATCCCGGGTCTGGGCGTCGGCGTCAACGGCAACACCAACTGGCTGAACCTCGGCGGTCCGCTGCAGATCCAGCCGAGCGAGTTCGCGAAGCTGGCGCTGGTGATGTGGTGCGCGGACCTGTACGCGCGCAAGGAGAAGCTGCTCACCCAGTGGAAGCACCTGCTGGTCCCGATGGTGCCGGTCTGCGGCCTGGTGATCGCCCTGGTCGTCGGCCAGCACGACCTAGGTACGGCGCTGGTGCTGATGGCCGTGATGCTCGGCCTGATCTGGATCGTCGGCGCGCCGACCCGGCTGTTCGTCGCGACCATCGTGGTCGTCGGCGCAATCGCCTCGTACTTCGTCACCACGGCGCAGCACCGGATGGACCGGCTGATGAACTTCACCAATCCGCTGTCGGACCCGTCCGGCGTCGGCTGGCAGGCGTACCACTCGTTCTACGCGCTGTCGACCGGTGGCTGGTGGGGCGTCGGGATCGGCAACAGCCGGCAGAAGTGGGGCAACCTGCCGGAGGCGCACACCGACTTCATCTTCTCCGTGATCGGTGAGGAGCTCGGCCTGGTCGGGTCGCTCACCGTGCTCGCCCTGTTCCTCGTCCTGGCCTACGCCGGGGTGCGGATCGCGACCCGGAACACCGAGCCGTTCGTCCGCTACGCGGCGGCCGGGATCACCATCTGGATCATGGCGCAGACCCTGGTCAACCTGGGCGCCGTGATCGGACTGCTACCCATCGTGGGGATTCCGCTCCCGCTTTTGTCGTACGGTGGTTCCGCACTGCTGCCGACGCTGATCGCGATCGGCATGCTGCTGGCCTTCGCGAAGGCCGAACCCGGCGCCCAGGCCGCGTGTCAGGAGACCAGGCGGCCGCGGTTCGGGTGGCTGCCGTCGCGACGTCCGTCCGATCACTAGAACGCAGGAGCGTTGAAAGCTGTGCCCAGCATCGTCCTGGCCGGTGGCGGAACCGCCGGCCACACCTCACCCCTGATCGCCACCGCCGACGCGCTGCGCCGGATCGACCCGACCATCGAGATCCTGGCCCTCGGCACGGAGCGTGGCCTGGAGACCCGGGTGGTCCCGGAGGCGGGTTACAAGCTCGAGCTGATTCCACCCGTGCCGCTGCCACGGAAGCCGACGCCGGCGCTGTTCGCCGTACCGGGGAAGATGCTCGCCTCGGTGAGCGCCGCCCGCCGGGCCCTGGACGAGGCCAAGGCCGACGTGCTGGTCGGGTTCGGCGGGTACGTCTCGACCCCCGCGTATGTCGCTGCCTGGCGCCGGAAGACCCCGATCGTCGTGCACGAGGGCAACGCGGTCCCGGGCATCGCGAACAAGTTCGCCGCCCGCTACTGCACGCAGCACGTGAAGACCTCGTTCCCGGCCACCGACCTGCCGCACGCCGAGTACGTCGGCCTGCCGATCCGGCGGGCGATCTCGACCCTGGACCGGGCCGCGCTGCGCGCCGAGGCGCGGGCCTTCTTCGGGCTGGACCCCGACGCGCCGACCGTGTTCGTGACCGGCGGCTCGCAGGGCGCGCAGCAGATCAACCAAGCGGTCTCCGGCGCCGCCGCGGACCTGCAGGCGGCCGGTGTCCAGGTCCTGCACGCGATCGGCCCGAAGAACACGCTCGAAGTCCCCCAGACCGGCCGGTACCCGTACGTCGTCCTGAACTACGTCGACCGCATGGACCTCGCGTACGCCGCGGCCGACCTGGTCGTCTGCCGCTCGGGCGCGAACACCGTCACCGAGGTGTCCGGTGTCGGCCTGCCCGCCATCTACGTTCCGCTGCCGATCGGTAACGGTGAGCAGCGGTTGAACGCGAAGCCGGTGGTGGACGTGGGTGGAGGTGTGCTGATCGACAACGCGGAGATGACCGCCGACTGGGTGCGCGCGAACGTGCCGCAACTTCTGCACGACTCGGCGCGTCTGACAGCCATGTCCACCGCAGCGAAGGGCCTCATCCGCACGGATGCCGACGAGCGATTGGCGCGGATCATCCTGGATGTGGTGGGGTCTGCTTCGTGATCGTCGAAGTATCAAATTTTGGTCCTGATGCCGTCATTCTCCCGGCCGAGAAGCTGGGCAGAGTCCACTTCGTAGGCATCGGCGGCGCCGGCATGTCCGGGATCGCCCGGATCATGGCGTCCCGCGGCATCGAGGTGTCCGGCTCCGACGCCAAGGACGGGAAGGTGCTGGCCGCGCTGCGCGCGCTCGGCGCTACCTGCTGGGTCGGTCACGCCGCCGAGCACGTCGCGGACGTGGACACCGTGGTGGTGTCCACCGCGATCCGCGAGACCAATCCCGAGGTGGTCGCCGCCCGAGCCGCCGGGATCCAGATCCTGCCGCGGGCTGCCGCGCTGGCCTCGGTCATGGTCGGCCGCCGCACGCTGGCGGTCGCCGGCACGCACGGCAAGACGACCACGACGTCGATGCTCACCGTCGCGCTGCAGCACTGTGCGGCCGATCCGTCGTTCGCGATCGGCGGCAACCTGAACGAGTCCGGGTCGAACGCGCACGACGGCACCGGCGACCTGTTCGTGGCCGAGGCGGACGAGTCGGACAAGTCGTTCCTGACCTACCGGCCCGAGGTGTCGATCGTCACGTCGGTCGAGCCGGACCACCTGGACAACTACGGCGACGAGGCCAGCTACCGGCTCGCCTTCGAGCAGTTCTGCGACCGGGTGATCCCGGGCGGATTCATGGTGATCTGCTACGACGACGCCGGTGCCCGCCGGCTCGCGGACTTCGCCCGCGCGCGCGGCATCGACGTACGCACGTACGGCGAGTCCGGCGACGCCGACCTGCGGGTGACCGAGATCACCGCGACCGGGGCGACGCAGTCGTTCGTGCCGGTGTACCGCGGACGCAAGCTCCCGATCGTCCAGTTGCAGCAGGCAGGCAAGCACAACGCGCTGAACGCGTCGGCCGCGCTGACGGTCGGGCTCGGGCTCGGGTTCTCGGCGGCCGACCTGGCCGAGGGGCTGGCGTCGTTCACCGGGACCGGCCGGCGGTTCGAGTTCAAGGGGCTCGAGGACGGCGTGCGGGTGTTCGACTCGTACGCCCACCACCCGACCGAGCTGGCCGTCGACCTGACCGCGGCCCGGCAGGTGGCGGGGGAGGGGCGCGTGGTCGCGTGCTTCCAGCCGCACCTGTTCAGCAGGACCAGGATCTTCGCCACCCAGTTCTCCGACGCGCTCGCGCTGGCCGACGAGGTCGTCGTGATGGACGTATTCGCGGCCCGCGAGGACCCCGAGCCCGGTGTCACCGGCGCCCTGATCGCGAACCACGTGCCGCTGAAGCCGGACCAGGTCCGGTTCGAGCCGTCCTGGTCCGCCGTACCGCAGCTGGTTGCGGACCTGGCCGAGCCGGGCGACCTGGTGGTCACCTTGGGCGCGGGGGACGTGACGCTGATCGGCCCGGAAGTCGTCGGTCTGCTGGCCGAACGGGCCACCGCCCGCGAGTCTGCGGCCGAAGCCCTTGCTCCTGTGGTGGAGTAATTACGTGCCCCGTGCTGCTGTTTCCTTGACGCTGGCGACGCCCAGGCGCGCACCTCGCTGCGTTGGAGAAGCACCCACGATGAACCCCGCATCGCGGATGCTTCTCCGCCTTGCGATGCACGCACCTGGACGCCGCCATCGTTCAAGCAAACAGCAGCACGGGACACGAGTGGGGTCGACTGAATGAGCCAGAGCGCTGATCTGGCTCGGGCACAACAGCGGTTCGCGCGCCGGCAGCGCCTGGTGCGATGGCGGAGCTGGCTGCCATGGGCGATCGGTGGCGCCGTCGCAGTGTTCGGCGGCCTGATCGTGTGGCTGTTCTACTTCTCCTCCGCGCTCGCGGTCGACGGCGTCCGGGTCAGCGGGGCCGACACGGTGCCGGTGGCAACGATCGAGAACGTGGCCGATGCGCCGCTGGGCACCCCGCTGGCGAAGGTCGACCTGAGTGCGATCGCGACCCGGGTCCGGACCATCCCGGCGGTGGCCGACGCGCAGGTGACCAGGGCGTGGCCGAACAAGGTCGTGATCGTGGTTACCGAACGGGTACCGGTGGTCGTGGTCACCGGCGGCTCGCGGTACGAGCTGGTGGACGCGACCGGTACGGCGTTCAAGACGGTGCCGGACCGGCCGGCGGGACTGCCGGAGGCCAAAATCACCGGGGCTCGGCGGGACGTGACGGTCCGTTCGGTGGTGACGGTTTCGGCCGCGCTGCCGGCCACTCTGCGGGCGCAGGTGCGATCGATCTCGGCAGCGTCGCCGGACTCGATCACGCTGAACCTGGAGGACGGTGTGAAGGTCGTTTGGGGCAGTTCCGATGACAGCGAGCGCAAAGCGCAGGTACTCAGCGTGCTGATGAAGCGCAAGGCGACGGTGTACGACGTGTCGGCGCCCGATCTCCCTGTGACCAAAGGGGAAAAGCGGTGACAAGTCACATCACGGGAGAGTGCGGCGAGGCGCGTGGACTTTGGCCGGAAGCGTCCCGTACCGTGCGTCGTAATCTAAAGTTGACATAAGTCTAAGCATCCACTTGAGGTTCAGTCTTTTCGCTGGACAACGGGAAACGAACGAGGCGAGAGGCGCGGACGTGGCGGCACCGCAGAACTACCTGGCACTCATCAAGGTCGTCGGCATCGGCGGGGGCGGCGTGAACGCCGTCAACCGGATGATCGAGCACGGTCTGAAGGGCGTTGAGTTCATCGCCATCAACACCGACGCGCAGGCGCTGTTGATGAGCGACGCGGACGTCAAGCTCGACATCGGCCGCGAGGAGACCCGCGGCCTGGGCGCCGGGGCCAACCCGGCGATCGGGCAGAAGGCCGCCGAGGACCACGCCGAGGAGATCGAGGAGGCGCTGAAGGGCGCCGACATGGTCTTCGTCACCGCCGGCGAGGGTGGCGGCACCGGCACCGGCGGCGCGCCGGTGGTGGCCCGGATCGCCCGGTCGCTCGGCGCGCTGACCATCGGTGTGGTGACCCGGCCGTTCTCGTTCGAGGGCAAGCGCCGCGCCACCCAGGCCGAGGACGGCATCAGCACCCTTCGCGAGGAGGTGGACACGCTGATCGTCATCCCGAACGACCGGCTGCTGACCATCTCCGACCGCGCGGTCTCGGTGCTGGACGCGTTCAAGCAGGCCGACCAGGTGCTGCTGCAGGGTGTCTCCGGCATTACCGACCTGATCACCACGCCCGGCCTGATCAACGTCGACTTCGCCGACGTCAAGGCGGTCATGTCGAACGCCGGCTCGGCGCTGATGGGCATCGGCTCGTCCCGCGGCGAGGACCGCGCGGTCGCGGCCGCCGAGGCGGCCATCTCGTCTCCGTTGCTCGAGGCAAGTATCGAGGGTGCGCACGGGGTGCTGCTGTCGATCGCCGGCGGCTCCGACCTGGGCCTGTTCGAGATCAACGAGGCGGCCCAGCTCGTGTCGGAGTCGGCGCACTCGGACGCCAACATCATCTTCGGCGCGGTGATCGACGACGCCCTCGGCGACGAGGTGCGGGTCACGGTGATCGCGGCCGGCTTCGACGGAGGGATGCCGAAGCGCCGCGAGCAGGCGATGAACTCGGCCCGCCCGCAGACGTCCCGTCCGGCGGCACCGGACGCCCAGCCCGGGTACTCGGCTCAGATGAGTGCGGGCTCTCCCGCTTCCACTCCACCGGCCGCGACCCCGCCGGCTGCCTCGCCGTCCACCGGGATCCCGGCGCCGGCGACTCCGGCTGCTTCGCCGCAGCCTGCTTCGCCGCCGTCCGCGAACGGTCAGGCGCCGGGCAACCAGCCGGCGAACCCGCCGACGCCGACCGACGACACCGTCCCGGTGCCGGCTCCGACCGAGGGCCGTCCGGGCGCCGGTACGACGCACTCGGCGCGCCCGCAGGCCGGTGAGCCGGTCCGTCCGGTCTCGCCGACCGCGCAGCCCACGCCGCACACCCCGGCGTCGCCGACCACCCAGCACTCCTGGCCGGTCAACGGCCCGAGCAACTCGCCGACCGGGAACTCCTCCGGCACGTCGCAGACCGGCCCGACTCGCCCGGCCCGGAAGCCCGAGCCCGAGGAAGACCTCGACATCCCGGACTTCCTGAAGTAACCCGACATTCCGGACGTCGGCAGGTAAGCAGCATCCGGGCCGGTAGGCTCTGGATGTGTTCGGGTATGACGAGGTTCTCGACGACGTCCGCTTCGCCTTCACCGACCGGTTCGGCGGTGCCAGCCAAGCGCCGTACGGCGAACTGAACCTCGGCGGATCGGGTGAGGACCCGGAGCGGATCGCGGAGAACTTCCGGCGGGTCGCGGACGCGTTCGGTGTCCGGCCAGAAGGGGTCGTCCGGGTCAGCCAGGTCCACGGACGCGATGTGCACATCGTCAGCCCCGACGACGACCTGCCGCCGGCGCCGATGCCGAGAGCGGACGCGCTCGTGACGACCAGGTCCGATGTGGTGCTGGCCGTCCGGGCCGCCGACTGCCTACCGGTGCTGCTGGCCGGCGAGGGTGTCGTCGGAGCGGCCCACTCCGGACGCAAGGGCATGTACGTCGGCGTCGTACCAGCGGCCGTGGACGCGATGCGGGACCTCGGTGCGTCGCGGATCACCGCCGTACTCGGGCCGTATGCGTGTGGCAACTGCTACGAGGTGCCTGCGGAGATGCGGGCCGAGGTGGCTGAGCGAGTGCCGGCGTCGTACTCCGAAACGAGTTGGGGGACGCCCGCGATCGACGTGGCCGCCGGGGTCAAGGCGCAGTTGGCCGACCTCGGGGTCGACGTGGTCGACGCGACCGCGTGCACGATCGAGTCGGAGAACCTGTACTCGTACCGGCGCGAAGGCCCGGTCAGCGGTCGGCTCGCCGGCCTGGTCAAGCTGGGCGCGTGATGGTGACGCGCGAGGAGGAGCTGCGGGACAACCTGCGGCTGGCCAAGGAACGGATCGAGAAGGCCTGTCAGGCGGCCGGGAGGTCTCCGGACGAGGTCACCCTTGTCGCGATCACCAAAACCTTCCCAGTCAGCGACGTACGGGCGCTGACAGCCCTCGGGGTGCGGGACGTGGGGGAGAACCGCGAGCAGGAGCTCAAGGCGAAGGCACCGGAGTGCCCGGACGCCACCTGGCACTTCGTCGGGCAGCTGCAGTCGAAGAAGGCCCGCTCGGTGGTCCGGTACGCCTCGGTCGTGCACTCCGTGGACCGCTCGTCGCTGGTGACCGCGCTGTCCAAGGCTGCGGTGGCCGAGGAGCGGACCGTTCGCTGCCTGTTGCAGGTGAGCCTGGCGTCGTACGGATCGGCCGATGCCGCGACCGGCGCCGCCCGCGGTGGCGTCGAGCCGTTCGACGTACCGGAGTTGGCTGCCGAAGTCGCCGCGGCGGACGGGCTGGAGCTTGGTGGCGTGATGGCGGTCGCGCCGCTCGGATCGGACCCCGACAAGGCGTTCGCCGGACTGCGTGAAGTAGCGTCCCGGCTACGCTCCGATCATCCCGGGGCCGACTGGATCTCCGCTGGGATGACCGAGGACCTGGACGCTGCGATCAGGCAGGGAGCGACACACGTGCGCCTCGGGCGCGCCTTACTCGGAACGCGTACTCCACCGGGTTAGTGTCGACATCGAGCAGTTTTGCTTCCTGCTCACCGTTGTCGTCGATCCGGATCGAGGGGCTGGAGGGCCATGAGCGGCGCGCTGCGCAAGATGGGTGTCTACCTCGGCTTGGTCGAGGACGGGGAGCGCTACAACGCGCGGTACGACGACGAGTACGACGACTACGACGAGTACGACGACGAAGCCGTCGACGGGGAGTCCCACGAGACCGAGCCGGTGCCCGCCGGCCGGGCCGGCCGTGAGTCCCAGGACTCGCGCGCCGAGTCCCACTCGCACGCAGGCCGTGAGGACAAGGGCGCGACGGTCAGCAAGTTTCCAGATCGAGGTGTTGCACCGTCCCCGGAGGTAACCGAGTTGGCCCGCATCACCACCGTGCACCCGCGCAGCTACAACGAGGCGCGGGTCATCGGTGAGCACTTCCGCGACGGCACGCCCGTCATCATGAACCTGACCGAGATGGACCACGCCGACGCCAAGCGCCTGGTCGACTTCGCCGCCGGGCTGATCTTCTGCTGCCGCGGCTCGATCGAGCGGATCACCACCAAGGTGTTCCTGGTCTGCCCACCGAACGTGACGGTTGCCGCAGAGGAGAAGGAGAAGATCGCCGCGGACGGGTTCTACAACCAGAGCTGACGCCACGCGTCCGCCACGGTTTCCGCCGGTCTTCTACACTCATTGACGACATGGTTGCTCTAGCGCTCGTCCTCACGGTTCTCAGCTGGGTCCTGCTCGCCTTCTTCCTGACGTTGGTGGCGCGGTTCGTACTCAGTCTGATCGTCATGTTCGCGCCGCAGTGGCACCCGAAGGGGCCGCTGCTGCTCTTCTTCGAGTTGATCTACTCGGTCACCGATCCGTTCCTGCGGCCGCTGCGGCGGATCCTGCCCCCGATCGGGGCCGGCGGGATCCGGATCGACCTGTCCATGCTGATGCTGTTCGTCATCGTCTCGCTGGCGATGTCGATCAACTCGACCGCCCTCCGGTCACTGTGACCCAGTGCACCCGAGGTGGTTCGGAACCGGTCAGTCGCCCGCCGAGTCGGAGGGTGAGGACGCCGGGGACGGGGTAGGTACAGTCTCGGACACGGGGCCGGTTCGTTGCTGGTGTCCGCCGGGCAACGGAGCTTATCGCCCGCCCGGATTCCGTTAGAACACAACGAAGCGATAACGTGATCTACTGAGTCGCCGGGGTGAAGGCCACGGGGACTCCGCCAAGACACAGACAAACGAGGTGAAAGATGCCGCTGACGCCGGATGACGTCCGCTCGAAGCAGTTCACGCCCGTCCGACTACGGGAGGGCTACGACGTCACTGAGGTCGACTCCTTCCTTGACGAGGTCGAAGCCGAGCTCGAGCGACTTCTCGCCGAGAACGAGGAGCTGCGGGCCAAGCTCGCGGCGGCCCAGCGCGCGGGTGCGGGGCAGGACCGGCCGGTCGACCAGACCGCCGCGCTGCCGCCCGTCGTGCAGCAGCCCAAGCCCCCGGTCGTGGTCGAGAAGCCGGAGGAGAAGCCACCCGTCGTCGCGCCTGTAGCCGCCGCGGGGGCTGCTGCGGCGGCAGGTACCGTCGGTGACGCCTCCAGCTCCGCGGTGCGGCTGCTGGAGATGGCCACCAAGCACTCCGACGACCTCGTGCAGGAGGCGAAGGACACCGCCGACAAGATCATCGGCGAGGCCCGTGCCAAGGCCGAGCGGCTGGAGAACGAGGCGCGCGGCAAGGCCGACCGGATGACCGGCGAGGCTCGCGCCCGCGCCGAGAAGCTGGACGGCGAGATCGCCGAGCGCCGGGCCCAGATGCTCGGCACGCTGGAGAAGCAGAAGGGTCAGCTCGAGCGCACGATCGACGACCTGCACGCCTACGAGCGCGAGTACCGCAGCCGGCTGAAGACCTACTTCACCGAGCAGCTCAAGGCTCTGGGCAACGGAGACGACACGCTGAGCCCGCGCAACGGCTTCCGCCCGGAGGCCCGCGCCCAGGCTCACGGTCACGGCGTCTAAAACCTCGGACAAGGGGCGGTGCTTTCCGGCGGCACCGCCTCTTCGTCATGTCTGGACACTTTTGACACAGGGTCCCAGCCCGGTGACACGGTGTCAGGGCCAGACCAGAGGCTCCTTCCGGCCGCTCAGCGTCTCGATGTCGCTCAGCCGAAGCCGGTACGGCGCAAGCCGCAGTAACGAGGGCGCGTCCCCGGCCGGACCATCGGGGAACACGCTCCAGAAGTCGTAGCCCAGTGGGGCCGGCGCAGCCCGGTACAGCTCCCACACTCGTTGCCGAGTCGCCACATCGGCAACCCACTCCGCGGCACAGTCCGCCACCGCCACTTCTTGGCCCGGCTCCCAGTAGCTACAGCTCACATACGGGCTGTAGGCAAGGTGTCGCACCTTCACCGGTGTGGCCCGGGTGACGATCCAGCCGGTCAGCTCGTCGTCGAGCTCCCACAGCGGGTGCGGTCCACTGACCATCAGTGCGCTGGCCGGACGACTCGGCGTCACCCAGCAGGCGGCGTCGAAGTCGGTGGTGGACCTGGAGAAGCGCGGTTATCTGAGCCGCGAGCCTGATCCCGACGACGCCCGCGCCCGTCAGGTGGTGCTGACTGCCCGCGGTGAAGCCGTGATCGCCGCCGCCCGCCGCCACCGCGCCGCCCTGGACTCAGAACTACGCCAATCCTTAGGCGCCGACAGAGTCGAGCAGGCACGCCAACTCCTCATCGACACGATCAACCGACTAGGCGCAGCCCCCGCCCTCCGGTCCCGAACAGCCCGCCCACCCCGCTGACCCCACCCGCATTTGGCTGGCGGACCACCGAGATCGGGGGTTTGCCACCCGTTATCCGGGTGGCAAACCCTTCATTTGGCTGGCGAGCCAGCCAAATGCGGTGGTGGGGGTCAGGCCTTGGTGAGCCAGTAGGTTAGTTGCAGGTCCTCTTCGGTGCCGGTGGCTACGTCGGCGGACTCCGAGGGGGCCGACTGGCTGAGCTCGATGGCGAGCACCTCGCGGGCGATCTCGTCGGCGTGCTTGCCGAGGGCATCGGTCAGGTCGGCGTCGGTCGAGGTCAGCCAGACCTTGATCCGGTCCGACACCTCGAGGCCGGCGTTCTTCCGGGCCTCCTGCAACGTCCGGACCACCTCGCGGGCCAGACCGGCCTGCCGGAGCTCCGGGGTGACTTCGAGGTCCAGGGCAACGGTCTCGCCCTGCTCGTTCACCACCGACCAGCCCTCCCGCGGCCGCTCCGACAGCAGCACCTCGGCCTCGCCGACCTCGACATCCGCGCCGTCGACCACGACCGTCGCCGTACCGGACTCCTTGAGGGCGGCGGCCAGTGCGGCGGCGTCGGCGGCGGCGATCGCGGCGGCGACCACCGGGGTCTGCTTGGCGAACCGCTTGCCCAGCTCGCGGAAGTTGCCCTTGGCAGAGAACTCGACCAGGTCCGCGCCCGCCGAGGACAGCGGCTCGACCGAGCCCACGTTCAGCTCGTCGGCGATCTCCTGCAGCAGCTCGGGCGACAGGTCCGCGATCGCGGCCGACCCGACCAGGGCTCGGGACAGCGGCTGCCGCGTCCGCACCTTGGCTTCGGCTCGGGCTGACCGGCCGAGCTCGACGACGCGGCGCGCCATCGACACGTGCTGCGCGAGTACGTCGTCGATGAGCGTCTCGTCGTACGTCGGGAACGCCGCCAGGTGCACCGACTCCGGCAGTCCGGGCGCGACCGGGCGGAACACGTCCTGCCAGACCCGCTCGGTCACGAACGGTGTCAGTGGCGCCATCACCCGGGTGAGGACGTCGAGGGTCTCGTGCAGCGTGGCGAGCGCCCCGGCGTCACCGGCCCAGAAGCGGCGGCGCGAACGCCGTACGTACCAGTTGGAGAGCACGTCGACGAACGAGTTGACGAGCAGGCCGAGCCGCTGGGTGTCGTAGCCGTCGTACGCCTCGTCGGTGTCCCGGACCAGGCGGTGCGTCTCGCTGACCAGCCAGCGGTCCAGCACCGAGCGCTCGGCCACCGGCGGTACGTCGGCCGGCGACCAGTCGGCCAGCCGTGCGTACAGGGAGTGGAAGGCGACCGTGTTCCAGTAGGTGAGCAACACCTTCCGGACGATCTCGTTCAGCACGTTCGGGCCGATGCCGCGCGCCTTCCACGGCGACCCGGAGGCAGCCATGAACCAGCGCACCGCGTCCGCGCTGTGGTCGTCCATCAGCGGGATCGGCTCCAGGATGTTGCCCAGGTGCTTGGACATCTTCCGGCCGTCCTCGGCCATGATGTGCCCGAGGCACACGACGTTGCGGTACGACGACTCGTCGAAGACCAGCGTGCCGACCGCCATCAGCGTGTAGAACCAGCCGCGGGTCTGGTCGATCGCCTCGCAGATGAAGTCGGCCGGGTAGGCCACCTCGAACTTCTCCCGCGACCCCTCGACCCGGGGGTAACCCCACTGGGCGAACGGCATCGAGCCCGAGTCGTACCAGGCGTCGATCACCTCGGCGACCCGCCGGGACTCGGCGCCGCAGGTCGGGCAGTCGAAGGTGATGTCGTCGACGTACGGCCGGTGCGGGTCGGTGGCGCTCAGGTCGCGGCCGGCCAGTTCACCGAGCTCGGCCAGCGATCCGACGCACACCTGGTGGTCCTCCTCGCAGCGCCAGATCGGCAGCGGCGTACCCCAGTAGCGGGAGCGGGACACGGCCCAGTCGATGTTGTTGCGCAACCAGTCGCCGTACCGACCCCACTTGACCGAGTCCGGGTACCAGTTGGTGTTCTCGTTCTCCCGGAGCAGCGCGTCCTTGACCTGCGTGGTCCGGATGTACCAGGACGGCAGGGCGTAGTACATGACTGGGGTGTGGCAGCGCCAGCAGTGCGGGTAGGGGTGCTCGTACGGCACGTGCCGGAACAGCGCGCCGCGGTCCTGCAGGTCCTTCACCAGCGCCTCGTCGGCCTTCTTGAAGAACTGCCCGCCGATCAGTGGCACGTCGGCGGCGAAGTGGCCGTCGGACTCGACCGGGTTCACCACCGGCAGCCCGTACGCCCGGCAGACCGCGAGGTCGTCGGCGCCGAACGCGGGGGACTGGTGCACCAGACCGGTGCCGTCCTCGGTGGTGACGTACTCGGCCAGTACGACGTAGTGCGCCGGCTCGGGGAACTCGACCAGCTCGAACGGGCGCTGGTACGTCCACCGCTCCATCTCGCGGCCGCCGTACTGACCGGTCACCGTCCAGCCCTCGCCGAGCGTGCCGAGCAGCGGCTCCGCGACGACGAGCGACTCGGTGCCGTCGGTGGCGACGACGTACTGGACGTCGGGGTGGACTGCGACCGCGGTGTTTGAAACGAGTGTCCACGGGGTCGTCGTCCAGACCAGCAGTGACGCCTGTCCGGCGAGCGGACCCGAGGTGAGCGGGAAGCGCACGTACACGGACGGGTCGATGACCGTCTCGTAGCCCTGGGCGAGCTCGTGGTCCGACAGGCCGGTGCCACAGCGGGGACAGTACGGCGTGATGCGGTAGTCCTCGACGAGCAGGCCCTTGTCGTGGATCTGCTTGAGCGACCACCAGACGGACTGCACGTACTCCGGGTCCATCGTCCGGTACGGGTGCTCCAGGTCGACCCAGTAGCCCATCCGGGTGGTCAGCTCGTTGAACGCGTCGACGTGCCGCAGCACCGACTCACGGCACTTGGCGTTGAACTCGGCGATGCCGTACGCCTCGATGTCGTTCTTGCCGTTGAAGCCGAGCTCCTTCTCGACCGCGACCTCGACCGGCAGCCCGTGGCAGTCCCAGCCGGCCTTGCGCTCGACCGAGTAGCCCTTCATGGTCCGGTAGCGCGGGAAGACGTCCTTGAAGACGCGCGCCTCGATGTGGTGGGTGCCGGGCATGCCGTTCGCGGTGGGCGGACCCTCGAAGAAGGTCCACGGCTTGCCGCCGGCGGACTGCTCGAGACTCTTGGCGAAGGTGTCGTGCTCGTCCCAGTGCGCGAGCACCTCGCGCTCGAGCGCGGGGAAGTCCACCTGGGCCGGGACCTGCCGCCACGGAGTTGTTGCCATCTCTTCGTCGTCCTTCGTCGAGCGTGCTGCCTGCTGGACGAGGGACGAAGCTCCGGCCTGATCGCCGGCGGCCGCGCGGTACCACCCTCCTTGGCGACTCGCGGGGAGTCACCCACTTCCTTTCTGCGTCGCTGCCGGTTCTAATAAGTCGCTACGGACCGTTCTTCCGGCGGCTCCGGGGTGATGGCCCCATCACTGCCTTGCGGATCGCGGTTGTCAGTGTACGGCGTCGTACCAGGCAACTACGAATCGTTAATCAGTGGTCAGGCGGGAATTCTGCCGGGAGAATTCTGGCTGCGGTCCAGATTGAGGGGGAGGGGGCTCGGGGGCCGGGCGTCGAACATCTGCTCGGCTATTAGGTAACCGGATGCCGAAATGCGGCTGTGACGCGCGGAACATCGAGCGGGCTTGAAGAACCGACTACCGTATGTCCACGGTCTGCGCGTCGGACTGGCACGTGATGTGCACGTGGCTTAGTGTCTTGCGACCAGTCCGCTTCAGTCTCCGACGAAGGGCAGGGGGTAGCTGACCATGGCTACATCGGCTCCCAAGAAGTCCGCCCCCCAACGTACTGCCGCGGCCAAGAAGAAGGCCGCGAAAGCTGCCGAGCCGGCCACGAAGACGACGGCCCGCAAGGCACCGGTCAAGAAGACGCCGGCACAGAAGGCGCCGGCGAAGAAGACTTCCGCGACCAAGCAGGCGGCCAAGAAGAAGGCCACCGGCAAGGCCGCGGCCAAACGTACAGCGGCGAAGACCCCTGCCAAGCAAGCTCCGACGAAGAGGGTGGCCATGAAGACGAACGAGAACAGGACCCCGGCGACGGCGCCGGCGAAGTCCGCAGCACACAAGGCAGAGACCCTCACGGTGAAGTCCGGCGAGACCCCGTGGACGGCGGCCGAGCTGGCCGAGCTGCGCGGCGAGCTGGAAGCCGACGTGGTGCACCTGCGGCAGGAGATCCGCGACGCCGAGCAGGAGATCGTCGGACTGCTCCGCGACGGCGGTGACGGGGCCGGCAACGACCAGGCCGACGTCGGCTCCACGACGCTGGAGCGCGACCACGAGATGTCGCTGGCCAACAACGCCCGGGACATGCTGGACCAGATCGAGCGGGCGCTGGCCCGGATCGAGGACGGCACCTACGGCATCTGCGAGAGCTGCGGCAACGCGATCGGCAAGGGTCGGTTGCAGGCGTTCCCGCGTGCGACACTGTGCGTGTCATGCAAAGAACGCGAAGAACGCCGCTGAGCGAACCGGACCCGTCCCACCAGGTGGGGGACGCCGCCGAACCAACGCCAGAACCGGCCGACGACGAGTCGGCCGGTTCTCCGTCGTCTCCGGAGCCTGAGCCTGCCGACATCGGCCCGAAGAAGCCCTCGTGGAAGTTGATGGCGCTGTTCGGTGCGGTGGGGTTGCTGGTGCTGTTCCTGGATCAGTTGACCAAGGCGCTGGCGTTGGCGCACTTGACGCCGGGAGAGCCGGTCGACGTGATCGGGAGCTTCCTGAAGTTCAACCTGATCCGGAACTCGGGGGCCGCGTTCAGCCTCGGTGCGGGGTATACGCCGTACATCAGCGCGATCCAGATCATCGTCGCGCTGAGCGTGGTGTACCTGTCCCGGCGACTCGGGTCGGTCGGGTGGGCGGTGGCGTTCGGGTTCCTGTTCGGCGGGGCGCTCGGCAACATCATCGACCGGATCTTCCGGGAGCCGTCGCCGTTCCACGGGCACGTGATCGACTTCCTGCAGACCCCGCACTGGGCGATCTTCAACGTCGCGGACATGGCCGTCACGTCCGCTGCCGCCCTGCTGGTGATCCAGACGCTGCGCGGGATCAGGCTGGACGGGACGAAGGAACTCAAGAAGTGAGCGGTGACTCGCGGACCGTGATGGTTCCGGACGGTCTGGCCGGTGAGCGGCTGGACGCGGCGCTGTCCCGGCTGTTCGGCGTGTCCCGGACCAAGGCCGCCGAGCTGATCGAGTCCGGCCTGGTCCAGGTCGACGGCGCCCCGGCGGCCAAGTCGGCCCGGGTCGCGGCCGGGGTCCTCCTGGACGTGGAGCTGCCACCGCCGCCCGCCGAGGTCACCGTCGTACCGGAGACCGTCGAGAACCTCCGGATCGTGTACGACGACGACGAGATCATCGTGGTCGACAAACCGGTTGGCGTCGCCGCGCACCCGTCCCCCGGGTGGACCGGCCCGACCGTGATCGGCCACCTGGCCGGCGCCGGGTTCAACATCTCCACCAGTGGCGCCGCGGAGCGCAAGGGCATCGTGCACCGCCTCGACGTCGGCACGTCGGGTCTGATGGTGGTGGCGAAGACCGAGTACGCCTATACCGTGCTCAAGCGCGCCTTCAAGGAGCGCACGGTCAAAAAGATCTACCACGCGCTGGTCCAGGGCCACCCCGACCCGTTCACCGGCACCGTGGACGCGCCGATCGACCGGCACCCGCACCACGACTACAAGTTCGGCATCGTGGCCGGCGGCAAGCCGAGCGTCACGCACTACGAGACGCTCGAGGCGTTCCGGTACGCGACGCTGCTCGAGATCACCCTCGAGACCGGCCGCACCCACCAGATCCGCGTTCATATGTCCGCGATCGGGCACCCGTGCTGCGGCGACCTCACGTACGGCGCCGACCCGGTGCTCGCGGAGCGTCTCCAGCTCACCCGGCAGTGGCTGCACGCGATGCGACTCGGCTTCACCCACCCCGGCACGGGCGAGTACGTCGAGTTCACCTCGGAGTACCCGGACGACCTCGACCACGCCCTCGACCTGCTCGTCGACAGCCAGTGAAGCTGTACCTGTCGTCGTTCCGGCTCGGCGACCACCCCGAGCGCCTGGTAGCACTCCTGCCGCCTTCCGCCCGGGTCGCCGTCATCTGCAACTCGATCGACGCCGAGGATCCCGCCGTACGACGGGAGAAGGTCGCCGACGAGATCACCTGGTTGACCGAGCTCTGCCTCCGACCGGAGGAGCTGGACCTGCGTGAGCCTGGTGAGCTCCGGGCGCGTCTGACGTCGTACGACGGGTTATGGGTCCGTGGCGGCAATGTCTTCGTGCTGCGGGCGGCGCTCGCAGCCAGTGGTGCCGACGAGATCCTGCCGGAGCTGATCCGCGACGAGCGGTTCGTGTACGCCGGCTACAGCGCCGGAGTCTGCGTCCTCGCACCGAGCCTGCGCGGTCTGGAGCTGTGCGACCCGACCGACGCGGTCGACGGCGAGGTCATCTGGGACGGCCTCGGCGTACTCGACCACGCCTTCGTCCCCCACCTCAACTCACCCGGCCACCCCGAGATGGAACTCCTAGAGAAGGTAGCCGCCCTCTACGACCGCACCGCCGTCCCCTACCTCCCCCTCCACGACGGCCAAGCCCTAGTCATCAACGGCCCCCTCCGCGAGCTCGTCTAGACCTGGGGCGCAAAACCCACCCAGATCGACTGGTTCCACTCCCCACTTCATCCACAGGCAGGAGGAAGGGGGGAGAAAGGCGGGGGTGGGAGGGGCATGTTGGGGGTGTGGAAGGGAATGAGAGCGGGGCGTGGTTCGGGGAGGTTCGGCGGCGGCAGATGGGGGCGTTCACCAGGGCGCAGGCGAATGCGGCCGGGGTGTCGGATCGGTCGCTGGCGGTGCGTTGCCGGAGTCGGCGGATCCAGCGGCTGCATCACGGTGTGTACGTCGATTTCTCCGGCCCGGTTCCGTGGGAGACGCGGGTCTGGGCTGCGTGGCTGGCGTACGGACCGGAGGCGGCGCTGGGTGGAGAGACGGCGTTGCGGCGCTACGGGCTGGACGGGAACTGGGGTGATGCGATCCGGCTGGAGGTACCGCACCACCGCAGGGTGCGTGGCCAGGCCGGCATCGTGCTGAACCGCTCTCGCGATTTCGACGCGCGGGTGGTTGGGTCGCGCGAGCCGCCGATGGTGCGGTTGGAGGTGGCGGTGCTGACTGTCGCGAGCCGTCGTACCAAGGCTGATGACGGGGCGGCGCTCGTACTCGATGCCTGTCGTCAGCGCCGTACGACGCCGCACCGACTACTGACCGAGCTGGACCGGCTGCCCCACCTGCCTCGCCGTCGCCTCCTGATCCAGGTCCTACGGGACGCCGTCGGCGGGGTCGAGTCCTTCCTCGAGCTGGCCTACGTACGCAAGGTCGAGCGAGCTCACGGACTCCCGGCCGGTGCCCGACAGGTCCGGTGCAGTGACGCGAACGGCATCGTGTACCGCGACATCGAGTACGTCGACTACGCCCTGATCGTCGAACTCGACGGCCGGGCCGGGCACGAGGACGCACGCTCCCGGTGGCGCGACATGACTCGAGACAACGCAGCGCTCATGTCGGCAAAGCCCACCCTCCGCTTCGGCTACCAACTGCTCCACGATCCATGCGCTGCAGCCACCCAGGTAGCCGCAGTCCTCCGCTCCCGCGGCTGGCCCGCCAACCCTTCCCCTTGTTCCCCCACCTGCCCCGTCCAGGCCAACCTGGGGAGCCTGATGCACCTGAACTGACTGGCCAAAGTCCCCAAGTGAACTACGACGGGATGAGGTTGACTACGGCTGCTACCACGTCTGGGCCGTGTACCAGGACGGCGTCGTTGTGGTTGGCGTCGGGGATTTCGATGACCTCGTGAAGTGTTGGTGCTGCCTCGGCTACGGCGCGGCTTTGGGTGGGTGGGACGACGGAGTCGGTGGTGCCGTAGATGACTGTGATCGGTGTTTTCAGGTGGGTCAGGTGCTTGGTGAGGGGGAACTTGTCTCGTAGGAGCAAGTTGATTGGTAGGAAGGGGTAGTGGTGCCGGCCGACTGAGGCGAGGTCGGTGAAGGGGGAGCGCAGGAGGAGGCCGGCGGGTGGGCGTTCGACGGCTAGCTCGGTGACGACGGCGGCGCCGAGGCTCTCGCCGAAGTACACAGTCCGCTCGAGTGGTACGCCGTACTCGGCCAGGTACTCCTGGGCCGCCCGGACATCCCGCGCCAGCCCGCGCTCGCTTGGACTGCCCGGGTTGCCGCCGTAGCCGCGGTAGTCGAACAGCAAGACTGTCAGCCCCTCGCCGGCTAACGCCTGCGCGAGCGGCATCCGTCCGGCCCGGTTGCCACCGTTGCCGTGGGCGACCAGTACGGCGAAGCCACGGTCGGCCCCACGCGGCGGCACCAGCCATGCACCCAGCCGCAGCCCGTCGCTCGTCTCCAGCACCACGTCCTTGGCGCCCACACTCGTAGGCACTGTCGTATCCGGCAGGTAGATCAGCTGCCGCTGGTAGCCCCAGAGCACGGCAAGCAGCAGAAGCACCACCGAGCCCACTACGAGCGCCATGCGCACCATGTAGATCAGTGTGCGGGCCGAGCCGGTCTCAAGAGCAAGGATCCGTCCTACGCTGAGCCAATGGCAGAGGGTCGGTTGCCGGCTGAGTTGACGAGTTTCGTGGGACGACGTCGGGAGCTGGCGGACACGAGGCGGTTGCTGGCCAGGAGCCGCCTGCTGACGCTGACCGGCGCCGGGGGAGTCGGCAAGACCCGTCTGGCCGTGCGGATGGCAGCAGAGGTACGGCGTACGTTCCCCGACGGAGTCTGGTTCGTCGAACTGGCCGCTCTGCGCGACCCCGCGCTCCTCAGCCTCACGCTGACCGGGGCACTGGAGCTCAGTCAGGTCTCGGCGGACCCAACCGCTGACCTGGCCGAGTACCTGGAGGACAAGCATCTGCTGCTCGTCCTGGACAACTGCGAGCAGGTCGCCGAGGCGTGCGCCGTACTGGTCAGCAAGCTGCTCGCCGCCGCGCCACAGCTGCGGATACTGGCGACCAGCCGCCACGTGCTGGGGGTGGAGGGCGAGCAGGTCCTGTCCGTGCCGCCGTTGTCAACGCCACCGCCCGAGGCTCCGACTCCGGACGCCGATCAGTACGAGTCGTTGGTTCTCTTCGCCGACCGGGTTCGCGCCGTTCTGCCCGACTTCGAGATCGACGACCGGAACCGGGCTCAGGTGATCGAGGTGTGCCGGCAGCTGGACGGCGTACCGCTGGCCTTGGAGCTCGCGGCCGTCTGGATGCGGACGCTGTCTCTCGCGCAGATCCTCGACCGCCTCGAGGACCGCTTCCGGCTGCTCGCCGGTGGTCGCCCAGCCGGACCGCCTCGTCAGCAGGCGCTCGAGGCTGCGGTGACCTGGAGCTACGACCTGTGCTCGCCGGCCGAGCGGCTGCTGTGGGAGCGGTTGTCGGTGTTCACCGGCTTCGACCTCGACGGCGCCGAGCAGGTCTGTGCGGGCGACGGCATCGCCCGGGACGAGGTGCTCGACCTGGTCGCCGGACTGGTGAACAAGTCGATCATCACCCGCACGATGGCCACCGGCCACGCGGTCGCCTGGTACGACATGCTCACCACGATCAGCCAGTACGGCGGAACGCGCCTGGCCGAGGCCGGACGCACCCGCGAGTTCCGGCTCCGGCACCGCGACCACCTCCGGACGCTGGCCGCAGGGTGGGCGGCGGAGAGCTTCGGGCCGCGGCAGGCCGACTGGTACATCCGGATGCGCCGCGAGCGCGACAACCTGCGGGTCGCCCTCGACTTCTGCCTGGCCGAACCGGGCGAAGCTCCGGTCGCGATCGAGATCGCGGCCCCGCTCTGGAACTTCTGGTTCGCCGGCTGCCTGCGTGAGGGGCATCGCTTCCTGACCCGGGCGCTCGAGGCCTCGCCGGAGCAGACGCCGCAGCGCGCTCTGGGCCTGTGGGCAGGCAGCTACTTGGCCATGTTCCTCGGCGAGACGGAGCAGACGAGCCGGCTGCTGGCCGAGTGCGCGGAGCTCGCCGAGCGGTACGACGACGACCTGCTCCGGGCCCGGATCGCCGAAGTGGCCGGCCACGCGCTGATCTATCAAGGCGACCTGGCCGGCGCGCTCGGCCACCTCGAGCAGGCACTCGCCGGATTCCGCGCGGTCGGGGACCTGCTCGGTGAGTTCGACGCGCTCATCCTGTTGTCGGCGGCAACGTTCTTCCTCGGTGATCCGCGGGTCGGCGGGTTCAGCCAGGCGGCGTACGAGTTGGCCGAGTCCCAGGGTGCGGACTCGTCGAAGGCGTACGCGCTGTGGAGTGTCGGCATCGTCCAGTGGCGCGACCACAACCGGAACGAGGAGGCGACCCGGTCGTTCCGGCAGGCGATCCGGCTGTGGCAGCCGCTGAACGACCGGACCGGGATCGGGTTCTGCGTCCAGGCACTGTCGTGGTGTGCCGGGACCGGCGCCCCCTCGCGGCAGGCTGCGCTGTTGATGGGCGCGTCCCGGGCGGTCTGGCGGTCCAGCGGAGCCCACGTCGACGAGACCACGCCGTACAGCCAGTTCGACGACCGGGCCGAGGAGCGGATCCGGGCTGTGATCGGGGACACGGCGTACGACGAGTCGTTCGCGGTGGGGGCGGCGTACTCGTTCGAGCAGGCAGTCGCGCTCGCCCTCGGGGAGGACACCGGCGCCGACCGGGCGGCCAAGCCGGGGCGGGCGGGGCGGCTCACGCGGCGTGAGCACGAGATCGCGGTGCTGGTCGGCGACGGGCTGAGCAACCGGGAGATCGCCGGCCGTCTGGTGATCTCCCAGCGCACCGCCGAGACCCACGTCGAGCACATCCTCAGCAAGCTCGGGTTCTCCTCCCGCACCCAGGTCGCCCGCTGGGTCGCCGAGCACCCGGAGCGGTAACGTTTCCACCCGCTTCCGGCGCCGCCCGGTGGGTTTTTGCTGATCTCTACGTAGCGAAATCCGTAGGTGTCCCGATGTCTGCGCAGGCCGGCCCCGGCATCCTGGGTGACAACGTTGTCCCTCCCCTGCGCCACCCGAGGTCCCGATGTCCGAGACAAGTCGCCCGCCGCTGAGTCCTGCCGACTGGTGGCGGACTGCCGTCATCTACCAGGTCTACGTGCGGAGCTTCGCCGACTCCGACGGTGACGGGATCGGCGACCTCGACGGCGTCCGGGGCCGGCTGCCGTACCTGCGCAGCCTCGGGGTCGACGGCCTCTGGCTGAACCCGTTCTACCCCTCACCCCAGCACGACCACGGGTACGACGTCGTCGACTACCGCGACGTCCACCGGGACTACGGGACGCTCGAGTCGTTCGACCGGCTGATCCAGGACGCGCACCGGCTCGACCTGAAGGTGATCGTCGACGTCGTACCGAACCACTGCTCGATCGAGCACCCCTGGTTCCAGGCCGCGCTGGAGGCCGGACCTGGGAGCCCGGAGCGGGCGCTTTTCCACTTCGCCGACGGCGAGGGGGACGAGCCGCCGAACAACTGGCGGTCGATCTTCGGCGGTTCCGCGTGGGAGCGGGTCGAGGACGGTCAGTGGTACCTGCACACGTTCGCCAAGGAGCAGCCGGACTTCAACTGGCGGCATCCGGACGTCGCGGCGGCCTTCGAGGAGGTACTGCGGTTCTGGCTCGACCGGGGCGTGGACGGGCTGCGGATCGACGTCGCGCACGGCCTGCACAAGGCTGAGGGGCTGCCGGACCACGAGGACGCCGACTGCGACGAGGTGACCGGCGACCCGGTCAACCCGCACGCCTGGAACCAGCCCGAGGTGCACGATGTGTGGCGCAGCTGGCGGGCGATTGCGGAGGAGTACACGCAGACCACCGGACGGGAGCGGGTCCTGGTCGGCGAGGTCGGCCTGCTCGACACCGAGCAGCTCGCCCGGTACCAGCGCCCGGACGAGCTGCACCAGACCTTCTTCTTCGAGTTCCTCCGCGCCGCGTGGGACGACCAGTCGCTGTACGACGTGATCGACCGCGGCCTCGAGACGATCGCCGGGTCCGGATCTTCCGTCGCCTGGGTGCTGAACAACCACGACATGCCGAGGTCCGTCACCCGGTATGCCGGCGGTGCACCAGGCGCCGGACCCGGCGATCTCGAGCTCGGCCTGGCGCGAGCCCGGGCGGCGGCGCTGCTCATGTTGGCGTTGCCGGGATCGGCGTACCTCTATCAAGGGGAGGAGCTCGGGCTGCCGGAGGTCACCGACCTGCCGGACCATGTGCTCACCGACCCGATGTTCCACCGGACCGGCGGAGTCCGCCGCGGCCGGGACGGTTGTCGGGTACCGCTACCGTGGAGAGCAGAGCACGACTCCTTCGGGTTCTCTCCGGACGGCGGCTCGGGTACGACGTGGCTGCCGCAGCCGGAGTGGTTCGCCGGACACGCGGCGGACCTGCTGCTGGGCGACGGCGACTCGATGCTGCACCTGTACCGCGAGGCACTGGCGTTGCGGCACCGGATCCCGGCGCTCGCGTCCGGCTCCGGCGTACTGCGCTGGCTGCCGGCCGAGCCCGGCGTACTGGCGTTCACCCGAGGCGACGGCTTCGCGTGCGCGGTCAACTGCACGTCCCGGCCGGTCGTCAACCCGGTCGAGGGCACCCTGCTGCTGGCCAGCGACCCCGAGACCGGCGAGAAGCTGCCCCCGAACAGTGCCGTCTGGACCCTCCTGCCAGACGGTGCCTAGGCCGGCGGACCTGGCGTCCTGAGGACCCCTGCTCGGCGCCAGGTCCGCCGCTCCACCTCCCGGGCCGGACACCCCTCGCGGGGTCCGGATAGCGGCCGCATCGGCGTGCCAGGCCTGCCCCTCACCGAACTTGTCGGTGCCGCCGATTAGGCTGCTGCGGTCACCCTCACTCACGCCCTGGGAGGTCTGCGCAGACATGGCGTCCAGCGACAGTTTCGTGCATCTACACGTGCACACCGAGTACTCCATGCTGGACGGCGCCGCGCGGATCGACGAGTTGTTCAAAACCGCCCAGGAGATGGGCATGCCGGCCATCGCCACCACCGACCACGGCTACGTGTTCGGTGCGTACGAGTTCTGGCGGACGGCGAAGAAGTACGACGTGAAGCCGATCATCGGCGTGGAGGCGTACCTGACGCCGCACACCCACCGCTCGGAGCGCAAGCGGGTCAAGTGGGGCGACGCGAACTCGGGCCGCGACGACGTCTCCGGCAGTGGCGCCTACACGCACATGACGCTGCTGGCGAAGAACACCTCCGGCATGCACAACCTGTTCAAGATGAGCTCGCTGGCCAGCCTCGAGGGCTACTACTTCAAGCCCCGGATGGACCGCGAGCTGCTGAACACCTACGGCCAGGGCCTGATCGCGACCACCGGCTGCCCGTCCGGCGAGGTGCAGACCCGGCTGCGGCTCGGGCAGTACAAGGAAGCCGTCGAGGCGGCCGCGGAGTTCCGCGACATCTTCGGCAAGGAGAACTTCTACTGCGAGCTGATGGACCACGGCCTCGGCATCGAGCGGGACATCCAGAAGGACCTGCTCAAGCTGGCCAAGGAGCTCGGCCTGCCGCTGGTCGCCACCAACGACCTGCACTACACCAAGCCCGAGGACTCCACCGCGCACGCCGCGCTGCTGTGCGTCCAGTCCGGCTCCACGCTGTCCGACCCGAACCGGTTCAAGTTCGACGCGAACGAGTTCTACGTCAAGACCGCGGCCGAGATGCGCGAGGTCTGGAAGGAGCTCCCGGAGGCGTGTGACAACACGCTGCTGATCGCCGAGCAGTGCGACGTCAGCTTCACCGAGGGCGAGGGCCGGTTCATGCCGCGCTTCCCCTGCCCGGACGGTCACAACGAGGAGTCCTGGTTCGTCGCCGAGGTCGAGACCGGCCTGCACAAGCGCTACCCTGGCGGCGTGCCGGACCACGTCCGCAAGCAGGCCGAGTACGAGATCGAGGTCATCACCTCGAAGGGGTACGCGGGCTACTTCCTGGTCGTCGCGGACTTCATCAACTGGGCCAAGGAGCACGGCATCCGGGTCGGTCCGGGCCGTGGCTCGGGTGCGGGCTCGATGTGCGCGTACTCGATGCGGATCACCGACCTGGACCCGCTCCAGCACGGCCTGATCTTCGAGCGGTTCCTGAACCCCGAGCGGATGTCGATGCCCGACTTCGACATCGACTTCGACGACCGCCGCCGCCCCGAGGTGATCCGCTACGTCACCGAGAAGTACGGCGACGACCGGGTCGCGATGATCGTCACCTACGGCACCATCAAGGCCAAGCAGGCGATCAAGGACGCCGGCCGGGTGCTGGACTACCCGTTCGCGATGGGCGACCGGATCACCAAGGCGATGCCGCCGTCGGTGATGGGCAAGGACATCCCGCTGTCCGGGATCTTCGACTCCACCCACAAGCGCTACTCCGAGGCCGGCGAGTTCCGGCAGCTGTACGAGTCCGACCAGGACGTCCGCAAGATCGTCGACACCGCCCGCGGCCTGGAGAACCTGAAGCGCCAGTGGGGTGTGCACGCGGCCGGCGTGATCATGTCCAGCGAGCCGCTGATCGAGCTGATCCCGATCATGCGCCGCGAGCAGGACGGCCAGGTCATCACCCAGTTCGACTACCCGAGCTGCGAGACGCTCGGCCTGGTCAAGATGGACTTCCTGGGCCTGCGCAACCTGACGATCATGGACGACGCGGTCAAGAACGTCGAGGCCAGCCGCGGGATCGCGCTGGACCTGGACGAGCTGGCCAAGACCCTGGACGACGGGCCGACCTTCGAGCTGCTCGGTCGCGGCGACACCCTGGGCGTGTTCCAGTTCGACGGCGGCCCGATGCGGGCGCTGCTGCGGCTGATGAAGCCGGACAACTTCGAGGACATCTCCGCGGTCGGCGCGCTCTACCGCCCCGGCCCGATGGGCGCGAACAGCCATACCAACTACGCACTCCGCAAGAACGGCCAGCAGGAGGTCAGCTACCTGCACCCCGAGCTGGCCGAGGCGCTGGAGCCGATCCTGGGGACGACGTACGGCCTGATCGTCTACCAGGAGCAGGTGATGGCGATCGCCCAGCAGCTCGCGGGCTACACGCTGGGCAAAGCGGATCTGCTCCGCCGCGCGATGGGCAAGAAGAAGCGCGAGGTGCTGGACGCGGAGTACGTCGGATTCTCCGAGGGGATGAAGGCGAACGGCTTCTCCGAGGCGTCGATCAAGGCGCTCTGGGACGTGCTGGTCCCGTTCTCCGACTACGCGTTCAACAAGGCGCACTCGGCGGCGTACGGGCTGGTCTCGTACTGGACGGCGTACCTGAAGGCCAACTACCCGGCGGAGTACATGGCCGCGGTCCTGACGTCGGTGAAGGACGACAAGGACAAGATGGCCATCTACCTGAACGAGTGCCGCCGGATGGGCATCAAGGTGCTGCCGCCGGACGTGAACGAGTCGGACTCGAACTTCACCCCGGTCGGCACCGACATCCGCTTCGGCCTGTCCGCGATCCGCAACGTCGGCGTCAACGTGGTGGCCGAGATCGTCGCGGCGCGGGAGGAGCAGGGCCGGTTCGCCGACTTCGTCGACTTCATCGACAAGGTGCCGCTGCCGGTCTGCAACAAGCGCGTGATCGAGTCGCTGGCCAAGGCCGGTTCGTTCGACTCGATGAGCCACGCCCGGCGCGCGGTCGTCGCGGTGCACGAGCAGGCGGTCGACGAGGCGATCGACCTGAAGCGGAACGAGGCGCACGGCCAGTTCGACCTGTTCTCGATGGGCGACGACGCCGACGAGGGCGAGGGCAACAGCCGGCTCACCGTCACCGTCCCCGAGATCGAGGAGTGGGACAAGGCGACCAAGCTCTCGCACGAGCGGGACATGCTGGGTCTCTACGTCTCCGACCACCCGCTGTTCGGTGTCGAGCACGTGCTCACCAACGGCAGCGACTGCACGATCGGCCAGTTGCTCGCCGACGAGGACCGGCCGGACGGCACCCGGGTGACGATCGGCGGCCTGGTCACGGCGGTCCAGCGGAAGGTGAACAAGCGCGGCGACATCTACGCGATCGTCACCATCGAGGACCTCGAAGGTTCGATCGAGGTGATGATGTTCTCCTCGGCGTACCAGCTGCACGCGCACCTGCTGAGCAACGACGCGATCATCTTGATGAAGGGCCGGCTGCGCCGTCGTGAGGACCGGGTCGAGCTGAGCGGTGACGAGGTCGTCGTCCCGGACCTGACCGAGGGGCCGAGCGGTCCGGTGGTGATCACGATGCCGGTGACCCGCTGCACCCAGCCGGTCGTCGACCAGCTCCGGGACATCCTGCAGGCGCACCCGGGGATGACCGAGGTGCAGTTGCGGCTGCAGGCCCGGCAGAAGACGACGGTGATGCGGATCGGCGACCGGTTCCGGGTGACCCCGACGTCGGCGCTGAGCGCGGACCTGAAGGCGCTGCTCGGCCCGTCCTGCCTGGCCGGTTGAGGACCTGATCGGGGCCGGGAGCAACCAGGTCGCTGGTTGTCTGTGCCGTCAGCTATAGTCGGCGCGATCTCGAGCTCTCGAGACGTTGCTGGAGGGGGAACTCCATATGAAATTGCAGCGCTTCGCGCCTGCACTCGCCGCCGTCGGCCTGCTGGCCGCGACGGTTGCTTCGGTCCCGGCCGCCGCCACCGGTTCGGCCGACCCGAAGCCGCACTTCTCGGAGAAGGTCACCAACCCGCAGCCGGTGCGGGCCTTGGCCCTGAGCGAGGCGTGCCAGATCTGGATGGGCGTGCCGACCGCCGCGGGCACCATGCAGGAGATCGACGCCACGGCCGGCAAGCCGCCGGCGGGCTTCTCCTGGGATCCGTTCCCGTACGTCGGCACCCGGGCCAACGCGACCTGGTACCTGGCGGCGAACGCCACCGGTACCCAGCTCTACTTCTACGGCCTGCTCCTGCAGGGCGACAACCTGTACCGGCACACGACGTACCTGCCGGATGAGGGCAACCCGGTGCCCACCTTCAAGAAGGTCGGTCCGGGCTGGTCGACCTTCAAGGCGATCTCCACGTCCAACTACAGCGTCACGCTGCCCCGGCACGCGTACCTGTACGGCCTGAACACCAACGGCAGCCTGTACCGGTACCAGATGATCGGCACCGGCTTCCGGTCGCTCGGCCCGCTGCCGGGCTTCCGGGGCTTCAAGGCGATGACCGTGATCAGCGAGACCGCGACGTACGACACGCTGCTGATGACGACCACCGCCGGTGCGCTCTACTCCGTCCGCATCCCGGTCGCCGCGGGCGCCAAGCCGGTGCTGAAGCTGATCCGCAGCTCCGGCTGGGCGGCGTACGAGTCGCTGGTCGTCGAGGGCTGCGGCACTCGCGGTGGCTCGCTCGTCGCCGGTGTGGACCACAACACCCAGTCCGGTTACCTGTACGCCATGAGCAAGGCGAACGGCGCCGCGACGGCGATCACGTCGTACGGCAAGATCCCGGGCGTCTTCAACGGCGTCAGCCACGTGTCGCTCACCTCGCACTACTCGCAGCTGGTCGGCGAGTAGTAGTAGCACCGAACGTCCCGCACACCCCCGGTTCGCCGAGGGTGTGCGGGACGTCCGTTTTCAGGGGTTCCTGGCTGGCCGATTGAGGATTGGTGGCTGACGTGCGGCACACTGTCGAGGTGACGCAACCCCAGTCTGCCCAGCCTTCGCCGTACCTGCCTCCGCCGACGGGGGCTCCGTTCGGTACGCCGCCGCCGCAGGAGCCGGCGATGCCGTGGGCGAAGGCGATCGCGGTGACCGTGATCGGGTTCCTGGTCGCCGGTGTGGTGGCCGGGTGGGCGTGGCAGCAGTTCTCGCCGCTGGCGCAGTACACGGTGGACGAGCAGGGTGGCGCGCTGGGGGAGGAGCAGATGACTCGGGTGTTCGGTCCGGACGGGACCTTCACCGCGATCGGGTTCATCGTCGCGCTGTCGCTCGGCGGTGCACTGTTCTGGTGGCTGCGGAACTACGGTCCGTGGTCGGTCGCGATCGTTGCGCTCGGTGCCGTGCTCGGCGCGGGCGTCGCGTGGGGCGTCGGCATGCTGCTCGGCCACGACCCGCTCCAGCCGCGGCTGGAGGCCGCGAAGCCGGGTGATCTGGTCGCAGCCCCGCTCGAGCTGCACACATGGACCCCTGCTGCGGCATGGTTGGTCGGTGCGGCGCTGGCGGCCGCGATCATCGCCGCCACGACCTGGCGTGCCGAGCCGACCGCAACACCGGTTGCAACCACATCGCAACCTGGCACGTCAGAGTCCTCGCCGCAGGTGCACTAGCCTGACTAGGCCCGGACGGGTGAGGCCGTCTGGGACCACGCGAGGGAGCTTATGTCCGAGAACTATCCGCCCAATCCGCAGTACCCGGGCGGTCCGCAGAACCCGAACCAGTACGGCCAGCCGGGCGCGCAGCGTCCGCCGATGAGTGCTCAGGGCAACCAGGGCCCGTACCCGCAGCAGGGTCAGCCGCAGCAGGGTCGGCCGCAGGGGCAGCCGCAGTACGGTCCGCCGCCTGGGCAGTCGCCGTACCAGCAGCCGGGGCAGCCCGGTCCGCAGGGTCAGCCTCAGCAGTACGGTCAGCCGCCGCGTGGGCCGCAGCAGCCGCAGTACCAGCAGGGTGGGCCGCAGTACGGGCAGCCTGGTGGGCAGGCGTCGTACGAGCAGATGCATGTCGGTGGGCAGCCGCCGCAGGGGACCGGGTACGGACCCGGTCAGCACCAGTGGCAGCCGGAGCCGAAGAAGCGCGGCAAGCTGATCCCGATCATCGCGGCGCTGGCCATGGTGCTGGTGGTCGCCGGCGGCGGCGTCTTCGCCTACGGCAAGCTGAACGGAGGCAAGCAGCCGGCCGCGGTGCTGCCGGGCACGGCGGTCGCCTACGCCCGCGTGGACCTCAACCCGTCGGCCGGCCAGAAGGTCGCCGCGATCCGGTACCTGCTGAAGTTCCCGTCGGTGAAGGAGAACCTCGGCCTGACCGGCGAGCAGGACGACCTGCGGCAGAAGCTGTTCGAGACCATCAAGAAGTACGCCGGTGACGACCTCGCCGACGTGGACTACGACAAGGACGTCAAGCCGTGGCTCGGCGAACGCGCCGGTCTGGCCGCGCTGCCGCCGGCCGGTGACAAGGACGACCCGGTCATCGTGGTCGCCGTCGAGGTGAAGAACGAGGACGAGGCCGCCAAGGGCCTGGACAAGCTGATGGCCAACGAGGACAAGAAGCCGGGCCGGGCGTTCAGCAACGGCTACGTGCTGCTCGCCGACGACCAGGCCACCGTGGACCAGGCCGTTGCCGCCAGCAAGGATAACCCGCTGGAGAAGAACGCCAAGTTCAGCGCCGACATGGACGCGCTCGGCGAGCAGGGCTTCGCCTCGGTCTGGGCCGACATGAAGGGCATCGCGGACATCTCCGGCAAGGTCGGGTCCGAGCAGCTGGCCGGGATCTCGGACGCCTCGATGGCGGCCGCGCTGCGGTTCGACTCGTCGTACGTCGAGCTGAAGGGCGTCGCCCACGGTGACCAGAGCGTCAAGGTCGACGGAGCCGACGCCGGTGAGCTGATCGGTCAGCTCCCCGACACCACGGCCGGCGCGATCGCGATCTCCGGTGGCGAGAACCTGGTCGACACGATGTGGAAGCAGGTCGAGAAGGCCTCGAACGGCAACGTCCAGCAGTTGGTCGACGCGTTCCAGGACGAGACCGGGCTGACCCTGCCGGGCGACCTGAAGAGCCTGCTGGGCAAGAACCTGGCGGTGGCGATCGACAAGGAGGCCGGCGACGGCCCGAAGATCGCGGCCCGGATGGAGACCGACCCGGCCAAGGCCGAGCCGGTGGTGGAGAAGCTCACCGACCTGCTGCGGCGCAAGGCGAACGGCAACATCCCGATCGAGACCGCCAAGGACGAGGGCTCGCTGGTGGTCGCCACCGACCAGTCGTACGCCGACCAGGTGCTGAAGGGCGGCAACCTGGGCGGGACCGACACCTTCAAGCAGGCCCTGCCCGACACCAAGGGCGCGGTGACGATCGGCTACATCGACTTCGAGGCAGCCGGCTCGCTGAGCCGGGAGTTCAGCTCCAACAAGGACCTGGCGGCGCTCCGCTCCGGCGGCTACGTCGTCCGCTCGACCGGTGACGGAAAGGCCGAGTTCAGCCTGCGAGTGGTCGCGAAGTAACCCGCTCGACGAAGCCCCGGACGGCCGCTGTGTAGCCGTCCGGGGCTTCTCTGTGGATCCAGTGGCCGGCGTCGATCGTGCACAACTCGGTGTCCGGGCGGCGGGCGGTCATCTCGGCCGCCAGCCGGTCACTCAGCAGGAAGCTCCCGGTTGCTCTGAGCAACAGAGTGGGCTGGTCGGAGGCCTGCCAGTCGCTCCACCAGTTCCCTGCGTTGGTCTGCTGGACTTCGAGCATCTCGCGGGGATCGAACAGGGTCTCCCAGCCGCCGTCACGTTCGACCACGCTCTCCAGGAAGTAGTCCGGTGCTGGGCTGTGCGCGAAGAAGGCTTCCGCCCTGCTTCGGCTTTCGAAGCGCGGCGGCCAAGCGGTCGTGTCCAGCACCGGCTGCTCGAGCTCGGTCTCGTCGGTGACCGCGCCGACGTCCTCGATGACCATCGCGCGGACCAGCTCCGGTCGCTGTGCGGCCAGCCGGTACGTCGTCACGCCGCCGAGTGAATGTCCGACGATCAGGGCGGGTGCGAGGTCGAGGGCTTCGATGAACTCGGCCAGGTCGGTGACGAAGTCGTACGGGCCGCCGTGGTCGGAGGCGCCGTGGCCGCGGAGGTCGGGGGCGATCACGCGATAGTCCGGTGCGAGGCGGCCGGCGATGCCGTTGAACGTCGTACCCCTGCCGAAGGTGCCGTGGACGGCCACGATCGGCAGACCCGATCCGCCGGAGTCCTCGTAGCCGAAGCGTCTGTTGTTCAGGGCAATCATTGGCATGCAGTTCAGGATCGCGGATGACGGGTCGGCCTGGGTACACCTGTCAGGGACAGGCTGGCTGCGACGACCACGGCGGCGAGGCCGGTGCTCAGCCGGAAGCCGATGCTCGTGCTGAGGAGGGCGCCGAAGATCGCGGGCGCGGCGCCGCTGCCGAACTGGCGGGATGCGTTCAGGAGACCGGCGCCCAGGCCGCTACGGTCGGGCGGCATGCCGTCGAGCATCATCGTG
The DNA here is from genome assembly GCF_044460355.1 of Kribbella sp. NPDC050124. NCBI lineage: Bacteria > Bacillati > Actinomycetota > Actinomycetes > Propionibacteriales > Kribbellaceae > Kribbella > Kribbella sp. NPDC050124. The sequence goes on from NZ_JBITJU010000002.1 coordinate 94,399, forward strand.
GTGACTGCGGGCGCCACGAGACCCGCACCGGCGCCGATCGGCAGCAGCCAGGCGATCACCTGCCAGAGTGTGGCTTCGGTGCCGGTGATTGCGAGGCCGGTCAGTCCGGCGATCATCAGCAGCAGGCCGAGGGGGAGGGGCCGGCGCAGGTGGCCGGCGAGGAGGTTCGCGGGGATGATCAGCAGGGTCATCGGGACGAAGACGAGCCCGGTGGTCCACGCCGACTGGCCGAGGTCCTGCTGAAGCATCAACGTGACGACGAAGATGGCGCCGTACGAGGCGAAGTTGAGGGCGAACCCGGTGGCCGAGCTCACGAGGACCGGTGGCGTGCGGAGTAGTCCGTCGAGACGGCGGCGTGGTTGCGGTGGGGTGCTGGGGAGCCGTGGGACGAGGGTGAGCAGGGCGACGGGCACGTTGAGCCAGAACGTGCCGGGCCAGCCGGCCAGGGTCGTGATCGCGCCGCCGAGCGGGGAGCCGAGGACCAACGCGATCGCGCCTGCGGCGGCCCAGCGGCCGACTGCCTTGGAGCGGTCCGCCGGATCGGGGTGTGCGGCGCTGAGCAGAGCGAGACCGGCGGGGAGGACGGCGGCGGCTGCGGCGCCTTGGATCGCCCGGGCGGCGAGCAGTACGGCGAGGTCGCCGGCGATCGCGCAGATCGCGGAGGTGGTCGCAAAGACGGTGATGCCGAGAGTGAACGCGCGGCGGGCGCCGATGCGGTCGGCCCACGCGCCGGCGGGGTGCAGGCAGACGGCGAACACGAGCGAGTAGCCGGTGAGCACCCAGGCGAGGGTGGGTCCGGCACCGAGGTCGCGGCCGATCGCGGGCAGAGCAGTTGTCACCATGGAGGCGTTGAGTGTGATGAGGAAGAAGGACAGCGCTGCGGCGAACACACCAACTACCGTGGGGCGCGGAACTGGTTGCCGGGTACACCTGTCAGGGACAGTCAGGAGGCGGAACAGATGACGCGCCACTCGAGGCAGCGGGAGCTCGGCGCCTTTCTTCGCGAACGCCGTGCCCGGCTGACTCCCGCAGCCGCCGGCCTCCTCGAAGGCCCAGCCCGGCGCACGCCCGGCCTCCGCCGCGAAGAGGTCGCCAACCTGGCCGGAGTCAGCGTCGGCTACTACACCCGCCTGGAACAAGGCCACGCCTCCCACCCCTCCGACAGCGTCCTCAACGCCCTCACCCGAACCCTCCAACTCACCCCAGACGAAGCCAGCCACCTCAACGCGCTGGTAACGAGCGGACGGCCGGAGATGGCGGTTGAGCAGGTTTCGCCGTCGGCACTGCGGATGATCGGGCTTCTTGCCTCGCCTTCGGCGGCTGTCGTCCTCGGGCGGACTGGGGATGTGCTTGCTTGGAATGGTGCTGCGGAGTACCTGTTTCCGGGGCGGTTCGGTGGTGAGTGGCCGAACAATGCTCGATATGTGTTTGGGGACCGGCGGGCTCGGGGGTTGTTTGTGGAGTGGGAGCTGGTTGCGGACGAGACGGTGGCTCAGCTGCGGTCGGCGGCGGGGCATCTGGTGGAGGATCCTGCGTACCGGGAGCTGGTCGACGAGTTGGTCGAGAGCAGCGCGGAGTTTGCGGAGCGGTGGTCCCGGCGGGAAGTGCGGCGGCACGTGTCGGGGGAGAAGCGGCTGAACCACCCGGAGCTCGGGCGGATCAGCGTGGACTACGAGGTGGTCGCCGTACTCGACACACCGGATCAGTACCTCGTCGTCTACGGACTCAAGAAATCTCAGCTCGGGGATGTCGAAATCTCCCGCGCAGTCTCTACCCCTTGGTGAGAGCACCAGTGAGAGCACCCACCACCAGGAGGTAGAGATGAACCACTTCACCGGCATCCGGACCATCGGTGTCCCCGTCGGCGACCAGGACCGCGCGCTCGCGTTCTACACCGGGACCCTCGGGTTCGAGGTGCTGATGGACGCCCCGCTGCCCGAGATCGGCGGCCGCTGGATCGTCGTCGCCCCGCCCGGCGCCCCGACCAACCTCGCCCTGACCCCGGCCACGTCCGACGAGCCCGTCGACACCGGCATCCGCCTGGTCACCGCCGACGCGTCCGCCGCCCACAAGCACCTGCAATCCGAAGGCGTCGACACCGACGAACTGATCGTCTGGCCCGACGTCCCGCCGATGTTCACCTTCCGGGACCCCGACGGCAACACGCTGTACGCCGTACAGGAGTGATCACCCGGGGAACGGCACCCCGGTGAGCGAGCCGCAGGCCTCGAGGAACGCGTCCTGGACCTCGGGGTCAGCGGCCGCCGGATGCGTCGCGTGCGGGCGCAGGTGGTAGTAGTACCCGCCGCTCGGCGTACTCGGCGCCGTGGCCAGCCACACCTGCGTCAGATGCGCCTGGTTGAGGTCGCCGGGCGCGCCGCGGCCGCCCATCCTCGTCGGCACCCAGCCTGGGTCGACGGCGTTCGACAGTACGTCGGGCCAGCGCCGGGCGACCGCGAACGCGAGGATCACGTCGTGGAGCTTCGAGTCCGAGTACGCCCGCGACCCACTCCACCGGCGCCGTACCCACTGCAGGTCGTCCAGTACGACGTCGCCACTCTCGTGCATCCCCGAGCTCAGATACACCAAGCGGTCGGGCCGCTCGATCAAAGCGGTCAGCAGGTACGGCGCCAGCGCGTTGACCGCGAACACGTGTTCCAGCCCGTCGACCGTCTCGATCCGCGGCTCCTGATACCCGACCGCCGCGTTGTGGACGACAACGTCGAACCGGCCGGAGTCGTTGGCCTGCCGAGCCACGTCGCGCGTCTCGTCGATACTCGACAGCTCTCCGATCAGCACTCCCGCCGCCTTGGGCAGCGCGGCCACGGCATCGTCGCCGCGCCCCGCGTTGCGCGCATGCAGCACCACCTCATGCGCCTGCTCGATCAACTCCCGGGCCACCAGCTGACCCAGCCCATCCGCGGATCCGGTCACCAGAACACGTGCCATAGCCCCACCCTCACACGAGCACGCGGCAGCAGTGAACTCGAAAGGTGCGACCATCGCCAGATGAGACGCTGGGGGATCGTTGCGGTGGTCGGGCTCGCGCTCGTCGGGTGTAATGCGGACAGCGGCGGGCCGGTCGCCTCGACCACCGAGGCGCCGCCGACGTGGCCGCAGCCTGCAACGGCGACGCTGGAGCCGGCGAAGGCCGAGACGCTCCAGGCCGTGCTGGCGAAGGTCGTCGCCCGGTACGCCGCCAATCCGGGAGACGAGTCCGCGTCGCGGGGTGTGAGCGCAGCCGTCGTCACGGACCGGTGGGTCTGGTCCGGCGCGGCCGGGGTCGATGCGGCGGGTACGGCGATCGGGCCGACCACGATCATGGGGGTCGCGAGCATCACGAAGACGTTCGTGGCCGCCGAGGTGATGCGCCTCGCCGGCCAGGGCAACGTCGACCTGGATGCGCCGATCTCGACGTACGTGAAGCACAAGCTGACCGCCAACAACGCAACCGTGCGACAACACTTGGCGATGTTGTCCGGCGTACCGAACTACCTGCCCGCCGACTACGGCCGGATGGACACTGCGATCAAGGCCGCGCCGGGCAAGTCCTGGACCGCCGAGCAGGCGCTGTCGTACCACTCCGCGCCGATCGGGCAGCCAGGCACCTACAACTACAGCAACCCCAGCTACGTCCTGCTCGGCATTCTGATCGAGAAGGTCGCCGGCAAGCCGCTGGCGAAGACGCTTCGCACCGACCTGGCGACTCCCGCCGAGTTGCCGCGGGCCGCGTTCCAGGACGGCGAGAGGCCGCAGTCACCGCTCGCCGCCGACGCGAATCCCGTGTGTGGCAAGGCGGACGACGGCTACCTGCCGTGCCGCGCGATCGCGAGCCTGTCCGCCGCGAACGGCGGGCTCGCGGCCGACGCACCGACGGTCGCCCGCTGGGGCTACCAGTTGTACGGCGGCCGCGTGATCCCGGCGAACCTGGTCAGCGAAATGACCAACGGCGACGGCGAGTACGGTCTCGGCACAATGCTGTTCACCCAGCGTTTCGGCATCGGTACGGCGGTCGGCCACCGCGGGGTCATGCCCGACTACACCAGCCTGCTGGTCGTCGTCCCGGACAAGAAGCTCGCCATCGCCCTTCTCCTTGCCGACGGCAACAGGCAGGTGGACACCGTGATGACCGACTTCACCGCAGCCCTGCAGCCCTTGCTCGGCTAGCGACGAACCCGGTAGCGCAGATGGGTGGCGGCCGGGGTGTCGATGACTCGGACGACGTCCAGCTCGATCCGGTTCGGTAGGACGTCGAACAGTCGGCGCCCCTGGCCGAACAGCACTGGAACCTGATCGATCTGCAACTCGTCCAGAACACCCGCCTCGAGCGCCCTCTGCGCCGTGTACGCGCCGTGGACCAGCACGTCCTTGTCGCCGGCAGCGGCCTTCGCCTGCGCCATCGCGATCGCGATGTCGGACTCGAACGTCACCGCCGGGTACTTCGCCGCCGCTGCCTGGTCGGGTGTGCGACTGAACACGAACAGCGGTGTGCCGTGGTGGTCGCCGCCGTAGTAGTCCACCTGTTCCGCGGTCCGCCGCCCGACCAGGACGGCGCCGGTCGCGTTCAACTCGTCCACGATCTCCCCGGCGGGCCCATCCGGTCGGCCGAACTCGCCGTCCGGTCCTTCGTACCACTTGTGCAGCCGCATGAAGTCGTCGCCGCCCGGGTTGCCCGGGACGTCGTTCGGGCCCGCGATGAAACCGTCCAGGGACATCGACATCAACAACACCGATGAGGACATGAGTCTGCTCCTTCAGTCCGGCGGCGCGGCCGGTCCGCGCCCCATACCCTCCCGTCGAAGAGGCTCGAGCGGATTCGACATCGTCGGATCAGTCTTGTTCGGCGAGGGCTGCCAGCACGCCGTCGCCGTACTTGGCCAGCTTGTTCTCGCCGATGCCGCTGATGCTCCCGAGCTCGGTCAGGCTGCTCGGCAGGTCGGTCGCGATCTGGCGCAGGGTCGCATCGTGGAAGATGACGTACGCCGGGACGCCCTGCTCCTTGGCCACACCGGCACGCCAGCCACGCAGCCGCTCGAAGATCGGCGCGGCTTCGGCGGGAAGGTCCGCGGCGGCCTTTTTCGCACTGGACGACCTGGACGAGCGGGCCGCGCGCTCCGGCTCACGGCGCATCATCACCTCGCGCCGGCGGCCGAGCACCTCGCCGCTCTCCTCGGTGAGCACGAGCGTGCCGTAGTCGCCCTCGACTGCGAGCAACCGCTGCGCGAGCAGCTGCCGGACCACTCCGCGCCACTCGGGGTCCTTCAGCTCGGTGCCGATCCCGTAGACGGTCAGCTGGTCGTGCCGGAACTGCTTGACCTTCTCCGTCTCCTTGCCGAGCAGGATGTCGATCAGCTGACCGGCGCCGAACTTCTGACCGCGTTCGTGCTGCAGCCGGTAGACCGTCGACAGCAGCTTCTGCGCCGCGATCGTGCCGTCCCACGACTCGGGTGGGGTCATGCAGGTGTCGCAGTTCCCACAGGCGTCGCCTTGCTGGCCGAAGTACGCCAGGAGTTGCGAGCGGCGGCACTGCACAGTCTCGCACAGCGCCAGCATCGCGTCGAGATGACTGCTCAGCCGGCGGCGATGCGCGAGATCACCCTCGGAGGTGTCGATCATCTTCCGCTGCTGTACGACGTCCTGCAGCCCGTACGCCAGCCACGCCGTCGACGGCAGTCCGTCCCGCCCCGCGCGACCGGTCTCCTGGTAGTAGCCCTCGACCGACTTCGGCAGGTCGAGATGCGCCACGAAACGCACGTCCGGCTTGTCGATGCCCATGCCGAACGCGATCGTCGCGACCACGACCAGACCGTCCTCGCGGAGGAACCTGGCCTGGTTCGCCGCGCGGGTCCGGCTGTCCAGACCGGCGTGGTACGGCAGGGCCTCGATGCCGTTCTTGGTCAGGAACTCCGCCGTCTTCTCGACGCTGTTGCGGGACAGGCAGTAGACGATTCCGGCGTCGCCGGCGTGCTCGGTCCGCAGCAGGTCGAGCAACTGCCGCTGCGGGCTGTCCTTCGGGACGATCCGGTACTGGATGTTGGGCCGGTCGAAGCTCGCGACGAAGTGCTTGGCGTCGGACAGCTTCAACCGGGTCGCGATCTCCCGGTGCGTCGCCTCGGTCGCCGTCGCGGTCAATGCGATCCGCGGTACGTCGGGCCAGCGCTCGTGCAACTCCGACAGCATCAGGTAGTCCGGCCGGAAGTCGTGCCCCCACTGGGACACGCAGTGTGCCTCGTCGATCGCGAACAGCGCGATCTTGCCTTGGTCCAGCAACCGCACGGTCGCCTCGACCCGGAGCCGCTCGGGCGCCAGGTAGAGCAGATCCAGCTCACCGGCCAGGAACGCCTGCTCGACCTCACGCCGCTGCTCGAAGTCCTGCGTGGAGTTGAGGAACCCCGCCCGCACCCCGAGCGCGGTCAGCGCGTCCACCTGGTCCTGCATCAGCGCGATCAGTGGCGAGATCACCACACCTACGCCGGATCTGACCAGAGCGGGAATCTGGTAGCACAACGACTTCCCGCCGCCGGTCGGCATCAGCACCAACGCGTCGCCGCCCGCGATCACGGTGTCGATGATGCCGGCCTGCTGACCGCGGAAGGCGTCGTACCCGAACACCCGGCGGAGCACCTCGAGTGCTTCGCCGGCGGATTCGTCCAGGACTGCGGCTGTCTCGGTCACCCGGCGATTCTAGTGACTCCGGGACGGCCGATCCCGGACCTCGTGGGCGGGTTGTGGATAACCCCTACTCGGTGAGCTCGCCGGGGTACGTGCCGACACTCCACAGGTTGCCCTCGTGGTCCTTCACGGTGAAGCCGCGGGACCCATAGTCCTCGTCCCGCAGTCCCCGTACGACGACCGCGCCGGCGGCGATCGCCTTGGCCAGCAACGGATCCGGGTCACCGTCGACGACCAGGTAGACCGACTGCGGGTGGTCGGCCAACCAGGAGAAGTCGTCCGGTACGTGCGAACGGCCGACCGAGCTGACCATCACGCCACCACCAGTCGGCCAGGCCAGCTCGGAGTGCGCGATCGATCCTTCGGCGTCCCCGGCGTACAGGCAGACCTGGGTGAAGCCGAGTCCTTCGGTGAGGAACTTCAGGGCCGCGTGGCCGTCGTGGTACACCAGGGTCGGCCAGACGCCGACGACGATCTTGTTCTCGGTTGAAGTGCTCATACCTCCGACTCTGCCGCCGCGCCGGGCGGTGCGTCTTGAATGTTTGGGAGCAACTCCTCGGCGACCCATTGCCGCGGCGAGCAACCGGCGATCGTGTTCCACTCCCGGGTCAGGTGCGCCTGGTCGGCGTACCCGAGCTCGGCCGACAGGTCGGCCAGCTTGGCCTTTGGGTCGCGCCGGAGCCGCCCGACCGCCTGCTCGAACCGCATCACCCGGGCAGCCACCTTCGGAGCCAGCCCGAACTCCGTGGTGAAGCGCTCGGTCAGGTACCGCCGGCTCCACCCGACCTCGGCCGCCAGATCCTGTACGCCGATGCCGCCGGCGGTCTCGCGGAGCCGGCGCCACGCCCAGCCCACCTCGGCACGCGTCTCCCCGGCGGGCGGCTCGGCCCATTGCTCGAGCAGCATCGTTTCCAGCACGTCGAAGCGGTCGACCCAGGTCGGCGCCGCGCGCAGGCGATCGGTGAGCACCCGAGCCGGTGCGCCGATGACCTCATCGAGGCCGACGACGATCGACGCGAGCTCGCCCGGCGGCAGGCCGAACAGCGCGCGCGAGGCAGCCGGCGTGAGGCCGAGCTGGATACCGGACCGGTTGGGTGTCTCGCCGATGTGGACGGCGGTCGAGTGCAGGCCACCGATCAGGGTGTCGTACTTCTCGACGGGCGAGTCCGGCCAGGCGACCCCGAGCGGATCGTCCAGCGTGATGACGAGCGTGAGGTACTGCGAGGGCAGGCCGCGATGCAGTGCCGGTGGGTCACCGACGTACGCATAGCCGCTGATGTCCGCGACGTACGGGCGCAGGGCAGGGTGCACCCGCCGCGAGTGCAGCTCGTAGCCCGTCATGGTTCTCAGGCTAGGACGGCCCGTGGACAGTTTCGAGGCGGCCAGAATCCGGGACCCGCGTACCGCCATCTGGACGGGCGTGGCACCATCAGTGGAGTCGTCCAGCCGCAAGGAGATACCCCGTGCCTGCTCTGAGGTCCCGTACTGTCACCCACGGCCGCAACATGGCGGGCGCCCGCGCGCTCATGCAGGCCTCCGGGGTCGCCCGGGAGGACTTCGGCAAGCCGATCATCGCGGTGGCGAACAGCTTCACCGAGTTCGTCCCCGGCCACACCCACCTCGCACCGGTCGGCCGGATCGTGTCCGAGGCCATCCACGCGGCCGGTGGGATCGCGCGCGAGTTCAACACCATCGCCGTCGACGACGGGATCGCGATGGGTCACGGCGGGATGCTCTACAGCCTGCCGTCGCGGGACCTGATCGCGGACTCGGTCGAGTACATGGTCGAGGCGCACTGCGCGGACGCGCTGGTGTGCATCTCGAACTGCGACAAGATCACCCCGGGCATGCTGATGGCCGCGCTGCGGTTGAACATCCCGACCGTGTTCGTCTCCGGCGGCCCGATGGAGGCCGGCCGGGCGACGCTGGTCGACGGGACCGTGCGCAAGCTCGACCTGATCGACGCGATGTCCGAGGCGGTCAACGAGAACGTCTCCGACGCCGACATCCTGCGGATCGAAGAGAACGCCTGCCCGACCTGCGGCTCCTGCTCGGGCATGTTCACCGCGAACTCGATGAACTGCCTGACCGAGGCGATCGGCCTGTCGCTGCCCGGCAACGGCTCGGTGCTCGCCACCCACACCGCCCGCCGGGCGCTGTACGAGAAGGCCGGCGAGACCGTCGTACAGATCACCAAGCGGTACTACGACACCGACGACGCCACCGTGCTGCCGCGCTCGATCGCGTCCAAGGAGGCGTTCGGCAACGCGATGGCGCTGGACATCGCGATGGGCGGCTCGACCAACACGATCCTGCACCTGCTCGCGGCCGCCCAGGAGGCCGAGGTCGGCTTCGACCTGGACGACATCAACGCGGTGTCGCGCCGGGTGCCGTGCCTGGCCAAGGTCGCGCCGAACGTGGCGCCGAGCGGGACCTACTACATGGAGGACGTGCACCGGGCCGGCGGCATCCCGGCGATCCTCGGTGAGCTGCACCGGGCCGGACTGCTGAGCGAGAACGTGACCACCGTGCACAGCGACTCCATCGACGAGTGGCTGAAGACGTGGGACCTGCGCGGCGGTTCGCCGTCGCCGGAGGCGGTCGAGCTGTGGCACGCGGCGCCGGGGTGCAAGCGGTCGGCGACGGCGTTCTCGCAGTCGGAGCGGTGGGACACACTCGACACCGACGCGGCCAACGGGTGCATCCGCGATCTCGAGCACGCCTACTCCAAGGACGGCGGGCTCGCCGTACTGAAGGGCAACCTGGCTGTTGACGGTTGCGTGGTGAAGACAGCCGGTGTGGACGAGTCGATCTGGACGTTCCAGGGTCCTGCGGTGGTGTGCGAGTCGCAGGAGGAAGCGGTCGAGAAGATCCTCGCCAAGCAGGTCCAGCCGGGTGATGTCGTAGTGATCCGCTACGAGGGCCCGAAGGGCGGTCCGGGCATGCAGGAGATGCTCTACCCGACGTCGTTCCTGAAGGGCCGCGGCCTGGGCAAGGTCTGCGCGCTGGTCACCGACGGCCGCTTCTCCGGCGGTACGTCGGGACTCTCCATCGGCCACGCCTCACCCGAGGCGGCGTCGGGCGGCATCATCGCCCTGGTCCAGGACGGCGACCAGATCCGCATCGACATCCCGAACCGCTCGATCGAGCTGCTCGTGTCCGACGAGGAGCTCGACACCCGCCGCGCCGCGCTGAACGGCGTCTACGCGCCGAAGAACCGCGACCGCAAGGTCTCGCAGGCGCTCCGCGCGTACGCCGCCATGGCGACGAGTGCCGACAAAGGCGCCGTCCGCGACGTGACGAAGCTGGGGTGAACCTTCGGGCGGCTTGTACGACGATGTCGGCTGCCGGGTGAGTCCGGGCCACGGTGTAGTCGAGTTGTGGATTTTGGCTGGCGACACGCTGGCGGGGACGATCGAATGTGACGACTCGGTGAGCCATCCGGGGTCAGAGGGGGTCTTCCAGGTCGAAGGCGAGGACGATCGACTCGTACAGCTGGGCCTCCTGGTCGGGATGGAGGTGGCCGATCAGGCGGCCCAGCTGGAGCTTGGGGATCGTCTGGATGTTGTCGCAGGAGATCGCGCTGTCGTGGTCGAGGCCGTTGCGGCGGCCGACCGGGACCTCGGTGGACAGGCCGCGGATGGTGCTGGTGATCGGCGCGACCGTCACGTTGGTGAGGCGCGGGCGGATCAGCTCACGGGTCAGGACCACGACCGGCCGCGGCTTGTCCAGCCGGGCGATGTGGATCGGCCGCATCAGTCGAGGTCGCTGAGCACGGTCCCGGACGCGGCGGCGGCCAGGCCGTCCAGGTCCTCGTAATCACCGTGTTCGGCCAGGATGGCGAGATCGCGCGCGGCCAGCTCCCGGCGGCGCTCACGCTCCATCGCCCGGGCGACCACGGTAGCCCGGCTCGACGCCTTGTGGGCCGCCACCAGCTGGTCCATGAACTCGACCAGTTCGTCCGGCAACCGCACAGTGATTTGCTTACTCATACCAAAACCATACCAACCTGGGATTCAGATCGGTAGGGTCAGTTCGGGGCCATCGTCGACCAGCTGATGTCGGTGGCGGGGAGGGAGGGGAGGGCGGCGATGGCGGTCAGCTCGCTGTCCAGGAGGCCGACCAGTTGGGCCAGGCGGGACGTGGTGTCGGTGGCTTCCAGGAGTTTCTGGCGGTCGGGCGTGATCAGCGTCATCGCGGCCGAGATCAGGTAGGACAGGGTGCTCGGGTCGTCGGGGAGGTCGGCGATGTGCAAGCCGGGGCGGCTGATCTCGGTGACGGCAGCGGCGTACCGCCGGAACCGGTCGATCGCGATGGTCGCCGCGCCCAGCGGGTCGTCGCCGAGGCTCTCGACCAGCCACTCGACGTCCGCGACCAGGTAGTCGCCGCTGCCGTCCAGCTCCGCCACCTTGAACCGCCGGCTGCCGGTCAGCGTGATCTCGACCGGCCCGTCGTCGTCCGCGTCCAGCGTGATCTCGGAGATCGTCGCCGCGCAGCCGGTGCCGTACAGCGACCGGAACACCCGCTCGCCCAACTCGTACCCGTCCCGGACCGCGAGGGCGCCGCAGACCAGTTCGCCACCGTTCTCGACCAGGTCGCGGATCACCGCGCGCCCCTGGACGTCGGTGACCGGAATGGGGAGCACCAGCCCGGGGAAGATCACCGTGTCGACAGTGAGCAGCGGCAGGCGGGAGTCCATGCCGACGAGCTTAGTGCCCGCTACCCCGTGATCACGCCTCGTGACAGCCAGCCTGTGGATATGGGGCGAAGCTCGCGGGCCGTCACCACTAGACTGAGGCCATGATTCGCCGCGTCGACCTGCGGGGCCGAGTGGCGGCCGGTGAGGTGCCTGACCTCCAAGCCGAAGTGAACGCCCTCGTCCCCCGAGCCGTGTTCGACGTCGAGAAGGCTCTCGACGTCGTCCGACCGATCTGCCTGGACGTCCGCCATCGTGGACTCGAGGCGATCAGGGAGTACGGCGAGAAGTTCGACCATGTGCGAGTCGAGGACATCCGGGTTCCGGCCGACGCCCTGAAGACGGCGCTCGAGGAGCTCGACCCCGAGGTGCGCAGCGCGTTCGAGGAGTCGATCCGCCGGGTCCGCGAGGTCAGCCAGGACGAGCTGACCGCCGACATCGCCTCCGAGCCCGCGCCCGGCGGCCGGGTCACGCAGCGCTTCGTCCCAGTCCAGCGCGTCGGCCTGTACGTCCCGGGTGGCCGCGCGCCGCTGGCGTCGTCCGTGGTGATGAACGTCGTACCGGCGCAGGTGGCCGGTGTCCCGTCGCTTGCGATCGCATCCCCACCCCAGAAGGAGTTCGGCGGTCTGCCGCACCCGACTGTGCTCGCCGTGTGCGCGCTGCTCGGGATCGAAGAGGTCTACGCGATGGGCGGCGCGCAAGCGATCGCCGGGTTCGCCTACGGCTTTGACGGGTGCAAGAAGGTCAACCTGATCACGGGTCCCGGCAACATCTACGTCGTCGCGGCCAAGCGCTTCCTGCTCGGCGAGGTCGGCATCGACTCCGAGGCCGGCCCGACCGAGATCGCGATCCTGGCCGACGACACCGCCGACCCGGCGCACGTCGCCGCCGACCTGATCAGCCAGGCCGAGCACGACCCGATGGCCGCCAGCGTGCTGGTGACGCCGAGCGAGACCCTCGCCGCCAAGGTGGAGGCCGAGTTGCCGCTCCAGGTCGCCAGGACCAAGCACCAGGACCGCGTGACCGAAGCGCTCAACGGTCAGCAGTCGGCCGTCGTACTCGTGGACGACCTGGACCAGGGCACCGCGGTCGTGGACGCGTATGCCGCCGAGCACCTGGAGATCCAGACCGCGGACGCCGAGGAGCGGGCCGGGCTGATCACCAACGCCGGCGCGATCTTCGTCGGCGGCTGGTCGCCGGTGTCCCTGGGCGACTACTGCGCGGGGTCCAACCACGTGCTGCCGACCGCGGGCTGCGCCTGCCACTCGTCGGGCCTGTCCGTGCGCAGCTTCCTGAAGGCCGTGCACGTCGTGAACTACTCCCGCGAGGCCCTCCAGGACGTCGCCGGCCACGTGGTCGCGCTCGCCCACGCGGAGGACCTGCCGGCCCACGGCGCCGCGGTCAGCGTGCGATTCCCCGGGGAGAGCTGATGGGCCGCTTCGACGGGTTGCCGCTCCGCGACGAGCTGAAGAGCTTCGAGCCGTACGGCGCCCCGCAACTCGACGTCCCGATCCTGCTCAACGTCAACGAGAACCCGTACCCGCCCAGCGAGGAGACCGTCGCGGACATCACCGCGTCGGTCGCCGTGGCCGCTCGGGGCATGAACCGCTACCCGGACCGCGAGTTCCTCGACCTGCGCGCGGACCTCGCGGCGTACTTGGGCCGTGAGTCCGGGGCGCAGCTCACCGCCGAGCAGGTCTGGGCGGCGAACGGCTCCAACGAGGTCATGCTGCACATCCTGCAGGCCTTCGGCGGCCCGGGGCGTACGGCGCTGTCCTTCGCCCCGACCTACTCGATGTACCCGGAGTACGCGCGGGACACGAACACCGGCTGGGTGACCGGCCGCCGGGCCGAGGACTTCACCCTCGACCAGAGCAAGGCGCTGGCCGCGATCTCCCGGCACCACCCGTCCGTCGTGCTGCTCGCCTCGCCGAACAACCCGACCGGCACGGCGCTGCCGATCGAGGTGGTCGAGGCGATCGCCGCCCGCACGGCGGCGATGGGTGCCGTCTTGGTGGTCGACGAGGCGTACGCCGAGTTCCGCCGGACCGGGACTCCGAGTGCTGTCACGCTGCTGCCGTCGTACCCGAACCTGGCGGTCGCGCGGACGATGTCGAAGGCGTTCGCGATGGCCGGTGGCCGGGTCGGATACCTTGCCGCGAGCGAGCTGTTGGTGGACGCCCTGCGGATCGTGCGGCTGCCGTACCACCTGTCCGCGGTGACCCAGGCGGTCGCGCGGGCCGCGCTGCGGCACTCCGACGAGCTGCTCGGCCGGGTCGAGCAGTTGCGGGTCGAGCGGGACGAGACGGTCGACTGGCTGCGGTCGCTCGGCCTGCGCGCGGTCGACTCGGACGCGAACTTCGTCCTGTTCGGCACCTTCGCCGACCGGCACGCGGTCTGGCAGTCCCTGCTGGACGACGGCGTGCTGATCCGCGAGACCGGCCCGGACGGCTGGCTGCGGGTCTCGATCGGCACCGGCGCCGAGATGGCCGCATTCCGCGCTTCCCTGGAGCGCGTCCTCAAGACGGAAACGGGAAGGCTGACATGAGTCGCACCGCACGGATCGACCGGGAGACGAGTGAGTCGAAGGTTCTGGTCGAGCTGAACCTCGACGGTGAGGGCCGGGCCGACATCTCCACCGGGGTCGGGTTCTACGACCACATGCTCAACGCGCTGGCCAAGCACGCGTTGCTGGACCTGCACGTGAACACCGTCGGCGACCTCGAGATCGACGCCCACCACACCGTCGAGGACACCGCGATCGGGATCGGCCAGGCGCTGAAGGAGGCGCTGGGCGACAAGCGCGGCATCCGCCGGTTCGGCGACGCGACGGTGCCGCTGGACGAGGCGCTCGTGCACTGCACGGTCGACCTGTCCGGCCGGCCGTACTGCGTGCACACCGGTGAGCCGGACGGTCAGGTGTACGCGATCATCGGCGGCGACTACGCCGGTTCACTGACCCAGCACGTTTTCGAGACGCTCGCGTTCAACGCCGCGATCTGCGTCCACATCCGGGTGTTGTCCGGTCGCGACCCGCACCACATCGTCGAGGCCCAGTTCAAGGCCTTTGCCCGGGCCCTGCGGGCGGCGGCCGAGCCGGACCCACGGCAGCCGGGTATCCCCTCCACCAAGGGTGCCCTGTGAGCAAGAAGGTCGTCCTGCTCGACTACGGCTCGGGCAACATCCGGTCGGGGGAGCGGGCGCTGCAACGCGTCGGCGCGGACGTCACCGTCACCTCGGACTACGAGCAGGCGCTCAACGCCGACGGCCTGCTGGTCCCCGGCGTCGGCGCCTTCGAGGCCTGCATGACCGGGCTGAAATCAGTCCGCGGCGATGTCATCGTCGACCGCCGGCTCACCGGCGGCCGCCCGGTGCTCGGCATCTGCGTCGGCATGCAGATCCTGTTCGCCCGCGGAATCGAGCACGGCGTCGAGACCGAGGGCTGCGAGCAGTGGCCCGGGACGGTCGAGCGCCTGCAGCCGCAGAACGCCGAGCCGGTCCCGCACATGGGCTGGAACACCGTCGACGTCCCGGCCGGCACCGCGCTGTTCGACGGCATCGAGAAGGAGCGGTTCTACTTCGTCCACTCGTACGGCGTCCGCGCCTGGGAGCTCACCGGCACCCGCGAGTCGGTGACCCCGTTGGTGACCTGGACGACGTACGGCGAAGACCGCTTCGTCGCCGCGGTCGAGAACGGACCCCTCTCGGCCACCCAGTTCCACCCGGAGAAGTCCGGCGACGCCGGCGCCGCGTTGCTGGCGAACTGGGTTCGCTCGCTCTGACTCCGGCACGGGCCAAACCTCAGCGCCTCATGCGGAGAGGGTGAGGACGGCACCGGCTCCCCGGTGTGGGATGGATCGCGGCGGCAAGACATGTCGTCGTGATCGAGGGGGGTAGGCGATGGGTGGGATCAGCAGCACCACGGAACGGGCTTCCGGCGATCTGGCCGTGATGCCACGCTTCACCCGGGACAGCGTCCTGGCGGTGCCGAAGGACCGGATGCCGGATCACGAGATGCTGCCGCAGTCGGCGTACCAGATCGTCCGGGACGAGGTCATGCTGGACGGCAACGCCAGGTTCAACCTGGCCACGTTCGTGACCACGTGGATGGACGACGAGGCGGACCGGCTGTACGCCGAGACGGTCGACAAGAACATGGTCGACAAGGACGAGTACCCGCAGACGGCGGAGATCGAGAGCCGGTGCGTGCTGATGCTCGCCGATCTGTGGAACGCCCCGGACGCGGCGGACGCGATCGGGACGTCGACGACCGGAAGTTCCGAGGGCTGCATGCTCGGCGGGCTGGCGCTCAAACGGCGCTGGCAGCACGCCCGGCGGGCCGCGGGTAAGCCGGCCGATCGGCCCAACCTCGTGATGGGCCAGAACGTGCAGGTGGTGTGGGAGAAGTTCGCCGAGTACTGGGACGTCGAGCCGCGGTACGTGCCACTGGAGGGTGACGACCTCTACCTGACCGCCGACCGGGCCTTGCGGTTCGTGGACGAGAACACCATCGGAGTGGTCGTGGTGCTCGGTTCGACGATGGAAGGCAGCTACGAGCCGGTCGCCGAGATCTGTGCCGCTCTGGACGACCTGGAGCAGCGGACCGGATTGTCGGTGCCTGTGCACGTCGATGCCGCGTCCGGTGGCTTCGTGGCTCCGTTCCTGCAGCCTGACCTGGTGTGGGACTTCCGGCTACCGCGAGTGGCCTCGATCCAGGCGTCGGGTCACAAGTACGGGCTGGTCTACCCGGGCGTCGGCTGGGTGCTGTGGCGGCACAGCCAGAACCTGCCCGAGGAACTCGTCTTCAAGGTGAACTACCTCGGCGGTGACATGCCGACGTTCGCGCTGAACTTCTCCCGCCCCGGCGCGCAGGTCCTGCTGCAGTACTTCCAGTTCCTGCGACTCGGCCGGGACGGCTACCGGCGTATCCAGCAGACCTGTCAGGACGTCGCCGTCCACCTCAGCGACGCGATCAAGGAGATGCCCGCGTTCGAGCTGGTCTCGGACGGGCGCGACCTGCCGGTGTTCGCGTTCCGGATGGCCGACGGCATCACGAAGTACACGGCGTACGACGTGTCCCGGAAGCTGCGCGAGCGGGGCTGGCTGGTGCCGGCGTACACGATGCCGCCGAACCGGGAGGACCTGGTCGTGCTGCGGGTGGTGGTGCGCAACGGGTTCAGTCACGACATGGCCGAACTGTTCCTGCGGGACCTGCGGGTCGCGGTCGAGTGGCTCGACGGGCTGACGGCCCCGATGCCGCAGGAGAAGGCGCCGGCCGGGTTCCATCACTGACCGGTCGTGAACGGACAACGTCCGGTGATGTCCTGGGCAGCCGGCTTCCGGACCCGCCAGTTCATCCGGCAGAGCCTGTGGGTGGTGCCGCTGATCGGTGGCCTGGTCGGTGCGGTGCTGGCCGATGTCGACGTGTGGATCGAGGGCCGGATCTCCATGCCGCCGGAGTGGTCATACTCCGCGGGCACCGCGAACAGCGTGCTGTCGGCCGCCGCGGCGGCGATGGTCGGGCTGATCGGCTTCGTGGTCACGATCGGCGTGCTCGTCGTGCAGATGGCGACCGGCACGCTGTCGCCACGCTTCATGCGGCTGTGGTACCGGGATCGGCTGCAGCGGTTCGTGCTCGCGGCGTTCACGGCCACGTTCACGTTCACCTTCGCCCTGCTGCGCCATGTCGAGGCCGACTCCGTGCCCAACCTGGGCATCACCTTGGTCGGACTGGCGGTCGGCGCCGACCTGATCCTGCTGCTGTTGTACTTCGATCGATTCGTGCACGCCCTCCGGCCGGTCGCCGTCGCGGCGGCGATGGCCGAGGCCGGCATCGCGATCGAGGCCGAGGAGGACGGCCTCAGCACGGCTGCCGGGTCCGGCGATCAGAGCGACCGGCGCGGTACGCCGGGTGCGAGAGTGCCGGCGCCTCGGTCGGGAGCCATCCAGGACGTCGACATCACGGGTCTCGTCCGGTTCGCGGCGGCTCACGGGCTGGTCTGCGTCGTACCGCACACGATCGGTGACTTCGTGACGGCAGGGAGCGTGCTGATCGAGGTGCACGGGCCGGCGAGCGAGACCGACCTGCGCCGGTTGGCTTCGATGGTCGCGCTGGGCCGTGAGCGCACCATCGACCAGGACCCTGCCTTCGCACTGCGCATCCTGGTCGACATCGCCATCCGCGCGCTGTCCCCGGCGGTCAACGATCCCACCACGGCGTCTCAGGTGCTCGACCACATCGGCGATTTCCTGCTCCGGATCGGGTCCTCCGACCGCGCCTTCCGGGGGACCGCCCTGGACACCGACGGGCGGGTCCGCCTGGTGCTCCGGACCCGCGCCTGGGCGGACTATCTCGACCTCGGAGTGACCGAGATCCGCAACTACGGCGCCACCTCGCCGCAGATCTGCCGGCGGCTGCGGGCCATGCTCGAGGACCTGCGGGCCGGGGTTCTGCCCGCACGCCGAGCGGCCGTACAAGATCAGCTCGACGCCTTGGACCGGGCGACCGACGCTGCGTTCGCCGACCCGTTCAACCGTGCGGTGGCGCGAATGAGCGACCGGCAAGGCATCGGCACCACCCGGCCCGGCGAGACCTCCGATGCCCGCCGTTGACCCGAGACTGGTCACCCGGACGCGGGCGGTCAGGGAGTTGTTGCTGCGCGCTGCCGGCCTCGGGGTTGCGACATCGGTGTTGGTCGTCGCGCAGGCTTGGCTCCTGGCAGGGCTGCTCTCCAGGTCTTTCCAGAACGGCGCGGGGCTCGCCGAGTTGCGTAGTCCGCTACTGGTCCTGCTCGGCATCGTCAGCGCCCGCGCCGGACTCGCCTGGTGGGCAGAGTTGATGGCGTACCGGGCCGGTACGCAGGCCAAGTCGGAGCTGCGGATGTCCCTGCTTCGGCACGTTGTCGACCTGGGCCCGTCCTGGCTCGCGCGGCACCGCACCGCCGAGCTCGAGACGCTCGCCACCCGCGGCCTGGATTCCCTCGACGGCTACTTGACTCGCTACCTGCCACAACTGGTGCTGGCGATCGTCGTCCCCACCGCAGTCATCGTGGCGACCGTGACCCAGGACATCGTGGCCGCGGCGATTGTCGCTGTCACGGTTCCCCTGATCCCGCTGTTGATGGCCGTCGTCGGCGCCGGCTCCAAGGCTCAGGCGGCCAAGCGCCTCGCCACGCTCCAGCGTCTAGGGGGCCACTTTCTCGACAGCGTCGCCGGGCTGACGACGCTGAAGGTGTTCGGGCGGGCACGTTCGCAGGCAGCCCTGGTACGGCGCGCGACCGACGACTTCCGCAGGGAAACCATGGGCACGCTGCGAGTGGCTTTCCTGTCGTCCCTCGTGCTTGAGTTGCTCGCTTCGTTGTCGGTGGCAGTCGTCGCGGTGGCTGTCGGCATCCGGCTCGTCAGCGGTGGTCTCGACCTCTCGACCGGCTTGTTCGTGCTCATCCTGGCTCCTGAGGCCTATCTCCCACTGCGCACACTCGGTGCGAGCTTCCACGCCGCCACGGACGGCGCCGCCGCGGCAGACCAGGTGTTCACGGTGCTGGACAGCCCGCGTCCGGACCGGCGTACGGGCTCGAGTGTCCAGCGCTGCGCGTCGCTGGAACTGCGCATGGACGAGGTGTGTGTCAGCTATCCGGATCGGGCCGGACCGGCGCTCGACCGGGTCAGCCTGTCGATTCGGCCGAATGAAGTGGTGGCGTTGACTGGTCCGAGCGGCAGCGGGAAGTCGACCCTGATCGCCGTACTGCTGGGCTTCGTCGGTGTGGACTCCGGGCAGGTGACGGTCTGCGGGGTGGACCTTGCAGAGCTCGACCTGACCAGCTGGCGCCGGAATGTGGCGTGGGTTCCGCAACGGCCGTACCTGCTGGCCGCGAGCCTGGCCGACAACGTCAGGCTGGGCAGGCCGGACGCTGCCGAGGACGACGTGCGGCGGGCGATTCACGACGCCGGGCTGGAACAGCTGACCGAACGGCTGCCTCGGGGTCTCGCGACGCCGCTGGGCGAGCGCGGCACCGGTCTGTCCGCGGGGGAGAAGCAGCGCGTTGCGCTGGCGCGGGCGTTCTTGATGGATGCGCCTCTGCTCCTGCTGGACGAGCCGACGGCCAACCTGGACGGAGAGACAGAGGCGTCGGTCCTCGATGCGATCGTTCGATTGACCGTCGGACATACCGCGTTGATCGCCGCGCACCGTCCGGGGCTGGTCGCGCTGGCGGACCGGGAGATCCGGTTGGAGCGCGCGATGTCGCTGGAGCACCGATGAGGTCCGGCGTCACGACCCGGCTGGCTGCGGCGAGTCTGCTCGGAGCGGGTGGTGCCGCCGCCGGCCTCGGTCTCGCGGCGACCGCCGGCTGGCTGATCGCCCGCGCTTCCGAGCGCCCCAACATGGCCGCGCTGGGACTCGCCGTGGTCGGGGTGCGGTTCTTCGGGATCACTCGCGGGCTGCTCCGATACGCCGAGCGCCTGGTCGGCCATGATGCGGCCTTCCGTGCGCTGGCCGACGTACGGATGAAGGTGTACGCCGGGCTCGAGCGTCTCGCCCCGGCAGGCCTGCCGCGGTTCCGGAGCGGTGATCTGCTGGCCAGGTTCGTCGACGACGTGGATTCACTGCAGGACCTGCTGCTGCGCGTCGTCCCGCCGTACGTCGTTTTCGGTGCCTCCATCGGGTTGACGGCCGGTCTGGTGGGGACCTTGGTGCCGACCGCCGGTGTGGTGGTTGTGGTGGCCGCGCTGCTCTGCGCGACCGCCGTCCCCGTTCTCGCCAGGCACCTCGTGCGGCGGTCCGAGGCAAGCCAGTCGACGACCCGAGGCGAGTTGTCGACCGCGGTGGTCGACTTGGTCCACGGTGCGCCAGACCTGATCGCGTACGGCGCTGCGCAAGCGCAGTTGCGGCGGGCCGAGCGAGCCGATGCCGAGTTGAGCGCGGTGGCCCGGGGAGCTGCTCGCACCGCCGGGACCGGCTCCGGGCTCACCACACTGCTCGCGGGCCTGTGCGGCTGGGGTGTGCTCGTGGCCGGAATCGTTGCCGTCGACAACGGCCAGCTCCCGGGAGTCCTGCTCACCGTCGTCGTCCTGGTCTCGTTGGCCGCCTTCGAGCTGGTCACCGGGCTCCCGCAGGCCTTCGCGACCTTCGAGCGGGTACGACTGAGCCGCGCCCGGGTAGGCGCTCTCCTGGCTGTCGACGACCCGGTCCGCGAGCCGGCGAATCCGGTGCCGCTACCGGCCGCGCCGTACTCGATCCGCCTCCGCGGCGTGCGGGCGCGCTACCCGTCCGGACCGCTCGCGCTCGACGGAATCGACTTGGATCTGGCTCCTGGCGACCGCGTTGCGGTGGTCGGGCCAAGTGGGGCGGGCAAGTCCACGCTGGCCGCCGTACTGCTGCGGTTCCTCGACCTCGAGTCCGGTACGGCGTCGCTGAACGGGGTCTGTCTCGGCGACCTGGAATCGGAGGTACTCCGGCGGGTGGTCGGCGTGGCCGAGCAAGACGCTCATGTCTTCGACCGGACGATCGGCGACAACCTCCGCCTGGCGCGACCAGAGGCGACCGAGGCCCAGGTTCGGTCCGCATTGGCAGTGGTCGGGCTGCTGGCCTGGGTCGATGATCTGCCCAACGGCCTGGCCACCGAAGTCGGCGAGCACGGGGCCCGGCTCTCGGGCGGCCAGCGGCAGCGGCTCGTCGTCGCTCGCGCTCTGCTGGCGGACTTTCCGGTGCTGATTCTCGACGAGCCGACCGAGCATCTCGATCCGCGGGCCGCGGACGCGCTGACCTCGAACCTGCTCACCGCGGCCTCCGGGCGGACCACCCTGCTCATCACCCACCGGCTGAGCGGGCTGGAGGCCGTCGAGCGGATCGTGCTGCTGGAAGCGGGCCGGGTGGTCGAGTCGGGTACGCACGCGGAGCTGCTCGCGGCGGGCCGGGCGTACGCGCGGATCTGGGCCAGAGAACAGGCGGATCTCATCCACCGCGAGTGATGTCTCGATGGTGAGCCCGCGTGAGCCTGCCGGGGACGACGACTTTCGACGAGGGACGATCAGCCCGGGGGAGGGGGAGGGGATGGACCCGACCGATCTTGCGCGTATCCAGTTCGCCACGACCACCATCTACCACTTCGTCTTCGTCCCGGTGACGATCGGGCTGGCGTTCCTGGTGGCCGTCCTGCACACCAAGTGGTACCGATCGGGCAAGGACGACCACAAACGTTTGACCCGGTTCTTCGGCCACCTGCTGCTGATCAACATCGCCGTCGGGGTAGTCACCGGGCTGGTGCAGGAGTTCCAGTTCGGCATGAACTGGTCGGCGTACTCGCGGTTCGTCGGCGACGTGTTCGGCGCGCCGCTGGCGATGGAGGGATTGGCGGCGTTCTTCCTGGAGTCGACGTTCCTGGGGTTATGGGTCTTCGGCTGGAACGTGCTGCCCCGGCGGGTCCACCTGGCCACGATCTGGCTGGTCGCCGTCGGGGCCTCGCTCTCGGCCGCGTTCATCATGGCCGCGAACTCGTGGATGCAGCACCCGGTGGGCTACACCATCAACGCCGAGACCGGGCGGCCGGAGCTCAGTTCGATCGGCGACCTGTTCACGAACCCGGTGTTCGTGTGGGGTTACATCCACGTGCTGCTGGCCTCGCTGGTGACCGGAGCCGTGCTGATGCTGGCGGTGTCCGCGTGGCAGCTCCGGCGCCGCGCGGACGGCGGAATCTTCCGCGGGTCGGCAAAACTCGCGATCATCGCCCTGGTCCCGGCCTCGATCCTGGCGCTGGGGGTCGGCAGCCACCTCGGTGTGGTGGAGGCGGAGTACCAGCCGATGAAGATCTCCGCCGCCGAGGCTCAGTGGGAAACCTGTCAGCCCTGCTCGTTCTCGCTGTTCCAGATCGGCGGCGGCAGGAACGACGAGACACCGACACAGCTCATCGAAGTACCCCATCTGCTGTCCGTGCTGGCCACGGGAACGTGGGACGGCGAGGTGGAGGGCCTCAACGAACTGCAAGCGGCCGACGTCCAGCGGTACGGACCTGGCGAATACGTGCCGAACGTGTTCGTGCAGTACTGGTCGATGCGGGTGATGGCCTACCTCGGCAGCCTGACAACGCTGCTCGCGCTGTGGGGCGCGTGGCTGCTGTACCGCCGCAAACTGACGCAGTCGCGGGTGTTCCTCGCGGTGGCGACCTGGGCGGTGCTGGCGCCGTTCGTGATGAACACGGCCGGCTGGATGCTGACCGAGAACGGCCGCCAGCCGTGGCTCGTGCAGGGGCTGATGAAGACCGCGGACGGCGTTTCCTCCTCGGTCAGCACGACCGAGCTGGCGATCAGCATCGCGGTGCTCGTCATCGTCTACGTGCTGCTCGGGATCGTGTACGGCTTCCTGATGCTGCGCTACGCCCGGCGCGGCCTCGAGCTCGAGCATGCCGAGGAACCCGGCCGTGATCCCCGGACGCCGGCGATCACCTACTAGCGAGCGTTCCGGGAGGCGACTGTGGGACTACCCGAGCTGTGGTTCGTGATCATCGCGATCCTGTGGACCGGCTTCTTCGTGCTGGAGGGCTTCGACTTCGGTGTCGGGATGCTGCACCGGTTCGTCGGCCGGACCGGACGCGAGCGCCGGGTGGCGATCAACACGGTCGGCCCGTTCTGGGACGGCAACGAGGTCTGGCTGATCGTCGGCGGTGCGGCGATCTTCGCCGCCTTCCCGGACTGGTACGCCAGCTGGTTCTCGGCGGCCTACCTCGCGGTGGTGCTGCTGCTGGTGGCGCTGATCGCGCGCGGCGTGTCCTTCGAGTTCCGCGGCAAGGTCGACCGGCATGACTGGCGCCGGCTGTGGAGCGGCACGCTGATGACCGGGAGCCTGGTGGCGCCGCTGGTCCTCGGGATCGCTCTGGGTGACCTGGTCGCCGGCCTTCCGATCGACGCCGACGGTGAGTTCACCGGCACGTTCTGGGATCTCTTCACACCGTTCGGCCTGTGGACCGGGGTGACGCTGGTGGTGCTCTGCCTCGTGAACGGGGGGACGTTCCTGGGCATCAGGACGACTGACGCACTGCGTACGCAGGCACATCGCGCCGCGCGGTGGTTCGGCTGGGTGAGCTTCGTGGTGGTCACGGTCTACGCAGTCTGGATCCTGGTCATCTCCGACCACGGCTGGACGCCGGTCGTGCTGCTGGCGGTCTGCCCGGCAGCGCTGGCCGTCTCCATCTGGGCAGTGCACGCGGCACGCGACGGTACGGCGTTCGTCCTGTCGGCGACGGCGATGGCGTGTGCTGTGGCCGGACTGTTCGCCGCTCTCTACCCCGAGGTCCTCGTCTCCAGCACGGACGCCGCGTACAGCCTCACCGTGACCAACGCGGCATCCGCCGACTACGCGCTCACCGTGATGAGCGTTGTCGCGTTGATCTTCATGCCCTTGGTGCTGGCCTACCAGGCCTGGACGTACGTCGTCTTCCGTCATCGGCTGAGTACCTAGGCCACGTCACCCGCCACGGGTGATTCATCCGCGCTGCACACGTCGAAAGGTAGAAGGATGGCAGCCGATCAGCACTACGACGTGATCATCATCGGTACCGGTGCGGGCGGGGGGACGCTGGCCCATCGGCTGGCGCCGTCCGGTCAGCGGGTGCTGCTGCTCGAACGGGGGGACTACCTGCCACGAGAACGCGAGAACTGGGACTCCTCGGCGGTGTTCGTCCAGGGCCGGTACCGGGCCCCGGAGTTCTGGTACGACGAACACGGCCACGAGTTCCCGCCGGAGACCAATTACTACGTGGGTGGAAACACCAAGTTCTACGGCGCCGCGCTGTTCCGGCTGCGACCGCAGGACTTCGGTGAACTGCGGCACCACGGCGGCGTGTCACCCGCCTGGCCGCTGGGGTACGACGACTTCGAGCCGTACTACACCGAGGCCGAGCATCTCTACCGGGTCCATGGCCGTCACGGTGAGGATCCCACCGAGGGGCCGGCCAGTGCGCAGTACAAGTTCGCGCCGGTCGAGCACGAGCCCCGGATCCAGCAGTTGAGCGACGACCTCGAGAAGCAGGGGCTGCATCCGTTCCACCTGCCGATCGGCGTCGATCTCCTGCAGGACGACCAGGGTCGGGCGACCCGGGACAGCGCTTGCATCCGGTGCGACCGGGTGGACGGTTTCCCCTGCCTGCTCCAAGCGAAGTCGGACGCGCAGGTGATCTGCGTCGACCCGGCGCTGCAGCACGAGAACGTCTCGATGCTGACGAACGCGCACGTCCTGCGGCTCGAGACCGACCCGGGCGGGCGAACCGTCTCGCAGGTGGTGACCGAGATCGACGGGTCCACCGTGCAGTTCAGCGCGGACCTCGTGGTCGTCTCCTGCGGCGCGGTCAATTCCGCCGTACTGCTGCTGAAATCGGCGAACGACCGCCATCCGCAGGGGCTCGCGAACAGCTCGGACGTCGTCGGCCGGCACTACCTGCGGCACAACAACCTGGCGCTGATGGCGGTGTCGAAGGAGCCGAACCCGACCCGGTTCGAGAAGACCCTGGCGATGAACGACTGGTACCTCGGCGACGACGACTGGGACTACCCGCTCGGCGGGATCCAGATGCTGGGCAAGTCCGACGCCGAGCAGGTCCGCAGCGGCGCGCCGCGGTGGGCCGGCAAGATCTCACCGAACATGCCGTTCGAGACCATCGCCCACCATGCGGTCGACTTCTGGCTGTGCGGTGAGGATCTTCCGCAGCCGGACAACCGGGTCACGGTGCGCGCGGACGGCTCGATCCAGCTGGCCCTCGACGAGAAGAACAACGTCGAGGGCGTCCACCGGCTCCGGCACAAGCTGGAGGGCATGCTCGGCGACCTCGGCATGCACGAACACCGGCTGCTCGACCACAGCATCTACCTGCACAAGGGAATGCCGATCGGCGCCACCGCTCACCAGGCCGGCACCGTGCGGTTCGGCGACGACCCGGCCAGCTCCGCGCTCGACGTGAACTGCAAGGCCCACGACCTCGACAACCTCTACGTCGTCGACACCAGCTTCTTCCCGAGCATCGGCGCCGTGAACCCCTCGCTGACCGCGATCGCGAACGCGCTCCGGGTCGGCGACCACATCATCGACCGGCTCGGCTGAGACCGGCTGAACTGGACTGAACAGGAGAAGTTCTATGCCAACCGCCGACATGGATGCGCTGGTCATCTTCGGTGCGACCGGTGACCTCGCGAAGCTGGAGACCTTCCCTGCCCTGGTCGGACTGGTCGACCGGGGTGTGCTCGACGTACCGATCGTCGGGGTGGCCAAGAGCGGCTGGGGACTCGACCAGTTCCGCGCCTACGCGGAGGCGTCGTTGCGGGCCAACGGGATCGATCCGGCCACCCCCGCGGCGGCCGGCATGCTCGGCCTGCTGCGCTACGTCGACGGCGACCTCGACGACGATGCGACGTATGCCGCGATGGCCGACGAGGTCGGCGCCGGCGGACGGGCGCTGTTCTACCTCGAGGTGCCGCCGCCGCTGTTCGGCCGGATCGCCGAGGGCATCGCGACCGCGGGCAAGGCCGAAGGAGCCCGGGTGATGGTCGAGAAGCCGTTCGGCACCGACCTGGCCAGCGCCCAGCAGCTCAACGCGACGATGAACCGGGTGTTCCCCGACGACGCCATCTACCGGGTGGACCACTGGCTCGGCCTGGACCCGCTGGAGAACGTGCTGTTCGCCCGCTTCGCCAACTCGGTGATCGAACCGCTGCTCAACCGCGACCACGTGGAGAGCATCCAGATCACCATGGCGGAAGCCTTCGACGTCGCTGACCGGGGCAGCTTCTACGACCGCACCGGTGCGATCCGCGACGTCCTGCAGAACCACATGCTGCAGGTGCTCGCGAGCGTCCTGGCGGACCCGCCGGGTCGTCTCGACGACGCCGCCTGGCGGGCGCAGAAGACAGCGCTCATCAATTCCCTCCGCCCACTCACCGCCGAGGACACGGTGCTCGGCCAGTACGAGGGCTACCACGACGTCGCCGGTGTCGATCCGCAGTCGCGGACCGAGAGCTACGTCGCGGTCCGTCTCGCCCTCGACACCTGGCGCTGGTCCGGCGTGCCGATCGCGATCCGCGCCGGGAAGTGCATGCCGGTCACCGCGACCGAGGTGGCGATCCGGTTCCGCCGTCCGCCGCAGGACTTCTTCCAGTTGGGGCGTGCCGCCGACACGAACCAGCTGCGGTTCCGGATCTGGCCGGAGAGCCAGGTCGGGATCACCCTGACCGGCAAGAAGCCCGGCGCCGGCTGGACCCCGCAGGCCGAGGACCTCACGTTCGCCGAGGCGCCGGGATCCGACCAGCGGCCGTACGACCGGCTGATCGGCGCGGCGCTCGCGGGCCGGCAGGCGCTCTTCGCCGCGCAGGACACGGTCGAGGCAGCCTGGCGAGTGGTCGAGCCGGTGCTCGGTGACGTCGTACCCGTCGTCACCTATGCCAAGGGCAGTTGGGGGCCGAAGGAGGCCGACGCCCTGCTGCCGCACGACGTGATCTGGCACGACCCGGCCGGATGATCCAGGGGGCGGATCGATGAGACTGCGAACCAGGGGCGGTGCAGCGGATCGGTCGGAGCCTCGCCGGGTGGTGATCGTGGGGGGAGGCTTCGCCGGGCTGTTCGCGGCGCGCGCGTTCCGGCGGCGACCCGTGCAGGTCACCATCGTCGACCGCGCGGCGCACCACCTGTTCCAGCCGCTGCTGTACCAGTGCGCGACCGGGATGCTGTCCGAAGGGCAAATCGCCGTGCCGCTGCGGGCGATCCTGCGCCGGCACCACAACATCGAGTGCGTGCTCGCCGAGGTCACCGGTGTCGACGTCGAGGCCCGCGTCGTGCACGCGACCCGGCCGACCGGCGGCGACATCGAGTTCCCGTACGACGACCTGATCCTGGCCGCGGGCGTCCGGCAGTCGTACTTCGGGCACGACGAGTTCGCCAGGTTCGCACCCGGGATGAAGACGCTGGCCGACGCCTTGCTGATCCGGCGCCGGATCTTCGGCGCCTTCGAGATGGCCCAGTCGGCCACCGACCCCGCGGAGCGCCGGCGGTGGCTGTCGTTCGCGCTGGTCGGCGCCGGGCCGACGGGTGTCGAGCTGGCCGGGCAGATCCGTGAGCTCGCCACGTCGACGCTGAGCAGGCAGTTCCAGGACTTCGATCCCACCGAGGCCAAGGTGCTGCTCTTCGACGGTGGCGACGCGCCGCTCGCGCCGTTCGGCCCGAAGCTGTCCGCCAAGGCGGCTGCCGCGCTGACCGACCTCGGCGTCGAGCTCCACCTGGGGTCGATCGTCACCGACGTGAACCAGAACGGGCTGGTGGTCCGCGGGCGCGACGGTGTGCACACGCCGTACGACGTGGGAACTGTGCTGTGGGCCGCCGGCGTGTCGGCGCCGCCGGTCGCCGACGTGCTCGCCAAGGCGGCCGGCGCGGAGCAGGACCGCGCCGGGCGGATCAAGGTCGAACCGGACCTCACCCTGCCTGGTCACCCGGAGATCTCGGTGGTCGGCGACGTGATGAGCCTCGACGACCTGCCCGGTGTCGGCGAGGTGGCGATGCAGACCGGCTACTACGCGGCGAAGCGGATCCGGAACGAGGTGGACGGGCGGACCGATCCGCCGAAGCCGTTCCGGTACCGCGACCTGGGTTCCGCGGCGTACATCGCGCGCGGTCAGGCGGTCGTCGAGGTCGGTCCGGTCCGCCTCAGCGGCAGGATCGGCTGGCTGGCCTGGCTCGGCATCCACATCGCCTTCCTGACCGGGTTCCGCAACCGCTTCGGGGCGGTGCTCAGCTGGGCGATCGCCTTCAGCCGGGAGACCCGGCGCGAACGAGCCTTCACGATGCAGCAGGTCGCGCCCGGTGGCGCCGATCTCTACCGCAACCGAACAGGAGACGATCCCTGATGCCTGAGTACCCACCCATCGCCGACCACGGACTGATCGGCGACCTGCAGACCGCCGCGCTGGTGTCCACCGACGGGTCGATCGACTGGTACTGCTGCCCGAGGTTCGACTCGCCGAGCGTTTTCGGCGCGTTGCTCGACCAGGAGCGCGGTGGCTTCTTCCGGGCCCGCGCGGTCGGCGCCGACGTCACGAGCCGGCAGCTGTACTTCCCGGACACCGCGATTCTGATCACCCGGTTCCTGACCAAGGATGGCGTGGGCGAGGTCATCGACTTCATGCCGCCGAGCGGCAAGCAGCCCACGGCCAACCACCAGATCATGCGGATGGTTCGCTGTGTCCGCGGGCGGATCAAGTTCGAGGTGGACATCCGGCCCCGGTTCGACTACGGCCGCAAGCCGCACGAGCTGCAGGTGGTAGGTCCGGGCGCCGTCTTCGTGACCGACGACCTGAGTCTGACCGTGCACATCGTCCGCGAGCCTGATGACGAGCGGCTGGCGCAGGCCCGGGCCGACGACGGCGACATCCACGTCGACATCGAGATGACGGCCGGGCAGACCCGGGGGATCGTGCTGGAGTCGGCGGCCGACGGGCCACCGCGGGAGATCAGGGTCGCGGAGTTCACCGCGATGTTCGACGACGCGGTGAACTTCTGGCGCGACTGGCTGTCCACGTCGACGTACACCGGCCGCTGGCGAGAGATGCTGCAGCGCTCGGCGATCACCCTGAAGCTGATGACCTATGCGCCGACCGGCGCGCTGATTGCCGCGCCCACCGCCGGACTGCCCGAGCAGGTCGGTGGTGAGCGCAACTGGGACTACCGCTACACCTGGGTGCGGGATGCGTCGTTCTCCGTGTACGCACTGCTCGGAATGGGCTTCACCCAGGAGGCGGCCGAGTTCTGCGCCTGGCTGCGGGACCGGGTGCACGAGAAGGCCACGGGGCCGAGCGGTCCGCTCAACATCATGTACCGCGTGGACGGTTCGACCGACCTGACCGAGGAGTCCCTGGACCACCTCGACGGGTACCGCGGGTCCCGCCCGGTGCGGATCGGCAACGGCGCCTCGGGCCAGCGGCAGATGGACATCTTCGGTGAGGCGCTGGACAGCATCTATTTCGCCGACGAGCACGGCATCGAGCTCGATCACCACGGCTGGATCGCGCTGCGTGGCATCGTCGACTGGCTGACCGACCACTGGGACCTTCCGGACGAAGGTATCTGGGAGACCCGTGGCGGGCAGCAGGACTTCACCTACGGCCGGGTGATGAGCTGGGTCGCCTTCGACCGGGCCATCCGGCTGGCCGCGAAGCACGGCCGGCCGGCGGCGCTGGACCGCTGGGAGCACAGCCGGGACGCGGTCTACCACCAGGTCATGCACCGCGGCTGGAACGAGAAGACCGGCGCCTTCGTGCAGCACTACGACGACATCGTCCTCGACTCGTCGATGTTGCGGATGGCAACGGTCGGGATGATCACGCCGAACGACCCGATGTGGCGGTCCACGCTGGACGCGATGGCGGCCGAGCTCGTCGTCGACAGCCTGGTCTACCGCTACGACCCGGCCGCCTCGCCGGACGGACTCGCGGGCGACGAAGGAACGTTCTCACTGTGCACCTTCAGCTACGTCGACGCCCTGGCCCGGGCGGGCCGGCTGGAGGAGGCACGGCTCATCTTCGAGAAGATGCTCACCTACGCCAACCACGTGGGGCTGTACTCGGAGGAGATCGGCTTGACCGGTGAGCAGCTCGGCAACTTCCCGCAGGCCTTTACCCACCTGGCGCTGATCGACGCGGCGATCACCCTCGACGCGGCGCTGGACCAGGCGAAGGCTGCCGGAAACCACGTCGTGATGGACGTCGCGGCCGCGCGCCGCCGGGCGGATGCGGTGGCGACCTGATCGGCGTCAGGGACGGGTTTCGTCGACCGCGTCGCGGGTGCGGGCGAGCCGGGTGTCGATGGCGACCGCGATCGCCGGGTACACCAGGACCGACAGCACGCCCGCACCCACGAGCGCGGCGGCGTTCTCGGGCAGCATGTGGCCGGTCTCGAGCCCGATCTCGCTGAGGGCGACGAGCAACGGCAAGGCCGTCGACACCACGAACGTGAGCTCGAGGCGTCGCGGCCAGGGGAGCGCGGATCGGTACACCAGCAGCGTCGGCAGACCGCGTACGACGAGCAGCAGCACGAACAACAGGAACAGGCGCGCAGGTGCCTCGAGGATCGACTGGAGGTCGAGACTCATCCCCGACGACACGAAGAAGATGGGGATGAAGAAGCCATACCCGATGGCATCGAGCTTGTGGTCCAGAGCCTCGCCGTCCCCGGGTGCCCAGCGGCGCAGGACGACGCCGGCCACGAAGGCGCCCAGCACGACGTCGAGCCCGAAGTTGTCGGCGACGACGAGCAGCAGCAACAACATCGCGACCGTCCACCGCAGCGTCGTCTGTGAGGTCGCGTGCTGCCCCTCGGACAGGATCCGCGCGACCCTGCCGCCGCGCCCCAGCCTGGGGGCCAGGCTCAGCAGCAGCCCGAGGACGCCCATCGCGACCAGCGAGATGAGCCCGATGAACCGGCCGTGCGACCCGAGGAAGATCGCGATCGCCACGATCGGCAGGAACTCCCCGACCGCCCCGGCGGCCAGCACGTAGGAGCCGAACGACCCGCGCAGCATGTTGTGGTCCCGCAGGATCGGCAACAGCGTTCCGAGCGCCGTCGTCGTCAGTGCGAGCGCGACCGGCACGAACGCCCGCACAACTCCCAGCGCAGCGAGCGTCGCGACGACCGCGACGGCCAGGGTCGCGGTGACTAGCCAGCCGACGACCGCGAGCTTGCCGGCTCGCTGCCGGAAGACCGCCAGGTCGAGCTCGTAGCCCGCCAGCAGGAACAGGAACCCGAGTCCGACATTTGCGAGCAGCTCGATGCTCTCCGGGTCAGCCAGGTCCAGCATCTCCGGCCCGACCACCACCCCGCCGAGAATGAGTACCACCACCTGGGGAATCCGGAACCGGCCGAACAGCCCGACGAACACGGGTGTCAGCGCGGCCACCAGCGCGACCACGAAGAGGCTGGTCAGTCCCCGACCGAGTTCGGTGCTCATCCCGCCAGCCTGACGGCCGGCCGGCGCCGGAAACCTCCCCCAGCCAGGACGATCGCCGCCGGATCGCGACCTGATGACCGCGCAGCGGGACCGACTACTCTGATACCAGTGCCATAGCTGGTTTTACCCCTGACCAGGGATCACGGTTGGGTGCCGGTGTCCGATTTTCGGGCTGCGAGGACTTCAAAGTCGGCAGTCGCGGTGTCACACTCACTCGCCAGGACGGTGGTTGGGAACCTCCAGGCACTGAGGAGGCCGGGTGCTGGCGGCGAAGAACCTCGAGGTCGTCTACGACGACGTGATGCTGGTGCTGCGGGGCGTCGGTCTCGAGGTCCCGCAGGGACGGATCGTCGCCCTGCTGGGGGCGAACGGGGCCGGCAAGTCGACGCTGCTGCGCGCGTTGTCCGGCCTGCTCGACGTGCACGAGGGCGAGGTACGGCGCGGCTCGATCACGCTCGACGGGGAGCCGATCCACACCTACGGCGCCAGCCGGATCGCCGCCCTGGGGATCAAGCAGGTGATGGAGGGCCGGCGGATCCTGGCCGACCTGACCGTCGAGGAGAACCTCCGGATCGGCGGTCACGTCAGCCCGCGCTCGATCCGGCGCAACCTGGACCGGACGTACCAGCTGTTCCCGGTGCTGGCCGACCGGCGCCGCGCGTTGGCCGGCTACCTGTCCGGTGGCGAGCAGCAGATGCTGGCGATCGGCCGGGCGCTCATGTCCGACCCGAAGTACCTGCTGCTGGACGAGCCGAGCCTCGGCCTGGCGCCGATGATCGTCCGGCAGATCCGGGACGTGATCGTGCAGATCAACCAGCAGGGGACCACGGTCCTGCTGGTCGAGCAGAACGCGGCGATGGCGTTGTCGATCGCCGAGCACGGCTACGTGCTGGAGAACGGCGCGATGGTGATGGACAAGCCCGCGGCGGAACTGCTCGCGGACGGCGACGTCCGGGAGTTCTACCTCGGTCTCGGCGCGGAGGGTACGGCGAAGTCGTTCCGCGACGTGAAACACTACCGGCGCCGGAAGCGGTGGCTGTCATGACCGCGACGGAGGCGCGGCAGAGCGAGACCACCCAAGCATCCACGCCGGTGCTCAGCTTCGCCGACGTCGTCCTCACCTTCGACGGGGTGACCGCCCTGAACGGCGTGAGCTTCACCGTGAACCCCGGCGAACTGTTCGCCGTGATCGGCCCGAACGGCGCCGGTAAGACCTCGATCTTCAACGTGCTCTCCGGTGTCTATCGGCCACAGCGCGGAACGGTCCGCTTCGGCGACCACGACCTGATCGGCCGCCGTCCGCACGCGATCGCCCGACTCGGTCTCGCCCGTACCTTCCAGAACATCGAGCTGTTCTCGAACCTGACCGTGCTCGACAACCTCATGCT
The DNA here is from genome assembly GCF_044460355.1 of Kribbella sp. NPDC050124. Lineage (NCBI taxonomy): Bacteria > Bacillati > Actinomycetota > Actinomycetes > Propionibacteriales > Kribbellaceae > Kribbella > Kribbella sp. NPDC050124. Next base: position 127,125 of record NZ_JBITJU010000002.1, read on the forward strand.
CGGCCGGTACCACCATCACCCGTACGGCGTCCTCGCCGCGTTCGCGTGGATCGGCAAGGCCCGCCGCAGCGAGCGCGCGAACCGCCGGGCCGTCGAGGAGATCGTCGACTTCCTCGAGCTCGCGCAGTGGCGGCGGCTCCCGGTCGGCCTGCTCCCGTACGGCGTCCAGAAGCGGGTCGAGCTCGGCCGGGCACTCGCCTCCGAGCCGAAGCTGTTGCTACTGGACGAGCCGGTCGCCGGGATGAACCTGGAGGAGACCGAGGACATGGCCCGGTTCATCCTCGACATCCGCGAGGAGCTGGGCCTGCCGATGATCATGGTCGAGCACGACATGGGCCTGGTGATGGACCTCGCCGACCGGATCATGGCGATCGACTTCGGCAGGCCGATCCGCACCGGGACCCCGCAGGAGGTCGCGACCGACCCCGAGGTGGTCCGCGCCTACCTCGGCGAAGAGCACCAAGTGGACCGGCCATGACCGCCACCATCGCCACACGGATCTGGGACCGGGCGCGGACCACTCCGCACGTGATCGCCTTGCGGGAAAAGGATCTGGGCATCTGGCAGCAGGTCAGCTGGGAGGAGTACTGGGACACCGCCGCGCTGGTCGGCCACGCCTTGCTTGCCCTCGGCATCGAGCCGGGGGACCGGGTCGCGATCCACTCGGAGAACCGTCGCGAGTGGCTCTACACCGACGTCGGCACGGTCGCCGTACGGGCTGCCACCGTCGGTCTCTACCCGACCAACCCGGTCGCGGAGGTCGGCTACCTGCTGCGGCACTCGGGCGCCAAGGTGCTGATCGCCGAGGATCAGGAGCAGGTCGACAAGGCGCTCGCGATCGACGACCTGCCTGACCTCGAGCACATCGTGTACGTCGAACCACGCGGCATCCGGCACCGGTACGACGACCCGCGGCTGATCGCCTGGCCCGACTTCCTTGCCATCGGCCACGAGCACCGCGAGGCGAACCCGGACGCCGTCACGCAACGCATGGAAGCGGCACAAGCCGGCGACGTGGTCACGCTGATCTACACCTCTGGCACCACCGGCCCACCGAAGGGCGTGATGCTGACCGCAGCGAACGTCGACTTCGCGATCCAGGAGCTGGTCGAGCGCGGCGGCTTCACCGCACCGCCGCCGTCACCGCGCGACAGCGTGCTGTCCTACCTGCCGCTGTGTCACGTCGCCGAGCGGATCTTCAGCGGCTGGTTCGGCGCCGGTGCCGGGGTCTGCGTGCACTTCGCCGAGTCGATCGAGACCGTCGCGACCAACCTGCACGAGGTGCAGCCGAGCATCCTGTTCGGCGTCCCGCGGATCTGGGAGAAGATCGCGGCCGGCGTCCAGATCCGGATCGAGTCCGCGGACCCGGTCAAGCGCCTGATCGGCGGCTACTGGCTCCGCCGTGCCGACTGGATCGGCAGCGTCCTCGCGGCCAACGAAGGACGGCACACCCCTGCCTCCAAAGCGGTCTACGCGATCGGCTGGTTGTTCTGCTACCGCGCACTGAAAGACCGGGTCGGCTTGCGCAAGGTCCGGTACGCCGCCTCCGGGGCGGCGCCGATCGCGCCGGAGGTCCTGCGGTTCTTCATGGGGCTCGGCCTGCCGATGCACGAGGTCTACGGCATGACCGAGAACACCGCCGTCGCGACCGCCAACCGTCCCGGACGGGTCAAGGTCGGCACCGTCGGAGAGCCGCACCAAGGCGTCGAGGTGAAGGTCGACGAGCTCACCGGCGAGATCCTCACCCGGCATCCCGGCACCTTCGCCGGCTACTGGCGAGACCCCGAGGCGACCGCGAAGGTGATCGACGCGGACGGCTGGCTGCACACCGGTGACGTGGGGGAGTGGGTCGACGGCACGCACCTGCGGATCACCGACCGGATGAAGGACATCATCATCACCGCGGGCGGCAAGAACGTCGCGCCGTCGGAGATCGAGAACGCGCTCAAGGCGTCGCCGTACATCAAGGAAGCGGTGGTGATCGGCGACCGGCGCAAGTTCCTGGCCGCCCTGATCGGGATCGAGCCGGACACCGTCGGCCACTGGGCCCAGCTGCACCGGCTGCCCTACTCGACGTACGGCGACCTGTCCGCGAAACCCGAGGTGGTCGCGCTGGTCCAGGGCGTCGTGGACGAGGTCAACGCGCGGTTCGCCAGCGTCGAGCAGGTGCGGTCGTTCCGGCTGCTGCCGAAGCTGCTGGACCACGAGGACGGCGAGCTGACCGCGACCCAGAAGGTGAAGCGCAAGGCGGTCGCGGACACGTTCTCCGGCCTGGTCGACGCGATGTACGCCGGGGGTGCGAGATGAACGAGTTCGTCGCCACCGTCGTCCGCGGTCTCGGCCAGGGGTCGATCTACGCGCTGCTCGCGCTCGGCTTCGTGATCGTCTACAAGTCGATGCGGGTGATCAGCTTCGCCCAGCCGGCGTTCATGATGACCGGTGCGTTGCTGGTCGGGTACCTGGTGCTGGAGCTGAACTTCTTCGCCGCCGTCGGGATCGCGCTGCTGCTGACCGCGCTGCTCGGCGTCGGCGTGGAACGGGTGGCGCTGCGGCCGATGATCGGCAAGCCGGTGTTCGTGATCGCGATCATCACACTCGGCGTCGACATCGTGATCCGGACGGTGGTGAACTCGTTCATCGGCTTGGACATCCGCCAGATGGGTGACCCGTGGGGCCTGCAGCAGGTCGACGTACTCGGGGCCAAGATCGACCAGCGGCACCTGGCCACGCTGGTGACGACGCTGATCGTGGTGGGCGCGTTGTTCGCGTTCTACCGCTGGTCGCGGACCGGGCTGGCGATGCGGGCGGCGTCGTCGGACCAGGAGGTTGCGCTCGCGCAGGGAGTGTCGGTCGGACGCGTGTTCTCGCTGTCCTGGGCGCTCGCGGCGGCCCTCGCCGGACTGGCCGGGATCTTCCTGTCGACCGGGATCGGGCTCGAGCAGAACCTCTGGCTGACGGCGCTGAAGGCGCTGCCGGTGATCATCCTCGGCGGCCTCGACTCCCTCGGCGGCGCCGTGATCGCGGGCCTCTCGATCGGCGTGGTCGAGGCACTCGTCGGCAGCTACGGCGACAACCTGCATCCCGTGTTCGGCGGCGACTTCTTCCTGGTCGTCCCGTACCTGCTGATGCTGCTCGTCCTGCTGGTCAAACCGTACGGCCTGTTCGGCACCAGAGAGGTCGAGCGGATATGAGCCGGCCGCTGCTCTACCTGTCCTACAAGCAGGACATGGCGTTGCTGAACACGCCGGCGAAGCGGGTGTGGACGCTGGTGCTGGCGGTCCTCGCGGTGTCGTTGCCGTTCCTGCTGACCGACGACCTCCTCGTCGTACTGGCGACTGCGTGTGCCGCGTCGATCGGGGCGATCGGGCTGAACATCGTCACCGGGTACGGCGGCCAGGTCTCGCTCGGTCATGCGTTCTTCCTGGGGATCGGGGCCTACACCGCGGCGGCGTTGTCGGGTGACCCGGACAGCACCCGGCTGATCGGGTTCGGCATCACCTCGCTGCCGATCTGGTTGCTCGCGGCGGGGCTGGTCGCCGGGTTGGCCGGGTTGATCGTGGCGCCGCTCGCGGCCCGGTTGCGTGGGCTGTACCTGGCCGTGGTGACGCTCGGATTGGTGTTCATCGGGGAGCACATCTTCAAGCACTGGCGGGAGCTGACCGGGGGAGTCGGGGTCGGGCGGCCGGCCGCCGTACCGGAGTTGTTCGGGTTCGACTTCGCGGTGGACGGCGCGACCTTCACCAAGGCGCAGAAGCTGTACCTGCTGATGCTCGTGCTGCTGGTGATCTTCGGCGTGCTGGCCCGGAACCTGGTCCGGTCCCGGATCGGCCGCGCGCTGGCCGCCGTCCGGGACCGGGACCTGGCCGCCGAGGTGATCGGCGTCGACGTGACCCGGTACAAGATGATCGCGTTCGCGGTGTCGTCGTTCTACGCCGGCGTCGCGGGCGCGCTGCTGTACGTGATGATCGGCTTCGTCGAGCCGGGGTCGTTCAACCTCGGCATGTCGGTGCAGTACATCGCGATGGTGCTGATCGGCGGTGTCGCGACGATCTCCGGGTCGGTGCTCGGCGCGCTGTTCATCACCCTGCTGCCGCGGGTCACCCGCGAGCTCCCGGCCGTGCTGCCGTTCGTCAGCGCCAGCTCCACGGCCGGGGGCATCACCGTGTTCCAGGTCGAGACGATCCTCTACGGCCTGTTGATCATCGGCTTCCTGATCTTCGAGCCGCGGGGGCTGTTCGGGATCTGGATCAGAGTCCGCACCTACTGGAAGGCGTGGCCGTTCTCGCACTGAAGGAGTAACGATGAGCGTGCACAGGGGTATCGCCGTCGCCGTCGTGGCGGCACTGGTGTTGGTCGCGGGGTGCCGCAACGACGCCCCGGAAGCCCAGCAGGGCAGCTCGGGGGTCAAGTTCGACGTCGGGGTCACCTCCGAGGCGTGCCCGCAGGCCGTCGACACGTCCAAGGGCTGCATCTACCTCGGCTCGATCTCGGATCTGACCGAGGGCCCGTTCAAGGCGCTCGGGGTCCCGATCACCGAGAGCCAGAAGGCGTTCTGGAAGCGGGTCAACGAGGCCGGCGGCATCGGCGCCTTCGAGGTCGACGTGACCAAGTACACCAAGGACAACAAGTACAACCCGCAGATCCACAACGAGGTGTACGCCGAGATCAAGCCGGACGTGCTCGGGTTGGCCCAGACCCTCGGCTCGCCGACCACCGCGGCGATCCTGGGCGACCTCAAGTCCACCGGCATGGTCGGCGTACCGGCGTCCTGGACGTCGGCGTGGGCGTTCGAGGACGTCATCCTGGAGTCCGGCACGAACTACTGCTTCGAGTCGATGAACTCGGTCGACTTCGCGGTCGAGACGTTCAAGCCGAAGAGCGTCGCCGCGGTGCACTTCCCGGGCGACTACGGTGACGACGCCGCGGCCGGGACGAAGCTCGCGGCCGAGGCCAACGGGCTGGCGTTCACCGACATCCCGACCGCACCCGGGCAGGAGAACCAGGGCGCGGCGATCCAGAAGCTGGTCGCGGCCAAGCCGGACCTGGTCATCCTGACCACCGGACCGACCGAGGCGGCGACGATCGTCGGCGGGGCCGCGCAGAACGGGTTCAAGGGCCAGTTCATCGGCACCAGCCCGACCTGGAACCCGGCCCTGCTGAAGAGCCCGGCTGCACCCGCGCTGCTTGCGCTCTACCGGCAGTCCGGGCCGTGGGCGCCGTACGGCGCGAACACGCCGGGGCACAAGGCGCTGGCCGAGTCGATCGACCAGGCGACGTTCCGGGCGGCGCCGAACGACGGTTACACGGCCGGCTGGGTCTGGTCGTACCCCTTGAGGGCCGCGCTGCAGAAGGCGGTCGACGCCAAGGACCTCACCCGGGCGGGGCTGCTGAACGCGGTGAAGTCGCTGGAGACGGTGGACTACGAGGGGATGCTGCCGGCCGAGGCGGGCCGGTTCAACGGCGAGCCGAACGACCGGGTGTTCCGGGCCAGCATCATCTCCAAGGTGGATCCGTCGGCGCCGACCGGTGTCACGGTGGAGCGGGACTTCTTCACCGGCAAGACCGCGACGGCGCACGAGTTCACCAAGCCCTGTTACCAGTAGTTAGTTGAAGTTCGTGGCACCCGCGGCCCCAGGGAAGTCGCGGGTGCCACGGCACGCGGTTCGCCTTGTCGTTGTCTGTCGTTCACCGTACGTTCATCTCTGTTCGGCAGATCCTTTCCGCTCACGAGGAGGCCACCCACCGTGTCCGTTGAGCACAATCCCCTGTCCCGGCGGCAGTTCGTCGCCCGAGCGGCCGCGGCGGGTGTCGCGGTCAGCGTCGCGGGCTCCGTCGAGGCGCTCTACACCGCCCAGCCGGCGCTCGGCACGTCCGGCCCGAAGATCGGCTACGGCCCGCTGATCGAGGACCCGAACGGCATGCTCGACCTGCCCCGCGGGTTCAGCTACAAGATCCTGTCCCGCGAGGGCACCGTCCGTCCCGACGGTCTCAAGACGCCGAGCCGGTTCGACGGCATGGGCGCGTTCCCGGACCGGGACGGCGGCTCGCGCCTGGTCCGCAACCACGAGTGCAGCCCGACCGCCACGATCAAGGTGGTCGCGCCGCCGGAGCGCACCTACGACCCGGGCGGTGCGGGCGGCACCAGCACGCTGGTGGTGGACCGGCACAACCACACCGGCAAGGAGTTCGTCAGCCTCGGCGGGACCGCGATCAACTGCTCCGGCGGCATCACGCCGTGGCGCACCTGGCTGACCTGTGAGGAGACCGAGGCCAAGGCCGGCACCACCGGCTACACCAAGGACCACGGCTTCATCTTCGAGGTCGACCCGTACGACGACCGCCGCAACGTCGACCCGACGCCGCTGAAGGCGATGGGCCGGTTCCAGCACGAGGCGGTCGCGATCGATCCGGCGACCGGCATCGTCTACGAGACCGAGGACGCGTTCGTCGCGCCGCTCGGCGGCTTCTACCGGTTCCTCCCGAACCGTCCGCGCGGTGGATGGGGTTCGCTGCGGGCGGGCGGGGAACTGCAGGCGATGTACATCCCGGACCTCCCGGACCTGTCCGTGGTCCAGGAGGCGGGCTCGGAGTTCGGCGGCGTGCAGTGGCTCAAGGTGCCGGACCCGCTGGCGACCACGCAGTCGGTCCGCGCACAGGACTACGGCAAGCCGATCACCGGCGGCTACAAGCTGGAAGGCTGCTGGTGGGGCACCCGGGACCGGTGCGTGTACTTCGTCTCGTCGTTCGCCCGGACCGAGCTCGGCCCGAAGGTGAACCACGACGGCCAGGTCTGGCGGTACGACCCGCGCAAGCACACGCTGCGCCTCGAGGTGATCTTCACCCGGCCGTCGCCGGGCTCCGACGACCCGGAGTTCGATGCCCCGGACAACATCACGATGTCGCCGTACGGCGGCCTGATGATGTGCGAGGACGGCCTCGGCGAGCAGCACATCCTCGGCACCACCGAGGACGGCGAGGTGTTCAAGTTCGCCCGCAACCGGGTGAACAACGGCACGCCGGAGGACCCGGAGTTCGGTGAGCTGGCCGGCGCCGGCTTCTCCGCCGACGGCCGGACGATGTTCTTCAACGTCTACACGCCGGGGATCACGTACGCGATCACCGGCCCGTGGCGTCGACGGAGGTGACGTAGACCCAGGCGCCGTCCTCGCGAACGAAGCGGCTGTTCTCCTGCTGGTTACCGGTTCGGCTTCCGAGCCGGTAACTGGCCCGGAACTCGACGGTGCCTTCGGTGTGGAACGGGCTGCCGCCGGTGCTGCCGAGGATCTCGAGACCCGTCCAGCGGATGTCCTCATCCAGCTGGAGCTCGGCTGGACGGGTCGCGGCCGACCAGGTGCGGAGCAGGTACGCCGTGTCGCCGACGACGAAGGCCGAGTAGCGCGAGCGCATGAGCTGCTCGGCGGTCGTCGCCGTACCACCTTGGTGGAGGCGGCCGCAGCAGTCGGCGTACGAGGCGTCGAGCCCGCACGGACAGGGCGTGGTGCGAATGGCCATCAGGCGTCGCCGGGGAAGGCGACCGGCGCTCCGCCCCAGGCGAGCTGGGCGCTCGCGGTGGTCAGCAGGCTCTGGATCGCGAAGGCGCGGACTGCCGGTTGCTCGGCCGCTTCGACGAGGTCGCCGTACACGGCTGCCAGTCGGCGCTCGATCAGCAGTACGAGCGCTGAGGCGGTCGCCGCGTTGGAGACCGCCTGCGGCAGGTCGTACGCCGCCTCGGCGGCGACTGGGGTCTCGCCGGCTGCGACCACCAGCTGGGACAGGCGGTCGCGGTTGCGCCGGTGCTGCTCGTACGTGTCGGTCGCCGCCCGGAAGCGGGCACCACTCAGCTTGCCGCCGGCAACGCCCACGCCGTACATGGCTGCGTGCTCACCGGCGAGCGCTGCCTGGAGTGCCTCGACCTCGTTCACTCCTTGTCGCCCTTCTTCTTCGGGGTGAGCGTGATGGCCAGCTGGGTCTCGGCTGCGGCGATCATCGCGAGCAGCCGAGCGGGCGCTCCGGCCAGCTTGGCGGCTGCGGCGGCGTGCGCGACCGCGGCGGCCTTCTCGCGCTTCGCCAGGTCCGCCAGCGCGGCTGCCGACGTACTCGGGAGGACCGGCGCCGTGCCTGCGGCGGCCGCTTGCACGCCCGCGGTCTCCTTGAGCCGGGTCAGGTGGGCGGCGTGGTACTTCGCGCCCGCCGCGAGTTGCGTGCGGACCGCAGGAAATTTCCGGGTGATTGTTGAGTAGCGGAGCGACAATTGAGTCACCTGGGCGGCCGCCGCGCTGAGTGCCGCGACGACCACCGGATCGGTGCTGGGTGTCTCCTCGGCAGGCTGACCCGATTTCGAGTCGTTCACGGCGCCCGGCGTACCGGAACCGCTCGGGTTGTCGTCGCAGGCAGTCAGGACGACGGCGCCCGGAAGCAGGGCGGCGGTCGTCAGGGCGGCCCGGCGCGACAGGCGGACAGGTTCGTTCGGCACGGCGGAACGATACCCGGTGACGGGCCGTTGACCGGCCTGGGACGAGGCGGTGACATGCAGATCGTCGCGGGCCGGATATGGTGGGCTACTGCCCTCGGTCGGATCGCCGGGTGGTGGAACGGGTGCACAACTGGAGAGAGGCAGGTCAACCTGTGAGCCGAAAGACTGACCACACGGACACCTCGAGCCTCGAGAACTTCCTGCGGCCGATCGTCGAGCAGTTCGGCTGCGACCTGGAGGCCGCGGACATCGCGCCGGCCGGCCGCCGCCGGTTGCTGCGCGTGCTCGTCGACCGCGACGGCGGGATCAGCCTGGACGACGTCGCGGAGGTCACCCGGGCCATCTCCAAGGCACTCGACGCCGACGACATCATGGGCGACGGCGCCTACACGCTGGAGGTCTCCAGCCCGGGCGTCGACCGGCCGCTCACCCTGCCCCGGCACTGGCGGCGCAACGTCAGCCGGCTGGTCGCGGTCACGCTGACCGCGGGCGGGAAGGTGACCGGCCGGATCAAGTCCGCCTCCGAGGAGGCGGCCGAGCTGGACGTGGACGGCACGCTGCGCACGGTCGCGTACGCCGACGTGGCCAAGGCCAAGGTCCAGATCGAGTTCAACCGGGCTGCCCCCGGCAACGACGAGGCTGCCCCAGGATCGAACGCCGCGGGCACGGTGGAGGAGAACTGACATGGACATCGACATGGCTGTCCTGCGGTCGCTGGAACGGGAGAAGGACATCTCCCTGGACGTGGTCGTCGAGGCGATCGAGCAGGCGCTGCTGGTGGCTTACCACCGCACCGAGGGCGCCCAGCAGCACGCGCGGGCCGAGCTGGACCGCAAGACCGGGCACGTGACCGTCTACGCGCGCGAGTTCGCCGAGGACGGCACGCTGGCCCGCGAGTACGACGACACGCCCGCCGACTTCGGCCGGATCGCGGCCACCACGGCCAAGCAGATCATCCTGCAGCGGCTGCGCGACGCCGAGGACGAGGTCCGCTACGGCGAGTTCTCCGGCAAGGAGGGCGACATCGTGTCCGGCGTCATCCAGCAGGGCCGCGACCCGCGCTCGGTGATGGTCGACCTCGGCAAGATCGAGGCGGTGCTGCCGGCCCCGGAGCAGGTGCCGGGGGAGAAGTACGAGCACGGCGCCCGGCTGCGGGTCTACGTGGTCGGGGTCCGCAAGGGCTTCAAGGGCCCGCAGATCACGGTCAGCCGGACGCACCCGAACCTGGTCAAGAAGCTGTTCGCGCTCGAGGTGCCGGAGATCGCCGACGGGACGGTCGAGATCACCGCGATCGCCCGGGAGGCGGGGCACCGCACCAAGATCGCGGTCCGGACGCTGAACCCGTCGGTGAACGGCAAGGGCGCCTGCATCGGGCCGATGGGCCAGCGGGTGCGCAACATCATGCACGAGCTGCACGGCGAGAAGATCGACATCATCGACCACAGCGACGACCCGGCCACCTTCGTCGGGAATGCGCTGTCGCCGGCGCAGGTTACGTCGGTTGAGGTCGTGGACGCCGCGGCCCGCGCCGCGCGGGTCGTCGTACCCGACTACCAGCTGTCGCTGGCGATCGGCAAGGAGGGGCAGAACGCCCGCCTCGCCGCCCGGCTGACGGGCTGGCGGATCGACATCCGGCCGGACACCGATGTGACTCGTGATGACAAGAAGGTAGACTGATCTCTCGGTCGGTCGACTGAGTCGCAACCACTCCCGAAGGATCACGTGACAGTGAGTGTGGAAGCGCGCCCTGGCAAGGTCAGGGAGCGCACCTGCATCGGGTGCCGGAAGCGGTGCAGTCCGGCTGACCTGCTGCGGATGACGGTTTCCGGAGGGCTTGTCCTCCCGGATCCCGCTCATCGGGCGCCCGGCCGCGGAGCGCACCTGCACCCGGTGGCCGAGTGTCTCGACCTCGCCGTGCGGCGCAAGGCGTTCCCGCGGGCCTTCCGGGCCCAGGGGCCGCTGGACGTGACCGCGCTGCGGGACTACGTCGCGCAGCGTGATAGGCAAGTACAAGAAGCAGTGCCAATGGCGGCCAACCGGCCGTCCGCGGCGGTCTGACCGGATCGTCGTGACGACATGAAGGCGGGTCATCGACTCATGACCACTCGATGAGTGTCTACCGATGAGTGCAAAGCGATGAGCACGTACGTCAACTAACGGTCCGCGCCCAGGCTCGGACCAGAGGGAGAGTAGTGGCAAAGGTCCGGGTCTACGAGCTCGCGAAGGAGCTCGGAGTTACCAGCAAGGTCGTTCTGACCAGACTGAACGACATGGGCGAGTTCGTCCGGTCGGCGTCCTCGACGATCGAGGCGCCGGTAGTCCGTAGGTTGGCGGAGGAGTTCGAGAAGAACCCGCCGAAGAAGCGCGCAGCCAAGAAGGCTGCCGCCAGCACGTCCGCCGCGCCGCAGGCGACCGCACCGGTCGCGCCTGCCGAGCCGGCGAAGAAGGCCGCGCCCGCGGCCCCGGCCGAGCGCCCCGCGCCGGCCGCTCCGGCGACCCCGGCTCCGGTGGCCGCCGAGCCGACCGTGGCCGAGAAGGCTGCGCCGGCTCCGGCCAAGGCAGCCCCGTCGCCGGCCAAGCCGGGTCCGCGTCCTGGCCCCAAGCCGGGTCCGCGGCAGGAGCCCGCTCCGGCGGCTCCGGCCGCCAAGGCGGCACCCTCGTTCGAGGCGCCCGCGGCCAAGGCGACGCCCGAGGCCCCGGCTGCGCCGGCTCCGGCACCTTCGCGTCCGGCTCCGTCTCCGGGTCCGCGGCAGGAGCGTCCCGCCGACGGTGGACCGCGTCCGGCCACGCCGCGTCCGGGTGCGACCCCGCGTCCGGGTGGTGGCGGTCCTCGTCCTGGCGCCCCGCGTCCGGGCGGTCCCCGTCCGGGTGCTCCCGGCGGTCAGGGTGGCGGCCCGCGTCCGGGTGCGCCGCGTCCGGGCAACAACCCGTTCAGCTCGACCCAGGGCATGCAGCGCGGTGGCGCTCGTCCGGGTCCGGGTGGTCAGGGCGGATCCGGCCAGGGTGCGAGCCCGGCCGGGATGCCGCCGCGCCCGCCGCAGAACCGCGGTGGCGGCGGTAGCGACCGCCCGCGTCCGTCGGGTGTGCCCGGTGCGCCGCGGCCCAACCCGGCGATGATGCCGAAGTCCTCGGCCGGCACGTTCACCGGCCGTCCGTCCGGTCCCGGCGGTGGCGCCGGTGGCGGTGGTGGCGGCCGTGGCCGCCCCGGTGGCGGCGGTCCCGGTGGTGGACCGGGTGCCGGTCCGCGCGGTGGCGGCGGCGGTGGCGGCGGCGGCTTCCGTCCGGGTGGCGGCGGCCCCAGCGGCCCGCCCGGTGGCGGTGGCGGACGTCCGGGTCCGGGCAACCGTGGCCGGGGTGGGACGCAGGGTGCCTTCGGGCGTCCGGGCGGCCCGGCCCGTCGTGGCCGCAAGTCCAAGCGGGCGAAGCGCCAGGAGTTCGACAACATGCAGGCGCCGGCAGTCGGCGGCGTCCGCGTCAAGCACGGTGACGGCGAGGTCGTGCGTCTGGCCCGCGGTGCGTCGCTGACGGACTTCGCCGAGAAGGTCGGCGTCGACCCGGCGTCGCTGGTGCAGGTGCTGTTCCACCTCGGCGAGATGGTGACCGCGACCCAGTCGGTCAACGAGGAGACGCTGCAGCTGCTCGGCACCGAGCTGAACTACGACGTCCAGATCGTGTCCCCGGAGGACGAGGACCGCGAGCTGCTGCAGTCGTTCGACATCGACTTCGGGTCCGACAAGGGCGACGAGAGCGACCTGGTCAAGCGGCCGCCGGTGGTGACCGTGATGGGTCACGTCGACCACGGTAAGACGAAGCTGCTGGACGCGGTCCGCGAGGCGAACGTGGTCGCCAAGGAGGCCGGTGGTATCACCCAGCACATCGGCGCCTACCAGGTGACGACCGAGGTCGACGGCGAGCAGCGGGCCATCACCTTCGTCGACACCCCGGGTCACGAGGCGTTCACCGCCATGCGTGCCCGTGGCGCCCAGGCCACCGACATCGTCATCCTGGTGGTCGCGGCCGACGACGGCGTGATGCCGCAGACGATCGAGGCGCTGAACCACGCCCGTGCGGCGGGCGTCCCGATCGTGGTCGCGGTCAACAAGATCGACGTGCCGGCGGCCGACCCGGCCAAGGTGCGCGGTCAGCTGACCGAGTACGGCCTGGTCCCCGAGGAGTACGGCGGCGACACGATGTTCGTCGACGTCTCGGCGAAGTCCCGGATCAACATCGACGGGCTGCTCGAGAGCGTGATCCTGACCGCGGACGCGGCGCTGGATCTGCGGGCCAACCCGAACATGCACGCCGAGGGCATCGCGATCGAGGCGAACCTCGACAAGGGCCGTGGCCCGGTGGCGACCGTGCTGGTGCAGCGCGGCACGCTGCGGGTCGGCGACTCGATGGTGGCCGGTCCGGCGTACGGCCGGGTCCGGGCCATGCTCGACGAGCACGGCGACCCGGTCGAGGAGGCGACGCCGTCGCGTCCGGTCCTGGTCCTCGGTCTGACCGCGGTCCCGGGCGCCGGTGACAAGTTCCTGGTGGTCGACGACGACCGGATGGCCCGGCAGATCGCCGAGAAGCGCGAAGCCCGCGCCCGGGCGGCGGCCAACGCCAAGCGGCGCGCGCGCCGGACCCTCGAGGACTTCATGGCCTCGATGGAGAAGGGCGAGACCCAGGAGCTGCTGCTGATCCTCAAGGGCGACGTGTCCGGTTCGGTCGAGGCGCTGGAAGACGCGCTGGTCCGGATCGAGGTCGGCGACGAGGTCAACCTGCGCGTCATCGACCGCGGTGTCGGTGCGATCAACGAGAACGACGTCAACCTGGCCATCGCGTCGAACGCCGTCATCATCGGCTTCAACGTGCGGCCGGCGGGCAAGGCCGGTGACCTGGCCGAGCGCGAGGGCGTGGATGTCCGGTACTACTCGGTCATCTACTCGGCGATCGACGACATCGAGGCCGCCCTGAAGGGCATGCTGAAGCCGATCTACGAGGAGGCCACCTTGGGCCAGGCGGAGATCCGGGAGATCTTCCGCTCCTCGAAGGTGGGCAACATCGCCGGTTGCTGGGTGACCAGTGGACTCATCCGCCGCAATGCCAAGGTCCGGTTGATCCGGGACGGCGCGGTGGTGGTCGACAACACCGAGCTGTCGTCGCTGAAGAGGTTCAAGGACGACGCGTCCGAGGTCCGCGAGGGCTTCGAGTGCGGTCTGACCATCAACGGCTACAACGACATCAAGATCGGCGACGTGGTCGAGGCGTTCGAGCTTCGCGAGAAGCCGCGTAACTGACAGCAGTCGGTGCCCGGATGCTCCGGGCGCCGGAGTAACGTCCGGAGAGGCGGTAACCCTGCCTCTCCGGACGTTGTTCATGAATGAGGGAGTGAGCCCTGATGGGTGAAGCAAGGGCGAAGCAGCTCGCCGACCGGATCCAGGTGCTGGTGGCGGAGTTGCTCGAGCGCCGGGTGAAGGACCCGCGGCTCGGCTTCGTCACCGTGACCGACGCCCGGCTGACCGGCGACCTGCGCGAAGCCAGCATCTTCTACACGGTGTACGGCGACGAGCAGGAGCGGGCCTCGACCGCGGCCGCCCTGGAGTCGGCGCGTGGGCTGATCCGCAGCGAGGTCGGCAAGGCGCTCGGTCTGCGGCACACGCCGAGCGTGGCCTTCTTCCTGGACGCCGTACCGGAGAGCGCCGGGCACATCGAGGAGCTGCTGGAGAAGGCCCGGCTGGCCGACGCCGAGGTGGCCAAGAGCGCCGCGAACGCGAAGCCGGCCGGCGACGCCGACCCCTACAAGCGCCGCGAGGACGATGACAGCGACGACGAGTGAGCCCGCTGTTGCCGACGGCATCGTCGTGGTGGACAAGCCGGCCGGCCTGACCTCGCACACGGTGGTGGCCCGGATCCGCCGGCTGGCCGGCACCCGGAAGGTCGGCCACGCCGGCACGTTGGACCCGATGGCGACCGGAGTCCTGGTCGTCGGTCTCAACCGCGCGACCCGGCTGCTGGGCCATCTCCAGCTGGCCGACAAGTCGTACGACGCCATCGTGCTGCTCGGCGCGACCACGACGACCGACGACGCCGAGGGCGAGATCGTGTCGACCGCGCCGGTGGACGGGGTCACGGCCGAGGCGATCGAAGCCGCGGTGGCGGGCTTCCGCGGCGAGATCTCGCAGGTGCCGTCGAAGGTGTCCGCGATCAAGGTCGACGGGCGGCGCGCGTACGAACGCGTGCGCGCCGGCGAGGAGGTCGCGCTGAAGGCTCGCAGTGTGACGGTCTCCCGGTACGACGTGCTCGACGTACGCCCGGGGCCGTCGGGGATCGAGGTCGACATCTCGGTCGACTGCTCCAGCGGCACCTACATCCGGGCCCTCGCCCGCGACCTCGGCGCCGAGCTCGGCGTCGGCGGTCACCTCACCGCGCTGCGCCGTACCCGGGTGGGTTCCTTCGACCTGTCCGTTGCTCACACGCTGGAGTCGCTGGCCGAGTCCTTCGACTGGCTTCCGATCGCCGAGGTCGCGGCCGGAACCTTCCCCCGCTACGACGCCGACGCCGACCAGGCTGCCGCCATCCGCACCGGCCGCCCGCTCCCCGGCCTCAACCTCCCCGCCGGCCAAACCGCCATGTTCGACCCCACCGGCACCTTCCTGGCCCTCTACGAACCGCACGGGCCGGTCGCGAAACCCACCGCGGTCTTCGTGAGTTAGGCGTGCGGTGTTGGCGGGCCCGCCTGGCGGCCCCAGGCAGCGTCTGGGCCGATCGGGGCTATTCGGCGACGCTCGTGGGGGAGAGTCGCGGCCCGGCGCATTCGGCAGGCTGTCCGGGTAGTGGGGTATTTTGCCGCCAGGCGAACACCCCCAGACTAGGCCGATCCGGACCGGTGCGTGCCGGAATCTGGGCGAAGTGATCCGCTGAGCGGACGTTTCCGCGCGAAAATCGCCTACTCCGGGTGACGCGAACTGTGTTGCCGAGGGCCACAGTGACGGATCATGGGACGGATCATGGGTGGTGATCCGCACCAGCCCGCGTCGAGGGTCAAACGATTGTCCATGGCAAGGATTCGCTCCGTACGGCGGCACCGGTCAGCCGGTCTCGTCGTACTGCTGTTCGGTTTGCTGGCAGTCGGTTCGGCGTACGCCGCCGTCGTTCCGGACCCCGCGGTCGCGGACAACTCGTCGCAGTCGCAGTCCATTGAGGAGGGCAAGAAACTCTTCGCGGTCGGCTGCTCCAGCTGCCACGGCCTGAACGCCGAAGGTGGCGGCAACGGCGAGGGCGAGATGGCCGGTCCGTCGCTGATCGGGGTCGGCGCGGCCGCGGTCGATTTCCAGGTCGGCACCGGCCGGATGCCCGCGACGCAGCCCGGCGCCCAGATCCCGCGGAAGGCGCCCGCGTACACGCAGGAGGAGATCGAGGCGCTGTCGGCGTACATCGCGTCGCTCGCTCCGGGCCCGGCGGTTCCTCCGGAGGAGGCGTACGACGTCAGCAACGCCACCGACGAGCAGATCACGCGTGGTGGCGAGCTGTTCCGCACCAACTGCACGGCCTGCCACAACTTCGCCGGTCGCGGTGGCGCGCTGCCGAACGGCCGCTACGCGCCTTCGCTGATGGACAGCACGCCCAAGCACATCTATCAGGCGATGCTGACCGGTCCGCAGCAGATGCCCGTGTTCTCCGACCAGGTGCTGCAGCCTGAGGACAAGCGGGACATCATCGCCTACATCGTCGCGCTGCAGAACGAGCGGGATCCCGGCGGCTTCGGTCTCGGCCGCCTCGGCCCGGTCTCCGAGGGCCTGTGGGGCTGGCTGGTCGGTATCGGCGCACTGGTCGTCGTCGCGGTCTGGATCGGCGCGAAGGGAATGAAGGCGAAGGGCAGCAAGCCACCGGCCTGACCTGATCTCATCCACCGCGGGTGATCAAGCGCGAGCGCGCCGTCGGCATCATGCCAGGCGTGGCCGGCGCAGAGACTGTCTCCAGCACCTCGGCACAAAAGCTGACCTTCATGACCATGACCGCCATGGTCGTGGGCTCGATGGTGGGCGCCGGCGTGTTCTCGTTGCCACGCCGGTTCGCCCAGGAGACCGGAGTCGCGGGCGCGCTGATCGCGTGGGCCATCGCGGGCACCGGCATGCTGATGCTCGCCTTCGTCTTCCAGACCCTGGCGATCCGCAAGCCCGAGCTCGACGCAGGTGTGTACGCCTACGCGAAGGCGGGTTTCGGGGAGTACCTCGGCTTCTTCTCGGCGTTCGGCTACTGGGCCAGCGCGTGCGTCGGCAACGTGACCTACTGGGTGCTGATCATGTCGACGGTCGGCGCCCTGTGGTCGGCGCTCGGCGACGGCGACACGGTCGTCGCCGCCGTACTGTCGTCGTTCGGGATCTGGGTGTTCTACCTGCTGATCCGGCGCGGGGTGAAGGAGGCCGCGATCATCAACCGGATCGTCACCGTCGCGAAACTGGTGCCGATCCTGGTCTTCATCCTGATCTCGGCGTTCTACCTCGACCCGCATGTGTTCGCCGACAACTTCAACGGCTCCAGTTACGGGTCCCTCTACGACCAGGTGACCGGGACGATGCTGGTCACCGTCTTCGTCTTCCTCGGCGTGGAGGGGGCGAGCGTGTACTCGCGGCACGCCAAGGGGCGCGAGGACGTCGGCCGGGCAACCGTGCTCGGACTGCTCAGCGTGCTGGCCGTTTTCGCGTCGGTGACAGTGGTGTCGTACGGCATCCTGCCGATCAGCGAGCTCGCCGAGCTGCGGCAGCCCTCGATGGCCGGGGTGCTCGAGGCGGCGGTCGGGCAGTGGGGCAAGGTTTTCGTCAGCGTCGGCCTGATCGTGTCGGTCCTCGGCGCCTACCTGGCCTGGACGCTGATGTCCGCCGAGGTCTTGTTCGTGGCCGCCCTCGACGACGACATGCCGCGGTTCCTGCGCCAGTCGAACGACGCCGACGTGCCGACCGCCGCGTTGCTGCTGACGACGATCCTGATCCAGGTCGTCCTGGTGGTGACGATGTTCTCCGAGGACGCGTTCAACTTCGCCCTCGACCTGACCAGCGCGCTCAGCCTGATCCCGTTCCTGCTCGCGGCCGGGTACGCACTGAAGTTGGCGGTCACCCGCGAGACCTACATCGAGGCGCCGCAGGGACATCGCCGGGAACTGGTGGTGGGCGGGCTCGCGACGCTCTACACCGCGTTCCTGCTGTACGCCGCCGGGCCCAAGTTCATCCTGTTGTCGTTCATCGTCTACGCGCCCGCGAGCATCCTGTTCGTGATGGCCCGCCGCGAGCAGAGCCGCCGCGTGTTCAGCCCCGGCGAACTCGTCATCCTCGCCGTCTCGGTCCTCGGCGCCGTCCTCGGCGTCATCGCCCTCGCCACCGGCTGGATCACGATCTGAGCCGGACACCGCAGCAAGGAGTCGATCCGCATGACCAGTCAGCACACGACCTCGACGTACGGCGTCCACTCCGAAGTCGGCCGGTTGCGCAAGGTTCTCGTCTGCTCGCCCGGTCTGGCCCACCGCCGGCTCACCCCGACCAACGCGGCCGACCTGCTGTTCGACGACGTGATGTGGGTGGAGAACGCCCAGCGCGATCACGCCGACTTCGTGAACAAGCTGGCGAACCGTGGGGTCGAGGTGGTCGAACTCCACACGCTGCTGGCCGAGACGGTCGCGTCGGCGGAGGCGCGGTCGTGGCTGCTGGACCGCAAGATCGTCGCCAACGACGTCGGCCTCGGCCTCGTCGACGGCACCCGGAGCTTCCTGGAGACCCTGGAACCGCGACAGCTCGCAGAGTACCTGATCGGTGGGCTTGCCACCTCCGACCTCCCGGGCGACTTCCGCACCGGCTACATCGGGCTGGCCCGGGAGGCGACCGGCGCCCGTGAGTACCTGATGCCGCCACTGCCCAACACGCTCTACACCCGCGACACCACCTGCTGGCTGTACGGCGGGGTCACGCTGAACCCGCTGTACTGGCCGGCCCGCCACGACGAGACCCTGCTGATGAAGGCGATCTACCAGTTCCACCCCGACTTCGCCGGCTCCACCGTCTGGTGGGGTGACCCGGAGCAGTCGTGGGGACGCGCGACGTTCGAGGGCGGCGACATCATGCCGGTCGGGAACGGCGTCGTACTGATGGGCATGAGCGAGCGGACGTCCCGGCAGGCGATCACCCAGGTCGCGGCGGCGCTGTTCGAGAAGGGTGCGGCCGAGCACGTCGTGGTGGCCGGGATGCCGAAGCTGCGGGCGGCGATGCACCTGGACACCGTGCTGACGTTCGCCGATCGCGACATCGTCACCTTGTACCCGGCGATCATGGACGCCGTCCACACGTTCTCGTTGCGGCCGTCGGACACCGCGCCCGGCGTCGAGGTGGTGGACGAGGGATCGCGGCGGTTCGTGGAGGTCGTGGCCGCCGCTCTCGGCCTGTCGGAGCTGCGGGTCCTGGAGACGGGCGGGGACGTGTACGAGTCCGAGCGCCAGCAGTGGGACAGCGGCAACAACGCGGTCGCGGTCGAGCCGGGCGTGGTCTTCACGTACGACCGGAACACGCGGACGAACACGCTGCTGCGCCGGGCCGGTGTCGAGGTCATCACGATCGTCGGGGCCGAGCTGGGCCGCGGACGCGGTGGCGGCCACTGCATGACCTGCCCGATCATCCGCGATCCGGTCGACTTCTGATGGCCGATTCTGAGCAGTCCAGCCCGTGGTGGCGCCGGTCCCAGGTGTGGCCGCTCCTGGTTGCCCTTGCGGTCATCTCAGTCGTTGCGGTGGTGGCTTCGGTCGGGTGGGCGCGGAGCGACGGGCCGGAGTGCGACGCCAAGTCCGTGGCGGAGACCGCGATGCCGTCGGTGGTGACGATCTACGTGCAGTCCAGCACGGGCGGGGGCGGCAACGGGTCCGGCCAGTTCCTCGACACCGAGGGACACATCCTGACCAACAATCACGTCATCTCCGCTGCTGCCACCGGGGGCACGATCACCGTGCTGCGGCCGAACGGCGAGGAGCTGACCGCGACCCTGGTCGGACGGGACATCCAGACCGACCTCGCGGTCATCTCGGTGACGCCGAAGTCGACGGTGGTGCCGATCGAGTTCGGTTCGCCGCCGGCGGTCGGCGACCAGGTCTTCGCGATCGGCGCCCCGCTGGGCCTGACGGACACGATCACGGCCGGCGTGGTGAGCGCGCTCGGCCGGTCGGCCCGGGTGCCCGCGGACAACAACACCACGGCGTTGCTCACCTCGGCGATCCAGACCGATGCCTCGATCAACCCCGGCAACAGTGGCGGGACGCTCGCGAACTGCGCCGGCCAACTGGTCGGGGTACCGACCGCCGGGGCGACTGCCAGCGACTCACGCGGGGTGCCGGTGGCCGGCAGTATCGGCCTGGGGTTCGCGATCCCGGCGGATACGGCCCGGACGATCGCTGACCGGCTGATCGCCGACGGTCGCGTCGTACATGGGTACTTCGGGCTGGAAGTCGTACCGCTGTCGCGCGGTGACAGCGCCATCAATCCGGACGGGCTGTACGTGGCGGCCGCGCCCGTCGGTGGGCCCGGCGCGGCGGCTGGTCTGCGCCGCGCCGACGTGATCACCGCCCTCGACGGCGAGGACGTCACCAGTGCTGACCAGTTGCAGGAGATCTCGCTGACCAAACAGCCGGGGGAGACGGTCGAGGTCACCTTCGAACGCGCCGGCGCGACCCAGACGACCACGGTCACGCTCGGCAGACAGCCGGATCCGACCGCGCGACGCATCGGCGGCTGATTGTCGGCGCTGCCCGTTAGCGTCGGAGGATGAGATACGGGTTCGTGATGGCGTACGGCGATGCGCGGGCGGCGGCTGAGTTGGCGGCGCTGGCCGAGCAGCACGGGTGGGACGGGTTCTTCGTCTGGGAGTCGGTGTGGGGAATCGACGCCTGGGCGATGCTGGCCGCGGCGGCGATGACGACCGAGCGGATCCGGCTCGGCACGATGCTGACGCCGTTGCCGCGGCGCAAACCGTGGGACGTGGCCGGGCAGACCTCGACCGTGGACAACCTCAGCAACGGGCGGGTCACCCTGGTGGTCGGGCTCGGGGTCACCGGTGAGGACCGGTTCTGGCTGTTCGAGGACGATCCGGGGCGCAAGGTCCGGGCGGAGTTGATGGACGAGTCGCTGGAGATGCTGCAGCACCTGTGGCGGGACCAGCCGTTCGAGTACGCCGGCAAGCACTACCGCTCGCGGAAGATCGACGACCTGATGCCGCCCGCGCCACCGCCACCGGTCCAGCAGCCGCGGATCCCGACCTGGGTGGTCGGAGCCTGGCCTCGCCCGAAGTCGATGCGCCGCGCAGCGCTGCAGGACGGCTGGATACCGACGTACGCACCGATCGCCAAGCCTGGCGAGGATCCAGGCGAGTGGTCGCCTGCCCTCCTCGCCGACGCTGTCGCCTGGATCCGCCGGGAACGCGCCACCCACGGCCTGACCATGGACACGTACGACGTCGTCGTCGAAGGCACCACCACAGCCGACGACCCGAAGGCCGCCGACACCGTCCGCCCCTGGGCCGAAGCCGGCGCCACCTGGTGGATCGACGCCGACTGGTCGTCCATGGACCCCAAGCAGGTCCGAGCCACCGCCGAACGCCGCCTCAAAGCCGGCCCACCCCGAGTCACCTGACTTGAGCTGGCCGCTGGCGGGTTGTTTGACCGCTGGCGTGCCAACCCGCCAGCCGTGCAACAACCCGGCATCGCCCGCCCACCGCGTCAGTCGGTGACGGTGCCGGTGGTGCCGTTGAGGGTGATGGGTTGGCCGTCGTGGAGGGCGGTGGTGGCGTCGGGGACGCCGAGTACGGCGGGGATGCGGTGCTCGCGGGCCACGATCGCGGCGTGAGACAACAGACCACCGGTCTCGGTGACCACGCCGGCCACGACCCCGAACAAGGGCGTCCACGCCGGATCCGTAAACCGGCAAACGAGGATGTCACCCGCCCGAACCCGCCCAAAGTCCCCAGGCCCCCGCACCACCCGAGCCGGCCCGGAGGCGATCCCCGCACTCCCACCCGTCCCACGTAGTCCGGCACCCAGTCCAGGTGCGCCATCGGTGTGCTCGGAGGCTGGAAGGGGCGTTGTGATGGGGCGGGATTGGAGGAGCCAGAGGTGGTTGTTTGTGAGGGCGAACTCGATGTCTTGAGGGGTGCCTATGTGGGCCGCGGCGTTGTGGGCGAGCTCGGCCAGTTGCAGGAGTTGCAGGTCGTCGAGGCACAGGCGGGCGCGGTCGGTGGGTGGGACCTCGGAGGTGGTGGTGCCGTCGAGGCGGGTTTGTTTGGTGCCGGGGCGGCGGGTCCGGACAGTGGAGTTACTGACGGTGTAGGTGTCGGGGGTGACGCGGCCGCCGACGACGGATTCGCCGAGTCCCCAGGAGGCTTCGATGACGGTGGGGTCGCCGGTGAAGAGGACTCCGGCGACGTCGGCGTCGATGTGTCGCTGGACGATGACCGCCATCTCTGGGAGACCGCTCGAGCGGTAGGCGATCGCCCGGTCGGACCACAGTGACGCCCAGACAGCCGACACCCGGGCGGCAACCGTCTCCCGGCTGACCGCCAGGAACGAGTCGTGCTGCCCGGCAGCCGACGCCGCCGCCGTGTCCTCGTTCGAAGCCGACGACCGTACGGCGACCGCATGCCCGCCGAGGCGCTCCAAAGCCTCCACGAGCTCATCCATGACCCCTGACGGCAGCGGCTGCGAAGCGACCAATCGCCGTACCTCAGCGGGCCCACGCTCAGCCAGTACGGCGGGAAGGTCGAGCCGGCGCGTCACCGCTCGATACACCTCGACGGGCACGACGAAGCCCGGTGGGACCGGGAATCCGGCGCGGAGGAGCTGACCGAGGACGGCAGCCTTGCCGCCGGCCTGCTCCGGAGTGGCCTCGATGAGGCTGACGAGCACGAGCACCTCTTCAACACGATGTTGACAACATTCTGTTGAATGATCCAGGGTTCTGGGGTGAAGAGCAACTACCTCGACGATCAAGCGCAGGCCCGGCGTGAGCACGAGGCGCGCAGCCTGCTCCTCGAGCGCGGCGCCGACCAGCTGGCCCGGCGCCCCTGGCAGCACGGACGCATGCCGCCATCGGCAGCCGATCTGATCCAGTTCGTCCTGTGGCAATCCACGGAAGAGCAGGCGGAACGGGAGACCGCGCTGGCGGGTCTGCGGTTACTCGCGGCCGCACGGGCCGAGCTCGAGCAGCTCGAGACCGGTCTGATGTTCACCGCCCGCGGTCTCGGGCTGACCTGGGCCGAGATGGCGCGGGCACTCGGCCTGAACTCCCCGCAGGCGTGTCAGCAGCGACTCGACCGGCTGGCTGCGCGGAGCACTCCATCGACCGAATGGCCGGCGACATGACTCACGCATCCACGCCCGAGCTGCTCACGCTGCACGCGGTACGCCTGCTGGGCGTGGCGAACGACGAAGCGGTCGCGAGCCGGTTCGCCCTCGACCCAGCGGTGGTCAAGGAACTGCTGCTCGACGACCAGGCGTTCGGTTGGATCTCGTGGAGCGCGTTCGCCGGCATCGGCGGCTGGTCGCTCACCGACTCCGGACGCGCCGAGAACGAGCGCGCGCTCAAGGCGGAGCTAGGCGACGGCGAGGCGACCGTCCGGCAGGTCTACGCGGAGTTCCTGCCGCTCAACGCCCGCCTGCAGACCGCCTGCACCCAGTGGCAACTGCGCCCCACCGCCGACGACCCGCTCGCCTTCAACGACCACACCGACCGAGCCTGGGACCAGCAGGTCCTCGACGAGCTGGCAGACCTGGCCGACCACCTGGATCCGCTGTCCAACAACCTGGAAGCGATCCTCGACCGCTTCCAGGGCTACCACGCGAGATTCACCGCCGCCCTCGACCGCGCCCGGGCCGGCGACCCCGCCTGGATCGACCAAACCGGCGTCGACTCCTGCCACAAAGTCTGGTTCGAGCTCCACGAGGACCTGATCGCCACCCTGAACGAATCCCGCGCAACCTGAGCCCGGTTACGCTGGAGCGGTGCGTTCGCGTCCGACACTGCAGTGGGTTCCCGGCCCTGACGTGTTGGCGCTGGAGCCCGGTACGACGGATGTCACGCCGATCGCGGACGTGGTGGCCGCCGGGGAGGTCGTCGTACTGACCGGTGCGGGGATCTCCACCGAGTCGGGGATCCCGGACTATCGCGGTGAGACCGGCAGCCTGCGGACGCACACACCGATGACGTACGGCGACTTCGTGGCCAGCGACTCGGGTCGGCAGCGGTACTGGGCGCGCAGCCACCTCGGCTGGCGCACGATCGCGCGAGCCGCGCCGAACGAAGGCCATCGCGCGGTCGCCACCCTGCAGGCGAGCGGCTACCTGGACGGCGTCATCACCCAGAACGTCGACGGTCTCCACCAAGCCGCCGGTGCGCGGGACGTGATCGAGCTGCACGGCAACCTCGACCGGGTGATCTGCCTCCAGTGCGGTACGACGTCCGCCCGCGAAGCTCTCGACGCTCGGCTCCGCCTCACGAACCCGGAGTTCGAGGCCGAGGTGACCCGGATCAACCCGGACGGCGACGCGGAACTCCCCGAGGAGGCTGTGCGCGGCTTCCGGGTCGTGGACTGCACGGTCTGCGGGGGAGTGCTCAAACCCGACGTGGTGTTCTTCGGCGAGAACGTGCCCAAGAACCGGGTCGAACGCTGCTACCGCCTGATCGACGACGCGGCCTCGATGCTGGTGCTCGGCTCGTCCCTGACCGTGATGTCCGGCTTCCGGTTCGTCCGGCACGCGGCGAAGGCCGGAAAACCGGTGCTGATCATCAACCAGGGCGTCACCCGCGGCGATCCGTACGCCGCCGAGCGCGTCAACCTCCCGCTCGGCCGGGCACTCACCGAGCTGACGCAGCTGCTCTGAAACACCACCGGGCCGCGCCACGCGTGAGGTGGCTCGGCCCGGGGTCCGCCGTACGGATTGGAAAGGGTCAGCGTTGCGCGCTGGTCCGTAGGCGGTCTGTGGAGGCCTCGAGGGCCTTGGGGGAGGCGGCGGCCTGCCGCGCGAGCTCCTTGCCTTTCGTGGTGTCCGCGCCGCCACAGCTCACGTCGGTGAACTGGTAGACCCGCAGCGTCGCGGCCAGCAGCTTCGGGTAGTTGCCGAACGACCGCACACAGCCGAGCGACAGCGACCTCCCGGAAACGACAGTGCCGACACACCCTAAGTTGAGTGACACTCCGATTACAAGGGGTGACCGTGGACCTGCCGCATCGACCCCGGGCTGGGCATGGAATCCTGCTGTCATGCGTGTCTGGCACGGTTTGGACCAGGTGGAGCCGGAGTTCGGCCCGTCGGTCGTCACCATCGGCAACTTCGACGGCGTGCACCGGGGGCACCAGCAGGTGCTCGCGCACGCCAAGGCGCGAGCGGCCGAGCTGGGTGGCCTGCCGGTGGTCGCGCTCACCTTCGACCCGCACCCGATGGCCGTACTGCGGCCGGACCGGGCGCCCGCGATGCTCAGCGAGCCCGCGGACCGGGCCGGGCTGCTCGGGCAGTACGGCGCCGACGCCGTGCTGATCCTGCCGTTCGACAAAGAGGTGTCGAACTGGTCGCCGGTCGAGTTCATCGAGCGCGTGCTGGTCGGCACGCTGCACGCCAAGGCGATCGTGGTCGGCGAGAACTTCCGCTTCGGCCACAAGGCAGCCGGGCACGTGGACACCCTGGTCGAGGCCGGGGTCACGCACGGGTTCCAGGTCGAAGGGCTCGGCCTGGCCGGCGACGCGCAGCCGTGGTCGTCGACATACATCCGAGGCCGGATCGCCGACGGCGACGTCGAGGCGGCGGCGGAGGCGCTCGGCCGGCCGCTGCGGGTGACCGGGGTCGTCGTCGAGGGTGACAAGCGCGGCCGCGAGCTCGGGTTCCCGACCGCGAACATTCCCGCCGACCCGCAGGCCGCGGTCCCGCTGGACGGCGTGTACGCGGGCTGGCTGACCGTGCTCGAGCCGGCTCCGGGCGGCCCGTCGTACCCGGACCCGCTGCCGGCCGCGATCAGCGTGGGCAGCAACCCGACCTTCGACGGCGTGGACCGGCGGGTGGAGTCGTACGTGCTGGACCGCGACGACCTGGAGCTGTACGGCGCCCGGATCGCGGTGGATTTCGTCGCCCGGCTGCGCGGCACCCAGATCCGCTTCGACACCATCGACGAGCTGATCTCCCAGATCAAAGCCGACGCCAACGAGGCGCGCCGGATCCTGACCGGGAATTAGGGTGACGCGTCCACGGACTGATACGCTGGCTGCTGCCGTCTGAACGGCCGCGGACTGAGAGTGCTCGGGTGACGAATGCCCCGGTGCGCCGCGCAACGGAAATCGAGAGGAACTCCGTGTCATCTGTTGATGCCGCTACGAAGAAGAAGATCATCGGTGAGTACGCCACCGTCGAGGGTGACACCGGCTCCCCCGAGGTCCAGGTCGCGCTGCTGACGCACCGCATCACGCACCTCACCGAGCACCTGAAGGAGCACAAGCACGACCACCACAGCCGTCGTGGCCTGCTGCTGCTCGTCGGCCAGCGCCGCCGGCTGCTGAACTACCTGGCGAAGAAGGACATCAACCGCTACCGGTCCCTGATCGAGCGGCTCGGCCTCCGCCGTTGACGTCGCGAGGAGCGGCCCCCGACCTCGGGTGGCCGCTCCTGGCGTATCCGCGCCCGGGCGCGGAACCCACAACTGAATAACGAAGCACGCAAGACGAACGAGGCGACGCGAAGCGCGTGGCGGGAGGACGACCGGTCCTCGGTAGTGGCTTTCGGGTGCGGAACAACACCCGCGGGCCTCGATCGAAGACCGGCACCCCGGAAGCTCGCGCCTCGCAGTCGTCACACTGTGAGAGAGGGGTATCCCGTGACGGGATCCACCGGTACGCCCATGGAGGGCACCGAATTCGCCGAGGCCGTCCTCGACAACGGCAGCTTCGGCAACCGCACCATCCGCTTCGAGACGGGCCGCCTGGCCCAGCAGGCCGCCGGTTCGGCCGCCGCCTACCTCGACGGCGACACGATGGTGCTGTCGGCCACCACGGCCAGCAAGAAGCCCAAGGACCAGTTCGACTTCTTCCCGCTGACGGTCGACGTCGAGGAGCGGATGTACGCCGCGGGCCGGATCCCCGGCTCGTTCTTCCGCCGGGAGGGCCGCCCGTCCGAGGAGGCCATCCTGACCTGCCGGCTGATCGACCGCCCGCTGCGGCCGTCGTTCGTGTCCGGCCTGCGCAACGAGATCCAGGTCGTCATCACGGTCCTGGCGCTGAACCCGGACAAGCTGTACGACGTGCTCGCCATCAACGCGGCGTCGATGTCGACCCAGCTGGCCGGCCTGCCGTTCTCCGGCCCGATCGGCGGCGTCCGCGTCGCCCTGATCGAGGGCCAGTGGGTGGCGTTCCCGACCCACACCGAGCTCGAGGACGCGGTCTTCGACATGGTCGTCGCGGGCCGGGTGACCGAGTCCGGTGACGTCGCGATCATGATGGTCGAGGCGGAGTCCACCCCGGGCACCTTCGACGCCGTCGCCGGTGGCGCGCAGGCGCCGACCGAGGAGATCGTCGCCCAGGGCCTGGAGGCCGCCAAGGGCTTCATCAAGACCCTGGTCGAGGCGCAGGCCGACCTGGCCGCGCGGGCCGCGAAGCCGACCGCCGAGTTCCCGGTCTTCCCGGACTACGCCGACGACGCGTACGCCGCCGTCGAGGCCGCGGCCACCGAGGAGCTGGCGCAGGCGCTGACCATCGCCGGCAAGCACGAGCGTGAGGACGCCACCGACGCGGTCAAGGCCGCCACGGTGGACAAGCTGGCCGCCGACTTCGAGGGCCGCGAGAAGGAGCTGTCCGCGGCGTTCCGGTCGCTGACCAAGAAGCTGGTCCGGCAGCGGGTGCTGACGGACAAGGTCCGCATCGACGGCCGCGGGCTGGCCGACATCCGGCCGCTCAAGGCGCAGGTGCGGGTGCTGCCGCGGGTGCACGGCTCGGCGCTGTTCGAGCGCGGCGAGACCCAGATCATGGGTGTCAGCACGCTGAACATGCTCCGGATGGAGCAGCAGCTCGACACGCTGTCGCCGGAGACCCGCAAGCGCTACATGCACAACTACAACTTCCCGCCGTACTCGACCGGTGAGACCGGCCGGGTGGGTTCGCCGAAGCGCCGCGAGATCGGCCACGGCGCGCTGGCCGAGCGGGCGCTGGTGCCGGTGCTGCCGTCGCGTGAGGACTTCCCGTACGCGATTCGCCAGGTCTCCGAGGCGCTCGGCTCGAACGGGTCGACCTCGATGGGCTCGGTCTGCGCCTCCACGCTGTCGCTGCTGTCCGCCGGTGTGCCGCTGAAGGCCCCGGTCGCCGGTATCGCGATGGGCCTGATCTCCGGTGAGGTCGACGGCGAGACGCAGTACGTCGCGCTGACCGACATCCTGGGCGCGGAGGACGCGTTCGGCGACATGGACTTCAAGGTCGCCGGCACGAAGGACTTCGTCACCGCCCTGCAGCTGGACACCAAGCTGGACGGCATCCCGGCCAGCGTGCTGGCCGGCGCGCTGACGCAGGCCAAGGACGCGCGGCTGACCATCCTGGACGTGATGGCCAAGGCCATCGACGCGCCGGGTGAGATGAGCGAGTTCGCGCCGCGGGTCATCTCGGTGAAGGTCCCGGTCGACAAGATCGGCGAGGTCATCGGCCCGAAGGGCAAGATGATCAACCAGATCACCGAGGACACCGGCGCCGACATCTCGATCGAGGACGACGGCACCGTCTACATCGGCGCGACCGACGGCCCGTCGGCCGAGGCGGCCCGAGCGGCGATCAACGCGATCGCGAACCCGACCATGCCGGAGAAGGGCGAGCGCTACCTGGGCACGGTCGTGAAGACGACCAACTTCGGTGCGTTCATCAGCCTGCTGCCGGGCAAGGACGGCCTGCTGCACATCTCGAAGCTGCGTCCGCTGGCCGGTGGCAAGCGGGTCGAGGCGGTCGAGGACGTGCTCTCGGTCGGCCAGAAGCTGCAGGTCGAGATCGCCGAGATCGACGACCGCGGCAAGCTCTCGCTGATCCCGGTCATCGAGGGCGAGGACGGCGACAAGAAGTCTGAAGAGAAGGCTGCCGAGTCCGCCGAGTGATTCGAGCGATCACCAGCACCCTGCTGAGCCCGGAGGCGGGCGGTCCGGTGAAACGGACCGTCCTGCCCTCCGGGCTTCGCGTGCTGTCCCAATCCGTCCCCGGCTTCCGTTCGGTCACGTTCGGGGTCTGGGTCGGCGTCGGCTCCCGGGACGAACCGGAGCAGCTCGCCGGCGCCACGCACTTCCTCGAGCACCTGCTGTTCAAGGGCACCGAGCGCCGCGACGCGCTCGAGATCTCCGCCGCGATCGACGCGGTGGGCGGTGAGATGAACGCGTTCACCGGCAAGGAGTACACCTGCTACTACTCGCGGGTGCTCGACTCCGACCTGCCGCTCGCGGTCGACGTCATCTGCGACATGATCACCTCCGCCACGCTGACGAGCGAGGACGTGGACAGTGAGCGCGACGTCATCGACGAGGAGATCGCGATGCACGCCGACGAGACGTCGGACCACATCCACGACCTCTTCGCCGAACAGCTGTGGGGCAAGACGCCGCTCGGCCGCTCGATCACCGGTACGCCGGAAACCGTCGCCGGACTGTCCCGCCAGCAGGTGGTGGGCTGGTACCGGCGCCGCTACAAACCCGCCAACATCGTCGTCTCGGTCGCCGGGAACGTCGACCACACCGACGTGGTTCGCCTGGTCCGCAAGGCGTTCGAACGGCACTGGGTCACCGGCGAGTCCGAGCCCGCTCCCGTGCGACGCGGCGCCTCCAAGCCGGTCCCGACGTACGGCGGGGTGCGCGTGCACCACCGTGACGTCGAGCAGGCGCACATGGTGCTCGGGATGCCTGGCCTGGTCCGCAGCGACGAACGGCGCTACGTCGCCGGCGTCCTGCACGGGATCGTCGGCGGCGGCATGTCGTCGCGACTGTTCCAGGAGGTCCGGGAGAAGCGCGGCCTGGCGTACTCGGTGTTCACCTTCGGGTCGGCGTACGCGGACTCCGGCATGGTCGGCGTGTACGCGGGCTGCCTGCCGAAGAAGGCCGGCGAGGTGCTCGACGTGGTCCGCACCGAGCTGGAGTCGATTGCCAGCGGCAACATCACTCCGGACGAGCTGCTCCGCGGCAAGGGGCAGATGCGCGGCTCGGTGGTGATGGGCCTGGAGGACACCGGCGCCAAGATGACCCGGATCGCCAAGGCCGAGCTCGTGTACGGCGAGCTGCCCACCGTCGACGAGATCCTGCATCGGATCGACGCCGTCACCCTCGACGACGTCACCCGGCTCGCCGCCGACCTGTACGCCGGCACCCCCGCCCTGACCGTCATGGGCCCCTTCGACGAGGACACCACCGCTTTCACGCTCTGACAGCCTCGACAGCCCCACCCGGCAGGAGCAGACTGGCCGGGAAGGGGGCCTGGGGGAGGGGCTGCGGGAGTGGGTCATGAGCACGATTACTCCGGAGATTCAGGCACTCGGCGAGGACTTCCGTGGGGAGCTGGTCCACCCGGGCGAACCGTCGTACGACGAGCTGCGAAAGGTCTGGAACGGGTCGATCGACCGCAGGCCCGGGGTGATCGCCCGCTGCACCGGGGTGGCCGACATCCGGGCCGCGCTCGCCTACGCCCGCCGTACCGGGGGACCGGTGGCGGTTCGCGGCGGCGGGCACAGCTTCCCGGGGCACTCGACCTGTGACGGTGGGGTCCTGCTGGACCTCGCGCCGCTGAAGGGCATCCGGGTCGATCCGGTCCGGCGTACCGCGCGGGCGCAGGCGGGCGTGCTGCTCGGGGAGCTCGACCGCGAGACGCAGGCGTTCGGGTTGGCCACCCCTGCCGGCATCGTCACCCACACCGGACTGGCCGGGCTCACGCTCGGCGGCGGGATCGGGTGGCTGATGCGCAAGTACGGGCTCACCATCGACAACCTGCTCTCGGTCGACCTGGTCACCGCCAAGGGTGAGCTGCTGACCGCGAGCGAGGACGTCAACGCCGACCTGTTCTGGGGGATCCGCGGTGGCGGAGGGAACTTCGGCATCGTGACCGAGTTCGAGTTCCGGCTGCACCCGGTCGGCCCGATCGTCTACGCGGGCCCGATCATGTGGCCGATGACGGAGTCGCCGCGGCTGCTGCGCTTCTACCGCGAGTGGATCACCGACATTCCCGACGAGCTGACCACCGCGGTGATGCACCGGTGGATCCCGGCGGTGCCGACCATCCCGTCCGAGCTGCACGGCGTGCCGGTCGTCGTCGTGCTGGCCTGCTACGCGGGCTCGATCGAGGTCGGTGAGCGGGTGGTGGCGCCGCTCAAGGCGTTCGCGCCGCCGCTGCTGGACCTGTGCGCGCCGAAGCCGTTCGTCGACCTGCAGGCGATGTTCGACCTGAGCTTCCCGCACGGCCGCTGGTACTACATGCGCTCGTCCGACGTCGCCGAGCTCACCGACGACGTGGTCGACGTCGCGGCCGCGCGCGGGCTCGCGATCAACGGGCCGCTCACGTCGTACCCGATCTTCCACCTCGGCGGCGCGATCTCCCGGGTGCCGGCCGACGCCACCGCGTACGGCGGCCGCGCCAGCGGGCACACCTTCAACTTCGTCGGCTCCACCTACGGCCCGGAAGGCTTCGAGGAGCAGCGGCAGTGGGCCCGGGACTCCTGGCAGGCGCTGGAGCCCCACCAGAGCGGCGTCTACGTCAACTTCCTCACCGACGAGGGCACCGGCCGCATCCGCGACGCGTACGGCGCCCCTACCTACGACCGCCTCCAAGCCCTCAAACAGAAGTACGACCCCAACAACCTCTTCCACTTGAACCAAAACATCCCACCGCACTGAGCGGCCCCCAGGCTGCCCGCCTGATGAGGTAACTCTGGAGTGATGGCCTAAGGTGTCGGCCGTGAGGTTGGAGGCCGGAAGGGACACGCTGCGTAGGCAGACGGTGTTGCTTCTTGGGGTGATCGTGGTCGCGGGTGGGCTCGCCGCGTGGTGGGTGGTGACCGCGGGACGGGCCGCGAACGAGGGGTTCGACCTCACCGACGAGGGCTACTACCTGCTGTCGTACCGCTGGTGGGACCAGAACCCGCTGGCGCTGACCGGGGTGCAGTACCTTTACGGGCCGATCTTCGAGTGGCTCGGGTACGACATCGTCGGGCTGCGGTTCTTCCGGTTGTTCACCGTGGTCGCCGTACACCTGGTCTTCGGCTACAGCTTCATGCGGTGGCTGCGCGGCCGGCGACCGGGCGCGCCGCCGACCAAGCTGTGGGAGCTGGCCGGGATGGCGACCATCCTGGCCGCGGGCGGGATGTGTTACAGCTGGCTGCCGATGTCGCCCGGGTACAACGACGTCATCCTGCTCGGTGCGCTGACGCTGGTCGCGTGCGTGCTATGGATGGCGACTGCGGTCGACCGCGGTACGCCGGTGCCGTTCTGGGTGCTCATGGTCGCCGGGGTCGTGATCGGCGTGATGGTGCTGGCGAAGTGGACCTCGGTCGTGGTGATCGGGCTGATCGTCGTCGCGGCTGTGGTCGTGCTGACCGGGCAGGGCTGGCGAGCCGTTGCCCGAGGCATCGGTCTCGCCCTGGCCGGGCTGGGCCTGGCAGCGCTGGTGGTACAGCTTTTCGTGGTCCGGCTGAACGTCGCGGTGCCCGGAATCATGGCCGTGAACAGGTTCATCGCGGAGACGTCGTACTCGCCGACCGCCTTGCTGGAGGTGTACTGGTCGACCGGTCTCGAGCTGCTCGGCAAGACGCTGCGCCAGCACGCGGTCCTGCTGGTCGCGGCCGTCGTGGCGGTGATCGGCCGGTGGCCCTGGTTGCGGATCGCCGCCGGGGCTCTCGTGGCTCTCGGGTTCGTCCTCTCGGTACGGCGGGTAGTCGTCGACGATGCCGCGGTCGGCGGGTCGGCGCACACGTCGGACTACACCGTCACGCTGCTGGCCGCCGTACTGGTCGGGTTGGTGACGGCGGTCGCGGCTGTGGTCGCGGGCCGGTACGGGCTGACGCGGCGGTCGACGTTGAGCCGGGAGAAGGCCCGCGGGTGGGTCGTCCTCGGACTGCTCGTGGTGCTGCCGATGGTGCAGGCGTTCGGGACGAACAACCCGCTGTACACGATCGGGTTCAACGCGTTCGCCTGCTGGGTCGCGGTGATGATCGCGGTGCTGACCGGGATCTGGGCGGTGCCGGTGGTCGCGCGGGTGACCGTCGGTGTGGTCACGGTGGCTTCGCTGGTGGCGGTGGCGTCCATCTCGTACAGCGGAATGTTCCTGCACCCGTACCGCTCGGTCGGGCACACCGAGCTGACTGAGCCGGCCACGCCCGCGCCGCTGAAGGGGCTCTACCTCCAGCCGTCGGCGGCGAAGAACTACGCCAGCCTGGAGGCTGAGCTGCGGCCGTACCTGCAGCCGCCGGGCCGCCCGATCCTCGCCTTCGACAAGATGGCCGGCCTGGTCCTGATGCTGCAGGGCAAACCGGTCGGCGAGGCGTGGGTCGCCCCGAAGGAACGCAACCGGACGGCAGCCGGGATCGAGGAGGTCTGCCGGGACGGGCAGCCGTGGAGCCCGGGCCGCCCGCCGATCATCCTGCTGAACCGTCGCATCTCCGACGTCGAGATCACCGCGCTGCGCGCCTGCGCGCTGGACTTCAAGGCCGACTACCAACTGCTGGCGCCGACGCAGCAGACGATGAACCTGCAGGTCTACGTGCCACGCGCCGAACGGTCCGTCGAGACACCCTGACTCCAGGCCGATCGGCCTGATGAGATCCTTGGGGCGGTCGAAAGTCTGTCGAAAGGGTGCGGATGATCAAGGTCGGTGTGCTGGGGGCCAAGGGCAAGATGGGCGCTCAGACGTGCCTCGCGGTGGAAGAAGCCGACGACTGCGAGCTGGTCGCGCGGCTCGACCTCGGCGACGAACTGGACGAGCTGACCAAGGCCGGCGCCCAGGTGGTGGTCGACTTCACCCGGCCCGAGGTGGTGATGGACAACCTCGCGTGGTGCATCGAGCACGGCATCCACGCGGTCGTCGGCACCACCGGTTTCGACGAGGCCCGGCTCGAGACGCTGCGCGGCCTGCTCGACAAGTTTCCCGGCGCCGGCGTGCTGGTCGCGCCGAACTTCTCGATCGGCGCCGTCCTGATGATGCAGTTCGCCGCCAAGGCCGCCAAGTACTACGAGTCGGTCGAGATCATCGAGCTGCACCACCCGGACAAGGTCGACGCTCCCTCGGGTACGGCGCGCCGTACTGCCGAGCTGATCGCCGAGGCCCGCCGGGAGGCCGGCTCGGCGCCGATCCCGGACGCCACCACGACCGCGCTGGACGGCGCCCGCGGGGCCGACGTCGACGGGATCCGGGTGCATGGCGTCCGGCTGCGCGGCCTGATCGCGCACCAGGAGGTGCTGTTCGGCGACACCGGCGAGACGCTCACCATCCGGCACGACTCGATGGCCCGGGTCTCGTTCATGGCCGGTGTGCTGCTCGGCGTCCGCCGGATCGGCGGCGCTCCCGGCCTCACCGTCGGTCTCGAGCACTTCATGGACCTCGACTGACATGACTGGGCCGTTGTGACCGCCAAACGCACGGCGATCGTGCTGGCGGTCGTATTCGTCGCGTACGCCGTCCTGCTCGGCTGGCGCGGGGTGCTGCTGATCGGCACTGGTGATCGGGTCGCCGTCGGACTCGGGGTCGCCGTACTGGTCATCCCGGTGCTCGGCGCATTCCTGGTGTGGCGGGAGCTGCAGTTCGGACGCCGTACCGAGATCCTGGCGCGTGAGTTGGAGGCGGCCGGTGGACTGCCGGTCGACGACCTGCCGCGCCGTCCGTCGGGGCGGGTCGACCGGGCCGCGGCGGACGTCGCCTTCGAGAAGTACCGGGCCGAGGCCGAGGCCGCGCCGGACGACTGGCGGGTCTGGTTCCGGCTCTCGACGGCGTACGACGCGGCCGGTGACAGGCGGCGGGCACGCGCCTCGATGCGGACGGCGATCGCGAAGCACGAGGCGGCAGTTACTTGAGAGTTGGCTGTCAACAACACCGAGGTAACTGACAACGCGGTGCGGAACGGGATATTTTCAAAGCAAGTGCGTGGCAACCGCCACGTGCAGGTCGGAGACTGGGTGGAGCCGTCCTGTGCCATCAGACGGGTCTCGCCGTGGCTCGGACGACGTGCAGGGGGCAGGTTTCGGTGGCCTGTTGCGCCGGCACCGGCGGGAAGCCGGGCTGTCGCAGGAGGGACTGGCCGAACTGGCCGGCCTGAGCGTCGACGCGATCGCGGCGTTGGAGCGGGGTCGTCGTCGCGCGCCCCGGGCGCACACGCTGCGCCTGCTCGCGGACGCCCTGCGGCTCGGCGCGTCCGACCGGGCTGCGCTCTCCACCGCTGCGCGCCGGGACACCGAGTCGCCACAGATCCAGCTGCGCCGGCCCCCGGCCCCGCCGAACGAACTGATCGGCCGCAGCACGGAGCTGACGACCACCAAACGTTTGCTTGGCCAGCAGATCACCCGGTTGCTGACCCTGACCGGGCCGGGCGGTGTCGGGAAGACCCGCCTCACGCTCGGGCTGGCGGCTGAGCTCGAAGACAGCTTCGCCGACGGTGTCTGCTGGGTCCCGCTCGCGTCGCTCACCGATCCCGCCGGCGTGGTTCCGGCGGTCGCCGACTCAACCGGGTTGCACCCGCTGGACAATGCCCGGCTGGTCGAAACCATCGCGGAGCTGATCGGCCGCCGGACCATGCTGCTGGTGTTCGACAACTGCTCGCATGTCGTCGCCACCGTCGGTCAGGTCTGCGCGGCCCTGCTGGAGTACTGCCCGAACCTCTCGGTCCTCGCGTCCAGCCGGGAGATCCTGAGGGTCCCCGGCGAGAGCGTGTACGTCGTACCCGCCTTGGCGCTGCCGCACGACGAGGACCAGCTCGAGGCGTCGGCCGCCGTACGGCTGTTCGTCGAGCGTGCGGCCGCCCGTGGGTACGACGTGGACGGCCAGCTCGACCAGGTCGCCCGAGTGGTCCGGAGGCTGGAGGGGATGCCGCTCGCGATCGAGCTGGCCGCCGCCCGGACGAACGTGATGACGATCGAGGAGCTCGCGTCCGAGCTGGAGACCTCGTTCGGTATCCTGGCCGGCGGACCGCGGACGGCCTCGCCCCGGCAGCAGTCCATGTACGGCGCGATCGAGTGGAGCCACGACCTGCTCACACCGGCGGAGCGGGACGTGTTCGCGCAGCTGTCGGTGTTCGTCGGCGGGTGGACGTTGAGTGCGGCCGCCACCGTCATGTCCGGGCAGCCGTCGCCGGGTCCGCTGGTCCGTGCGGAAGCGCTCGACCTGATTGGTCGGTTGGTCGACAAGTCGCTGATCCGGGTGACCCGGCGCAGCGGGGTTGCGCGTTACTACATGCTCGCCGTGATTCGTGAGTTCGCTGCAGACCGGCTGAAGGCCGCGGGTCTGACGGAAGAGGCGGCCCGTCGGCATGCGCACTTCTACATCGGCTTCGCCGAGGAAGCCGAAGTACAGCTGCGTGGCGTGAACCAGGCCGAGTGGCTGGAACGGCTCGACGGCGAGCTGGACAACCTGCGGGCAGCAATGGCGTGGTCGCTGCGGACCAGGTCGATCAACGAGGCTCTGCGGCTGGCCGGTGGGCTGTGGCTGTTCTGCTACCTGCGTGGGCACTACGCCGAAGGCAGTCAGTGGCTCGAACGCGCACTGACGCTGGCGGACACCGTCCCGGAGTCGGACACGGCCGGTCTGGCGCCCGTGTGTGCGAAGGCGAACCTGGGCGCCGGGATGCTCGCCTTCCTGCAGTGCGAGTACGACGCGGCGACCGCACGGCTGCAGACGGCTCTGACGCAGTACAAGGACCTGCACGACACAGCCGGTACGGCGCTCGTGCTGCAACGGCTCGGTGGCGTCGCCAGGGAGCGCGGGGACTATGCGGCCGCGGAGGATCTGCACTGCGAAAGCTACGACCTCTACGAGAGTCTCGGCGACCAGTCAGGGATGGCCTGGGCGCACAACCACCTGGGGTTCGTCGCCTGGCTGCGCGGTGACCTGGAGGTCGGTGCGCGGCGCTGTGGCCGGGCGCGGGACAGGTTCCGCCTGCTCGGCGACGGCGAAGGACTCGCCTGGTCGTTGATCAGTCTCGGGACCATCGCGCAGTACGGCGGTGAACTCGTCGAGGCGGAGGACCTGCTGCAGGAGAGCCTGGCGTTGTCCCAGCGACTCGGGTACCGCGAGGGCGTTGCGTGGTCGCTGAACCAGCTGGGCATCGTCGAACGACGGCGTGGCCTGACGGAGCGCGCCGTACACCTGCTGGACGAGAGCCTGGCAGAGCATCGCGATCTCGGTGACCGGTGGCGGTCGGCGAGCGTGCTCGAGGAGCTGGCGACGGTCGCTCAGCAGCGGGGGAGAAGTGAGTACGCCGCGTTCCTCCTCGGAGCCGCGGACGGGGTGCGTGAGGTCATCGGTGCGCCGGTGCCGGAGATCGAGAAGGCCGACTACCTGGCGACCCGGAGCGCGATCGAACAGTCGCTCGATCGCCGGGCCTTCCGAACAGCCTGGTCGGCCGGGCGAGCCGCACCTTTGGTCGCCGTGGCCGACGGATACCCGCCATCCCCGTCCAGCCCGAACCCCGATCACACCGGCAGGCTCTGAAGGTCCTGGAAAAAGAGACCGATCAGCAGTCCACCGGGTCTGCTGATCGGACGGTTGCCTCGCGGAGCACCACGACCTGGGGGATCGACGGTACCCCGCGAGGGATCTGAGGGCGCGGGATCCGAGTGACGGACCCGGCCGGCTGTGTCCCTGTCTGACCCCCCAGGCAGTCCCCCCACCTCACAGCCGGCCGAAGCCACGTCGGCGATGTCACCTCTCGTCGAGCCCTCCCAGTCGACGGCCGGTTCCTCCGCGCTGACTCAAGGTTGTCGAAATCACGCTGAGTCGCACAGGGACGGAGCCCTGACATCGCCCTGACAAATATGTCCTGACAACGAAAGCCCCACGGGAAATTCGCCGACGGTGATCACCGAATGCCGGTCCGTAGGGGATTCCGCCGGAAATCGTGTGCATTTTCCGCCCGATCGGGCACGCTCTGAATTCAGTAGCGTCAGTGCAAATATCCGGACACGGCTTTGGTGAATCCGGCGATCCGGCGTAACGGAGCGTGATCATATCCCTGACCGGCGTCGTACTCCTCGAGGCTCGGCGGCGTCGACGGCGCCGGGATGCCCTCGCCGACGCAGGTGACGTCCTTGGCCGGCGCCGTGCCGGTGGTGAGGAACGTGTTGACGATCTTGTCGGCGCACTGGTTCACGCCGCCGTAGACGCCGTGGTCGCCCTCCCGGCTGACCGTGACCAGCCGCGAACCGGCGTACCGGCTGTGCGCCGACACCGCGAGCGAGTAGCTGGTTGCCGGGTCGTGCACCGACTGGACCATCAGCGTGGTCGGCAAGCCTTGGCCGGTGGGCTGCGGCATGGTCAGGTTCGGGCGCTTCCAGTAGAAGCACGGGTTCTCGTTCAGGCCCCAGCCGAGCAGCGGGTACTTCGGCCCGAGGCGGCCGGCCAGTTGGTCGCCGTACGCGCGACCCTGCGGCCAGGGGGTGTCGTTGCAGGTGACCGCGGTGAAGGTGGCGTCCTCGGCGTCGTCGCCGACGATCCGGCCAAGTGGGCGCAGGCCGACGGTGTCGCGGGACGCGCGCCGTACCAGCTGCTGCTGCCGGGCCGGGGACAGCGCGTCGACCTTACGCTGCGCAGCGCGTGGGCCGCCCTTGGTCTGGACCGCGGAAAGGTCGCGGAGAAATGCCAGGTCGACGGCCAGTGAATAAAAGTCGATCTTTGTGTACATATCCCCCGACACGATCTGGTCCAGAGTGTTCTGGTCGTAGGTGACCTTGATCGAGCCGTCCAGGAACTCCTCGACCACCGGCTGCTTTTTCAGCGTCGCCCGGAGCCGCTCGTAGGTCCTGATCACCAGGCGTGGCGACGTGCCGAGGTGCAACTCGCCGTCGTACTTCGCCGCCCAGGTCGCGAAGTCCTCGCGGAACCGGCGCTCGAACGCCTCCGGCTGGGCGACGAACGTGGTGATCCAGGGCTGGGTGAAGTCGGTGTTGGAGTCCAGCACGAACCGGCCGACGTGCTGCGGGAAGTAGGTCTGGTAGTACGCGCCCATCCAGGTGCCGCCGGAGTAGCCGACGAAGTCGATCTTGTCGAAGCCGAGCAGCCGGCGGATCAGGTCCATGTCCTGCACGGTCTGCGCGGTGTTCACGTAGGGGAGGAGCCCGCGGGACTGCCGGTCGCAGTACGGCTGGCTCAGCTGCGACGCCTCCGCGATCAGGTCCAGGTTCCACTGGTCCCGGTCGCGCGCGTCCATCGTGTAGCCGGGTGCGCCGTCGCAGGTCACGTTGCTGCTGTCGCCGGTGCCGCGCGGGTCGAACCCGACCGCGAGGTGGTCCTTCGCGAGCGGCGCCTGACTGGCCAGGTACGGCGCCATGCCGAGGCCGGCGCCGCCCGGTCCACCCGGGTTGCCGAACACCACCCGGCTCGGCTTGCCCTTGGCCGGCGCGACCTTGCTGACGGCGATCTGGATGTCGTTGCCCGAGTACTGGTTGGCCCAGTCGCGCGGGACGGTGATCTTCGCGCAGTACGTCCGGAGCTCCGGATCGCCGCACTGCTTCCACACCGGTGTCTGCTTCAGGTACCGGTTCGCCACCGGATGCGCCCGGTCGACGACATACGCCTGGTCCATCGAGGCCGTCGCCCCTGACCCCGGTACGACGAGAACAGCAGCGGCAGACAGCCCGAGGGCTACTCCGATCACCAGCTGCGTGCTGCGCGGTGCTCGGTGGGCACCTCGCCGCGCCGGAGAGAAGGTCACGATGCTCCGCATCGAAACCTCCTCTCCGGCGCGCCGATGCACTCCACCGAGCACCTGCTCGCGACTGCAGCTGGTGATCGGAGTAGCCCTAGGCCGACGGCCAGGGGTAGGTACTTCATGCAGACTCCAGCGGGTGGCCATGCGTGATCGGACCGTGACAATTTGTCATGCCGTGGTGGAACGGTCGAGCACCACCCCCGGCTCGTCGCCGATCGGGCCCGTGGTATGTCGGTACGGCGCTCTACCGTCGTCGCATGGACTGTGGTGACTTGGTGATCGGGCAACTGGAGTTCTACTGGGACATGCACTTGTGGCCGCGGCTTCAGGGGCTGACGGACGACGAGTACCTGTGGGAGCCGGCCACGCCGGCCTGGTCGGTGCGCCCGGACGCGGACGGCCGGATCGTGGTCGACCACCAGGACCCAGTGCCGGATCCGCCGCCGGTCACCACGATCGCGTGGCGACTGGTGCACATCGGTGTCGGCTGCTTCGCGACCCGGACAAGTGCCTTCTTCGGCGACGGGAGTGTGCCGGACGACGCGGACATGTTCGACCCGCGACACATCCCGGCCGACCTCCCGGGTACGGCGGCTGACGGCCTGGCGTTCCTCGATTTCTGGTACCGCCGCTGGAACGAGTCGATCCGCGCCCTGTCCGAAAGCGAGCTGAGCCGGCCGCTAGGCCCGAAGGGGTCCTTCTTCGCCGAGGACACCATGCTCGGCCTGATCACCCACCTCAACCGCGAAACCATCCACCACGGCGCCGAGATCAGCCTCCTCCGCGACCTCTACCGAGCCGGCCTCCGGTGAGGAGACATGCGGACGTGTGAGCGATGTGGTGCTCGCGGGGCTCGCTGGCGGGTTATGTCATCGGTGACGTGCTGCAACGCGCCAGTGGTGACACAGCCTGCCAGCCACCAGTCGCACCATCCACCACCGTCCACGACCGGCGAACTCGCCGGCGCTGCTCAGCCGGTCGGGTCGGGCTCCGACGCGAGCTCGAGGCCGGTGTGGGTCTTGATGTGGTCCGGGATCGGGTCGTGGCGGTCGCCTGTGGTTGGGATGCCTGCGGGCTCGATGACGACGATGGAGGCGCCGCCGTCTGAGAACGGGCGGTGGTAGACGCCGCGAGGTACGACGAAGACCTGGCCGGGCGCGAGCGAGACGACCCGCTCGTCCGGGTCCCGGACCGCGATGCTCAGTTCGCCGTCGAGGACGAGGAAGAACTCGTCGGTGGTCTCGTGGACGTGCCAGATGTACGAGCCCGCCACCTTCGTGAGCCGGACGTCGTAGTCGTTGATCCGCGCGGCGATCCGCGGGTTCCAGAGGTCGTCGAAGGTCTTCAGGACACCGCGCAGATCGACTGGTTCGTTGCTCATGTGGACAGTCTCGCCAGGTGCGCGGCGCGGGCGTGAGTGCTAGAAATGGCAGATGCCGCAAGGATCCTCGCATCGGGTGGTCGTGATCGTCGACCACGGGTCGAACCCGTTCGAGCTCGGGGTCGCGACCGAGTTGTTCGGTCTGCGCCGACCCGAGCTCGGCCGGGAGTGGTACGAGTTCGGTCTGTGTACGCCGGACCCGTCGGTGCGGATGCACTCCGGGTTCTTCACCCTGACCGGGGTCGCCGGACTCGAGGAGGCGGATCGGGCAGACACGCTGATCGTGCCGAATCGCCCCGATCCCGAGACGCCACCGTCGCCCGCCGTACTGGATGCCGTCCGCCGGGCCGAGCAGCGAGGCGCGCGATTGGTGAGCTTCTGCACCGGGGCGTTCACGCTGGCTGCCGCGGGGGTGCTGGATGGACGGCGGGCGACGACGCACTGGCGGTGGGAGCGAACCTTCCGGCGGCTGCATCCGGAGGTCGAGCTGCTGCCGGATGTCCTATTTGTTGACGACGGCAACGTTCTGACCGCGGCCGGGAGTGCGGCGGCGCTCGACCTCGGCCTGCATCTGATCCGGCGCGATCACGGTGCCGAGGTGGCGAATGCGGTGAGTCGGCGGCTGGTGTTCACGGCGCATCGCGACGGCGGGCAGCGGCAGTTCATCGACCAGCCCGTGCCAGTGGTCGCGGACACCTCGCTGGCCCCGCTGCTCGAGTGGGTGCGGGCGCGGCTCGGCGGTCCGCTCACGGTCGCGGACATCGCGGCGCATGCGGCCGTGAGCCAGGCGACCCTGCATCGACGGTTCCAGGCCGAGTTGGGGACGACGCCGCTGGCCTGGCTGACGGCAGAGCGGGTGGCGATGGCCTGCCGTTTGCTCGAACGCGGCGAGGTCAGGCTGGAGACGATCGCGCGGAACTGCGGCCTGGGTACGGCGGCCAATCTCCGGATCCAGCTGAAGCGCACGACCGGGCTGACCCCGAGCGACTACCGCCGGCGGTTCGCCCTCCGATCAGTCGGCTGATCCGGGGTCGGTGTGCAGCCGGATCTGCTTGATCCGGACGGACTCGTCGCCGTACAGGTCGAGCTCGCGGTGCGCGCCGTCGGGACCCCAGCCCGCCTCGGTGTAGAACGCCCGGAGCACGTCATCGGTCGAGTTGACCCAGACGGTGACCCGGCCGAAGCCGTCGGCGCGGACGGTGTCGACGACGGCGTTCAGCAGCCGCGAACCGTGGCCGGCGCGGGTCGCCTCGGGCTTGATCGCGAGCTCGGCGATCAACGCGTCCCGCTGCGGATCGGCGTCCGGGTCGTCGGACGGCGTGATCGCGGCGAACCCGACCAGCGTCCGGCCGGCCAGCGCGACCATCACCCGGTTACGGGCCTCACCGGGCGCGATCAGCGCAGCCCGCCACTGAGCGGCGAACTGCGCCGGGTTGAGATCGGCGAGCACGTCCACCGGCAGCAGTCCGGCGTACGACGCCCGCCAGGACGCGACCTGGATCTCGCCGATCTCGTTCGCCTCGGCCGGGAGCGCCAGCCGCACGCTCGTCTCCGCGATCGGGTTTTCGCTCGCGCCGGACAGGTCGGAGAGGTTGGCGGGTTCCGGGACGCCGAAGTCACTCATACCCGCCATCCTCGCAAGTCAGTACACGACGTTCCGCAGCAGGGTCTCGGCCGGTCCGCGGTAGGAACGCTTGCTCATCGCGTAGGCGCCGGCCACCGAGACCACCCACACCGCGATCGCGATCAGCGCTGCGGTGTACGCCGTACTCCCGAGGTCGAGGTCCAGCGTGAACGGCGCCAACAGGACCAGCCACGACACCGACTGGAAGAGGTAGCCGGACAGCGACCGCTGACCCAGTGCCGAGATCGCGCGGACCGGGAGGGAGATCCTGCTGAGCCGGGCGACCAGCAGGCCGAACAGGGCGACGTACCCGGGTCCGCCGAACATGCCGCTCACGTGCGACAGGTAGCTCAGTTGATCGACCGCTGCCGCGTCGACGTGCAGCCAGCCGGCGCCGACCAGGGCGAGCGGGAGACCGCCGACGATCGTGATGCCGAGGCCGGTGAAGGCCACGCCGCGCAGCAAGCTGCGGTGGGCGGCCGGGTTCTCCAGGATCTGCTTGCGGGCGGCCCAGGTGCCCAGCCAGACGACGATGAGGAAGCCGATCACGCTGGCGGTGTGCATCGGGTACTCGTGCAGCCGGTCGACGATGCTCGCGCCGTACGACGTGGCCGCCAGCGACGGGTTCGGGCTGTTGGTGAGCGGCGCCGCGGGACCGGAGCTGTTGAGCACAGCCGCGACTGATTGGAAGGCGGTGAAGAGCACGTAGAGGATTTCGAAGGCCCAGATGGCGAGCACGATCCGGTGGAACTTGTCGCCGCGGTTGAGCAGCAACAGCGTGCAGATGATCCCGACGATGCCGTAGGCGCCGAGGAAGTCGCCGAAGTACAGCAACGTCGCGTGCACCAGGCCGAACGCGATCAGCCATCCGTTGCGCTTGAGCAGGATTCGCCGTACGGCGCTCGTCGTGGCGCCGGCCGAGCGCTGCCGCCGGGCCAGCTGGACCAGGCCGTAGCCGAACATCACCGCGAACACCGGGTAGGCCCGGGCGTCCACGAAGGTGAGCTTGAGGAAGTTCAGCACCCGCTCGAAGCCGTGCGGGGAGCTTTCCACCCCGGGTTGCCCGGCGAAGGCGAAGTTGGCGCTGTTGGCCAGTCCGATCAGCAGCAGCATCGCGCCGCGGATCAGGTCGGGCGCGAGGGCGCGCTCCCTGCCGGTGACTGGACCGCGGTGATCCGCGGCCGGGAGAGTCGTCGCAGTGGTCATGGGATCCACCCTTGGCTAGAAACTGTGTAAGCCTTGCACTGAAAATCTTCGCGGCCGGCCCGGCCGTGACCCAGCGCGTTGCCACCACTTCCCGGGGTGGAGGTAGCCCCACCGTCGTCCGACTTTGTGACACCTGTTCGCTGATCTGGACAGAAAGTGTCACAACTCGGCTATGCTGGCGGGCATGGACGACAGCTTCCAGGCGACCATCGACGCCGACGGCCGGGTCGAGCCGCGGGACGCGATGCCGGACGGGTACCGCAAGACCCTGATCCGGCAGATCGCGCAGCACGCGCACTCCGAGATCATCGGCATGCAGCCGGAGGGCAACTGGATCAGTCGCGCGCCGTCGCTGCGCCGCAAGGCGATCCTGATGGCCAAGGTGCAGGACGAGGCCGGCCACGGGCTCTACCTGTACGCCGCCGCCGAGACCCTCGGCGTGGACCGGGCCGACCTGCTCGACCTGCTGCACAGCGGGAAGCAGAAGTACTCCAGCATCTTCAACTACCCGACCCTGACCTGGGCCGACATCGGCGCGATCGGCTGGCTCGTCGACGGCGCCGCGATCGTCAACCAGGTCCCGCTCTGCCGCTGCTCCTACGGGCCGTACGCGCGGGCGATGGTCCGGGTCTGCAAGGAGGAGTCGTTCCACCAGCGGCAGGGGTTCGAGATCCTGCACACGCTGTGCAACGGCACTCCTGAGCAGAAGGCGATGGCGCAGGACGCGCTGGATCGCTGGTGGTGGCCGTCGCTGATGATGTTCGGGCCGCCCGACTCCGCGTCGACGCACTCCGAGCAGTCGATGGCGTGGGGGATCAAGCGGCACAGCAACGACGAGCTGCGCCAGCGCTTCGTCGACATGACCGTCCCGCAAGCCGACGTACTCGGGCTGCGGGTGCCCGACGACGGTCTGTCGTACGACGAGGAGACCGGGCACTACCGCTTCAGTGAGCCGGACTACACCGAGCTGTACGAAGTGGTGAAGGGCAACGGGCCGTGCAACCAGCAACG
The DNA here is from genome assembly GCF_044460355.1 of Kribbella sp. NPDC050124. Lineage (NCBI taxonomy): Bacteria > Bacillati > Actinomycetota > Actinomycetes > Propionibacteriales > Kribbellaceae > Kribbella > Kribbella sp. NPDC050124. The sequence goes on from NZ_JBITJU010000002.1 coordinate 171,718, forward strand.
GCTCGCGCACCGGGTGAAGGCGCACGAGGACGGCGCGTGGGTCCGCGAGGCTGCAGCGGCGTATGCGGCGAAACGAGTTGTGAAGGAGAGCGCTGCATGAGTGTCGAGCCACTGTGGGAGGTCTTCGTGCGGTCCCGGCGTGGACTGTCGCACACGCATGTCGGCAGCCTGCACGCGCCGGACGCGACGATGGCGCTGCGGAACGCGCGGGACGTCTACACCCGGCGCCAGGAGGGCGTGTCGATCTGGGTGGTGCGGGCTGCCGACATCACCGCGTCGAGCCCGGACGAGAAGGACGAGTTCTTCGACCCGGCCGGTGACAAGGTCTACCGGCACCCGACCTTCTACCAGGTCCCGGAAGGCGTCGAGCACCTGTGAACGACCTCTTCGTCTACACGCTCCGGCTCGGCGACGACGCGCTGATCTCCGCGCAGCGCACCGCCGAGTGGATCGCGGCCGCCCCGCAGCTCGAGGAGGACGTTGCCCTGGGCAACATCGGCCTCGACCAGCTCGGCCAGGCCCGGTCGCTGCTGCAGTACGCCGGCCAGGTCGAGGGGGAGGGGCGGAGCGAGGACGACCTCGCCTACTTCCGGGACGAGCGCGACTTCCTGAACCTGCAGTTGTGCGAGCTGCCGAACGGTGACTTCGCGCACACGATGGCGCGGTTGCTGTACTTCGCGACGTACCAGCAACTGGTCTACGAAGAGCTGCTCGGGTGCTCCGACGAGCTGTTGTCCGGAGTGGCGGGCAAGGCGGTCAAGGAGGTCGCGTACCACGTCGACCACGCGACCCAGTGGGTGTTGCGACTGGGTGATGGGACCGAGGAGAGTCACCGCCGGATGCAGGCTGGGTTGGAGGCGTTCTGGCCTTACACCGCGGAGATGTTCGAGTCCGACGAGCTTGTACGGCGGTTGGCGGTCGCCGTCGACCCGTCGACGCTGCGGGACGAGTGGGAGCGCCGGGTGTTCGCGGTGATCGACGAGTCCACGTGTGCTCGGCCGGCGGCGTCGTACCAGCACAGTGGTGGGCGGAGTGGTCGGCATACCGAGCACCTGGGGTATCTGCTGGCTGAGCTGCAGCATGTGGCGCGGTCGCATCCGGGGGCGACATGGTGACGGACGCGGCCATCCTCGAGGCGGTCGGCGAGGTGGCGGATCCTGAGGTGCCGGTGCTGACGATCGCTGACCTCGGTGTGCTGCGTGGGGTTCGGCATGAGGGTGACGAGGTGGTCGTGACGATCACCCCGACGTACTCCGGGTGCCCAGCGATGGACCTGATCCGGCACGAGGTCGAGCTGACTCTCCAGGCGTTGCAGGTCGACGGACGTGTCGAGACTGTGCTTTCGCCTGCGTGGACGACGGACTGGATGAGTGACGCGGGGAAGGCCAAGCTGACCGAGTACGGCATCGCACCGCCGACCGGTCGCCGTGCGGTCGGCGGCCCGGTTGCTCTGTCATTGACCATCCGGTGCCCGTTGTGTGGGTCGCCGGACACGGTTGAGCTCAGCCGCTTCGGGTCCACCTCCTGCAAGTCCCTGTGGCGGTGCAACTCCTGCCGCGAGCCCTTCGACCACTTCAAGGCTTTGTGATGACGACGACCACGATGCCGCGGCGGCGTGCTGTCTTCCACCCGTTGAAGGTGGCCGCGATCGAGGCGATCACCGACGACTCGGTGGCGATCACGTTCGCGGTGCCTGCGGACTTGGCGGACGAGTACGAGTTCACCGCGGGCCAGCATCTGACCATCCGCCGTACCGGGGAGGACGTGCGACGCAGCTACTCGATCTGCTCGCCGGCCGGGTCCGGTGTGCTGCGGATCGGGGTGAAGCGGATCCCGGGTGGCGAGTTCTCGGCGTACGCCGCCCATGAGTTGAAGGTCGGCGACGAGCTCGAGGTGATGACGCCGCTCGGGCGGTTCGGTACGACGTTCGACCCGGCGAACGCGAAGCACTACGCGTTCGTTGCCGCGGGCAGCGGGATCACGCCGGTGCTGTCGCTGGTGGCGACGATCCTGTCCGTCGAGCCGTCCAGCCGGGTCACGCTGCTGTACGGCAACCGGACCGCGGGGTCGGTGATGTTCGCCGACGAGCTGGCCGATCTGAAGGACGTGTACGCCGAGCGGTTCCACCTTGTGCACGTGCTGTCGCGGGAGTCGACGGAGGTGGAGCTGTTCAGCGGGCGCATCGACGCCGAGCGGCTGGAGCGGATGTTCAAGACGATCCTGCCGATCGGGACCGTCGACGAGTGGTTCCTCTGCGGTCCGTACGCGATGGTCGTCGGCGCCCAGGACCTCCTCCTGACCGAAGGCGTCCCCCGCGAACACGTCCACGCCGAGCTCTTCCACGTAGGCGACGAGGCCCCGGCCGCTCCCGTCGACGAGGCCCCGGTCGACGAAGACGCAGCCCAGGTCACGGTCATCCTCGACGGCCGCCGCTCGACCTTTGCTCTGGCCGAGCACTCCAAACCAGTCCTCGACGCCACCCTCGCCGTACGCTCCGACGCGCCTTTCGCCTGCAAGGGCGGCGTCTGCGGCACCTGCCGAGCCAAGGTCCTCGAAGGCTCAGTCCGCATGGACACAAACTGGGCCCTGGAACCCGACGAAATCCGCTCCGGCTACGTCCTGACCTGCCAATCCCACCCCACCACCCCAGCAGTAACCCTCGACTACGACGCCTGACATTTGCCTGGCTGACCAACGAAATGAGGGGTTTGCCACCCGGGGTACAGGTGGCAAACCCCTGAACTGGCTGGTCTGCCAGTCAAATGGTGGTCAGTCGGTGCCGGATTCCATGGCGGCGCGGTCCAGGAGCTCGTCCTCTTCGGTGGCTTCGCCTCGGGAGGCGATGGCTTCGGCTCCGCCGGTCGGCATCGGGCCGATGAGGTCGGTGGAGGAGGCGAGCGCCGGGTTGGTGGTGCCGAACATGCCGAGGCCGGCGTACTGCTCCAGCTTCGAGCGGGAGTCGGCGATGTCCAGGTTCCGCATGGTCAGCTGACCGATCCGGTCGACCGGGCCGAACGCGGAGTCCTCGATCCGCTCCATCGACAGCTTGTCCGGGTGGTAGCTGAGCGCCGGGCCGGTGGTGTCGAGGATCGAGTAGTCCTCACCCCGCCGGAGCCGCAGCGTGACCTGACCGGTCACCGCCGTACCGACCCACCGCTGCAGGGACTCCCGCAGCATCAGCGACTGCGGGTCCAGCCAACGGCCTTCGTACATCAGCCGCCCGAGCCGCCGGCCCTCGTTGTGGTAGTTCGCCAGCGTGTCCTCGTTGTGGATCGCGTTGACCAGCCGTTCGTACGCCGAATGCAGCAAAGCCATCCCGGGAGCCTCGTAGATACCCCGGCTCTTGGCCTCGATCACCCGGTTCTCGATCTGGTCCGACATGCCCATGCCGTGCCGGCCGCCGATCGCGTTCGCCTCCAGCACCAGGTCGACCGCGGAGCCGAACTCCTTTCCGTTGATCGTCACCGGCCGGCCCTGCTCGAAGCCGATCGTCACGTCCTCGGCCTCGATCAGCACCGACGGGTCCCAGTGCTTCACACCCATGATCGGGTCGACGGTCTCGATCCCGGTGTCGAGGTGCTCGAGCGTCTTCGCCTCGTGGGTGGCGCCCCAGATGTTCGCGTCGGTGGAGTACGCCTTCTCGGTGCTGTCCCGGTACGGCAGGCCGTGCGCGACCAGCCACTCCGACATCTCCTTGCGGCCGCCGAGCTCGTGCACGAACTGCGCGTCCAGCCACGGCTTGTAGATCCGCAACTGCGGGTTCGCGAGCAGGCCGTACCGGTAGAACCGCTCGATGTCGTTGCCCTTGAAGGTCGAGCCGTCACCCCAGATCTGCACGTCGTCGTCGAGCATCGCCCGGACCAGCAGCGTGCCGGTCACCGCCCGCCCGATCGGGGTGGTGTTGAAGTACGTCCGCCCGGCCGAGCGGATGTGGAAGGCGCCGCAGGCGAGCGCGGCCAGGCCCTCCTCGACCAGCGCCGCGCGGCAGTCGACCAGGCGGGTGATCTCGGCGCCGTACGCCGTGGCGCGACCCGGGACGGAGGCGATGTCGGGCTCGTCGTACTGACCGAGATCGGCCGTGTAGGTGCAGGGGATCGCTCCCTTGTCCCGCATCCACGCGACCGCGACCGACGTGTCGAGACCGCCGGAGAAGGCGATGCCGACCCGTTCACCTACAGGCAAAGACGTAAGAACCTTGGACACAGAAAAAGTATGCACTGCCCTGCATGATTATGCAAAGCGGCTGTGACGGGCGTGGCTGCTGGGGCGGAAGCGAAAGGATGGGAGGATGTGAGCCGACCGGAAGGGGAGTGAGGCAACGGATGATGGGGCGGTCGCATGCGTTGTCGGGGTGGTGTGCGGGGTTGGTGGTGGCGCCGCTGGTCGGGTTGACGACGGTGGCGGAGGTCGTGCCGTTCGCGGCGGCGACCGCCGGGTATGCACTGGTGCCGGATCTCGACCACCCAGGCGCGCGGGCGTCTCGACTGGTCGGTCCTGTGACGCGGATCGTGTCCGAGGCGGTGCGCGCCTTCTCCAGCGTGCTCTACAACCTCACCAAGGGCCCACGCGACGAGGACAGCACCGGCAAGCACCGCCACGCGACGCACACTCTCGTCGCCGCGATCCTGCTCGGCATGCTCGCCGCCAGCGCCGGCGATCGCGGCAAGTGGGCGGTCCTCGCCGTCGCTGTCACCGGTCTGCTGCTCGCGGCCGACGTACTGGGTGACTGGCTGATCGTCCTCGTCCTCGGTGCCACCGCCTGGTCCGTGACCGGTACGGCGTTACCCGGCACGACCACCGCGGACGCCGTACAAGCCGGCCTCACCGGTATCGGCGGCTGGATCGGAGTCGCCGTCGCCCTCGGCATGTTCGTTCACTGCCTCGGTGACAGCCTCACGCGTTCCGGCTGCCCGTGGCTGTGGCCGCTGCCGATCCGCGGCGAGACCTGGTACGAGATCCGCCTCCCGCGCCCGCTCCGCTTCCGCACCAACGGCTGGTTCGAGCGGCTGATCGTCGTACCGCTCCTGCTCGGCGCCGCCGTACTCCTGCTCCCGGGCGCTCTGCAAGCAGTCGAGCGCCTCTTCACCGCAACGTCGATCTGGATCGCCGGACGCTAGACCTGGGTCAGGTACGACGAGACGCCGCCGGACTCGAGTGCGGCGGCGAACCGCTGCTGATTGCGGGCGCCCGGCCACACCTCCCACAGGAACAGCGGGATCGCCAGCGCGGCCCCGATCAGCACCAGCCAGAAGCTGTCGACGACGAACGCCAGCGGAATCGAGATCAGGAAGACCGCCTCGCACGCCGCGAACCGGAGGAAGGTCGACGCGGTGAACCGCTGCCACGACTCCGTCGCGACCTCCGCCTGCGACCGGTCGCTGATCTTCAGCGGGCTAGTCCGGAAACCGATAAGCTCACAGAATGCATAAGCAAGCGCCGCGGCAAGTAACACGAACGACGGCGCCCAGGTCGGCGGGAAGTCACCGATCCCGTCGACGGCCAGCACGTACCAGAGGACGAGGGTGATCATCGGGATCGCGGCGAGCATGGCGCCGGCCGTGGTCATCAGCGATCGCTGCGCGGGAGTCACGCGGAGAGACTAGCGGTCCGGAAAGTCACCGATTTCCCGACACTCAGCAACGAGGAATCGACGGAGAGTATTCACAGAATTTTTTCCGGACTTTTTTGCCAGAAGCTGTAACGCCTACCGGGCCCGGCCCGATAGGACGAGTGAGCCTGGTGGCTGCCCGGACCCCCGAGCGGACAGCCATCAGGCCTACTCATTTGTCAGCGGCTTCGGAGCGGTAACCTGAGCCCCATGTCCCAAGCTTCTTCAGCTTCCTCAGAGGCGCTGCCGTTCGGCCGCCTCACGACGGCGATGATCACCCCGTTCCGGGCCGACGGCTCGCTGGATCTCGACGCGGCGCAGAAGGTGGCGAAGTACCTCGTCGACCGCGGGAACGACGCGCTGATCGTCAACGGGACGACCGGTGAGGCGCCGACCACCTCCGACCGGGAGAAGGTCCAGCTGCTCAAGGCGGTGCTGGACGCGATCGGCGACCGGGCCAAGGTGGTCGCCGGCGTCGGCACCAACGACACCGCGCACACGATCGAGTGCGCCAAGCAGGCCGAGGCCGCCGGCGTGCACGGGCTGCTGGTCGTCACGCCGTACTACAACAAGCCACCGCAGGACGGGCTGCGCGCGCACTTCGCCGCGGTCGCCGACGCCACCGGCCTGCCGAACATGGTCTACGACATTCCCGGCCGGGCCGGTGTGGAGGTCAAGACCGACACCCTGATCGCGCTCGCCGAGCACCCGCGGATCGTCGCGGTGAAGGACGCCAAGGGCGACATCGCCGGGACCACCAAGGTGCTGGCGAACACCGATCTGTTCTACTACTGCGGTGCCGACGAGCTGAATCTCGCCTCGCTCGCGATCGGTGCGGTCGGCATCGCCAGTGTCGTCGCGCACGTCGCGAGTCCGGAGTACCGGCAGCTGATCGACGCCGTGGTGGCCGGCGACCTCGCCACCGCACGAGAGATCGACCGACGGGTGGTGCCCGCCGTCGAAGCGATCATGACCAGGACCCAGGGCGCCATCATGGTGAAGGCCGCGCTCAAGCTGGCCGGCGTCATCGAGCACGCGACACTCCGGTCGCCGTTGGTTGAGGCGACCGCCGAGCAAGTGGACTGGCTCACCACCGACCTCAAGACGGCAGGACTGATTGCATGAGCCATCCCCATCCAGATCTCGACGCGCCCGGGGCCCTCGCGCCGGGCGCTTTGCGGGTCATCCCGCTCGGCGGCCTCGGCGAGGTCGGCCGCAATATGACGGTGTTCGAGTACGACGGCAAGCTGCTGATCGTCGACTGCGGCGTCTTGTTCCCCGACGAGAACCAGCCCGGCGTGGACCTGATCCTGCCGGACTTCCAGCCGATCCGGGACCGGCTCGACGACATCGTCGCCGTGGTCCTGACGCACGGCCACGAGGACCACATCGGCGGCCTGCCCTACCTGCTGCGCGAGCGGGGCGACATCCCGGTGATCGGGTCGCAGCTCACGCTCGCGCTGCTCGAGGGCAAGCTGAAGGAGCACCGGCACCGCAACGTGCCGCAGCAGACCGTGGTCGAGGGCGAGTCGCTCCAGATCGGCCCGTTCGTCTGCGAGTTCATCGCCGTCAACCACTCGATCCCGGACGCGCTCGCGGTCGCGATCAAGACGCCGGCCGGCCTGGTGCTGCACACCGGTGACTTCAAGATGGACCAGCTGCCGCTGGACAACCGGATCACCGACCTGCGTGCGTTCGCCCGGCTCGGCGAGGAGGGCGTGGACCTGTTCTGCGTCGACTCGACCAACTCCGAGGTGCCCGGGTTCACCACCCACGAGCGCGACATCGCGCCGGTGCTGGACGGTGTGTTCACCAAGGCGAAGAACCAGCGCATCATCGTCGCCTGCTTCGCCTCCCACGTGCACCGGGTCCAGCAGGTGATGGACGCGGCCGTGAAGCACCGCCGCAAGGTCGCGTACGTCGGCCGCTCGATGGTCCGCAACATGGGCGTGGCCCGCGACCTCGGCTTCCTGAACGTGCCCGGCGACACCCTGATCGACATGCGCGAGCTGGACAACTACCCGCCGGAGCAGGTGGTGCTGGTCTCGACGGGTTCGCAGGGCGAGCCGATGTCGGCGCTGTCCCGGATCGCCGCGAACGACCACCACGTCGTCCAGATCCAGCCGGGCGACACCGTCGTCCTCGCGTCGTCACTGATCCCGGGGAACGAGAACTCGGTGTACCGGGTGATCAACGGCCTGACCCGGCACGGCGCGAACGTGGTGCACAAGGGCAACGCCCTGGTGCACGTGTCCGGTCACGCCAGCGCGGGTGAGCTGCTGTACTGCTACAACATCGTGAAGCCGCGCAACGTGATGCCGGTGCACGGTGAGATCCGGCACCTGCACGCGAACGCGGACCTGGCCATCCAGACCGGCGTACCGGCGCAGAACGTGGTCGTCGTCGAGGACGGTGTCGTGGTCGACCTGGTCGACCGCAAGGCCGTGGTGGCCGGCAAGGTGGACTGCGGGTACGTTTTCGTCGACGGGTCGACGGTCGGCGACATCACCGAGACCTCGCTGAAGGACCGCCGGATCCTCGGCGACGAGGGTTTCATCTCGGTGATCGCCGTGATGGACTCGGTGACCGGCAAACTGACGGCAGGGCCGGAGATCCAGGCGCGCGGGTTCGCCGAGGACGACACTGTCTTCGACGACCTGAAGCCGAAGATCGAGGCCGAGATCGAGAAGGCGATCGGCAGCGGCGTGGACGACATGTACCAGCTGCAGCAGGTGATCCGCCGGGTGGTCGGCAAGTGGGTCAGCGACACCCACCGCCGCCGCCCGATGATCATCCCGGTCGTGGTCGAGAGTTAGACAACAGGGGAGAGAGGGGCCGGCGATGACCATCAGCGGAGTGAACGGGACGGGCCAGCGCCGGCCCACGATGAAGGAGGTCGCGGCCCGGGCCGGGGTCGCGCTGAAGACCGTCTCCCGGGTGGTGAACGAGGAGCCGAACGTCAGCCCGGAGCTGACCGCCAAGGTCCAGGCCGCGATCAAGGAGCTCAACTACACCCCGAACGAGAGCGCCCGGATGCTGCGCCGCGGCAAGACCGGGACGATCGCGGTGGTCATCCGCGACATCGGCGACCCGTTCTTCGCCTCGCTCGGCCGGGCGGTCGAGCTGTGGGCGCGGTCGTCCGGCTCGGTGGTGATGATCGGCCTGACCGACGAGGACCCGGACCGCGAGCGCGACGTCTGCCTCGAGTTCGTCGCCCGCCGGCCGGACGCGCTGATCATGGCGCCGATCGGGGAGACCCAGGAGTACCTCGCGCCGCACGTGGACGCCGGGATGGCGGTCGTCACGATCGACCGGCCGGCGCACGGGATCGAGGCGGACGCCGTGCTGGCCGACAACGCCGGCGGGATCGACCAAGCGATCGACCACCTGGTCCGGCAGGGCCACCGGCGGATCGCCTACCTCGGTGACGACGAGCGGATCTTCACCGCTCGCGAGCGGGTGGTCGCCTACCGGGCGGCGATGTCGCGGCACGGCATCGAGGTGGACGAGGACCTGGTCCACCTGTCCGAGCCGACGACCGAGGGCATCGGCATCACGCTGTCCGCCGTACTCGATCGTTCCGAGCCGGCCACCGCGTTGCTGTCGGCGAACAACATGACCACGGCCGAGGTGCTCCGCGGGCTCGCGGGCCGCCGGGACCAGGTCGCGCTGGTGTCCTTCGACGACCTCGCGCTCGGCGATCTGCTCAGCCCCGGGCTCACCGCGGTCGCGCAGTCCGCCGACGTGATGGCCCGTACGGCGATCCAGCTGATGACCGAGCGCCTCCCGGAACCTCACCGCCCCGGCCGCACGGTCCGCGTCCCGGTGAAGCTCACCATCCGCGGATCAGGCGAGATCCCGCCCACCAGCTGACCGTCACTTCCGGTAGAGCTCGACCAACGGGCATTGGAAGGGATCGCGGGCCCGCAGCCCGACGTTGTTCAGGTAGTCCACGACGATCCGGTACGACGTGAACAGCCCGACCTCGGTGTACGTGATGTCATGCCGCGCGCAGTACTCGCGGACGATCGGCCGGACCAGCTTGAGGGTCGGCCGGGGCATGCTCGGGAACAGGTGATGCTCGATCTGGTAGTTCAGCCCGCCCATCGCGAAGTCGACCAGCACCCCGCCACGGATGTTGCGCGACATCAGCACCTGGCGGCGCAGGAAGTCGAGCTTCATCGTGGCCGGCACCAGCGGCATGCCCTTGTGGTTCGGCGCGAACGAAGCACCCAGCCAGATCCCGAACACTGCCAGCTGGATGCCGAGGAACGCGCTGGCCTTGCCGACCGGTAGCAGGAGGTACAGCGCGGCGACGTACCCGCCGATCCTCGACACCACGACCGCAGCTTCGACGCGCTCGAGCCGGGTCGCGCCGCGGCGGAGCAGGTGCCGCAGACTCGACACGTGCAGGCCGACCCCCTCCAGCGTCAGGAGCGGGAAGAAGAGCCAGCCCTGCCGGGCGGCGATCCACCGACCGGTCCGACCGCGCTTCGCGACGGCGTCGGGGTGGAACGCGATCACGTCGAGCTCGACGTCAGGGTCCTTGCCGACCTGGTTCGGCGCGTTGTGGTGCCGATTGTGCTTGTGGCGCCACCAGGTAGCACTCATGCCGGCGATCGGCCCGGCCAGGAAGCGCGCCGTCCAGTCGTTCCAGGCGGGGGAGTGAAAGATCTGCCGGTGGGCGCTGTCGTGACTGAGGAAGGCGACCTGCGTGAGCACCGCGGCCAATGCGCCGGCGAGCAGGAGCTGGTACCAGGAGTCGCCCAGCAGTACGACGCCTGCGCCGACGCCGGCCAGTGTGGTGAGCACGAGCCCTATCCGGGTGAAGTAGTAGCCCTTGCGGCGTCGGAGCAGGCCGAGCTCGCGGACAGTCCGCATGAGGTCTGTGTAGAGGCTGGTGTACTGCTGCTGCGTGCTTTGGGGGTGGGCGGCGAGCTGTGACATGGGTCTGCCCCGTCCTGGGAGGGTGCGCACAGCATCCGGCCGCCCCGCCACCGGGCCGTTAAGCCGGTCGGGCCCGCAGATGGCCCGTGGCCGTCGGCTCGGCAAAGCCGGCACCGGCGCCCTGGCTGATTTGGCGCCCAGTTCGCCCGGCTGTCACCTGGCCGTCATCGCGGCGGCGCACCTTCAGGTCATGAACTTGAGCCGCCGCCAGCTCCTGGCCGCATCCACCGTTGCCGGTGCGTCCCTCGCCGTACCTGGGGTAGCAACTGCGACGCCGAACCTCGTCCGCCGCGATCGGCCCGCGTTGCCGTCCGGGATCATGTCCGGTGACGTCACCGAGAACTCGGCCGTCGTCTGGTCTCGGACCGACCGCCAGGCCCGTCTCGTCGTCGACCTGACCAGCCACGGCCGGTTCGACCGGGCGATCCGGTTGCGCGGTCCGATCACCGGGCCCGACGACGACTTCACCGCGCAGCTCCCGCTGAAGGGCCTGCGCCCGGGCCAGCGGTACGACTACCGGATCGCGTTCGAGGACTCCAGCGGCCGCCGTGGCGAGTCGCTCGAGGGTTCGTTCAGTACGCCGGGACGCAACCGCGGACTGTCCTTCGTCTGGACCGGCGACACCGCGGGCCAGGGCTACGGCATCAACCCCGACCTCGGCGGCATGATCGCGTACCAGGCGATGCACGACACCCGGCCCGACTTCTTCCTGCACTCCGGCGACAACATCTACGCCGACGGCCCGATCGCGGCCGAGGTGAAGGTTGCCGACGGCACCATCTGGCGCAACGTGGTGACCGAGGAGGTCGCCAAGGTCGCCGAGACGCTGGCCGAGTACCGCGGCCGGTACAAGTACAACCTGCTCGACGAGCACGTCCGGGCCCTGTACGCCGACGTGCCGATCGTCAGCCAGTGGGACGACCACGAGACCGTCAACAACTGGTACCCGGGAGAGATTCTCACCGACGCGCGCTACACCGAGAAGCGGGTCGACGTCCTGGCGGCCCGGGCCCGGAAGGCGTTCCTGGAGTACCTCCCGATGGAGCACACGGCCGGTCGGGGCCGGATCTACCGCAAGGTGAGCTACGGCCCGCTGCTGGACATCTTCTGCCTGGACATGCGGACCTACCGCGACACCAACCCGAAGCCGGACGTGGCCGGCGAGGTCGCGATCCTCGGCGCGGAGCAGTCCGAGTGGCTGGTCCGCGAGGTCGCGAAGTCCAAGGCGACCTGGAAGGTGATCGCCAGCGACATGCCGATCGGCGTGCTGGTCCCGGACGGCACCGAGATCGAGGCGGTCGCGAACGGCCTGGCCGGCGCGCCGGGTGGTCGCGAGCACGAGATCGCCTGGATCCTGAGCCAGTTCAAGCGGCGCGAGATCCGCAACACGATCTGGCTGACCGCGGACGTGCACTACTGCGCGGCGCACCACTACGACCCGTCGCGGGCGTCCTTCACCGACTTCGACCCGTTCTGGGAACTGGTCGCCGGGCCGATCAACGCCGGCACGTTCGGGCCGAACGCGCTGGACCCGACGTTCGGGCCGAAGGTCGAGTTCGTGAAGGCGGCCGACTTCCCGAACCAGCCGCCGAGCGGCGGCAACCAGTTCTTCGGCCATGTCGACATCGACCCGCGCACCGGCGTGTTCACCGCCTCCCTGCGCGACCTCTACGGCAAGGTCCTCTGGTCCAAAGACATCAAACCCGCCCGATGAGACAGGCGGTGCAGAAGGGCCGCTGAGGCCCGTCGTGCTCACTGGCCCCGGCGCCTGTGCGGGATGCCGCCCACCGGGGCCGGTGGGTACGACGCTCAGCCCTTGAAGAACTCGAGTGCGAGGCGCGTGACCTCGTCAGGTTTGTCGTCCACGACGAAGTGGGACGCGCCGGCGACCTCGTGGATCCGCAGGTCGTCGACGTAAGGCTCGTAGCCGTGCAGGAATTCGGCCCGCACGTTCGGATCCTCGGCGCCGAGCAGTACCAGCGTCCGGGTGGTCAGCCGCTGGTCCTTGTACTTACCGCGAAGCATTCGCGTACCGACCGGCTGGATGAAGTGCCGGTACAGCGCGGACCCGGCGCGGGCGCGGGCCGGCTCGCGCAGTCGCTCGGTGAAGATCTCCAGGTCCTCGTCGCTGATCCCGTGGGAGACCGACGCCAACAGGTAGCGCGTCAGCCACGTCCGCAGCGCCCACGGACCGAGGCCCGGCACCGGCAGGATGAAGTTGAACCAGGCATGCCGTAGGAGGCTGCGCACCATCGCGCCGTCGAAGTCGATGTACGGCGGCGGGATCGCGATCGACACCTGGTCGCGGACACGGTCCGGATGTTCCAGGCACAGCAGATACGCCACGATCGCGGACCAGTCGTGCGCGATCAGGTGCACCTGGTCGAGGTCCAGCGCGTCCAGCAGCGCGAGTAGGTCGCCGAGCAACTGATCGGCGGTGTACCCGTCCGGCGGCGCGTCGGTCCAGCCGGCGCCGCGCAGGTCGGGGCAGATCACACGGTAGTGCTGAGCCATGGTGGGAATGACGTCACGCCACTCCCACCAGTGCTGCGTGAAACCGTGGAGCATCAGGACGGCGTCGCCGCTGCCGGCTTCGGTCACATGCATCCGGAGTCCAGGCAGCTCGACGTAGGTGTGGGTCACCCCATCGAGTGTCGGAAGCATGCCATCGACGCTACTACGAACGTAGTACAAAGTCACTACGTCTATAGTGACCGCATGACGCCAACTCGTGTTCGCGTCCTGGACGCCGCGGTCGAACTACTCGGCACCGAGGGTCTGCGCGCTCTCACCCACGCCCGCGTCGACGACAAGGCTGGCCTGCCGAAGGGCTCGACCTCGAACTACTTCCGCACCCGGGCGGCGTTGCTGTCCGGTGTGGTCGACTGGATCACCGAGAGCGAGGGGCAGGCGCTGAGCACAGCGTTCGCTCCGGCCACGGCCGAGGAGTTCGTCGACATCATGTGCGGACTGTTCGACTACCTCACCCGGGTCAACCGGGTACGCACCACCGCACGGCTGGTGCTGTTCCTGGAGGGCAGCCACGATCCAGCCATCCGGGCCGGATTGTCCCGCGGCCGGGAGGTGATGGAGAACATTGCCGTGACGGCACTGGCCGGCCTCGGCGCACCCGATCCGCTGGCCGCCGCCCGGGCGATCGCCGCCGCCTCGGAGGGCCTGATCCTGCACCGCATCGCACGGCACGACGACGTCGACCCCCGCCCCACCTTCGAACTGCTCTTGAAGGTTGCACTAGCCAGCTAGCTTTGTCCCCATGACCTACCCGGAGACCCGGCGCGACGACGTCGTCGAGACATTGCACGGGCGCCTGATCACCGATCCGTACCGCTGGCTGGAGGACCCCGACGCACCCGGCACCCGGGACTGGGTCACTCGCCAGAACGCGTTCACCGAGGCCCAGCTGTCGAGCTATCCGGAGCGGGCGTGGTTCCAGGCCACGATGTCCGCGATCCTGGCCCGGCCGCGGGCCGGCGTCCCGGTGAAGAAGTCCGGCTGGTACTTCGTCGGCCGCAACGACGGCACCCAGGCGCAGGACGTCGTGTACGTCGCGGACACGCTTGAGGATCTCGTCGACGGCGGCCGGGTGCTCATCGACCCGAACACGCTGTCTGCCGAGGGCACGGACTCGCTGGGCACCTTCACGGTCAGCCCGGACGGCAAGTACTTCGCGTACGGCATCAACGAGAGCGGCAGCGACTGGACGACGTTCCGGCTGCTCGACATCGCCACCGGCACACCGGTCGACGACGTGGTGACGGAGGCCAAGTTCTGCGAGGCCACGTGGTTGCCGGACAGTTCGGCGTACCTCTATCTGCACTACCCGGCCAGCGGTCGCAGCGAGGGCACCGAGACGAAGTCGCTGTCCGGTGGCCGGTTGATGCTGCACCGGGTCGGTACGCCGCAGTCGTCGGACGCACTCGTGCTGGACTTCCCGGACAACGACCGCATCTTCATCACGCCCGAGGTGTCCGAGGACGACCGGTATCTCATCGTCCACATCAGCGAAGGCACCGACCCGGCGGCCCGGCTGTGGGTCTTCCCGATCACGTCCGACGGCGGCATCGGCGAGCCGATCAAGGTGGTCGACTACCTCGCGGACGAGATCGCGTTCGTGCGGATGTCCGGTGACCAGCTGGTCCTGCGCACCGATCGCGACGCACCCCGCGGTCGCGTCGTGCTCGCCTCCCTCGACGGGCAGTACACCGATCTGATCCCTCAGGGCGAGGGCACGCTGCAGGCGGTCCGCGGTACTGCGAGCGGTCTCGCGACGCTGACGCTGGTCGACGCGCAGCCCGTGCTCACCCTGTACGCGTTGGACGGCTCCGACGCCCGCGTCGTGGAGGCGCCGGGCGGGGGAGTGGTCGGGATGAACGCCTCCCCGGAGTACGACGAGCTGTTCGTCGGGCTGTCCACACCGACCGACCCGACCCTGTCGTACGTCGTGTCGGCCTCGACCGGCGCCGTACGCGCGCTGCCCGAGCTCGTCCGCGGGTCGGGCGGCTTCACCTCGCCGACGATTACCGTCGAGCGCCGGATCGAGCCCGGTCGCGAGGTGCCGTACTTCCTGATCAGCCGCGCCGACCTGGACTACTCGTCACCACGCCCGACCCTGCTCTACGGGTACGGCGGCTTCCGCATCCCGATCCTGGCCGAGTACAGGCCGGGCTGGCCGGCGTGGCTGGCCGCCGGCGGAGTCCTGGTGATCGCGAACCTGCGCGGCGGCGGCGAGTACGGCAGCGCCTGGCACGAAGCGGGCCGCCTCAAGAACAAGCAGAACGTCTTCGACGACTTCATCGCCGTCGCCGAGCACCTGCGCGACACCGGCGTGACCACGTCCGAGCAGCTCGCCATCCACGGGCGCAGCAACGGCGGTCTGCTGGTCGGAGCCGCGCTGACGCAGCGGCCCGACCTGTTCGCGGTCGCGCTGCCGGGCGTCGGCGTACTCGACATGCTGAGGTTCCACCTGTTCACGG
Source organism: Kribbella sp. NPDC050124 (assembly GCF_044460355.1). NCBI lineage: Bacteria > Bacillati > Actinomycetota > Actinomycetes > Propionibacteriales > Kribbellaceae > Kribbella > Kribbella sp. NPDC050124. Next base: position 187,267 of record NZ_JBITJU010000002.1, read on the forward strand.
TGGGGGCCGCCTGGACGTCCGACTTCGGGCATCCGGGCAACCAGGAGCAGTTCGAGGACCTGCTGGCGTACTCGCCGCTGCACCGAGTGCAGGAGGGGACGGCATACCCGGCCACGCTCGTGGTCACCGGTGACCACGACGACCGGGTGGTGCCGCTGCACAGTCACAAGTTCATCGCCGCGTTGCAGCATGCCCAGTCCTCGGCCGAACCTGTCTTGACCAGGGTCGAGGTCAACACCGGTCACGGCTTCGGGAAACCCGCCGCGATGGTCGCGTCGGAATGGGCGGACCTACTGGCGTTCGCTGCTCACCACGTAGGCCTTGTTCCTCCTGAGCAGTAGGCGGGCTGCATCACCAGATGCGAGGCGCTTGCAGGTCGCGGGGGTCGTCGGTGGGCTGACAGCCGTGCGCGGACTCCTCGTACTCCGACCGCGGTCCGCTGGTGGCCAGCGTCCGTACGGCGTTGACGAGTCGGTCCACGTGCTCACGCGTCGTCCCGAGGCCGAGGCTCGCGCGGACCGCCGTACCGTGCTCGGGGGAGTCGGCCAGCAGGTGTCCGACGAGCGGGTGCGCACAGAACTTGCCGTCGCGGACGCCGATGCCGTACTCGGCGCTCAGCGCCGCGGAGACCAGCGTCGAGGTCAGGCCGGCGACGGTGAAACACACCGTGCCGACGCGGTCCGCGTCCTGGCCGAAGATCGAGTACGTCGTGACGCCCGGAATCTGCGCGAGACCGGTCCGGAGCCGGGCGAGCAGGCTGCGCTCGTGCTGCTCGATGGCGTCGCGGTGCTTGCTGATCGCCGCACAGGCCGAGGCCAGCGCGATCGCGCCGATGACGTTGGGGGAGCCGCCCTCATGCCGCGCCGGACCGGTCGCCCAGACCACGAGGTCTTCGGTGACCGCGGTCGTCGCGCCGCCGCCGTACAGGTAAGGCTCGGCGGCGTCGAGCCAGTCGGAGCGGCCGATCAGAGCGCCGGCACCGTACGGGGCGTAGAGCTTGTGGCCGGACAGGGCGACCCAGTCGACGTCCAGCCTGGCGATGTCGACCGCGCGGTGCGGGGCGATCTGCGCGGCGTCCAGGCAGACGCGCGCACCGTGCGCCTTGGCGACGGCTGCGATCTCGGCGATCGGGAAGATCTCACCGGTGACGTTGGACGCACCGGTCACGACGACGAGCCGCGGGCCCTCGGGCGCGTTGCGGAGTGCGTCGGCGACGTTGGTGACGGCCTCACTCGGGCTCGCCGGCGCAGCCAGGCGCACGGTCCGCTCGGCCGGCCAGGGCAGCAGCGCGGCGTGGTGCTCGGACTCGAACACGATCACGGTCGCGTCCGCAGGGACAGCGTGGGCGAGCAGGTTCAGCGCGTCGGTCGTCTGCCGGGTGAAGATCACCTGGTCGTCCGTACGGGCACCGACGAAGGCGTGCACCTCGGCACGGGCCCGCTCGTACCACTGGGTCGTGATGCGCGAGGCGTAGCCGTTGCCGCGGTGCACCGACGCGTACGACGGCAGTGCCGCCTCGACGCTGGCGCGGACCGACTCCAGACACGGCGCGCTGGCGCCGTGGTCGAAGTTCGCGTAGTCGGTGACCCGGCCGTCGGCCAGCGGGACCAGGAGGTCCGAGCCGACCGTGGTGGGCATGGTGCCAGTGACGAGGCGGGCCACCGTCGGCCGCGGGGTCGTCGTACTGGCAGGCTCGAGGATGGAGAGAATCGACATGCTGCTGCTCCCAGGAAGTCCGCACTTGCCGAACGGGGTATCCGCACGGCCTGGTCTTCACCCGGGGCACCCCACCGCGGAGGAGGGTTGCCGGCCAGCGAGCCGGGGCTTGACGCTGGCGCTCATGACCTGCCGAAGACGGTAACGAACGGGCTACGGCTGACGCCAGCGCCTATCTCATGTGATGAGATAGGCGAACACATCGTGGACACCTTGGGGATCGCATGACTTGGAGAGCACCTGCCGTCGAACGACCGGCCGGCTCGTTGACCGCACCGGAGCGCTCGTTGCTCCAGGGCTACCTGGACTTCTACCGCACGACGCTGCTCTTCAAATGCGCCGGCCTGACGGCATCGCAGTTGGCCGAGCGGCCGTCGCCACCGTCGAACCTCTCGCTGCTCGGGCTGATCCGGCACCTGACCAAGGTCGAGCGGATCTGGTTCCGGATCCACTTCGCCGCCGACCCCGCCGAGCCGGTGTTTCCGCTGGAGCTCGGGAAGGACGCGGACTTCGAGCTCATCGATCCTGCCGACGCCGAGGCGGCGTACAACGGCCTGATCGAGGAGTGGAAGCTGTCCGACGAGGCTGCCGCCGGGCACTCGCTGGACGAGCGCTTCACCTTCAAGGACACCGAGTCGACGCTGCGGATGATCTACATCCACCTGATCGGCGAGTACGCCCGCCACTGCGGCCACGCCGACCTCGTCCGCGAACAGCTGGACGGCACCACCGGCGCCTAAGCCGCGGCTGTGCCCTTCACGCTTGCCCACCCGGGGGTACGTGGTGCTCTGGCACCTGTTCGGGTGGCGGCGCCGTGACGCTACGGATGGGGCGGCGTGATCGGCGTGTGACACGTGGGACTCGAGAGGTAATCGGGGTAGCCTGAGGTATATGGCGACCCGCACGTCTTCCCCGGCGCGGGCGCAGAAGTCGGCAGCCAACCGGCCGAGGACGGCGCGGTCGGCTGCTGGTGGACGCTCCCGTCCGTCAGGCGCCCAGAAGCGTGGGCAGAGCGCACAGAGTGCACGGAGCGCGAAGCGCGGCGGTGGATCCACCGCCGCGCGGACCAGCACGCCCAAAAGCAGCGGACCGGGCCCGTTCGCGGCCGCCATGCTCGCGCTCGGCCGCGGCTTCGTGAAGCTCTGGATCGGCATCGCGCACCTGCTCGGCGGCATGGTCCGCGGGATCGGCAACGGCGCCCGCGACCTCGACCCCGAGCATCGCCGCGACGGCGCCGGGCTGTTCCTGATCGGCCTGGGCGTCGTGGTGGCCGCTGCCATCTGGTGGGACCTGCCAGGTGCCGTCGGCAACGTCATCCGGACCGTCGTCAGCGGCAGCGTCGGCATGCTCGGCTGGGCCGTCCCGCTGATGCTGCTGTTCATCGCGCTGCGCACCATGCGCCACCCAGACCGCAACGGCCCGGCCGGCCGCCAGGTGATCGGCTGGACCACGTTCGCGCTCGGTGTGCTCGGCCTGATCCACATCGCCAACGGACTGCCCCGGCCCGGCAACCCGGCCGACGCCCCTATCAAGGAGGCCGGCGGCGCGATCGGGTACTTCATCTCCACGTTCCTGTCCGACCTGCTCACGCAGTACGTCGCCGCCCCGCTGCTGGTGCTGCTGTCGATCTTCGGCGCGCTGGTGATCACCGGGACGCCGGTCTACGCGATCCCACTCCGGGTCCGCGCGGCGTTCGACGTACTGATGGGACGTACGGCGCTGCCCGAGGACGCGCCGTCCGTTGTCGCGTCGACCGACGACACCGTCCGGCTGACCCGCAAGGAGCGCCGCGCCAAGGCGGCCTCCTCCGAAGACGAAGATGGCGAGCCTACGGTCAAGCCGTACGACTCGCCGGTGCTCGAAGGGCGCGAGCTCACCAAGCGCGGCCGGAAGTCGAAGGCCGCGCCGCCTGCTCCGGAGGGGGACGACGTCGACGCTGCGGCGGCCGCCGTACCTTCGCCGCCGCCGGTCGTTGCCTCGGGCAAGTCGTCGTCGGACGCGCCGCCGGAGCCGCCGCCGCATACGCCGCTGCCGGTGCGGGTCGAGCAGCTGAGCCTGTCCGGCGACATCACGTACACGCTGCCCGACGGCCAGATCCTCAAGCCCGGCTCGGTGCACAAGGCGCGGACCAAAGCGTCCGACCAGGTGGTCGACCGGCTCACCGAGGTGTTCGAGCAGTTCGGCATCGACGCCCAGGTCACCGGCTACACCCGCGGCCCGACCGTCACCCGGTACGAGGTCGAGCTCGGCTCCGCGGTCAAGGTCGAGAAGGTCACCGCGCTGTCGAAGAACATCGCCTACGCGGTGGCATCGGCCGACGTACGGATCCTGTCGCCGATCCCGGGCAAGTCCGCGATCGGCATCGAGATCCCGAACACCGACAAGGAGACCGTCAGCCTCGGCGACGTGGTCCGCAGCGCGACGGCCCGCAACGACCACCACCCGATGGTGGCCGGGCTCGGCAAGGACGTCGAGGGCGGCTTCGTGGTCGCGAACATGGCGAAGATGCCGCACCTGCTGGTCGCGGGTGCAACCGGTTCGGGCAAGTCGTCGTTCGTGAACTCGTTGATCACCTCGATCCTGATGCGTGCCACGCCGGACGAGGTGCGGATGATCCTGGTCGATCCCAAGCGGGTCGAGCTGAACAACTACGAGGGCATCCCGCACCTGATCACGCCGATCATCACCAACGCCAAGAAGGCCGCCGAGGCGCTGCAGTGGGTCGTCCGCGAGATGGACATGCGGTACGACGACCTCGCGGCGTTCGGGTTCCGGCACGTCGACGACTTCAACAAGGCGGTCCGCGGCGGCAAGGTGAAGCCGCCGCCGGGATCCGAGCGGGTACTCACGCCGTACCCGTACCTGCTGGTGATCGTCGACGAGCTCGCCGACCTGATGATGGTCGCGCCGCGGGACGTCGAGGACTCGATCGTCCGGATCACCCAGCTGGCGCGGGCGGCCGGTATCCACCTGGTGCTCGCCACGCAGCGGCCGTCGGTGGACGTCGTGACCGGTCTGATCAAGGCGAACGTGCCGTCGCGGCTGGCGTTCGCGACCTCGTCACTGGCCGACAGCCGGGTCATCCTCGACCAGCCGGGTGCGGAGAAGCTGGTCGGTCAAGGTGATGGCCTGTTCCTGCCGATGGGCGCGAGCAAGCCGATGCGTATCCAGGGGTCGTGGGTCGACGAGGCCGAGATCCGCGGGGTGGTCGAGCACTGCAAGACCCAGCTGGAGCCGACGTACCGCGAGGACGTCACCGCCGCGGCCGGGCCGAGCCGGGAGCTCGACGACGAGATCGGCGACGACATGGACCTGGTCGTCCAGGCGGCCGAGCTGATCGTCTCGACGCAGTTCGGCTCCACGTCGATGCTGCAGCGTAAACTCCGCGTCGGCTTCGCCAAGGCCGGCCGCCTGATGGACATCCTGGAAAGTCGAGGCGTCGTCGGCCCCAGCGAGGGTTCCAAAGCCCGCGACGTCCTCGTCAAACCCGACGACCTAGAGGACTTCATCACCACCCTCCGAGGAGAGTGACGTGCCCCACCGCACCCCCCTCACCCAGGTTCGGCTGACCGCAGACTCCGTCGGCTCGCCGTCGGTCTCGGCAAGCCGCACCGCCTCCGCCACGCGCCCGGCACCGGGCGCCACCACCGTGCCCGCACCGAGCCCCGCCAGCGGCAACACCACTGTGCCCGCCACGCCGCCCCGGCTCCACACCACCGCCTCGCGCTCAGTCGCGCTCCGCTCGGGCGGTTCCTCCACCAGCCGGGCGACCAGCCGGCTCGAGATCACAAGCACCGGTCCGGGCGTCTGCCCAGCCACGCCCCGGATCGGCACCGTTCACCTTCACCCGGTCGCGCAGCGGCCGGGTTGTGTTGGGCGAGGGATGTGACCATGACTGCTGCCAGTGCGCTGCCCAGGCAGGAACGCTTCGACCTCGACCCGGAGCCGGTGCCGTTCACCGTCCGCGCCTCCCAGAAGGTGCACGGCGGGATCGCCCTCGGCGCCCTCCTGGTCGCGATCGGCTTCGCCACCTCCGCGTCCAGCAGCCCGACCGGTGTACTGCGCTGGATCGCGGCCGCCGCGTTCGCCGTACTGGCCCTGGTCTGCGCGCGAGCGCTGACGGTCGGCGACATGCTCGTGGCCGACGACGTCGGCATCCGCCTGCGCATCCACAACGAGTGGATCGGAACCCGATGGGAGGACATCGAGGAGGTGACCGTGCTGAAGCGCCGGCACCCGCTGGACGACGGCCGGATCGCCGTCCACCTGCAGGATCCGGGCCCGATCCTGGGCGCGATGCCGAGTTCGACTCGCAAGACAACCGATGCGAACCGGCGGTTGACCGGCTCGTCACTCGCGGTACCGTTCGGGTTGACGGCTCGGCCGTCGGACGGGGACGTGGTACAGGCACTGCACATGCTGGCGGATGCCAGGTGTCCGGTCAGGGAACAACTCTGACTCGTCCGTGACCCCGTCGTAGGAAGGCCGTTGACTTGGTGTCGGCGGTCCAGCTGTCGGCGTTTCGGAGTCGACGGTCCGCTGAACAGTCGGGCGATGGAGAGGACGGTGGGGACGTGAGCATCGGCAGCGAGCTCACGGCGGCCCGCGAACGGGCCGACATGACGATCGAGCAGCTGAGCGCCGCAACGCGGATCAGAACGGGTTTGCTCGTCGCCATGGAGGCCGACGATTTCTCCCGCTGCGGCGGGAATTTCTACGCGCGCGGCCATATCCGCGCGATCGCCCGCGTGGTCAAGGCCGACCCGGCGCCACTGCTGGCGACCTTCGACGACGAGCACGCGGTCGAAGAGGACAAGTCCCGCCGCGAGGAACGCGCCGCCGTCAAGGGCCCGACCCTGCACCCGGCCCGCCCGCGCTGGGCGGTCGTGGTCGGCGCGATCCTGATCGGCCTGATGGGCTGGGGCATGGTCCGGCTGTTCACCGTGCCCAGCGACGTCGAGGCGAACGCCTCTAAGACCGCCACCTCGACCCCGGCCGTCACCACCGCGACCCCGAAGGCGACCCCGACGCCGACCGTCAAACCCACCAAGCGCAAGCCGACCAAGGCACCGGTCCCCACCAAGACCAAGCTCACGCTCACCGCGAAGGGCGACGGCTCCTACGTCACCGTCCGGGACAAGAAGGGCAAACGCCTCTTCCAGGGCCTCCTCGGCCCCGGCACCTCCCAGACCGTCACCACCACCGGCGACGTCCGCGTCTCAGTCGGCGTCCCCGCCAACCTCTCCATCACCGTCAACGGCCACACCCACTCCACAACGCTCTACCGCTTCGTAGCCCACCCCAACGGCACCCTCACCAAACCCGACTGACCACCCACCCGCCACCACCGCCGAGGGGCGCGCTCGCTCCAACCGCCGAGCGGCTCCCCCGTCCCGCCACCGAGCAGCGCCCCCGCCCCGCCGCCAATGACCGGCGCCCCCGACGCGTCCATCGCGAGTGGCGAGCGCCCCGCGTCGGCGCCTCCGCCGCTCCGCGGAGCCCCGCCCGCCGCTTCACCGTTTCGACTGCTGAGTGGGGCCTCGCCCCACCGCCTTCATCGGCTGGGGCAGCCTGGGGCGGACCGAGGCCGTTGGGCTGCGGGTTGGCGGCGGTGCCACCGTCAGCCGGGTTCGTGCGGGCGGGGGAGATGTGGTGGTGAGTTAGGTCGGGGGGTGCACGGCGCGTCATACTCGTGCTGATGACTACGCCTCCCACCACCGTCGCCCTGGTCACGCTGGGCTGTGCCCGCAACGATGTCGACTCCGAGGAACTGGCCGGCCGGCTCGAAGCCGGCGGATTCCAGCTGGTCGAGGACGCCGCCGAAGCGGACACCGTGGTGGTGAACACCTGCGGTTTCGTCGAAGCCGCCAAGAAGGACTCGGTCGACACCCTCCTCGCCGCTGCCGACTACAAGGAGGGCGGCCGCACCCAGGCCGTCGTCGCGGTCGGCTGCCTCGCCGAGCGGTACGGCGAACAACTCGCCGAGGCCCTCCCCGAAACCGACGCAGTCCTCAGCTTCGACGACTACGCCGACATCTCGGACCGCCTCCGCTCGATCCTGTCCGGCACCAAGCACCAGGCCCACGTACCTCGTGACCGCCGCAAACTCCTCCCACTGGCCCCCGCCGCCCGCGCATCAGCGACCGAGGTAGCCATCCCGGGCCACGGCGACCACATCCCCCAATCCCTCAAGGGCCGCACAACCCCCGCCACCCAGCCCGCGGCCCCCGCCGCCTCGCCGGGCGCAGCATCCGCCGCCACGGCAGGCGCAGCATCTGCTGGCACGCCAGGTGCAGCGCCCAGCGGTACGCCAGGCGCAGCGCCCACCGGTACGCCAGGTGTAGCGCCGGCCGGTGCGAATGTTGCGGCGGCTGCGCGAGTGCTAGGCGGTCCGTCGTCGGCGGGGCGTGAGCGCTCGGCGGACCTCGGATCGGACGCGGCCGAGCGCGGGCTTGAGTTGAAGATCGAGGCACCGGACCTCGAGGCTGCGCCGGCGAGCGGGCCTCGCGTGATGCGGCGGCGGCTCGATGGTGGACCGATGGCGCCGTTGAAGCTGGCGTCGGGGTGCGACCGGCGGTGCGCGTTCTGCGCGATCCCGATGTTCCGCGGCGCGTTCGTCTCGCGGCGGCCGACCGAGGTACTCGGCGAAGCCCACTGGCTCGCGGAGAACGGCGTACGCGAACTCTTCCTCGTCTCCGAGAACTCCACCTCGTACGGCAAGGACCTCGGCGATCTGCGGCTGCTCGAGACCTTGGTCGGCGAGATCGCCGAGGTGCCCGGCATAACCCGGGTGCGGGTCTCGTACCTGCAGCCCGCCGAGATGCGCCCGACGCTGGTCACTGCCATGACCTCTACGCCCGGCGTCGTCCCGTACTTCGATCTCTCCTTCCAGCACGCCTCGGGTCCGCTGCTGCGCCGCATGCGCCGCTTCGGTGACGCGGAGCGTTTCCTGGAGCTCATCGCCCAGGTCCGCGCGGCCGCACCGTCCGCGGGCATTCGCAGCAACGTGATCGTCGGCTTCCCGGGCGAGACCGAGGACGACGTCGACATCCTCTGCGACTTCCTTTCCCGCGCCGGCCTCGACGCGATCGGCGTGTTCGGCTACTCGGACGAGGACGGCACCGAGGCCGAGACGTACGACGGTAAGCTCGACGAGGACACCATCGCCGCTCGCCTCGACCGCGTCACCCGCCTCGCCGAAGACCTCACGTCGGCCCGTGCAGAATCCCGCATCGGCGAACTCGTCGAGGTCATCGTCGAGTCCGTCGACGCCGAATCGACCGCCGTGGCGAACGTCTCCGACCGCGCCTCTGAGGGGCGTGCCGGTGAGGGCCGGGCGGCTCATCAGGGGCCTGAGGTGGACGGGTCGACGTCGGTGACTGGCCTTCCGGATGGCGTGCGAGTTGGTGATCTTGTCACGGCGAAGGTGGTCGGAAGCGACGGGGTTGACCTGATCGCGGAGTTCGCGGCACTCGTGAACCCCCGGGACGGCCGTCCGGCAGCTAACCTGACCGCGTGACCAACCCGCCGTCGAACCCGGTGCCGCGCGCAGCCGGTCCACTCAGCGCGCCCAGCGCGTGGAATGTGGCCAACGCGCTCACGGTCCTGCGGCTGATCCTGGTCCCGCTGTTCGTCTGGTTGCTGCTGCGCGACGGCGGTACCGACGACGGCAACCGGCTGCTTGCCACCGCCGCGTTCGTGGTCGCGATCGTCACCGACCGGTTCGACGGCGACATCGCGCGCCGGTGGAACATGGTCACCAACTTCGGCAAGATCGCCGACCCGATCGCCGACAAGGCCCTGACCGGAGCCGCGTTCATCGGTCTGTCGATTCTCGGCGAGCTGCCGTGGTGGGTGACCGTGGTCGTGATGGTCCGCGAGTGGGGTGTGACCGCGCTGCGGTTCTGGGTGATCAGGCACGGCGTGATGCCGGCGAGTCGCGGCGGCAAACTGAAGACCGTCCTGCAGGCGATCGCGCTCGGCCTCTACCTCCTGCCTTGGCAGGACGTGGCAGTCCTGCACTGGACTGCAGTCGCCTTCATGGGCGCCGCCGTCCTCGTGACCATCGTCACCGGACTCGACTACGTCGGCCGGGCCCTGCGCCTCCGAGCCGCCGCCAAACGCCCCCTCCCGTAAACCGAGCGAGGCTGGACGGGGCAGCGGGTATGTCGGGGAGCCGTGGGAGCGGGCAGGCGGTTGTCGGGTGCCGTCGTCGGTGGTGAGCATGGGGAATCTGCTTTCGGAGGTGTGTGGGTGTCGGATGGGCTCGAGTCGGTTCTGGACCGCTTGGTTGGGCTGCTCAAAAGCCGCGGGGAGACTGTCGCCACGGCGGAGTCGCTGACTGGCGGGATGGTGGGTGCGGCGCTGACCGACATACCCGGTGTGTCGGCTGTGTACCGCGGTGGCGTGATCGTGTACGCCACTGACCTGAAGGCCAAGCTTGCGGGCGTTCCTGACGACCTCCTCGCCGCTGTCGGGCCAGTCCACCCGGACACAGCCGGAGCACTGGCTACGGGCGTGCGGGAGCGGCTGGGCGCGACCTACGGGCTCGCCACGACCGGTGTGGCCGGCCCGGACCCGCAGGCGGGGGTGGAGGCCGGCACTGTTTATGTCGCAGCCGCTGGACCAGACACGGTTGAAGTGCGCAAGCTAGAGCTGAGCGGGGATCGGACTGCCATCCGCAAGGGGAGTGTGCAAGCGGTTCTGGAACTGGCCGTGGCTGTGGTGGCGGAAGAACTCGACTGAACGGCGTGTTGAGACCAGCATGGGGACAGGTAGGGCAGACTGGCACGGCGCACCGAAGCTGGACATTGCGACGAGTAGTGACCCAGCAACGGGTACCGTTGGTTCCTACGGTCGAGCTACCGTGCGAGTAGAGACGACCGGACAGGCGGAAGGGAGAAACCTCATGGTGCTGGTTCGTGGCCTGCTGGGCGACGTCCTGCGGCGTAAGCGGCTGCGCCAAGGGCGCACCCTCCGCGAGGTATCCGCCGATGCCCGGGTGAGCCTGGGCTACCTGTCCGAGGTCGAGCGCGGCCAGAAGGAAGCCTCCAGCGAGCTGCTCGCGGCGATCTGCATGGCCCTCGACGTCCCGTTGTCGACCGTCTTCGCCGAGGTCAGCGAGGATTTGGCCCGTGAAGAGGCCCTGGTCCTGGCTCACCCGACCATCGAGCCCGAGGTCGCCTCCGCCGCCTGACCGAACAGCCCGACCCGGTGCGGGATGCCCGCGAGATTCCGGCTCAGTCTGGATGTGCTTGCGGGCCGTCATCGGTCCGCGTCCCCGCGTGGCGGCGTTGTCAGCGCGGCTTGGACAAGGCTGTTTCGGGCCGGCCAGAACAGCTGCAAGGCCGGAATGGGGCCTTCGCCGGGCCGGCGGAACATGGTGTTCGCCGTGAACAAGTGAGTTGCCGAGTCCGGAAAGCGGAGAAGCGCGGCCTGCTCCGGAGGCGGAAAGTACGCCGAGAGGTCGTCGCCCTCATCGAATTCCTCGCCGGTCTGCACGGCCCAGACCAGCGGCTTCAGACCGAAGTAGATCCAGGTCGGGTCTTGGTCGAAGACGATGATCTCCGGGTGCTCGTAGAGGCTGAGACCGAGCGTGTAGCCGAACGCGGGGTTGCGTACGCCGTCCCCCTCGACGAACTGCATGGTCCAGCCAAAGGTCTGAATGTTCCGCACCAGCTGGCGCGAGATCTCCTCGTCGGTCTGTCCGCCGCATGAGTCACACATGAGCCTCTCCTCTCGTTCGAACAGATGTTCGATGCATCGGAGAAGATATCCGTGTTCGGGCCGGTCACTGCGGTTGTCCACAGGCCATTTCCCGGGCGACCTGATCCTGGGCTCTGGTCAGGGACTCTCGGGTTGGCAGGTGGGGCACCAATAGCTGACTCTGTCGCGTGGGGGAGTGCCGATGGAGGCGGTCTCGATCTTCGTGCCGCAGCGGCGGCAGGCTTTGCCGGCACGCTCGAAGACCCAGCTGCGTTGGCCGGGGCGGTCGATGCCGGTGCTGACCTGGGTGCCGTTGCGGAGGTTGGCTTTCATCAGGCGGCGGCTCAGGTCGACCGCGGCGGCGACGTCGACTGATGCGACCGGGCGCCAGGGGTGGAGGCCGAGCAGAAAGCAGACCTCGGTCCGGTAGAAGTTCCCGATGCCCGCGAGCTTGCGCTGATCGAGCAAGGCCTCGCTGATCGTCCGCTCCGGCTCGGCCTGGACGTTGGCGATCGCCTGCTCGCGGTCGAACGCCGGCGACAGCAGATCCGGCCCAAGATGACCGACCACGCTCGCCTCGTCATCCGTCGCGACCAACTCAAGCACCGGCAGGCGATAACCGACGGCGATCCAGGACGACGTCTCCAGCACCGCGCGCACCTGGTGGTCCGGGCCGCCTCGCCAGCGCTCGCCGGGCCGGTACAGATGCCAGCTGCCGTCCATCCGGAAGTGGCTGTGCACGGTCACCCCACCCGACAACCGCATCAGCAGATGCTTGCCGCGCGCAATGACCTCGAGCACCGTACGCCCACTGAGGTCAGTCGTGGCCAAGGCGGGCACGCGGAAGTCCGTGCGGACCAGTTCCTGCCCGCGCAGAGCCTGGTCGAGCCGCTTGCAAGCCCGCCAGACGGTGTCGCCCTCAGGCATGGCTCAGGCTCGCAATCGCAATCCCCGCGGCGTCGCGTGGAAGCCCGCCTTCGCCAGCGCATCGCCGAACGCCGTATGCCGCACCTGCTCACCATCCGCCGTCTCGACGCTGAGTTTGCCGAGCTGCCCGTCCCTGATCGCCAGAGCGAGCGCATCGACCGCAGGCTGCAGCAGGTCCGGGTCTTCGGTGAAGCTGAGCACGGTCCGACCGCCGCGTTCGACGTACACGATCAGTTGTCCGTCGACCAGCATGACGAGCGCTCCGGCCTTCCGGCCTGGCCGATGCCCGCCGGCGTTCTCCCGCTCGGGCCACGGCAGCGCGGCGCCGTACGGGTTCGCCGGGTCGGAAGCCGCGAGTACGACGGCCCGCGCAGCTGGCTCCTCATCGCGCCGACCGCGAGCCGAACCAACAGACCCGGGCAACTCGGCCATTGCCCGCAACCGGTCAACCGCGCCAGGCAACGCGAACTGCGCCGCACCCAACCCAGCCACGAAGTATCCGCGTCGACAGCGTCCGGACTCCTCGAAAGCGCTCAGCACCTTGTAGACAGCCGCAAACCCACCGGGCGTCCGCTCGGTGATCACCGACCCTCGCGTGACGATCCCGTACCGGTCGAGCAGCGTCTCGGCGGCCGCGTGCGCTCGCCTGGTCGCGTCCGGATTCCGGGCCGGAAGCAACGACCAGCGCCCACCCGCCGTCGGTGGTCCGCTGCGCGCCGGCATCGCCGGTCGTCCCGGCCGCGGTAGGCGTCCGGGTCGAGCGCGAGGCGTCGTACGGCGAGCTCGATGAGTCCCACGGCCACCCCCGACGAGTGACCGAACTGGTGCGAGCGTGTCGTTCGTCAGCTGGCCCGCCCAGACCAGATCCCAAAGCACGCCGACCAAGGTCTCGTCGTCCACGACACCGGCGGCGGCTCCGACGACATCGCTCAGCTGACGGAAGAAGAACGCACCGCCGCCCGACAACGCGTCGAGCACAGCCTGATGTGTCTCACCGATCTCGAACGCCGGATCCGGATCGGGCAGCGTCAGGTCGCAGTTGTCGGCGAGATGCAGCGACACCCAGCCGTCCGTCCCCGGCAACGAACCCGAGCCCGCCCACACGACCTCACCAGTCGCGGTCAACTCGTCCAGCATCGACGGCTGATACCCGGGCACCCGCGACGGCAGCACGATCGACTCCAACGCCGACGCCGGCACCGCACAACCGGCCAATTGCTCGACCGCTCCGAGCAGCACGTCGTACCCGCGGCCGCGGCTGCTCGTGATGCCTTGCCAGGCCGGTAGGAAGCGCGCGAGCGCCGACGGATCGACAGGCTCGACCTCCTTGCGCAGCGCGGCCAGCGAACGGCGCCGCAGCAACCGGAGAACCTCGCTGTCGCACCACTCCAAAGCGATGCCGCCCGGCAAGAACTCGCCCTCGACGACCCGCCCAGCCGCACCCAACCGCCGCAGCGCATCCGTGACCACCGCCACGCCGATGCCCAGGTGCGTCGCGAGATCGACCGCACGGAAGGGCCCATGCGTCCGCGCGTAACGCGACACGAGATCCCCGAGCGGATCGGCGACCGGCTCGGCATGCGCTTCCGCGATTCCTGGCGGAAGAGGTACGCCGAGCGCGTCGCGAAGCCGCGCCACATCCTCGACGACAGCCCACCGACGCTCACCGGCGATCCGCACCCGGACTACTCGCCGAGCGGCCGCCAGCTCCGTCAACCACGACTCGGCATCGGCGTCGTCGACACACCGCTGGGACGCTTCGGACAACGACAGCGGGCCAATCATCCGTAGTACGTCGAACAAACCCTCGGCATCACGAGCGCGACGATCCTCGGCGAGCCGCTGCAGCTCGGCCTCGGTCCGCAGCACGACCTCGGCGTCGAGAAGCTCACGCAACTCCGTCCGGCCGAGCAGCTCCGCCAGCAGGCTCTGGTCCAGCGCAAGAGCGGCCGCCCGTTTCTCGGCGAGCGGTGTATCGCCCTCGTACATGAAGGCGCCGACATACCCGAACAGCAGCGACTTCGCGAAGGGCGAGGCCTCCGGCGTCTCGACCTCGACCACCGAGATCCGCCGCTCGCTGATGCCCGTCAGCAGATCCTTGAGCGCCGGCAGGTCGTAGACATCCTGCAGCACCTCGCGCAACGTCTCGAGCACGATCGGGAACGAACCGTACTTGCTGGCCACACTGAGCAGCTGCGCCGACCGCTGCCGCTGCTGCCACAACGGTGACCGCCGCCCCGGATTCCGCCGCGGCAGCAGCAACGCACGCGCCGCACACTCCCGGAACCGCGAGGCGAACAGCGCCGATCCACCGACCTCCGCGGTGATCAGGTCCTCGATCTCGGCCGGGTCGAACAGCACCAGCTCGGCACCCGGCGGCGCCTCGTCGGTCTCCGGCAGCCGCAGCACGATGCCGTCGTCACCCGACACCGACTGCGCGTCCATCCCGTACCGCTCGCGCAGCCGCGCCGCGATCGCCAGCGCCCACGGTCCGTGCACTTGGCCGCCGTACGGCGAGTGCACGCAGACTCGCCAGTCGCCGAGCTCGTCGCGGAACCTCTCGACCAGAACGGTCACGTCGTCCGGCACTCGGCTCGTCGCCTCACGTTGCTCAGCCAGGTACGACACCAGGTTGTTGGCCGCGAACTCGTCCAGTCCCGCGGCGCGTGCTCGCTCGACGGCCTTGGGTGCCGGCAGCGACGCCATCTTCCGCACGAAAGCACCCGTCGCGGCACCTAGCTCAGCCGGCCGCCCCACCGCGTCGCCCTTCCAGAACGGCAAGCGCCCCGGTTGACCGGGCGCAGGGGAGACGAGCACGCGGTCGTGGGTGATGTCCTCGATCCGCCAGCTCGACGCGCCCAGTGTGAAGACGTCGCCGACCCGCGACTCGTACACCATCTCCTCGTCCAGCTCACCGACGCGATGGTTCGTCGACTCGCCGACCAGGAAGACACCGAACAACCCGCGATCCGGGATCGTGCCGCCGCTCGTCACCGCAAGCCGCTGTGCACCCGGCCGCCCGGAGATCTCCCCGCTCACCCGGTCGAAGACGATCCGCGGCCGCAGCTCGGCGAACTCGTCCGACGGGTAGCGGCCCGACAGCATGTCGAGCACCCCGTCGTACGCCGACCGCGGCAGCGTCGCGAACGGCGCACAGCGTCGTACCAGCGCGAACAGTTCATCCACATCGACCGTGTCCAGCGCGACGATCGACACGATCTGCTGAGCGAGTACGTCGAGTGGGTTGGCCGGGATGTGGAGGCTCTCGATCAGCCCGTCGCGCATGCGCTGCACGACCACCGCCGTGTCGATCAGGTCGCCACGGAACTTGGGGAACAACACGCCACGCGACACAGCGCCGACTTGGTGACCGGCGCGGCCGACCCGCTGCAGGCCGCTGGCGACCGATGGTGGTGCCTCGACCTGTACGACGAGGTCGACGGCGCCCATGTCGATACCGAGCTCGAGGCTGCTCGTCGCGACCACGCACGGCAGTCGCCCGGACTTCAGGTCCGCCTCGATCAGCAGCCGCTGCTCCTTGCTAACCGAACCGTGGTGGGCCCGTGCGATCAAGGGCGGCGCCGCGAGCGATGCACCCGACTGTGCCATCAGCTGCGCCGGCGAACCTGCGTCCGGAAGCTCCAGCTCCGCGCGCTCGGCGGCGATCTCGTTCAGCCGGGCGGT
The DNA here is from genome assembly GCF_044460355.1 of Kribbella sp. NPDC050124. Classification (NCBI taxonomy): domain Bacteria; kingdom Bacillati; phylum Actinomycetota; class Actinomycetes; order Propionibacteriales; family Kribbellaceae; genus Kribbella; species Kribbella sp. NPDC050124. The sequence continues at coordinate 203,299 of NZ_JBITJU010000002.1, forward strand.
GAGTCGTTCGGCCAGCCGGCGCGAGTTGGCGAAGACGATCGTGGACTTGTGCTGTGCGATGAGGTCGAAGACCTGCTCCTCCACATGCGGCCAGATCGACGCATGCTGCGGCGGACCGGCGGCCGATCCGGAGGTCTCGATCTCGGTGCTCGCCAGCTCGGCCATGTCCTCGACCGGAACGACGACACTCAGGTCCCACTGCTTGGTGAACTTCGGCTGCACCACGGTCACCGGCCGCTCGCCACCGAGGAAGCGCGCGACCTCCTCGACCGGCCTAACGGTCGCCGACAGCCCGATCCGCTGCGCCGGCTTGGGCAGCAAGGAGTCCAGCCGCTCCAGCGTGAGTGACAGGTGCGCCCCACGCTTGGTCCCCGCGACCGCGTGCACCTCGTCCACGATCACGGTCTCCACGCCGCGCAGCGCTTCGCGTCCCTGCGACGTCAGCAACAGGAAGAGCGACTCGGGAGTGGTGATCAGTACGTCGGACGGCCGGCTGGCGAACCGCCGTCGTTCACCGGCCGGGGTATCGCCCGACCTGACCGCGACCTCGACGTCGACCGGCGCCTCGCCGAGCCGCCGTGCGGTCTCGCGGATCCCGATCAGCGGCGCCCGCAGGTTGCGCTCCACGTCGACCGCGAGTGCCTTCAGCGGCGACACGTACAGCACCCGGCAGCGCAGCTTCGGATCGTCCGGCGCCGGCACAGAGGCCAGCCGGTCGAGTGCCCACAGGAAGGCGGCCAGCGTCTTGCCCGAACCCGTCGGGGCGACCACCAGCGCATCCCGGCCCGCGGTGATGGCGTCCCACGCCTCGAGCTGGGCCGGGGTGGCCGCCTCGAAGACGTCGCCGAACCACGCCCGGGTCGCGGGCGAGAACCGGCTCAACGCGCTGGTCTTCTTCACGCCGCCCATCTTGCCGGGTCCCTGGGACAGTTTCCGGTTTTCGGGCTCTGACCAGGCAGTTCACGTCCGGTGACGGCGTTGTCCCCTTCTTCTGGAATGATCGGCCGCATGATGAACCGCGTACGTGCAGCGCTCGTCGTCGTGGCCTGCCTGGTCGCGTTGACCGGGTGCGTGAAACTCGATGCCGACCTCAAGGTCAACTCGAACGAGACCGTCTCGGGCACCATGCAGATCGGGGTCGACAAGGACCTGCTGGAGTCCAGCGGCCAGTCGCTCGACAAGGTCCGCGGGCAGATCGAGAACGGGATCAAGGAGACCACCACCGACGGGGTCACCTGCAAGGCCTTCGAGGACGAGCGGTACGTCGGTTCCAACTGCACGTTCGAGAGCGTGCCCTTCGACAAGATGGGCAGTTCGAGCGGGGAAGGCGTCGGCTTCCGCAAGGAGGGCGACAAGGTCATCGTGACCGTGAAGGCGGACAACCTGGGCAACAACGTGCCGTCCGGCAGCCAGCCGACCGTGGACTTCAAGATCACCATGCCCGGCAAGATCCTCGAGCACGACGACGGCGCCAAGATCGACGGCCGCACTGCGACGTACGACAGCCTTGACAAGCTCGGCAGCGTGTCGCTCACCTCCGAGGCGGGCAGCAGCTTCCCGATGTGGGCGATCATCCTCATCGTCGTGCTCCTGTTGCTGGTTGTCGGCGCGGCTGTCTTCTTCGTGCTGCGCAGCCGCAAGGCCAAGGCGCAGCAGGGCTACGGGCAGTACGGGCAGTACCCGGGCCAGCCGCAGCAGGGCCAGTGGGGCCCCCAGTACGGCGGCCAGCCGGGGCAGTACCCGGGACAGCCGGGCTATGGCCAGCAGCAGGGCTACGCCCAGTCCGGTCCAGGCGGTCAGTACGGCGGCCAACCCGGCCCGTACGGCGGACAGCCGGGCCAAGGTCAGCCTGGTCAAGGCCAGCCGGGCCAGGGCGGTCAGCCGGGTCAGGCGCCGTACCCGGGACAGCCTGGTCAGCCGCAGTACCCTGGACAGCCTCAGCCGCAGCAGGGTCAGCCTGGGCAGGGCCAGTGGGGTCCGCAGGGGCAACCGCCTCAGCAGGGCGGCTGGGGACAGCAACCAGGCCAGCCGCCGCAGGGCTACGGTCAGCAGGGGCAACAGCCGCAGGGCGGTTGGGGCCCGCCGCAGCAAGGCCAACCGCCGGCTCAGGGGCAGCCTGGACCGCAGGACGGCTCGCAGGACGGCTCGCAGGGCGGTTGGGGACAGCCACCGAAGGACAACGACGGGCAGGCATGAGACTGACGGAGTTCTGGGCGCGGATGGACGAACATCTCGGTCCCGCCTATGCACGGACCTGGGCAGAGACCCAGGTCGTTCGGGAGCTCGGAGGCCGTACGGTCGTCGAGGCCCTGGCCGACGGTGAGCACGCCAAAACCGTCTGGCGGGCCGTCTGGGCCCACCTGCAGCTGCCACCGAGCGAGCGCTGACAGCCGGACCGGCTGTCAGCGCTGCGTGCCAGCCTCAGGTGCTCGTCAGCTCCGGTTCCGGCTCTGTCAAGTCGTCGCTCGGCTCCGGGTCGCGCTTCTTCGCCAGCTTGCTCGGCCACCACAGGTGCCGGCCGATGTCGAGGTTGAGCGCGGTCACCAGCACCGAGCGGACGACGATCGTGTCCAGCAGGACACCGAGCGCCACCGCGATGCCGATCTCCGCGAACGCCACCACCGGCAACGTGGCCAGCACCGCGAACGTCCCGGCCAGCACCAGTCCGGCCGAGGTGATCACGCCACCGGTCGCGGCGACGCCGATCAGCGCGCCGCGCCGGGTGCCGTGCGTCTTGGACTCCTCGTGGACCCGGGTCATCAGGAAGATGTTGTAGTCGATGCCCAGAGCAACCAAGAAGACGAAGACGAACAGTGGCAACGACACGTCCGCGCCGCCGAACCCGAGCACCTGGTCGAACACCAGCGCACTGATGCCGAGCGCCGCGCCGAAGGACAGCACCACAGTCGCCACGAGCAACACCGGTGCGAGCAACGACCGCAGCAAGAGCATGAGGATCAGCAGGACGACCGTCAGTACGACGGGGATGATCACCTTGTTGTCCCGGTCCGCGGCTCGCTGGGTGTCCAGCAAGATCGCTGTCCCGCCGCCGGCGAGCGCGTCTGCTCCCGGCACTGCGTGGACAGCCGCCCGGACTCGGTCCACGGTGTCCTTCGCGGCCTGCGTGTCGGCCGCGTCCGTCAACGTGCCTTCGAGGTAGGCCAGCCCGCCTGCCACTCGGGGCTCCGCAACCTCAGCAATACCTTCCGTCGACTCCATCGCCGTACGGACCTCTGTCGCACTCTCCGCGTTGCTCACCACGACGAGTGGATTGCCCGCGCCGGCCGGGAAGTGGGCGGCCAGGACCTTCTCGCCGACCACTGACTCCGGCGTACCGACGAAGGACTCCTCGTTGCTCAGACCGCCCGCGTCCAGGCGCAGCATGCCGAGTGAAGCGACGGCCAGTACGAGCGTGGTGGTGACCCACGTCAGACGCGGGCGTACGGCGATCCGTCGGCCGATGCGGCCCCACACACTCGTCTCGGTGTGGTCTGCAGAGCCGTACGTCGGCTTGAGCGGCCAGAACACCCAGCGACCGCAGATGACGAGTAGTGCGGGGAGCAAGGTCAGCATGGCGGCCAGAGCAACGACGATGCCGACCGCTGCGACCGGTCCGAGGCCGCGCGTCGAGTTCATCGAGGCAAGGAGCAGACAGAGCATGCCGGCCACGACAGTCGAACCAGAGGCGATGATTGCCGGTCCGCAACGGTGCAGCGCGAACGCCATCGCCTCGTGCCGGTCCTCGTGTCTCCTGAGTTCTTCGCGATATCGGGCCACCAGGAGGAGTGCATAGTCCGTCCCTGCGCCGAACACGAGCACTGTCAGGATGCCGGCGCTCTGCGCGTTGACGGTGAGGTCTGCCTCGGTTGCAAGGTAATAGACGACCGCCTGCGCGGCGAACAGGGCTGCTGCGGCCGAGAACAGTGGCAGCAGCCAGAGCACTGGGCTGCGGTACGTCAGCAGGAGGATGACGATCACTACGGCGGCAGCGGAGTACAGGAGCTTGCCGTCGATACCTGCGAACGCCTCCTGCGAGTCGGCAGCGAAGCCGCCAGGACCGGTCACGTGGAAGGACATGCCCTCGGGGCGGTCGGCTGCGACGCGCCTGAGGTCGTCTGCGCGTTCGCCGATCACCTCCCAGCCACCGGAGCCGGCGTTGATCGGTACGAGTACCTGCAGCGCCTTCCCGTCCTCCGATGGGATCGGTCCGACCACCTCACGGTCGACGTCGGGCAACTCCGCGAACTGCCTCACGTGCTGTGCGACCGCCTGCTGGTCCGCAGGGGTGATGCCGGACGACCGTTCGTAGACGAGCACTGCAGGGATCTCGTCGGGCGAGGAAAACTGCTCTGTCGCCTTGAGCACCTCGGTGGACTCGGCTTTGCCGGGCAGCCAGGAGACAGCGTCGTTCTCCTGCGCACCGGTCAGCTTGCCCGCTGGTCCGAACGACGCCGCGATGGCAACGATCCACAGCGCCAGGACGATCCATTTGGACACCTTGCCGCACGGCAACGCCGCCAGCCGTCCTACTCCGCCCACCAGAACCACGCCCCCTTGGAGGAGACGCCCGCCCGTACGTCGGACCGTCCACGACGCACCCCCGATCCAGCCTGCTGGCTGGACCGGACAGGGTCAACGACCACGCTGTAGTACTGCACTCACCCTGCGTCCCGGTGCCGGTCGGTCAGGGCGTCCAGCCCGTACGGGCGGCCCACTCCTCGGCAGGCAGATAGATCAGGTCGCAGACCGGGTCCTTGAGGTTGGCGTAGTCCGCGGTCGACTCGATCGGCAGTGCCGCGGCCCGTCGTTTGAATTCGCCGTACGCCGCCGCAGTCTCCGGATGGTTGCGCAGGTAGTCGCGGAACAGCAGTGCATAGCGTTGGTTGGCTCGCCCCGCGACCCGGACGTGCAGGTTCACCCGCCGGCGGTACATCGGCTCGACCAGTAGGCGCTTGACCCACTGCACGTCCTCGGCAGGCAGACCGGGCACCGGGTGGTCGCGTCTGGGCGGACGCAGCTCCCAGTCGGCCGCCACCATCCGCTCGACCACGTCGTCCAGCTCCGGCTCGGTCCCGACGGTCACCTGCATGTCGAGGACGTCCTTCGCAGCCAGCCCAGGCACGGAGGTCGACCCGATGTGGTCGATCCGCTGTGCCGCTTCCCCGAGCAGCTCGCTCACTGCGCGCGCAATCTTCTCGTACTGGGCCGGCCAGCTCTCGTCCGCCCTCACGATGACGATCCCAGTCATGCGGAGATCATCCCAGCCTTGCCCTGTGCTCAGACAGGCTTTGTCCGGAAGGCGCCGGTCATGAGCAGGTCAGCAGCCTCGTACGCCGCCTTGCGGATGCCCGTGCGTTCGTCGAAGAAGCCGCCGACCAATCCGACCGCAGGGAGCTTGCCGAGGAGTCTGGCGCCGAGACTGCCGCGCGGGCGCTCCTCGAACACCTCACCCAGCCCGCCGAACAGCTTGCTGATCCGCCAGACCAGCCTGACTCCCTTGCGCAGCCCAGCCTCCTCCGACTCGTCACCGAAGCCCAGTTGCTTGGCGACGTCCTGGCCGGCCGCGGTGGGGTCGTCGTACTTGAGCACGTCGTCCGGTGTGATCGGCCGGTCGGTGAGTACGCGTGCGATGACCGCCGTACGGTCGGCATGCGCCTCGACGCCGTACTCGCGGCAGACTGCGCCGATCACCATGGCCTGTACGGCGGCGCCGAGGGTGTCCTTGATCGGCAGGCGGTCGGCGGCGGCTCCGCTGATCCGGGGAAGACCCGCGACGACGGCGGCGAACCCGCCGAGCCGCTCCACCCACCAGTCGCAGCGCTCCGCCAGCGGCAGCGTCGGCCACTCGGTGTGCCCGGGGACCCTCATCTTCAGCAGCCGGTCGATCGCCAGGATCAGGCCCTTCTCGGCCAGGTTGGGCTGCTCCTGGGCGGAGTACTCGGTGAGGACGCTGCGGATGCCGAACGGGTCCTGGGTGCGGAGCGAGTCGAGCACCGAATCGATGCCGAACTCGACCCGGCTGAGCGCGAGAATGACGGCGGAGTCGGGGATGTCTGGACGGTCTGCCACGCCGCAAGGGTAGGGAGTCGGCGGTCCAGGACGGCTGCCGGGACAACTTCGGCGTGTCAGTTGCGATTCGAACACGTGTTCGGGATAGTTTGGTCTCCTGAAGGTGCGCTGGCGGCCGAGTTTGTCCACAGATTTCCGGTGGCGGCGAAAACTGTCCGACGTAACCCGTACCTTCTCTGGCGACAACGAAATCCTTCGGGCGGCTGGGACAGCGGCCCCGATACGTAGATGGGTCAGGTGGCGGTCACATGGCTGGTGCAACGAGTGCGGAACGCGCAGCGACGGATCGTGAGAAGGCGCTGGCGACCGCGCTGACGCAGATCGAGCGGCAGTGTGGCAAGGGCGCGGTGATGCGGCTGGGGGAGCAGGGCAAGGCTCCCATCGAGATCATCCCGACCGGGTCGATCGCGCTCGACATCGCGCTCGGCATCGGCGGCCTGCCGCGTGGCCGGGTGGTGGAGATCTACGGTCCGGAGTCCTCGGGTAAGACGACGGTCGCCCTGCATGCGGTGGCCAACGCCCAGCGGGCCGGCGGTATCGCCGCCTTCATCGACGCCGAGCACGCGCTCGACCCGGAGTACGCGCGGAAGCTGGGCGTCGACACCGACGCGCTGCTGGTCTCGCAGCCCGACTCCGGTGAGCAGGCGCTGGAGATCGCCGACATGCTGGTCCGCTCCGGCGCGATCGACATCGTCGTGATCGACTCGGTGGCCGCGCTGGTGCCGCGGGCCGAGATCGAGGGCGAGATGGGTGACAGCCACGTCGGTCTGCAGGCCCGGCTGATGAGCCAGGCGCTGCGGAAGATGACCGGCGCCGTCAACGGCACCGGTACGACGGCGATCTTCATCAACCAGCTGCGCGAGAAGATCGGCGTCATGTTCGGCTCGCCGGAGACCACGACCGGTGGCCGGGCGCTGAAGTTCTACGCGTCGGTGCGCCTGGACGTGCGCCGGATCGAGTCGCTCAAGGACGGCAGCGACGTGGTCGGCAACCGGACCCGGGTGAAGGTCGTGAAGAACAAGGTCGCCCCGCCGTTCAAGCAGGCCGAGTTCGACATCATCTACGGCCAGGGCATCAGCCGTGAGGGCAGCCTGCTGGACCTCGGTGTCGAGCAGGGCTTCGTCCGCAAGGCCGGCGCCTGGTTCACCTACGAGAGCGACCAGCTCGGCCAGGGCCGGGAGAACGCGCGGAACTTCCTGCGCGACAACCCCGACCTGGCCAACGAGCTGGAGAAGAAGATCAAGGAGAAGATGGGCATCGGCCCGACCCTGGACTCGCCGGCCGACGACGCCGCCGCGGCCGAGGTCGATGTCGACTTCTGATCGACCCACCGCGGGTGGCAGCGACTCTCGGCACTCCGCCGAAGACGCTGCCCCCGCGGCCCTGTCCCTACCGCACGCCGACCGCTTGGCCCTGGCCAGATCCCTCCTGGCCCAGGGCCCCGGCGCAACCCGCGACGGCAGCACGCAGGACCAGCGGCGACAGCGCAACACCCCCGTCGATCCACAGTCGGCGAGCGACGACGCCGTACCCAAAGCTCCATCGCCCTCGAACCGCCGCCGCCCCGTCGGCAGCATCAGGCGACGCCCTCGCACCAACGAGCCATGGGCGGAAGACGACATCCCAGACGAGCCGTCAGCGGAAGACGTCACCGCCGAAGAGCCCCAAGCGGCAAGCCGCGCGAGCCGAGCGGCCTCTACACCGACCGCTTCCGGGGAACTCCGCGGCCAGAGCGGCCGGCGCAAGAGAAGCAACAACCGCGCGCGCGTCGACCCAGGGAACGCGGCAGCCGACGCCGTACTCGACACCACGTCGTCCTCGACATCCCGCCGGCGTGGCCCTGCCCGCATCGGGCGGGCTGTGGACGCCGCCGATCCGTGGGCAGACGAGAATTCGCCGGAGGAGTCCGCGGGCTCGGGGCGTAACGGCCTCCGAGTAGGCAGGATTCGGCCGACCTCAGGCACCTCGGATCCGTGGGACGAGCTTGAAGACCTCCAGCCGACCGACTCAGACCGTGCTGGTCGCGGTGGTCGAGGTCGACGAGCTGCGGGGTCGGTAGATCCGTGGGCTGACGCGGCCGACAACACGGGCAAGTCGAGCAGCGACGGTCGTACAGGTGGGGCCGGACGGGCTGTGGGCTCGGTAGATCCCTGGGGTGATGGGGCCGACAACGCGGACGAGTCGAGTGGTGACCGTCGTACAGGCGGGGCCAAGCGGGCGGCCGCGCTGGTGGATCCGTGGGGAGACGATGCGGGCGATGAGTCGACTGCGTCAGCTCGTGGCGAGCGTCGTACCGGTGCTGGTCGGCGGGTTGCTGGGGCTGTGGATCCTTGGGGTGATCCGGCGGATGACGAGGCCGGGTCGGGTGGTGCTGGTAGCCGTACCGGCAGCAGAGGCGATGCGGAGGCCAACGAACGGTGGGCGGCCGCAAGGGCTTTCGGGGCTGACGAGGAGCCTGCCTCGGGTGTGAAGGGGAGCGGGCGAGTTCCCGCAGCGCCCGCCGATCCCTGGGCGGAGTCGGACGACGTACCTGTTGACCGTGTCCAGCGGTCGGGAGCTGGGGCTGGCTCGGGCGAGGTGCTTACGCCTGCACGCGAGGCTCCGGCGGATGAGCCGACTCAAATCGACGGTGGAGTTGCAGAACGCGCCGTTGTCAGAGCTCACGGGAAGGATGTCACCAGGGCCAGGGATGCGGCTCCCGACACCGCTGGAGCTGAGGCTCGCGGCAGTGCTGGGGATACGACTCGGACTCGTTCATCCAGCGACGGGGTTGGTGCTGGGCGGTCTCGGGGCGCTGGGCGTGGTGAGGCAGGCGACCGGGTTGGTGAGACGGGGAGCGGTGGTCGGACTGGCGGACGTCGTGACGCCAGCGAGGGTGGTCGGTCCGGCGGACATGGTGGGGCTGGCGGACGTGGTGATGCCAGCCCGCGTAGTGGGGTTGGCGGTGGCGGTGCGGGTGGGGAGCGGCGTGAGGTTCGGAAGCGGGGGTTTGGGGGATCTCGGCGAGGTCGGGGTGCGGCGGAGGGGCCGGAGGGGCCTGCGGATCCGGTGGTGGATGGGGAGTCGGATCCGTATGCGGTGGCTCGGACGATTTTGTTGGACAAGCTGACGGGGCAGCCGCGTACGCGGGCTGAGTTGGCGGGATTGCTTGCTGAGCGGGAGATTCCGGATGACGTGGCTGACGAGGTGCTCGATCGGTTCACTGATGTCGGGTTGATCGATGACGCGGCGTTTGCGAATGCTTGGGTTGAGTCTCGGCACCGGGGGCGTGGGCTGGGGAAGCGGGCGCTGGCGCAGGAGCTTCGCCGCCGGGGTGTGGATGATCAGTTGGCGCGTGATGCGCTTGATGAGCTGGATCCGGAGCAGGAGGAGGAGACGGCTCGGGCGCTGGTACGGCGGAAGCTCAAGTCCATGCGTTCGTTGGATCGGCAGGTGGCCATGCGTCGTCTTCTTGGCATGCTCGCCCGCAAGGGGTATCCGGGTGGCCTGGCCATGACCATCGTCAAAGAAGAACTCTCCGCCTCCCACGAGGAGCTGCCCCTCCTGGACCCCTCCGGCATCGAGCCCGACTGACCCCACCGCCCCTAGGCCGGTCCCCACACCATCAGACCGGCCCCGCAGGGCTGGAGTGGGGGGCGCGTAGGTTGGGGGCATGGCTGGCTTCGAGGATGTGGAGCGGGTGGTGGCGGGGTTGCCGGAGACTGTGGAGACGGCTCGGCATGGGAGTCGGACGTGGGCGGTCGCAGGGAAGGCGTACGCGTGGGAGCGGCCGTTCAGTAAGGCGGATTTGCGGCGGTTTGGGGATGAGACTCCGCCGGAGGGGCCGATTCTCGCGGTTCGGGTAGAGGATCTCGCTGAGAAGGAAGCGGTGCTTTCGGCGCGGGCGGGGGATGGGTTCTTCACGATTCCGCACTTCGACAATTACCCGGCGGTGTTGATCGAGCTCGACAAGGTGTCTGAGCCGGTCCTTCGGGAAGCGCTTCTTGATGGGTGGCTCGTGTTCGCGCCGCCCCAGCTCGCGAAGGAACACCTCGACGGGCAGTAGTTCCGGTCGACGCGCTCGAGGGGCCGCTCGGCTGGGGGCGGGTGTGATGGGACCGGTGCGGGTGTGATGGGACCGCTGCGGGTGTGATGGGACCGCTGCGGGCGAGATGGCCCACTGGTAGTAAGCCGGTGGCGAGGGCAGGTCTGGGCGGGCGATAGGCCGGCTAGGTGACTGCTGCGTTGGTGGCGTCGAGGAGGCGGTGGGCGAAGGTGCGGTAGGCGGGGGTGAAGGGGGAGGTCGGGGGGAGGTGGAAGTCTGCGTCCAGGAAGGCGAGGGGCTGGAGGAGCCATTGCCAGGTGTCGAGGGTGATGGTGACGGAGGTGCGGTTTGCGTCCAGGGGGTGGATTTCGGCGTCTTGGTATTTGAAGGCGTCCAGCACGGGGTCGATGGGGGCGTCGATGGTGAGAGTGAGCTTCTGCTTGGACTTGTTGAGGCCCTGGCGGAGGTAGGCGGTGGCGGAGTCGGCGGGTAGTGGGCGCGGGGTGTAGCGGGTGTTGGTACGGCGCTCGTCGGTGATGCGATCGAGCCGGAACACTCGCCAGTCGTCGCGATCGAGGTCGAAGGCGAGCAGGTACCAGCGCAGCATGTAGTGGAGCTGGCGGTAGGGCTCGACTCTGCGGATCGCCTGTCCGCCGCGGGCGTTGACGTATGCGAACGAGATCGTCTCCTCGGCAGTGATGGCTTCGGCGATAGTGCCGAGTTGGTCCGCGGTGACTGCCGGCGCCGGTTGGGGGCTGGTCTCGAGGCTGGAGCGGACGGAGACGACCTGGCCGCGGAGGTGGGCGGGGAGAAACTGGTCGACCTTGCCGTAGGCACGCAACGCCGCATCGTCGATTCCCCGCTCACCTGAAGGCGAACCACCCGAAGAACCACCTGAAGAAGAACCGGCCGCAGGAGAACCGGCTGGCGGGGCGGCTGCAAGAGGACCGGGTGGGGGTGGGCTGGCTGCAGGAGAACCGGGTGCAGGAGAACCGGGTGGGGGTGGGCCGGGTGAAGAGGAACCGGGTGAGGGTGGGGCGGCTGGAGGTCGAGTGGTTGGGGAGGGGCCGGCTGCGGCGAGGGCGGCTAGGGCTAGGAGGGTTGCGACGGCTTCGTCGTCGTCGAGGACGAGGGGTGGCATCGTGCGGCCGGCGGCGAGGCGGTAGTAGCCGCCGGGGCCGGGTTGGGTTTCGACGGGGTAGCCGTAGCTGCGGAGGCGGTCGACGTCTCGTCGCAGCGTTCGCGGGCTGACAGTCAAGCGCCGAGTCAACTCGTCCCCGCTGAACGACCGCCCGGACTGCAACGTCGACAACAGGGCCAGCATGCGCGCGGTCACGTCTGCCATGCCGACCATGGTGGCACCAATTGCGGCCAGAATCCGGCCACATCTGCGCATAATGTCGTACCCATGGCTGACCGGAACATCACCATTCGCCAAGCCCGGACCAACAACCTCGATGGACTCAATCTCGTCGTACCGCGTAATCAATTGGTCGTGTTCGTCGGCAGATCGGGGTCGGGGAAGTCGTCGCTGGTGTTCGACACGATCGCCGCCGAAGCGGGCTTTCAGCTGAACGAGACGTTCCCGCCGTTCGCGCGCAACCGGCTGCCGAAGTGGGCCCGCCCGGAGGTCGAGCACATCGACGGGCTGACCCCGGTGATCGTGATCGACCAGCGGCGGATCGGCGGCAACGCGCGGTCGACGGTCGGCACGATCACCGACGCGTGGACGTACCTGCGGCTGTTGTTCTCCCGCCTGAGTGAGCCACACGTCGGGGAGTCGAACCGGTTCTCGTTCAACGACCCGACCGGCATGTGCCCGACCTGCCACGGTCTCGGCGAGGTCGTGGTCAGCGCCGTCGAACGCTTCCTGGACCTCGACAAGTCACTCGCCGGCGGCGCCATCCGGCTGCCCGGCTTCGGCAACGGCGGCTACTGGTACACCCAGTACGCCGACATCGGCACGTTCGACGTGGACACTCCACTGCGGGACTGGACCGCTTCGGAACTCGAAGCACTCCTGTACGGCGGCCAGGCCGCGGCCGACCTGGGACACAAGCCACCCAAGGACTACGAGGGCGTGGTCGAGCGGTTCGAACGCATCTACCTGCGCACCGCTGACAACCTGTCCGAGCGCAAGCAGGACGCGATTCGCAAGTTCACGAAGTCCGGGACCTGCCCGGACTGCGCGGGCGATCGCCTCAACGAGGCCGCGCGTACGGCGACGGTCGACGGCAACACCATCGGCCAACTCGCCCGACTGGAGATCACCGAGCTGCTCGACGTCGTACGGCAGATCGACACAAGGATCGTCGGACCGGTGGTGGCAGCGTTGACGGCGCGGTTGGAGGCGATGGTCACCATCGGCCTCGGGTACCTGGCCCTGTCGCGGGCGACGACCACGTTGTCCGGCGGCGAGTCGCAGCGGATCAAGACGGTCAAGCACCTCGGGTCGAGCCTGACCGAGATGACGTACGTCGTCGACGAGCCGACCGTCGGCCTGCATCCGACTGACGTCGACTCGATGGTCAAGTTGCTCGAGCAACTGCGCGACAGTGGGAACACCGTGCTAGTGGTGGAGCACGACCCGGCGGTGATGCGCCATGCGGATCAGGTCGTCGAGGTGGGGCCGGGTGCGGGAGCCGAGGGTGGGCGGCTCGTGTTCCAGGGGGCGTTCGCCGAGCTCGGCGGATCCGGCACACCGACCGGGAAAGCGTTGGCCCGCCAACGCGCGATGAAGGTGACGAATCGCCGGGAGAACGGGAAGCTGACCGTGACAGATGCCGAGCGCAACAACCTGCAGAAGGTGACCGTGGGCTTCCCGACCGGGGTGATGACCGTGCTGACCGGTGTCGCGGGTTCGGGGAAGTCGAGCCTGGCGCAGGAACTGGTCGAGCAGCAGCAGGCGATTGTCATCGACCAGAAGCCGGTCAGTGCCAACCGCCGCTCGACACCGATCACGTACACCGGTATCGCGCCGGCGATCCGGAGGCTGTTTGCCCGCCTCAACCAGGTGCCCGCCGCGTTGTTCAGCGCCAACTCCGACGGCGCGTGCCCGGAGTGCAAGGGGCTCGGCGTGTTCTACACCGACCTCGCGTTCATGGAAGGTCAGGAGGTGGTCTGCGAGACCTGCCAGGGACGGCGGTTCACGCCGGAGGTCCTCGCGCACACGGTGAACGGGCACTCGATCGCTGACGTGGAGGAGCTGACGATCGACGAGACGATCACGGAGCTGCCGGATGCACGGATCTCGCGGGCGCTGCAGCAACTCGCCGCCGTCGGGCTCGGGTACCTGCGGCTGGGGCAGTCGCTGAACACGCTGTCGGGTGGCGAGTGCCAGCGCGTAAAGATCGCCAAGGAACTACGGGAGGCCGGCGAGCCCACGACGTACGTGCTCGACGAGCCCACGACGGGCCTGCATCTGGATGACATCGACACGCTGCTCGAGGTGCTGGACAGCCTGGTCGAGCATGGTCACACCGTGGTCGTCGTCGAGCACAATCTGGACGTGATTCGGCAGGCCGACTGGTTGATCGACCTGGGTCCGGGGCCGGGCCGGCACGGCGGCACGGTCCTGTTCGAAGGGCGACCTGCCGACTACGGCGGCCACTCGACACCGACCAGCCTGGCGCTGGCTGGCGCTGGCCGGGCGACCGCCGTACGGCGAGGGGCGTTGACGGGTCGGGTGTGACGGTGTGTTATCCGAAGTAGGACCGGTGTTTGGACTGGTCCGTAGGCTGGGATTTTCGGTCGATCCGCCCCTGACACCGCGGAGGGTGCAATGAACGATTTCCAGGAACAGGCCAAGAACTGGCTCCGGAACGTCGTCAAGCAGAACCCGGACAAGATCAAGACCGGCGTGGAGAAGGCCGGCGACCTGATCGACAAGCAGACCGGCGGGAAGTACGCGGACAAGGTCGACACCGTCCAGCAGAAGGTCGGCGGCTACGTCGACTCCCAGTCGGGCGACACCCCCGCGAGCCCGCCCGCCGAGACGCCGGAGGGCCGGGCCGCCGAGTCGGCTCCTGACGACGGCGCGCCGCAGGCGGCGAGCCAGGGGAGTACGTCGGCCGAGAGTGAGGCGACCGGAGTCGTCGGTGGTGAGGCGCCGGACCCGTCGTCCGAGCCGGCGAGCTCAGCCGGCTCCCGCCCGGAGGGCTCCCAGACCGGCAGCACCGTGACCGGCGAGGAAGAAGGCCTCCCGGGCCCACGCCCGTAGGCCGGCGGCATACCCGAAGGCCCACCACGAGACAGCCAAGCTACGCGTAGTACTTGAGCGGTTCGGTTCTGGAGTGGACCAGTGATTACAGTGGTCTGCTGGTGCGACCGGGTCGCAGGGTGACGGAGGACGTTGGGTCCGGTGCCTGGTGTGACCGGTCTGGTGGGGTGGGAGTGTCCGTCTTGACCGGGTGATGGGGCACGCCTAGCCTCGGAATCAGTAAGGGATCACTCCACCTGACGGTGGCGGCTATAGCACCGGCAGGGCGGTTGATCACCGGCCGACCGGCCGGAGAGAAGACACGACACCACGCTCGACCGAGCTGAAGACTGACGACGGCGACTCGCATCGCCGGCGGATAGACGGCACCGCGGCAAGCACCGAACCTGGGTGACGCACACCCATCGGCCGCCCGGCGGTACCGCCGTAACGGAACGGACAGGCGCACCGCCGTACGCCGGCGGTGCGGTCAGCCGTACCGTCAGTCGCCGTACATGTGGCGAATCCCTTCGACCGAGGCCACAGTCCCGCCTGGTGCGTGACTCGAAACGAGGGGAGACGCCGATGACGGCTACGTCGATCGGACTGTCCCTGATCGGACTGCTGATCGCCGGCCTGCTGGCCTGGATCGGCGTCACCCTCTCCCGCCGGAAGGCCGCCGAAGGGTCGGCCGCCGTCGAGCTGGAGGCCGCGAACATCACCGCCGCCGCGAAGTCCGCGGCCGAGCTGGTGCGCCGTCAGGCCGAGGAAGAGGCCGCCGTCCTGCGGGTCCGGGCCGAGGCGGCGGAGCAGCGCGCCGAGGAGATCCGGCGCGCCGCGGAGGACCGGGCGTCCGAGGTACGGCGGGAGACCGAGCAGCGATCGTCCGACGTACGGCGGGAAGCCGAGTCGGAAGCGCAGTCGATCCGGGACGACCTGCGTGAGCAGCGCCTCGAGATGGAGCGCCGGGAGCACCGGCTGACCGAGCGGGAGGAGCGCCTCGACGAGCAGCACCGCTCGATCGAAGAACGCCAGACCGAGCTGACCGCGCAGCTGGCCGAGCTGGACCGCCACAAGGCCGAGATCCGGGACCTGGAGGACGAGCGCCGCCGGATCCTGGAGGGGGTCGCCAACCTGACCATCGAGCAGGCGAAGACCGAGCTGGTCGCGTCCATCGAGGCGGAGGCGAAGCGGCACGCGCACACGATCATCCGCGACATCGAGCGGCAGGCGCTGGACGAGGGCGAGACGAAGGCCCGCAAGATCATCACCGGCGCGGTGCAGCGGCTCGCGTCGGAGCAGACCAGCGAGTCGGTCGTGTCGGTCGTACACCTGCCGAGCGACGACATGAAGGGCCGGATCATCGGCCGTGAGGGCCGCAACATCCGGTCGTTCGAGCAGACCACGGGCGTCAACCTGATCATCGACGACACCCCCGAGGCGGTGCTGCTGTCCTGCTTCGACCCGGTACGGCGGGAGACCGCCCGGCTGACCCTGGACTCGCTGGTCCTCGACGGCCGGATCCACCCGAGCCGGATCGAGGAGATCTACGAACGCAGCAAGGGCGAGGTCGCCGAGCTGTGTGAGCGGGCCGCCGAGGACGCGATGGCCGAGGTCGGCATCACCGACCTGCACCCGGAGCTGGCCCGGACCATGGGTCTGCTGCGCTACCGGACGTCGTACGGGCAGAACGTGCTCAAACACCTGATCGAGTCGGCGCACATCGCCGGCATGATGGCCGCCGAGCTCGGGCTGGACCCGAAGCTGTGCAAGCGCGGCGCGTTCCTGCACGACATCGGCAAGGCGTTGACGCACGAGTCCGAGGGCAGTCACGCGATCGTGGGCGCCGAGCTGGCCCGCAAGTACGGCGAGAACGACGACGTCGTGCACTGCATCGAGGCGCACCACAACGAGGTCGAGGTGCGGACCGTCGAGGCGGTGCTGACCCAGGCGGCGGACGCGGTCAGCGGTGGCCGGCCGGGTGCGCGGCGGGAGTCGCTGGAGGCGTACGTGCAGCGGCTCGAGCGGCTGGAGGAGATCGCGATGCACCACGACGGTGTCGAGAAGGTGTTCGCGATGCAGGCCGGCCGGGAGATCCGGGTGATGGTGCTGCCGGACGCGGTCGACGACATCGGCGCGCAGGTGATGGCGCGCGACATCGCCAAGCAGGTCGAGGAGGAGCTGACCTACCCCGGCCAGATCCGGGTCACGGTCGTCCGCGAGTCCCGCGCCACCGAGGTCGCCAAGTAGTCACGCGTACTTCGCCCGCCACGCCGGCGGTTCGAACGGCGCGCCGTAGATCCGGGTCTCGCGTGCGATCCGCCCGTCCCGGAACTCGACGACGTTCGCGACGTAATAGATGTCGCCGCTGTAGTCCGAGCGCCCGAGCACGACGAAATGGTCGCCTTCGCCGGTGATCCGCAGGATCGTGATCGACGGCGGATTCGGGTACTCCTGCTGCATCGCCCGCATCTTGTCCCGGCCGACGATCCGTTCGCCGGACTGCGGCATCTCCAGCACGTAGTCCTCGGCGCGCATCTCGTGCTCGGCCTCGGCAGACAACGACAGCTGTCCTTCCGCCGCCCACAGTCGCTCCAGCAACTCGCGATTCCTGTCCATGGCTTCACCGTCCCCGCGACCCTTCAGGCAGTCTTAAATGCGGGTGCGAGCGGTGGCAACCCGCCGTACGGTCGGACGATGGACATCAGGCCCGCAACCCAAGCCGACGTCGACGGACTCATCGCCCCTGCCGCACCGGCCGCCCAGCATCACCTGCGCGAACGGTGGGCCACGCAGCAGCGCGGTGACGGCCTGTTCCTGCTCGCCCACCGCGACGGCGAGGTCGTCGGCCACACGATGCTGTTCCGGGCCTCGAAGTACGACGAAGTCCGGGACGCTCACGACGTCGCCGAGATCAACGCCCTGCACGCCTACGTCCAGGGGCAGGGCATCGGTACGGCGATCATCCGCGCCGCCGAGGTGATCGCGGCCGAGGAGTGGTCCCGCCCGGCGATCGGCCTGGCGGTCGGCGCAGACAACCCCGGCGCCCGCAGGCTGTACGAACGCCTCGGCTACCAACTGTGGGAGGGCGATCCGGTGATCGACCGGTGGACCGAGCAAGATGCCGACGGCAACGTCGTACGGGCGCATGCGGATCGCTGCGACTATCTGCTGAAGCCGCTGGGCTAATTCTCGCGCTCCTCGCGCAGGTGGCTCGGGGTCACGTCGATCGGCCGGGTGGCGACCTGCTCCGGCGGGTCGGTGTTGTACTGCTTCTCGACCTCCGGGTCGATCACGGTGAAATCGTCGCGCTTGTGCGGGTTGGCCAGCCGGTACGAGACCCAGATGCCGGCCACACCGGCGAGCATGATGATGATCCCCAGGGCGGTGAGGTTCAGAGTGTCGGACGTGTCACGAACGGCGAACGCGATGATCGCGCCGAGGGCGATCAGCGCGATTCCGGCTCCGATCCTCATGACCGACTCCTTCCTGAACTCCGAGGGTTGTCACTTGCAGTAACTGACATCACTCCCGGTACTCAGAGCATGCCCTGGCATGCATGCGGTCAGCGGAAGGCAGCCTGCCCGGTGAGTGCCTGGCCGATGACGAGCTGATGCACCTCGGAGGTGCCCTCGTAGGTGAGGACGGACTCCAGGTTGTTGGCGTGCCGCATGATCGGGTACTCGCCGCTGATGCCGTTCGCGGCCAGGATCGTGCGGCACTCGCGGGCGATCGCGATCGCCTCGCGGACGTTGTTGAGCTTGCCGACGCTGACCTGCTCGGGCCGCAGCGCGCCCTTCTCCTTGAGTCGGCCGAGGTGTACGGCGAGCAGAATGCCCTTGTTCAGCTCGACGGCCATGTCGGCGAGCTTCGCCTGGGTCAGTTGGTAGCCGGACAGTGGTTTGTCGAAGACGGTCCGCTCCCCGGCGTACGCGAGAGCCG
Source organism: Kribbella sp. NPDC050124 (assembly GCF_044460355.1). NCBI lineage: Bacteria > Bacillati > Actinomycetota > Actinomycetes > Propionibacteriales > Kribbellaceae > Kribbella > Kribbella sp. NPDC050124. The sequence goes on from NZ_JBITJU010000002.1 coordinate 221,532, forward strand.
TCTCCAGGCAGTCCCGGGCGGCGCCCATCGCGCCGAAGATGATGCCGAAGCGGGCCTCGTTCAGGCAGCCGAGCGGCCCGGACAGACCACGGGCCTCGGGCAACAGTGCGGACGCCGGCAACCGCACGTCCTCCAGCACCAGCTCGGACGTGACCGACGCGCGCAGCGACAGCTTCCCGGTGATCTCCGGCGCCGAGAAGCCCGGCGTCGAGGTCGGTACGACGAAGCCGCGCACGCCGTCGTCCGTCCGGGCCCAGACCACCGCGACGTCGGCGACGGAGCCGTTGGTGATCCACATCTTCGAGCCGTTCAGCACCCAGTCGTCGCCGTCGCGGCGGGCGTTGGTGCGCATGCCGGCCGGGTTGGAGCCGAAGTCGGGCTCGGTCAGGCCGAAACAGCCGATCGCCTCGCCGGCGGACATCCGCGGCAGCCACTCGTTCTTCTGCTCCTCGCTGCCGTACTTCCAGATCGCGTACATGGCCAGCGACCCCTGGACCGACACCAGCGAACGCATGCCGGAGTCCGCCGCCTCGATCTCCAGACAGGCCAGCCCGTAGGCGACCGGTCCGACGCCGGCGCACCCGTACCCGGTCAGGTGCATCCCGAGAAACCCGAGCGCCCCCAGCTCCTTCGCCAGCTCCCGCGCCGGAATGCTCGCCGACTCGAACCACTCCGGCAGCGACGGCCGCAACCGCTCGTCCGCAAACCGCCGGGCCGTCGCCCGAACGTCGACCTCCTCCGAGGTCAGCAACGAGTCCACATCCACAAGATCCAGCGAAGCCGTCATGAAGCTCACGCTAGCCGGTACGACGCCATCGTGGAGCGACGCGCATCACTTGCGGTACCAGGGCCACCACCAGTGCCGTTTGCGGGGATGGCGGACGACGATGGTGCCGTGCTTGGCCTGGCCGGTGACGCGGAGCCGGACGCCGCCGGCTCGGGGCGTGGTGGCCTTGTTGCGGGCGGTGCCGTGGACCATGTCGATGGCGTCCATATCGATGCTCCAGCCCTCCGGCACGATCATCACCACCGAGCTGTGCACGGCCTGCGCGTCTACGTGGATCTCGGGCCACCGGATCACCGCGTCGGTGAAGTCGAGCCGGACTGCCGAGTGCTCGGCGACCGCGTTCACCGTCTGCGGCACGGTCCACGGACCTTCCCGCCGCTGGGCGCTGTGCTTGGCCCGGATGGTCAGCTCGACCGCGTTGCTGCCGTGCGCGACCGGAACCAGGTCGGCGGTCGCGTTGCGCAACTCGAGCTGGGTCTTGGCCGAATAGATCTGGGTCAGCCGCTCGTCCAGCTCCTCGAAGTCCAGCCGCCCGTCGCTGTGCGCTTCCTGGACCACGGAGGCGGCGCGCTCGCGGTCGTTGTCAGAGGCCCGATGCCCGGGCGGCGGCTGCTCCAGACTCATGCCCCAAAGGTAGCGCCGCTACCGGTCCGCTCCAGGAACCGGCCGAACACCGCTGACCAGATCGCCTCCAGCTCAGCGTCGTACACCTCCGCCTCCGCGACCACGGCCGCCGGATCGAACCCCAAGGACCGCACTCGCTCCGGGTCCCAGCGCCGTACCCGATCGGTGGTGACCTCGGGATGGAACTGCACGCCCCAGCTCTGGCCGAGGCGCAGCATCTGGTGGGGGCAACGCTCGCTCGACATCAGCAGGACGGCACCATCCGGCAGCCGGGTGATCTGGTCCTGGTGACTCTCGACCGCTCGCACTGTGGAAGGCAGACCGGCGAGCAGCGGGTCGTCCTCAGCGTCCGGCAGCAGGCGAAGCTCGGTCACACCCTTCTCGGGTAGGCCGTGCTTGCCGAGCACCTCACCGCCGAAGGTGTGCGCCAGCAGTTGCGCACCCAAGCAGATGCCCAGCACCGGTACGCGGTTGTGCGCTGCCTGCAACAGCTCACGCTCGGCCTTCAGCCACGGCGAGGCGTCGTCGGCGTCGGGCAGCATCCCGCCACCCAGGAGGATCAGCGCAGCGTGCCCGCCGATGCCGGACGGGATCGGCTCACCGGCCCACGCGCGTACGACGACCGGAGTGAAGCCGCTCGCCTCGAGCCAGTCGAGCAGCCGGCCCGGACCGCTCTCGGGATCGTTCTCGATGATCAGCACAGCTGCAGACACGGTCGTCACCGTAGACGACCAGCTCCGCCTCGGAAGCTTCCCCCTCAACCTCTACCCGGCCTAGCGCGGGTGAGGTCGTGTCTGCCAGTCCCGACCTAGTCCGTGGACCTGGGACAATGGCGCCGTGAACCCGCGAACCGTCGTCATCCTCGGCTCGACCGGCTCCGTCGGCACCCAGGCTCTGGAGCTGATCGGCCGGAACCGCGACCGGTTCCGGGTGCTCGCGCTCTCGGCCGGCGGCGACAACGTCGGCCTGCTCGCGGCGCAGGCGCTCGAGTTCGGCGTCGAGGTCGTCGGTGTGGCGAAGGCCACGGTGGCCCAGGACCTGCAGCTCGCGTTCTACGCCGAGGCGCAGCGCCAGGGCTACGCGCAGGGCGAGTTCCGGATCCCGAAGATCGTCACCGGGCCGGACGCCGCCGGCGAGCTCGCCGCGATGCCGTGTGACGTGGTTCTCAATGGCATCAACGGGTCGGTCGGGTTGCAGCCGACGCTGGCCGCGCTCGATGCCGGGAACACGCTCGCCCTGGCGAACAAGGAGTCCCTCGTCATCGGCGGTCCGCTGGTCACACGCCGGGTGAAGCCGGGTCAGATCGTCCCGGTGGACTCCGAGCACAGCGCGATCGCGCAGTGCCTGCGCGGTGGCTCGCCAGACGAGGTGCACAAGCTGCTGCTGACCGCCAGCGGAGGCCCCTTCCTGGGCCGGCCGCGCAGCGAGCTCGCGGACGTCACGGTCGAGCAGGCCCTGGCGCATCCGAACTTCGCGATGGGCCCGGTCGTCACGATCAATTCGGCCAACCTGGTGAACAAGGGCCTCGAGCTGATCGAGGCGCACCTGCTGTTCGGGATCCCGATGGACCGGATCGACGTCGTCGTACACCCGCAGCAGGCGATCCACTCGATGGTCGAGTTCTCCGACGGGTCCACGATCGCGCAGGTCGGCGTACCGACCATGACGGTGCCGATCGCGCTCGGCCTCGGCTGGCCTGACCGGATACCGGACGCGTCGCCGCCGTGGAACTGGGCCGAGGCGAGTACTTGGCAGTTCCTGCCGCTCGACAACGAGGCGTTCCCGGCGGTCCAGCTGGCCCGCGAGGCCGGGACCCGCGGGGGGACCGCGCCGGCCGTTTTCAACGCCGCCAACGAGGTCTGCGTGCAGGCGTTCCGGGACGGGCGGATGCCGTTCCTGGCGATCGTCGACACGGTGGCACGGGTGGTGACCGAACACGACGTACCCTCGTATGGGGAACTGTCCATCGACGACGTACTCGCCGCGGACACCTGGGCCCGCGCCCGGGCTCGTGAACTGACCGCCGCTTCGACCGACCGCAGCCAGGAGACCACGAAGGCATGACCGCGCTTCTCACCGTAATCGGCATCGTGCTCTTCGTAGCCGGGATCCTGATCTCGGTCGGGCTGCACGAGTTGGGCCACATGGTGCCCGCGAAGGCGTTCGGGATGAAGGTGACCCAGTTCTTCGTCGGCTTCGGCCGGACAGTGTGGTCGGTCAAGCGCGGCGAGACCGAGTACGGCATCAAGGCGATCCCAGCCGGTGGGTTCGTAAGGATCATCGGCATGATGCCGCCCGCCAAGGGGGAGGACCCAACCAAGGTCCGCAAGGCCAACACCGGCCCGATCCAGTCGATGGTGGAGAACGCCCGGTCGGCCGAGTACGAGACCATCTCGCCGGAGGACAACGGCCGGCTCTTCTACCAGAAGGTGTGGTGGAAGAAGCTGATCGTGATGGCGTCCGGTCCGCTGGTCAACGTCGTGATCGCGTTCATGCTGTTCGGCGGCCTGTTCATGCTGTACGGCGCCAGCGTCGCGCAGACCACCGTGGCCACTGTCACCGACTGCGTCATCCCCGCCTCGCAGGCGACCGCCGACCGCAAGTGCGAGTCCGGTGACCAGGTGTCGCCGGCCAAGACCGCCGGCTTCCAGGTGGGCGACCGGATCGAGTCCTTCAACGGCACCCAGATCACCAGCTGGGACCAGCTCACCCCGCTGATCCGGGCGAACACCGACAAGGCCGCCACGATCGTTGTCGAGCGCAACGGTCAGCAGGTGACCCTGCAGACGAAGACGATCATCAACCAGGTCCGCGACGAGGCCGGCTCGGACAAGATCGTCTCGGTCGGCTTCCTCGGCGTCTCGCCGGAGATGAAGGTCGAGCGGCAGGACTTCGGCTTCGTGGTGGACAAGATGGGCGAGATGACCGTCGCCACCGTGAAGGCGATCGGCAACTTCCCGGAGAAGCTGGTCGGCGTGGCCAAGTCGATCGTCGGCGGCGACCGCGACGAGGACAGCCCGATGAGCGTGGTCGGCGCCAGCCGGGTGGCCGGCGAGATCGCCGCCAACCAGTCGATGACCGGCGGCGAGCGGATCGTGCTGGGGATCTCGCTGCTCGCCTCGCTGAACCTGTTCCTTGCCCTGTTCAACTTCATCCCGCTGCTCCCGCTGGACGGCGGCCACATGGCCGGCGCCATCTGGGAGGGCATCCGGCGCGGCTTCGCGCGGCTGTTCGGCCGGCCCGACCCCGGGTACGTCGACGTGGCCAAGCTGCTCCCGATCGCCTACGTCGCGGCCAGTGTGATCGTGGTGATGGGCGTCCTGCTCGTCATCGCCGACATCGTCAACCCGATCCGGCTGTTCAACGGATAACGCGCCACCTCAACGGACAAAGGACTCATGAGCATCAACCTGGGCATGCCCGCGCTGCCGCCGCCGACCCTCGCCCCGCGCCGCAAGACCCGCCAGATCAAGGTGGGCAAGGTGCTGGTCGGCGGTGACGCCCCGATCTCGGTGCAGTCGATGACGACGACGCTGACCGCGGACGTCAACACCACCCTGCAGCAGATCGCCGAGCTGACCGCGGCCGGCTGCGACATCGTCCGGGTGGCGTGCCCGTCCCAGGACGACGCGGACGCGCTGCCGGAGATCGCGAAGCACTCGCAGATCCCGGTGATCGCCGACATCCACTTCCAGCCGAAGTACGTGTTCGCCGCGATCGAGGCGGGCTGCGCGGCGGTCCGGGTGAACCCGGGCAACATCCGCAAGTTCGACGACCAGGTGAAGGAGATCGCGGCCGCGGCCAAGGACCACGGCACCTCGATCCGGATCGGCGTCAACGCCGGCTCGCTGGACCCGCGGCTGCTGCAGAAGTACGGCAAGGCCACCCCCGAGGCGCTGGTCGAGTCGGCCGTCTGGGAGGCGTCGCTGTTCGAGGAGCACGACTTCCACGACTTCAAGATCTCGGTCAAGCACAACGACCCGGTCGTGATGGTCCGCGCGTACGAACTGCTGTCCGAGGCCGGCGACTGGCCGCTGCACCTCGGCGTCACCGAGGCGGGCCCGGCGTTCCAGGGCACGATCAAGTCGTCGGTCGCCTTCGGCGCGCTGCTGTCCAAGGGCATCGGCGACACCATCCGGGTGTCGCTGTCCGCGCCGCCGGTCGAGGAGGTCAAGGTCGGCCTGCAGATCCTGCAGTCGCTGAACCTGCGCGAGCGGAAGCTCGAGATCGTCTCCTGCCCGTCCTGCGGCCGCGCCCAGGTGGACGTCTACACCCTGGCCGAGCAGGTCACCGCCGGCCTGGAGGGCATGGAGGTCCCGCTCCGGGTCGCCGTGATGGGCTGCGTCGTCAACGGCCCCGGCGAGGCCCGCGAGGCCGACCTCGGCGTCGCCTCCGGCAACGGCAAGGGCCAGATCTTCGTCAAGGGCGAGGTCATCAAAACCGTCCCGGAGTCCGCCATCGTCGAAACCCTCATCGAAGAAGCCCTCCGCATCGCCGAAGAAATGGACACCCCCACCCCCGGCGAACCCACCGTCACCGTCAGCTGACACCCGCCGTGCCAGAAGGTGCCACTCCCAACTCGGGTGCGGCACCTTCTGTCTTTGCCAACTTGGTGCTGAGTTGCTGACTCTGCAAGCACCATCCCGAGGAGCAATTTGGTGTAGAGTTGGCGGCATGACGCGCATCTCGGTGGACGTGAATGACGAGTGGCTCGACGCCGCTCGTGAGGTGCTGGGCACAGACAGCAAGGTCGCGACGATCAACGCCGCCCTGCGCGAGTTCGCCGGGCGGAAGCGGGCGAAGGACCTCATCGCGACCCTGGATGAGGTTGAGCTGGATGTGAGCGGCTCGGCCGACGCGTGGAGGTACGGCGGCGGGCGTGACCTGGGCCGGCTCGAGGAAGACGCTCGCGAGGCGCGCACCGCATGATGGCCGGCGCCGCCTATCTGGTGGACACCTCTGTCTTCGTTCTGCGTGGACGGCATGCGTCCGTCAAACAGCGTTTCGACTCGCTGCTGATCGAAGGTCGCTTGGTGCTCTGTCAGATGGCGCTGCTCGAGTGTCTCAACAATGCGCCGAATCCCGCGTCGTACGAGCGGTTGTGGGCGGACCTGCACGGTCAGCGGTGGGCCGACGTCACCACGGAGGCGATGGACAGAGCTCTGGACGTTCACCACGAGCTCGGGAAGCGGAGCCAGCACCGAGGCTTCAAGCTGCCCGACCTGATCATCGCGGCGACGGCGGAGTTGGCTGGGCTGACGGTGCTGCACTACGACGAGGACTATGACCGGATTGCGAAGATCACTGGGCAGCCGGTGGAGTGGGTTGTGCCGAAGGGGTCGCTCTGAGGATGGCTGAGTTTCTGGTGGTCGGGGCTGTTGCCGGCGAGCTTCGGTATGTGCCGGAGGGGGTTCCGGTGGTGGTTACCGGGATCGGGAAGACTGCGGCGGCGGTGGCTACTGCTCGGGCTTTGGGGGAGCGGGATACCCGGGATCTGGTGGTGCTGAATGTGGGGACTACGGGGGCGTTGCGGGATGGGATGGCGGGGTTGTACCTGCCGTCGCGGGTGATCAATCACGACATCAACGCGGACGCGGTGCGGGCGTTGGGGATCGATCCGCAGGAGACGCTCGAGGTCGAGGGTGGGGACGGGACCGTACTGGCGTCGGGGGATGTGTTCGTGACCGATCCGGTCGTTCGCGCGCGGCTGGCGGAGCGCGCGCAGTTGGTCGACATGGAGGCGTACGGCGTCGTCTATGCGTGCCGTGAGTACGGCGTACCGGTCCGCGTCGTGAAGCACGTCTCGGACTCAGCCGACGAAGCCGCCCTCGACTGGCCCGCCTTGGTCGACGCCAGCGCCAAGGTCCTAGGGGAGTGGGTCGCCACCTACGTCGCCTGAGCCGCCAACCACTCGAGTACGGCGGTCTCGCGCACCAACCACCGCATCACACCAACCCCACCCGCCTGCACTGCCCGGTTCGCCGCCAGCGCCTCGTCGACCGTCACCCACCGCGGCACCAGTTCCAGCTCGGCCTCGTATCCCTCCAACGCCTGCTCATACTCGGCAGCACCGCCCGAGCAGCGGAAGTAGTGCGAGGTCATCCGGAACACGTCGTACGCCGACTCCGCCGCCGGCACCTCCTCGATCGTCGAGCCGACGCCCGGGCCGACCTCGACGCCGACGAGACCGCACTCCTCGCGGAACTCCCGGCGCAGTGCTTCGGCGTGCGACTCACCCGGCTCGACTCCGCCACCGGGGAACTTGTAGTCGCCGTGACGTGACGCGAGCAGGAGCAGCAGCCGGCCACGGAAGAGCACCCCGCGGACGGCGGTCCGCTCGACGACGCGTCCGCCGGGGGCGAGATCTGGCGAGCTGAACCTGCCGAGGAGCATGCGGACTATGCTGGCTTGACCTTGACCCCGGGGGCAAGGTTTAGCGTCGGGGTGAAGGAGGCGGGATGCGGATCAGCGATCTGGCGGCCGAGGCCGGAGTGACGGTCAAGGCGGTGCGGTACTACGAGGCGCAGGGACTGCTGAAGCCCCGGCGGGAGGCCAACGGCTACCGCGCGTACGAGGCCGGCGACGTGGTCGTCGTACGTGAGGTGAAGGCGTTGCTGTCGCTCGGGCTGACGGCGGAGCAGACGTACCCGTTCATCGAGTGCCTGCGGGCCGGCAACGACCGGGCGGACGTGTGCCCGGCGTCGCTGGCGGCGTACCGGAGCCGGATCGCCGACGTGGACCGGCGGATCACCGAGCTGACCGAGCTGCGAGCCCGGCTGACCGACCTCCTGGCCGATGCCGAGAGCTGGAGGACGAGAACAGGATGAGTGACCTGCGGACGGTCGACGAGTCGACCTTCGACGAGGTGGTACTGCGGGCGGACCAGCCGGTGCTGGTGGACTTCTGGGCGCAGTGGTGCCCGCCGTGCCACCAGATCGCGCCGGTGCTCGCGCAGATCGATGCCGAGCGCAACGACTTGACGGTGGTGAAGCTGAACTCCGACGAGAACCCGTCGATCTCGGCGCGCTACCGCGTGATGGCCCTGCCGACGCTGATGGTGTTCCACCACGGCGAGGTGATCTGGTCGGTGGTCGGCGCCCGGCCGAAGCACAAACTGGTCAAGGAACTGGACGACGCCCTGCACGCCGCCGTCTGACGACTCGACCACAGCCCGCCGGCGGATGCACCCGCCGGCGGGCTTCTTGCGCGCGAGTAATCTAGCTTGCTAGCATCCTAGATATGAGCGATGACGGAGGGAAGAAGACTCAGTTCAACGTGTACCTGCCCCCGGAGTTGGTTCGCCGGGTGAAGCACAAGGCGATCGACGACGCGGTCAGCCTGTCCGCGCTGGTGGAAGTCGCACTGACGGAGTACCTGGACAAGCACGGGGAGGCGCGAGGATGAACGACGTAGTGATCCGGCCGCTGCGGTTCACGGCCGACGTGGACGCGATGCGGGCCTTCCTGGAGACGCTCGGCCTGCAGGCGCGGATCGAGTCCGAGCGCGGCGGATGGACCGTCTTGCTGGCCGGGCGTGGGGCCGTCTCGCTGCACGACGCGGCGACCAGCGACACCGGAGGTCGGCCGGGCCAGACCCGCCTGACGTTCGAGGCCGAGGACATCGACGAGCTGAAGTCGACACTCGAGAACGCCGGGTACGACGATGTGACGATCTTCGACGAGGCGTTCGGGCGGGTGCTCTCCGTCGCCGGCCCGGACGGGACGAAGTTGTGGATCGACGAACGCAGCAAGGACCTGTACGGCTACCGCGAGCTCGACACGCGCCCGGACGAACGCCTGTCGGTGACGCCGCGGCTGACTGTGTCGGACCAGCCGGCGTGGGAGCGGCTGCTGGACGTGCTCGGCGTCGACCAGAAGGTGTACTTCGCTGCCGGTGACGAACCGGCCGTCCGGCTCGAGCTGACCACGTCGGAGGATCTGGACGGCGTAGTACGACGGGTAGGTGCGCACGCCACCCGGACCGATGATGGTCTGGAGATCGTGGATCCGGATGGGGAGACGGTGGTGGTGCACGGGTGATCGAGGTTCGGAGAGCCGAGCTCGGCGATGTCGAGGGGATCCGGCAGATCGGGCTGCAGACCTGGCCGGTGGCGTACGGCGGCCTGGTCTCGGAGCAGTTCATCGCCGACGGGCTGGCCCAGTACTGGTCGCCCGAGGCGGTAGAGCGCGGGATGCGCTACGGGATCACGCTGGTCGCAGCCGACGGTGAGCAGTTGGTCGGGGTAGTCGGGCTCGGCCGGGAGGACGACTTCTGGGTGATGTGGAAGCTGTACGTGCTGCCGGATCACCAGGGCAAGGGCGTCGGCAAGGCTCTGCTCGACGCAGCGATCGAAGCCCTGCCCGCCGGTACGACGGAGCTGCTGCTGGACGTCCTGGTCGGCAACGAGCAGGCGATCCGCTTCTACCGGGCCAACGGCTTCGGCGATCCGGCCCGAACCCCCGACCGCGACCTCGGCGTCGAAACGATGTGGATGAGCCGTGGCGGCCTCTGATGGTCCCGCGCCTACTGCGCGGCACTCGGCACGGCATCTCGCCGCACTGGAGCAAAGGCCACGATGCAACCACATCGAGGCCTTCACTCCAGCACGCCGAGCTACCGCACCGAGCACCTGCTCGCTACGGCGCGGGACCATCAGACGCCGCCTTGACCTCCAGACGGCTTGAAGTTGCAAGGTTCTCCGCATGACGGTGACTGAACCACTGCGGTTGCGGGACGATCCGGACTTTCGGCGGTACTGGATCGCCCGGGTGCTGTCGTTCACCGGCTCGATGGTGACCGCGGTCGCGCTGCCGGTGCTGGTCTACCGGCTGAGTGGTTCGACGTTCCTCACCGCACTCACGACAGCGCTCGAGGCGGCGCCGTACCTGTTGACCGGGTTGTTCGCCGGCGCGCTCTCGGACCGGTGGAACCGGCAGCGGGTGATGGTGTCGTCGGATCTCGTCAACGCGGTCCTGATCGGCTCGATCCCGGTCGCGCACCTGCTCGGCGTTCTGACCGTCGGGCAGGTGCTCGTGGTCGGGTTCGCGGTGCAGGCGGTCTTCACGTTCTTCGACGGCGCGAACTTCGGCGCGCTGCCGGTGCTGGTCGGACGGGCCCGGGTCGCGCAGGCGAACTCCGCGGTCTGGACGGCGTCCAGCCTGGTCGAGTTGTTCGTCCCGGCACTCGCCGGTCTGGCGCTGGCGGTGCTGAACCCGGCCAGCCTGCTCGCTCTCGACGCGTTGAGTTTCGTGGCGTCCGCGATCGCCGTACGCGGCATCGTGCGGGCGATGTCGGAGCGGCGGGACGGACAGTTGCCGCTGCGGCCACGGGTGCTCTTCGCGGACATCGCGGAGGGCGTGCGGTTCCTGGTCCGGCACCCCGGGGTCCGGACGATGACGATCGTGGGCAGCCTGCAGTCGTTCGCCGGCGGCGGGTTCGTCGCGCTGATGGTGGTCTGGTGCGACCGGATCCTGCACATCGGTACGTCGGGAATGCGGTTCGGACTCGTATGGGGTGCGTGGGGGATCGGTGGGCTGATCGCCGCGCTCGGATTGCCGCGGCTGCTGAAGCGGATGCCGCCGGCCGCAATCACGCTGTACGCGTTGCCGATGTCGGCGGTGCTCGGGATCGTCACAGCGCTCGTGCCGGGGTGGGGTTTGGCCGCGCTCGCGTTGCTGGTGTGGGGTTCGGCGTACGTGCTGGTGATCGTCAACTCGATCTCCTACCGGCAACAGGTGACGCCGGAGCAACTTCTCGGCCGGGTGAACACGGCAGGCCGGATGCTGTCCTGGGGCGTGGGCTGGACGCTGGGCTCGATCGCCGGCGGCCTCCTCGGCAACCAGTACGGCGTCCGCACCGCCATGGTCGTGATGGGCGCCTTCGGGTTCGTCGCGGTCGCGGTCGCGTGGACCTCACCACTGCGCCGGATCGCGGCAGCCGCGACCCGTTGCGCGCTTGAGGGGGGTTCATCAGCTAGGTTCTGCGCGTGGGCGTTCGGGTTCTGGGTCCTCGTGACCTCGCGGCGGCGCGTGCCGTGATCGGCCGCGACCCGGTCGTCAACGTGTTCGTCGACAGTCTGGTGCAGGCGTCCGGACTCGATCCGCGGCGTGGCGCCGAGGTCTGGGGGTACGTCGAGCGGGGCGTGCTCGAGGCGCTGTGCCACGCCGGCGGCAACATGGTGCCGGTCGGCGCGGACGACGCTGCGTTGCGCGCGTTCGCGTCGTACGCGTTGCGGCGTGGCCGGAACTGCTTCCAGATCCTCGGCCAAGCCGGCGCGGTCGAGCAGTTGTGGAACACCCTGGAACCGCACTGGGGGCCGGCCCGCGAGGTGCGCGACAACCAGCCGTTCATGGTGATCGACGGACCGCCGGCCATCGACCCCGATCCGCTGGTCCGGGCGGTCGAACCGGTCGAGCTGCCGATCCTGTACCCGGCCTGTGTGGCGATGTACACCGAGGAGGTCGGCGTACCGCCGCAGACCGGGCCGGACGGGACGTTCTATAGGTCGCGGGTGGCCGAGCTGATCCGGGCCGGGCGGGCGTTCGCGCGGATCGAGGACGACCGGGTGGTGTTCAAGGCCGAGGTCGGATCGGTCGGGACCGGCGTCTGCCAGATCCAAGGGGTCTGGGTGGACCCGGAGTTCCGCGGCCGCGGACTGGCCGCGCCGGGGATGGCGGCGGTGGTCGAGCTGGCCCGGCAGATCGCGCCGGTGGTGACGCTGTACGTGAACGCCTTCAACACCCCGGCGCGGGCCGCGTACGAGCGGGTCGGGTTCCGGACGATCGAGACGTTCGCGACGATCCTGTTCTGATACTGGGCGCCCACCGTGATGCTCGATGCAGTTGCCGGCCGGGGTGACGGTCGCGGACCTCATCCGGGCGGGGTACGACATCGGCCACGGGCACGGGTCCCGGTCGACAGTGCTGGCGACTCCGGACAAGGCGAAGCTGGTTGCCCTGGGCAAGAAGATGGGGGCGCTGACCGGGTATCCGGTGTCGACCGGTGACGGCGGGGTGGGGTATCTGGCGCCGGGTGCGACGGTGCGTGTCGCCGACGTTCTGGCCGATTCTGAAACCAGCGTTGGTTTACGCGGCGCGGGTCGCGGCGGCGCCGTACGGGAAGCTGCCGTGATTACCGTCCGGTAGGCTCCGCGCATGGCGACTCGGAGCAAGACCACCACGGGGCTGGCGGTGCTGTTCGGCGTACTCGGCACGCTGCATTTCGTGAAGCCCGAGCCGTTCGAGCAGATCGTCCCCAAGGCGCTGCCGCGGAAGAAGGAGTTGGTCTACGCGTCCGGCGTGGCGGAGCTGGCCTGTGCTGCCGGTATGCTGCATCCGCGGACCCGGCGAGCGGCCGGTCTGGTCAGCGCGGGGCTGCTGGCGGCGATCTTCCCGGCCAACGTGCAGATGGCGATGGACCTGCAGCGGAAGGGTTCGCCGACCGCGCGGGCGATCGGCTGGGCGCGGCTGCCGCTGCAGATTCCGTTGATCAGGTGGGCGCTGAAGGCGTCCCGTGAGCGCGACTGAGGCCGTCAGTGCCCGTGGCCTGTGGATAACGTGGTGAGAGCATGGTCGCGGGGCGGATATCCTCTGTGACGTCCGATGTTCCATCCATCTTTTGTCAGGCTTTTTGGAGACTCCCGTGATTCTGCGTATGTCGTCGCTGTTCCTCCGCACCCTTCGCGAGGACCCGGCGGACGCGGAGGTCCCGAGCCACAAGCTGCTCGTCCGCGCCGGCTACATCCGGCGGACCGCGCCCGGCATCTACACCTGGTTGCCGCTGGGCCTGCGGGTGCTGCGCAACGTCGAGCGGATCGTGCGCGAGGAGATGGACGCGATCGGCGCGCAGGAGCTGGTGTTCCCGGCGCTGCTGCCCCGGGAGCCCTACGAGGCCACCGGCCGCTGGACCGAGTACGGTCCGAACATCTTCCGGCTGAAGGACCGCAAGGGCGCCGACATGCTGCTCGGGCCGACGCACGAGGAGATGTTCACGCTGGTCGTGAAGGAGCTCTACTCGTCGTACAAGGACCTCCCGCTGTCGATCTACCAGATCCAGAACAAGTACCGCGACGAGGCGCGGCCGCGGGCCGGCGTGCTGCGCGGGCGCGAGTTCGTGATGAAGGACTCGTACTCGTTCGACGTGGACGACGCCGGGCTGGAGACGTCGTACGAGCTGCACCGCGACGCCTACATCAAGATCTTCGACCGGCTCGGCTTCGACTACGTGATCGTCAAGGCGATGTCCGGCGCGATGGGCGGGTCCCGGTCGGAGGAGTTCCTGGCGATCGCGGAGAACGGTGAGGACACCTTCGTCCGTTCGCCGGGTGGGTACGCCGCCAACGTCGAGGCGGTCGTGGTCCCGCAGGCGGCGCCGGTGGACGCGTCCGGTGTGCCCGCGGCCGAGGTGGTCGACACCCCGGACACGCCGACCATCGACACGCTGGTCGACGCGATGAACGCGAAGCACGCCCGGACGGACGGTCGCGAGTGGACCGCGGCGGACACGCTGAAGAACGTGCTCGTGATGGTCGTGCACCCCGACGGGACCCGCGAGCCGCTGGCCATCGGCGTGCCCGGCGACCGCGCGATCGACGAGAAGCGGCTGGGTGCGCAGCTCGAGCCCGCCGAGGTGGTGGCCTTCGAGGAGGCCGACTTCGAGAAGTTCCCCTCGCTGGCGAAGGGCTACATCGGGCCGGGCGTGCTCGGCAAGGAGAACACCTCCGGGATCCGCTACCTGCTCGATCCCCGGATCGCCGAGGGCTCGGCGTGGGTGACGGGCGCGGACAAATCCGGCTTCCACGTGGTCAACCTGGTGCACGGCCGCGACTTCACTGCCGACGGCACGATCCAGGCTGCCGAGGTGCGCGACGGTGACGAGGCGCCGGACGGGTCGGGGCCGCTGGAGACGGCGCGCGGGATCGAGATGGGCCACATCTTCCAGCTCGGCCGCAAGTACGCCGACGCCCTCGACCTGAAGGTGCTGGACCAGAACGGCAAGCTCGTCACGGTCACGATGGGTTCGTACGGCGTCGGCGTCACCCGCGCGGTGGCCGCGATCGCCGAGGGCAACCACGACGAGCTGGGCCTGGTGTGGCCGCGGGAGATCGCGCCGGCCGACGTACACCTGGTTGCCACTGGCAAGGACGCCGAGGTGTTCGAGAAGGCCGCCGAGATCGCCGCCGAACTGGAGTCGCGCGGCCTCACGGTCATCTACGACGACCGCAAGAAGGCCGCCCCAGGCGTGAAGTTCAAGGACGCCGAGCTGCTCGGTGTTCCGACCATCGCCATCGTGGGCAAGGGCCTCGCCGACGGCACCATCGAGGTCAAGGACCGCCGCACCGGCAACCGCGCCGACATCCCCGTCGCCGACGTCGTAGACCACCTGGTCACCACGGTCCGCGGCTGAACCACCGGCGGCCGCAGCACCGCGGCCCGCCGTCCCACCACATCACCCACCGGCCCCGACTCCACCCCGGAGTCGGGGCCGGTGGCTTGTTCTCCGACAGTCGGCGACCCCGACCCCGCCGGCCGGATTCCGGCTCGGACTGTGCCCGGGTGGCAGGTTGTGTCACCACTGGCGGTACAGCACGCCAGCGGTGACATAACCCGCCAGCGCAGCACCCCGACCCGCCAGCGCAGCACCCCGACCCGCCAGCGCAGCACCCCGACCCGCCAGGGCACCACTCCGGCCGCATTCTCGGCGGTTCTGAAGATTTCTCCGCGGGGGATGTCGACGGGTGGCGGTTGGCTTCGATCACTGGGGGAAGGCGCCAAGTGGGCGCTGGGATTGAGGGGTTTGACATGGGTGCAGGGGCGCGCGGGATCGGGCGGCTTCGGGCGGGTGTGGCTGGTGAGGTTGTCGTCGCGGGAGATGCCGGGTATCGGGAGGCCGGGCGGACGCTGGTTGCGCAAGGGCGGCCGGCGGTGGTGGTTCGGTGTGCGGGGCCGGCTGATGTTGCGGCGGCGCTCGGGTACGCCGAGGCGCACGGGCTGACCGTAGCGGTGCGGAGCGGTGGCCACCACATGGCGGGCTTCGGGACCAACGACGGCGGTGTGGCGATCGACGTCCGGCCGATGGATGAAGTCGCCATCAGAGACGACGCAGTGGTGAGGATCGGGACGGGCGCGACCTGGGGGCAGGTGGCTGAGCGGCTGGGGGAGTCCGGGCTGGCGATCTCGTCCGGCGACACGGCCGGTGTGGGAGTCGGCGGGCTGATGGCCGGTGGCGGGATCGGGTGGATGGTGCGCAAGCACGGTCTCGCCATCGACCACGTGGTGGCGGCCGAGGTGGTCACCGTCAACGGGACAGTACGGCGGGTGGATGCGGCCACGGAGCCCGAGTTGTTCTGGGGCCTGCGCGGCGCCGCCGGGAGCCTCGGCGTCGTGACGTCGTACGACCTGGTCGCTGTACGCCGGCCGACGGTGCACTTCGGCACCCTGCTGTTCCCGTGGACGCAGGCGGAGCAGGTGCTGAACGGCTGGGCCGAGTACGTCGTGGACGCGCCGGACGAACTGTCCTCGTCGTTGCAGCTGCCGCCGACGATGATGGCGGACCGGCAGGCTCCGATCGCGGTGATGGTGTGCATCGCCGGGGACGAGAGCACGCGAGACAAGGTCCTCGGACCGCTGCGGGCCCTGGGCACGGTGCTCACCGACACCGTGGCCGAGATCCCGTACGCACAGGTGTTCTCGAACGAGTCGATGCCGGCCGACTGGACGCCGCGGGTGCGCAACGGGCTGTTCGATCAGTGGTCGCCGGAGCGCGGTGAGACGATCCTCGACGCCCGGCTGCGGCTGCCCGCGATGGCCGTGGAGATCCGGGCGCTCGGGGGTGCGTTCGGCGCGATGCCTGCGGACGCGACCGCGTTCGCGCACCGGGATACGCAGTTCATGGTGAACTCGGTCCTGATCGGATCGACCGACCTGCACGGGTCGCAGGTGGCCAGCTTCGACTGGCTCTGGGAGGCGCTGGCGCCGGAGCGCGCGTACGCGAACTTCCTGTCGCACCCGACGGCGGCCGATCTCGACCGGTGCTACCCGGAGTCGCACCGCTCGCGGCTGGCGGCGCTGAAGCAGGAGGTCGACCCGGGCGACGTGTTCCACAACAGCCTCACAGTGCCGCCCGCCGAGCGCGTCCCACCGGCGGCGTGAGCCAGTCGGTGAGGCGGGCGATGGCTCAGTCGGTCAAGCGGGCGAGGCGCTCGCGGAGGTAGTTCTGCTCGGCGGTGTTGCGGGTGCGGTCCAAGGCGGCGAGGTAGTTCTCGCGGGCCAGGTCGGGCCGGTCCGCGAGCTCGTGCAGGTGGGCGAGCACCGACAACCGCCGGTGGTGGTCACCGAGGTGCTTGTCGCCGGCCAGGCCGTCGACGATGGCGATCCCGGCCTGCGGGCCCTCGGTCATCGCCACCGCCACCGCCGAGCCGAGCGTCACCATCGGTCCGGGATCGACCTGCGCCAGGATCCGGTACAGGCCGGCGATCTGTTCCCAGTCGGTGCCCTCGACCGAGTCGGCCTCGCTGTGTACGGCGGCGATCGCGGCCTCGAGCTGGTACGCGCCGACGGGTCCCGACCGCAGCGCGTCCTCGGCGAGCCGCGTGCCCTCGGCGATCTCGTCGGCGTACCAGCGAGTGCGGTCCTGCCGATCCGCCGGGATCAGGTCGCCACCCGGACCGGTGCGGGCGTCGCGGCGGGCGTGGGTGAGGATCATCAGCGCGAGCAGCCCGGTCACCTCGCTCGACCCGGCGGCCTGATGCAGGAGGCGAGTGATCCGCAGCGCCTCCGCGGCCAGGTCAACGCGCTGCAGATCGTCGCCCGCGCTGGCCGTGTGGCCTTCGTTGAAGATCAGGTACAGGACGTGCAGGACCGCTCGCAGGCGTACGCCGTACTCCTCGCCGGTCGGCAGCTCGAACCGCGCGCCGGCGTCCTGGATCAGCCGTTTCGCCCGGCTGATCCGCTGTGCCACGGTCGCCTCGCCGACGAGCAGGGCGGCGGCGACCTCCGCGGTGGTGAGGCCGCCGACCGAACGCAGCGTCAACGCCACCTGCGACGCGGGTGTCAGCGCCGGGTGGCAGCACAGGACGAGCAGACGGACGGTGTCGTCGGCATCCTCGCGATAGTCCTCCGGGTCTTCCTCCGCTGGTGACCGCAGGAAGTCGTTGAGCTCGCGCCGCCGCCGGGCGTTGTCCCGCCGCCAGCCGTCCATCAGCCGCCGCGTCGCGACGCTGATCAGCCAGCCGATCGGCTGCTCGGGTACGCCGTTCCCGCGCCACTGCACGAACGCCTCGAGGAGCGCCTCCTGGACGGCGTCCTCGCACTGGTCGAAGGCGTCGTACCGCCGGACGAGTGCCGCCAGCGCCCGCGGCGCAGCCGCCCGAATCGCAGCCTCGAGGCCGTCCGTCACCTGAACGCGGCGCCCGGTGCGAAGTCGGCGTCCTCGAGCTCCATCACTGGACGGACCTCGATCCGGCGCAGCTCCGGCGCCGGAACCTCGGCCGCGAGCTCCAGCGCCCGCTCGATCGTCGGGCACTCCACCAGGAGCGCGCCCGCCAGGAACTCCTTCGTCTCCAGGAACGGCCGGTCCGAGATCACGGGTGTCCCGGCGACCAACTGGACGCTCTGGCTCGTCGACGGGTCTTCCAGGGCCAGGACGGACAACAGCTCTCCGCTTGCCCGCAGCTCGCGCACCCGGGCAGCCAGGCGCTCACGGTCGCCTGCCAGCTCGATTTGCTGCTCCGGGGTCAGTCCGGCCAGAGCCTCGGCGTTGTTATGGATCAGCAGTAGGAATTTCACTCAGCCATTGTCCCGATCCAGGGATCAGGGCCGGATCCAGACGGTCCAGCGTTCGATGCGTAGGTAGTTGAGGCGCTCGTACACCGGCTGGCCGTCGTCGGACGCGAGCAGGACCGACGGCTGGTCTTGATGAGTGGCGGCGGCCCACGTGAGAGCGGCGCCGGCGCGGCGGCCGCGGGCGGCGGGCAGGACGGCGACGTTCTCGACGACGGTCACCCCGGCGGCGTTGTGGGCGACGGCGGTGGCGAGCGGTACGTCGCCGTCGTACCCGACCCAGACCGTGCTCGGGCCGTCGAGGAAGGTCGCGTCGTACAGGACACCGCGCTCGACGGGCTGGAGCTCCGGGACCGGGTAGCCCTCGATGAACACCCGCTCGGCGTCGGCGAGAGCGGCGGCGTCGGTGACCCGGCGGACGTCGAGATCGGTGGTCGGTGGGGACGCCGTGGCGTCGGGAAAGCGGACCATCAGCGGGGGATGGCCGACCAGGGCGAGGCCGTGTTCGCGCAAGTCGCGGGTCGGCCAGGGGCTGACGAAGAGGTACGGCACATTGTTCGGCAGCCGGCGCGCGACGTCGGCGAGCACCTCGGCCGGGTCGACCGGCTGTTTCGCCACCACCAGGTTCGTGAACGGCCCGCGGTCGCCGAGGAATCCGCCGGCCCAGGCGTCACCGTCGTACCAGGGCCGACCGGCCCGGCGGGCGCCCTCGGTCACCCAGGAGGCGTGCGCGAGGACCGCTTGGCGGACGAGCGAGTCGGCCGGCGCGAGGCCCGGTTCCCAGCCGGTGGCCAGCGACTCGCCTTCGGGTGGCACGATCGAGGACGCCATGCGCCCACTGTCGCACCGCCAGGCCGGGTATGTCGTGGATCACGTCGCCCGGTGTAAGGGTTTTTTGGGACAACGTCCTTACCTGATGATGGGCCGGTGAGTGCTTTCCACCTGGTGAATCGCTGTGCCTGACATCTCGCTGTGGACCCTGGTCTTCCTGGTGGTCGCGGCCTTCTCGGCCGGCTGGATCGACGCAGTGGTCGGGGGTGGTGGCCTGATTCAGTTGCCGGCGATGCTCCTCGGACTGCCCGGTGCGACCCCGGCGCAGATCCTGTCGACGAACAAGATCTCCTCGCTGTGCGGTACGGCGACCAGCGCCGTCACCTTCAGCGTCAAGGTGCGGCCGGACAAGCGGACCGTCATCCCGCTGGCGATCCTGGCCGGTCTCGGGTCGGCCGTGGGCGCGCTGGTCGCGACCAAGATCCCGATGTCGTGGTTCAAGCCGATCGTCCTGGTGCTGCTGATCGGCGTCGCGATCTACACCGCGATGAAGCCGTCACTCGGTGCGCGTACGGCGCTGCGGTTCGACGGCCGTGATCACTACGTCGCGGCCAGTGTGGTCGGCGTGCTGATCGGCTTCTACGACGGCGCGGTCGGGCCGGGGACCGGGTCGTTCCTGATCTTCGCGCTGGTCGGGTTCCTCGGCTACAACTTCCTGCAGGCCAGCGCCAAGGCGAAGATCGCCAACGTCGCCACCAACCTCGGCGCGATCGTCATCTTCGCCCTGAACGGCGCGCCGCTGTGGATCCTCGGCCTGATCATGGGCGCGGCCAACATGCTCGGCGGCCTGCTCGGCGCCCGGACCGCGGTGGCTCGCGGCAGCCGGTTCGTCCGGATCATCTTCCTGGTGGTCGTGTCCGCCCTGATCCTGCGACTGGGCTACGACGTCGTCAGCGGTTGGTGAACGTCGGCGCCCAGGGGGCGTCGGCCAGACCGATGCGCTGGATGGCTTCCGCGGTGCGGGTCGCGAGCCCCTGCAAGGCGTCGATCTCGGCCTCGGTGGCGCGGTGCCGGCGGGACCAGTAGGCGCCGATCGCGGCGGCCGGGGCCGGTGAGCCGACCGGGACCATCAGCAGGCTGCGGACGAAGGTTGGCAGGTACGCATCGAGCGGGATGCGGTCGTCGAGCTCGATGTTCGGCACCACGGCGGTCTCGTCGTTCAGCATCGCCCAGCCGCTGATACAGCTCGTGATCGGGAACCGTTGTCCTTTCCACAGCGGCGCGATCGCGTCCTCGTCGGCGTAGAAGCAGCGGTCCTGCTCCCGGATCACGAAGGTCGCGCCCTGCGCGCCGGTGAGCCGCCGGGCCTCGACACGCACGATGTCGCCGACCTCGGCGAGCGACTGCGCGTCTGCCAGGTTCGTCATGCCGTCATTGTGCGGTCCGCACACACTGCCTCGCCAGTACTAGTGTCCGCATCATGGTCGACTACAACGGACGGTTGAGCACCGTGTACACCGCGGGACGAGGAATGACCGCGGACGAGGTCAAGCGATGGACCGACGCGTTCCAGGCCCACCTACCGGGTGAACGGCCGTTGACCCTGCTGGACCTGGGCAGCGGGACCGGCCGCCTCACGCCCGGCCTCGCCGAGGCGTTCGGGGGACCGGTGTACGGCGTGGAGCCGTCGGACCGGATGCGGGAGATCGCCGAAACCACCGCGGCACACCCGGACGTGGTCTACCGCAAGGGCAGCGCCGAGGCGATCCCCTTGCCGGAGGCATCGGTCGACGGGGTGCTCATGTTCCTGTCGTTCCATCACTACCGGGACCAGCCGAAGGCGCTCGAGGAGGTCCGCCGGGTGCTGAAGCCCGGGGGAGTGGCGTTCCTGCGCAGCCAGTTCGCGGACCTGATGCCGGACCTGTTCTGGTACGACTACTTTCCGTCCGCGCGCGAGGTCGACGCCGGGATGTACCTGTCGCTCGACGCCGCCAAGAGACTTGCGCGCCAGGCGGGCTTGGAGCCGGCGGACGACGTGGTCTGGGTGCACACCGAGCTGCCACGCACCCTGCGCGAGAGCTACGACCGGCTCGAACTCCGGGCGTTGTCGACGTTCGAACATCTGCCGGACGACGAGATCGAGGAAGGCTTCACCCGGTTGGCCGCCGACGCCGACCGCGATCCGGACAAGCAAATGCCTGTCCACCCCGCCGCGATGCTGGCGCTCAGGTCACATCCCAGGTGACCTTGAGCGCCGGCGGCTTGCGGAAGACCAGCCCGCGGGGTGGCGGCGACGAGGGATCCAGCCGGAGGCCTGGCAACGCGAGCAACGCGCTCACTGCGGTCAGCGCCTCGAGGCGGGTCAGGTGCATGCCGAGGCAGATGTGCGGACCGCTGGCGAAGGCCAGATGACGACGGGCGTTGGCACGGCGTACGTCGAAAACGTCAGGCGACGGGAACAGCGCCGGATCCCGGCCCGCGCCCGCCAGCGAGACCGTGACGAAGTCGCCCTGGCGTATCGAGGCGCCGGCCAGGTCGACGTCGCGGGTGGCGTAGCGGTCGACCACCGCCGCGGCAGGTTCGAGGCGCAGCGATTCCTCGATCGCGTTCGGGAGCAGGGACGGATCGGCCAGCACGAGATCCAGTTGATCCTGGTGATTGAGCAAGTGCCACAAGGCGTTGGTGATCATGCCCTCGGTGGTCTCGATCCCGCCGAACATCAGGACCGCGGCGTTCGCGACCACTTCGTCGACACCGAGGCCGGCCCCAGCGGCCGCGGCGATCAGGGAGTCGTGGGAATCGATGCCTGAGGCAACGTGTGCGTGCAGGGCGGCGAACGCCTCCGAGCCCGCCGCGGTGACCGGACGCCCGGCAGCGACGCCGGAGACCGAGTCCGAGATCGCCGTGTACCAGTCCAGAACGGTCGCAGCCGACGCCGGCGGTAGGCCGAGCGAGTAGGCGACGACAGCGACCGACAGCGGCCCGGCGACGGTCGGCCGGAGGTCCGCGGCGCCGTCCGCGCGGATCGCCCCGACGAGCTCGTCGACCGTCTGCTGCACGGGCTCGGTGAAGCGCCGACGGGTCTCGGCGAGCGTGAACGGCTGCTCGAAGGGATCGCGGTGCGCCTTGTGCGTGGCGCCGTCCAGCGAGAGCATCGACGGCCCGACCACCTGCGCGGTGGAGAAGCGCGGATCGTCGACGGTGAAGGTGTCCGGATCCCGCAGTACCTGGAGGGCGAGAGCACGACCGGCGACCACCCAGCCACCGAGCGCATCCACCCAGCCGATCGGACGGAGCGCCGCCAGCGCCGGGTGCGGATCCGTCTCGAGCTCTTCCAGGGTGACCATCCCGCCACCCTAAAACGAGCAGACCACCTTCTAGAGTGGTATTGCTGAGACAGATTGGATCTCAACGACTCAGCGGGGCAGCGGGTTACGAAACCCGAACACAGGCCATCTAGGGTGTGGGCCATGTCTGAGAACCTGGTGCTGCTGCCTGCCGTCGATGTGGCGGACGGTCAGGCGGTTCGGCTGGTGCAGGGGGAGGCCGGGAGCGAGACGTCGTACGGCGATCCGCTGGCGGCCGCGATGGCGTGGCAGGAGGCCGGCGCCGAGTGGATCCACCTGGTCGACCTCGACGCCGCGTTCGGCCGCGGCAGCAACCGTGAGCTGCTCGCGGACGTGACCGGCAAGCTGGACGTCCAGGTCGAGCTGTCCGGCGGCATCCGCGACGACGACTCCCTCGAGGCGGCCCTCGCGACCGGCGCGCGCCGGGTCAACATCGGCACCGCCGCGCTCGAGGACCCGGAGTGGTGCGACCGGATCATCCAGCAGTACGGCGACCGGGTCGCGATCGGGCTCGACGTCCGTGGCCGGACCCTGGCCGCCCGCGGCTGGACCAAGGAAGGCGGCGACCTCTACGAGGTGCTCGAGCGGCTGGAAGCAGCCGGCTGCGAGCGGTACGTCGTCACCGACGTGACCAAGGACGGCATGCTGCAGGGCCCCAACCTGGACCTGTACCGCGACCTGTGCGCGCGCACCGACAAGCCGATCATCGCCTCCGGCGGCGTCTCCAGCCTCGACGACCTCGTGGCTCTCGGCACGCTGGTCGAGGACGGCGTCGAAGGCGTCATCGTGGGTAAGGCCCTGTACGCCGGTGCGTTCACCCTGACCGAGGCACTCGAGCTCACGCGTGGAGGCGACAAGTGAGTCTGGCCGACAAACTCAAGGACAAGAAGGTCCTGGTCACCGGCGTCACCGGGTTCGTCGGTGAGGCGCTGCTGCACCGGATCATCGGGGACCTCCCCGGGACCACGGTGGTCGCGATCATCCGCCCGAAGGGCTCGCTGACCGGCACCGCCCGGATGGCCCAGCTGCTCAAGAAGGACATCTTCAAGCCGTTCTACGGCGAGGGCACCGAGCACGCCGACGCCGAGGCGCTGACCGCGGCCCGGATCGAGGTGATCGAGGGCGACCTGTCCGACGTGCCGGAGCTGCCGAAGGATCTCGACATCGTCGTGCACTGCGCCGGCGACGTGAGCTTCGACCCGCCGATCCACGAGGCCTTCACGACCAACGTGCTGGGCACCAAGAGCCTGCTCGAGCGGATCGATGAAAGCCGCGCAGGGACCGAGCGTCGTATTCATTACGTGCACATCTCCACCGCGTACACCGCGGGCCGCCGGCGCGGCGCGATCCCGGAGGCCCCGGTCGACCACAGCGTCGACTGGCGGACCGAGGCCGAGGCCGGCATGGCGATGAAGGCACGGATCGAGGAGCAGTCCCGGTCGGCCCCGATGCTGGCCAAGTTCCGCAAGGACGCCGAGAAGCTGCACCGCCGGGCCGGTCACCTGACCGCCGCGGCCGACACCGAGCGCCGCCGTACCGAGTGGGTCGCGAAGAAGCTGGTCGAGACCGGCACCGAGCGGGCCCGCAGCCTCGGCTGGACCGACTGCTACACGTTCACCAAGGCCCTCGGCGAGCGCGTGGTCGAGGAGTTCTCGGCCACGCTGCCGACCTCGATCGTCCGTCCGGCCATCATCGAGTCCGCGGTGCAGAGCCCGCACCCGGGCTGGATCGAGGGCTTCAAGATGGCCGAGCCGCTGATCCTGGCCTACGGCCGGGGCGAGCTGCCGGAGTTCCCGGCCTCGCCGGACTCGGTGATCGAGATCATCCCGGTCGACCACGTGGTCGGCGCGATCTGCGCGGTGATGGCGACCGAGCCCGAGCTGAGCAGGCCGGAGTACTACCACATCGGCTCCGGCGCCCGGAACCCGCTGACCTTCGAGCAGCTGTACGCCGGGGTCCGCGCGTACTTCTCCAAGCACCCGTTCGACCTGGGTGAGCGTGGCGCGGTCCGGCTGCCGGTGTGGAAGTTTCCCGGCGGCGACTCGGTCGAGAGCATGCTCCGGTACGGCGAACGCGCGCACAAGATCGCCGACAAGATCATCACCACCGTCCCGCGCAGTGAGCGGACCCGGAAGTACGCCCGCGAGCTCGACGTGCAGAAGCGCCGGCTGGACTTCCTGCGCCGCTACATGGACCTGTACTCCGAGTACGCGCAGGCCGAGCTCCAGTTCGTCGACGACAACGTGCTGGCGCTGCACAACGCGCTCGAGGGCGACGACCGGGAGAAGTTCGCCTGCGACACCTCCGTGGTCGACTGGCAGCACTACCTGCAGGAAGTGCACTGCCCGAGTGTCACCGACTCGCTGCGCCGCCTGGACGTCGTCCGCAAGAAGCGGAACAAGGCGCTGGCCGAGTCCGCCGGAGTGCTCAAGAAGGTGGAGCCGCAGCAGGACGCCGAGGTGATCGCGGCCTTCGACATGGACGGCACGCTGCTGTCGTCGAACGTGATCGAGACCTACCTGTGGATGCGGCTGCCCGAGCTGGACAGCCACCAGCGGATCGGCGAGATCGGCTCGATGCTGCGCCGGTTGCCGAAGCTGATCTCGGCCGAGCGCAAGGACCGCGGCACCTTCCTGCGGACGATCTACCGCCGCTACGAGGGCGCCGACCTCGAAGAGCTGAACCGGATCGTGGACGAGCTGCTGGCCGAGCACGTCCTGGAGCGGCTGAGCGGTGACGCCGTACGGCGGATCCGCGAGCATCGCGCGGCCGGGCACAAGACGATCCTGATCACCGGCGCGGTCCGGCCGCTGACCCGGCCGCTGGAGCCGCTGTTCGACGAGATCGTCGCCGCCGAGCTGGCCGTCGACGACCGTGGCCGGTGCACCGGGTTCCTGTCCGGTCCGCCGCTGGTCGGGGAGTCCCGGGCCGCCTGGATCAAGCACCGCGCCCGCGGCACGAACATCGACCTGTCCAAGTCCTACGCCTACGCCGACAGCCACTCGGACCTGCCGATGCTGCAGGCGGTCGGCAATCCGGTCGCGGTCTCGCCGGACGTGTCGCTGTTCCGGGCCGCCCGGGCCGCGCGCTGGCAGATCGTCGACTGGAAGACCCCGTCCACCTCGTCCCGACTGGAGCTGCCAGGGGTGAACGCTCGATGATGCTCGCGCTGGAGATGTACCGGTCGCCGGCCAAGTTCCTGGCGGCCAAGGCGGTCGGCGGCCGGATCCCCGGCATCCTGACCGGACCGGCGGCGCCGCTGCGCCTCGTCACCATCAACGAGCCGAAGGCCGAGCGGGAGGGCTGGGCGCGGATCCGGCCGATCCTGTCCGGGATCTGCGGCTCCGACCTCGGCATGGTCACCGGCTCGACCAAGCTGTACTTCTCCGCGATGGTGTCGATGCCGTTCGTGCCCGGCCACGAGATCGTCGGCGAGCTGCTCGACGACTGCGAAGACCTGCCGAAGGGCACCAAGGTGGTGATGGACTCCGTCCTCACCTGTGCCGCGCGCGGCGTCGAGCCGTGCCAGGGCTGCGCGTCCGGCAACACCAACCGCTGTGACCGGATCACGGTCGGGCACGTGGCGCCGGGGCTGCAGACCGGGTTCTGCCAGGACACCGGTGGCGGCTGGGGCAACGTGATGGTCGCGCACCGCAGCCAGCTTTACGCCGTTCCGGACGGGATGTCCGACGAGCGCGCCGTACTGACCGAGCCGCTGGCCTGCGCCGTCCACACCGCGCTGCGGGCGAAGGTGGAGCCGGGCCAGTCGATCCTGGTCAGCGGTGCGGGCGCGGTCGGCCTGTTCGCGACCCTCGCGCTGCGCGAGCTGACCCAGGCCGGCCGGATCACGGTCGTCGCCAAACACGCGAAGCAGCGTGAGCTGGCCCGCGCGTTCGGCGCCAGCGACGTGGTCGCGCCCGACGAGGTGTTCCGCGGCGTACGGCGCTCGACCGGAGCGTTCCGGTTGAAGCCGGAGATGGCCAAGGAGTTCCTGCTCGGCGGTGTGGACATCGCCGTGGACGCAGTCGGCAGCAAGGACTCGATCGACACCGTGCTGCGGGTGACCAAGGCCGGCGGACGGGTGGTGCTGTCCGGGATGCCGGCCAGTGGCGCCGACCTGTCGCCAGTGTGGTTCCGCGAGCTGGAGCTGACCGGCACCTACGCGTCCGCGCGGGAGGAGCCGAACGACAAGCCGGCCTTCGAGACCGCGCTGGAGCTGGCAGCCAAGGCTCCGCTGGACGGGATCGTCGGTGCGCGCTACCCGCTGTACCGCTGGCGCGAGGCGATCGACCACGCGCATTCGGCCGGCCGACTCGGCACGGTCAAGGTCGCATTCGATGTGAGGGCCTCATGAGGGCCGTGACACTGGTGCAGTACGTACGACGAGAGGGCTTCTGAGATGTCTCGGCCAGGTTTTGTGCTTGAGGTGGACGACCGGACACCGCCGCTGATCGTGCACTCCGGTGAGGGTTTCCTGCTGGAGCGCTTCCCGCTCGGCACCCGGGTGGTGTACCCGCCGGAGGCGCTGCCGCCGGTCCGCGACGTCGAGGAGGCGATCCAGAACGCGCTGCTGAACCCGACCGAGTCCGAGCCGCTGCCGGAGCTGCTGCGGCCGGGGATGCGGTTGACGATCGCGTTCGACGACATCTCGCTGCCGCTGCCGCCGATGAAGAAGCCGGACATCCGGCAGCGGATCATCGAGGCGGTGCTGGAGCTGGCCGCCACGGCCGGGGTCGACGACGTCGAGATCATCTCGGCGAACGCGCTGCACCGCCGGCTCACCCCGAACGAGCTGCGCGACATCGTCGGCGAGCGGGTGTTCCGCTCGTTCTTCCCCGACGGCAAGCTCTACAACTTCGACGCCGAGGACCGCGACAACCTGACCCACCTGGGCCAGACCCGGCACGGCGAGGACGTGGAGATCTCCAAGCGGGCGGCCGAGTCCGACCTGCTGGTCTACGTGAACGTGAACCTGGTGGCGATGGACGGCGGCCACAAGTCGACGTCGATCGGGCTGGCGTCGTACAAGTCGCTGAAGCACCACCACAACAGCCACACGATGATCCACTCGCGGTCGTTCATGGACCACAAGGCGTCCAAGATGCACCACTCCGCCTGGCGGATGGGCGAGGTGCTGACCCAGCACGTCAAGGTGTTCCAGATCGAGACGACGCTGAACAACAACGTGTTCGGCGGCGGCCTGGAGTTCCTGCAGAAGCGCGAGTGGGAGTGGTCGATCAAGGACCAGGCCTCGATGCTGGCCACCAAGCGCGGGCTGGCCGCGGCGCCGGCCAAGCTGCGGCACAAGATCTTCACCGACGTCCGGGCGAACTACGAGCTGACCGGCGTGAACGCCGGCGCGATCGAGCCGGTGCACGACAAGACGCTGGAGATGGTGCACCGCCAGCACCTGGTCGAGGTGCAGGGGCAGTCCGACGTCGGCATCATCGGCGTGCCCTACCTCGGCCCGTACAACGTGAACTCGGTGATGAACCCGATCCTGGCCGCCTGCATGGGGCTGGGCTACCACTTCAACGCCTACCGGGGGAACCCGATCGTCCGCAAGGACGGCGCGCTGATCCTCTACCACCCGGTGCCGTACGAGTTCAGCCAGCTGCACCACCCGTCGTACGTCGACTTCTTCGAGGAAGTGCTGTCGGAGAGCACCGACCCGGCCACGATCGAGGCGAAGTTCGAGAAGCAGTACGCCGAGGACCCGTGGTACATCCACCTGTACCGGACGTCGTACGCCTACCACGGCGTGCACCCGTTCTACATGTGGTACTGGATCTCGCACGCCCTGGACCACTGCGGTGACATCGTCTGGGTCGGCGCGAACCGCAAGACGGTCGAGCGGATGGGCTTCCGGTCCGCGTCCACGCTGCAGGACGCGCTGGAGATGGTCAGCCACTCGGTCGGCCGGTCGCCGTCGATCACCTACCTGCACAACCCGCCGCACCTGCTCGCGGACGTGCGCTGATGGGTACCAGCCTGGTGAAGTTCAGCCGCGACACCGCGCGCGACGTGAAGCAGGTCGCGCGCGGGTGGCGGTGGGGCCGGCGGCCGCAGGTGCCGCGGTCGGCCGAGCCGTACGTGATCCCGAAGGAGACCCCGGTCTTCCCGACCCGGTGGGCCCGCACCCCGGCCGCGATCGCGGTCCGCGACCTGATCCAGAAGGGGCCGCTGAACGCCGTACTGCGATTCGAGGTCAACCCGCGGGTGAGCGGGCTGGACTCACTGCTCAAGGTGGACGGCCCGGCGCTGATCGTCGCGAACCACTCGTCGCACCTGGACACCCCGTTGATCCTGTGCACGCTGCCGGACGCGATGCGCCGCAGGACGGCCCTCGCGGCCGCGGCCGACTACTTCTTCGACACCTGGTGGCGGGCGACCACGTCGGCGATCGTGTTCAACACGTTCCCGATCGAGCGGCGCGGCGGCAAGATGAGCTCGACCCCGGGCGACCTGCTCGCCGACGGCTGGAACGTGGTCGTGTACCCGGAGGGGACGCGGTCGCCGGACGGCTGGATGCAGCGGTTCCGGATGGGGGCGGCGTACCTGGCCGTGGAGCACGGTGTGCCGGTCATCCCGGTCGGGATCAAGGGTTCGTTCGCCGCGATGCCGCGCGGTCGCGGCTGGCCGGTGCCCGGCCGCCCGACGGTCGCGGTCCGGTACGGCGACCCGCTGCGGCCCGCCGAGGGTGAGAGCGCCCGCGACTTCGCGGTCAGGATCTCCGGCGCGGTGTCGGCGCTGCTCGACGAAGAGTCGACCACCTGGTGGGAGGCGCGCCGACGGGTCGCCGCGGGCGCCTCGCCGTCGCAGTCCGGTCCGGACGCCGCCCGCTGGCGCCGGGTCTGGGAGTCAACCGCTCCGATCGAGCCGGCGGGTACGAAGCGCCGCGCCTGGAAGTGACGCCGCTGATGTTCCGGCCGAGGTTCGCCTCGGCCGGTGGTCAGTTCTGGGTGCTCGCGGGGTCGTACGTGGGCCTTGGCGCGATCCTGTGCGCGTCGCTCGCGACCTGGGCGATCAGCTGGGTCGCGGCCGCGGCGCTCTTCGGCGTGGTGGTGCTGGCGATCGTGAGCATGCTGGCGCTCACCTTCCGGCACACCTGGTTCGCGATCGACGCGGAGACGGTGACGTGCAAGGCGAGTCCGTGGGGCCGCCCTCGGACGCTGCAACTGGCGCACGTGGTGCGGGTGCTGTCGATCGGCCGGGTCAAGAACTCGTTGCCGATCGGAGTCCTGGTCATCCTGTCGGCCGACGGCGCACGCCTCGGCGCATCACGCTGGCTGTGGGACCAGGCCACGCTGGAGCAGGTGGCCGCGATGGTCTCGGCCGGCCGGGTGCCGATCGAGCGCCGGCCTGTGGTCGGGCAGCTCGAGATGATGCGGGAGATCGGCGTCGATCCGGAGTTCAAGAGAAATCCCGCGCATGCGCTGGTGCTGCTGGCGGCCGCCGGCGCCGGCGTGCTGATCGCCTGGCCGATCGTCCGGGCGCTCCTGCTCTGACGGTGCTGCCGTGTGGGCGTTGGTGGGGCTGGTCACGGGAATCCTCGGCGGCACCTAATACGCTGGCCCCGTGACTCTAGCCGTGCGAGTGATTCCCTGCCTGGACGTCGACGCCGGGCGGGTGGTCAAGGGTGTCAACTTCACCGATCTGCGCGACGCCGGGGATCCGGTCGAGATGGCCAAGGTGTACGACGCGGAGGGCGCCGACGAGCTCACCTTCCTCGACATCACCGCGTCCTCGGGGTCCCGGGAGACGACGTACGACGTGGTCGGGCGGACCGCCGAGCAGGTGTTCATCCCGCTCACCGTCGGCGGCGGTGTCCGGGAGGCGGCCGATGTGGACCGGCTGCTGCGAGCCGGCGCGGACAAGGTCGGCATCAACACCGGCGCGATCGCCCGGCCGGAGGTGATCCGCGAGATCGCGCACCGGTTCGGCAACCAGGTGCTGGTGCTGTCCCTCGACGTACGGCGGGCGCCGGAACAGCCGAGCGGATTCGAGGTGACCACGCACGGCGGCCGGAAGTCGGCCGGGCTGGACGCGATCGAGTGGGCGCAGCGCGGGTGCGAGCTGGGCGCGGGGGAGATCCTGCTGAACTCGATGGACGCCGACGGCACCAAGCAGGGGTTCGACCTGGAGCTGATCCGGGCGGTCCGGGCGGTGGTCGACGTACCGCTGATCGCGAGCGGGGGAGCGGGCGCGCCCGAGCACTTCCCGCCCGCGGTCGAGGCGGGGGCGGACGCCGTACTGGCGGCGAGCGTGTTCCACTTCGGCGACTTCCGGATCGCCGACGTGAAGAAGGCGCTACGCGACGCCGGGATCGTGGTCCGGTGACCGTGGGCACGCAGGAGACCGAGCAGAACGAGCAGCTGGTCGCGGACATCGAGCAGCAGCTGTCCGCGCTGTTCCGGCGGTCGCGGTCGGCCTCGCTGCGGCTGGCCCGCCGGGTGCACCCGGACATGGACGCGGCCGGGTACGCGCTGATCTCGCAGATCGAGCTCGGCTCGGCGGGCGGCGGGGCGGGTGTGCGCGCGTCGGACGTCGCTCAGGCGCTCGGCCTGGACAAGTCGACCGTGAGCCGCGGCATCACCCAGCTGGAGAACCTCGGCCTGATCGAACGCGTCGGCGACCCGGACGACGGCCGCGCCCGCCTCCTCCGCCTCACCACCGTAGGCGCCACCCGCTTCGACGCCATGCGAGCCCAACGCCAAACAGAATTCCGAGCCCTCCTCACCCGCTGGAACCCCACAGAGCTGGCAGACCTGGGTCGCCTGTTGACCCGCCTCAACGACGACCTGACCTGAGCCCACTTTCCGGGCGGGCCGGTAGGACACGTCACCGAGGTGGGGGGTTGGCGTGGCCGTGGTTGTCGTTGCCGGTGGTGCGCCAGGTGGACCAGGTGAGGTCGGTGTCGTTCCAGCTGAAGTGGGGGGATTCTTGGGAGGGGAGTAGGTAGGTGTTGTTGTCGAAGCGGTTGTTGTTGGCGGTGTAGACGGCGGGGTCGCCGATGTCCTGGACGGCGCCGGTGCGTTGGCCGGGGGACATGGCGACGCGGTTGTCGTGCACCCAGACGTTGCGGACGACGTGCGGGCCGTACGGCGCGGGGTTCTCGGCGGCGCGCCCGCCGCTCTCGATCAGGGCGATCCCGTTGGCGTTGTCGCTGAGGTCGTTGCCGGCGACCTCGATCAGTTCGGTGCCGCCGGAGGACTGGATCTGGATCCCGGCCTCCCAGAGCCAGCCGCGATGCCGGCGCCCGTTCCCGGAGATCTCGTTGTCCCGGATGATCGCGTCGTAACTGATCTCGTGCTGGATCCCCGCACCCCAGTTCCCGGTGATCCTGTTCGACGAGTACTCGGTGTGAATGTTGCCGCCGTCCGTCCACAGCCCCGGCCCGTAGTTGTCGTGGACGTAGTTGTGCCGGACCGTGTGCCGCTCGGTCTGCCAGCTCTTGCTGCCACCGGCCTCCCACCCGGAGGAGTACCCGGCCGCCCCGTTGAACGAGATCTCGTTGCCCTCCACCACCGACCCGTTGCCCCAGGCACCGAAACCGAGCTGCCCCTGGTGATGCACGAAGTTCCCGGTCACCACCGCACCGTCGGCCAGCCCGAGGCCGACGCCGTGGTTGAGCCGCACCTCGTTGTTCAGGATCCGCCACCCCGACCCCATCGCGTACGGCGTCGTCCGCCGACTCTCCACCGCCGCCACCTGAGCCTCGTTCGCCGCCTGCTCCAGGACGAGGTTGGCCACAGTCACGTCGCCGACGATCGCCTGGACGAGACTGGACGCGACGGCCTGTTCGACCAGCCGCCCGCGCGGGTCGGAGCCGATCGTGATCGAGTTCGTCCGGTAGTCCGCATAGACCGTCCCGCTGGTCACGGCCGATCGGGACCCCACCCGCGTCAGCCGCTGCTTGTCGACGAAGACATCCTCCGCATACGTACAGGTCGGCGCCGACTCCAGACACTCGCCGTGAGAGCTCGGCTCCGGCGGCAGGAACCCATGAACAGACCACGCATCCCCGTCCTGCCGCCACCCGGTCAACACCTTCGCCCCACTGAGCACCGCGCCCCGAAGCCCGATCAGCGAGTCACCTTCCTTCGGCGTCAGTGGTTGCTCCAGCCGGAACACGCCGGGAGACAGGCAGTACGTCGTACCCGCCGGATGCCCGTCGATCACTGCCTGCACGTCGTCGGACGCCCTGACCGGGACACCGTCACACGACCGAGCGACCGGCCCGACGGGACCGGTGGGACCTGGCCGACCAGCCGGCGTGAACGGAGTCGACTCGTCAGCGCCACCCAAGGACCACGACACCGCAACCACCGCCACGAGCGCGCAGGCAGCCGCGATCCACCGCCGCGGGAGGCTCACGGCGTCGTCCGGTCACGGAACCAGGGCCGGACCGTCGTCACCGCCACCCCGATCCCGAAGATGGTCCACAGCAACGCCGCCACCTGCGGCCCCTCGAGCTGTGGATCGAAGAAGCACGACACCAGCACAGCCGTGCTCGTCATCAGGCAGAGCACACCCACCTGACGTCTGGTCTGCTGTCCTTCTCTGGCAAGGCGTCGGCAGCCGGCGACCATCCGCCAGTACCAGCCAACCCACAAGGCGATCCACAACGTGATGCCGACGATTCCCATCCGGGCCAGGATGTGCAGGTGTGAGTTGTGCGGACTCCGCAGGGTGTCCTTGCCCGCGTCCAGCACGCCGACCTCACTGGCCAGGTTCTGCCCGAACCCGGACCCGTCGACGAGATGTCCGTCGTCGATCTGCTTGTCGAGAATCCGCGTCCACAGCTGCTGACGGCCTTCGACCGTACCGCCGAGGTTGCCGGGGGAGTCCTTACCGCCGAGGCTCACCACGTTCGCGACCAGCTGCGAGGCCGAGAACTCCCGGCCCTGCAGGCCGGGCATCGGCACCTTCAGCGAGAGCAGCGAAGCGACGCCCAGCCCAACAACCATCACGAGTACGACGCGAGCGGCGAGACCGACCCGGTTCCGGAGGAACGCCAGCCCGACGGCGCCACCGGCCAGCACGCCGAGCAGACCGCCACGGTTCTGGGTGGCGGCGAGGGCCACCACCAGAAGGGCCATCAGACTCCAGCCCACCCGGCTCCGGGCGCTGCGCTCACCAGGCAGCAGCCACATCACGCCGAGGACGAGCAGCGCCGCAATCGCCGCACTCCCGGACTTGTGCGACAGCACCGACACGGTGCTGAACGGCACCGAGGGCGCGCTCGGGGACAGCGGGTAGAGGATCACGGCAAACGGCAGCCACAGCAGTAGCCAAGGAGTCAGCCGGCTGAGCCCGCTGATCCATCGATCTACGAGCTCCGGCGATCGGGCCAGCGCCCCGGTGACGAAGAACGCGAACAGGCAGTAGAGCCAGAGCACGGCATCCCGCAGCGCATCCATCTGGTACGTCGCCACGCCAGGCACCGTCCGAATCAGTCCCCAGACCGCGAACACACCGAGCAACGCGAAGATCGACTCGTCCCGAAGCGGACCCTTGAGGTACTGCGTCGACACCACGGCGGCTGCCGCGCCGACCCCAAGCACCATCTCGCCGACGAACAGCGGACTCCCCGGCAGGTGCAGATACGCGAACGCCCGGTCGAACAGCAGGTATCCGGCCAGCAGGGGACCGACGAGGCGGCCGTACAGGACCCACAGCCGCCCCGAGTTGTCCGGCGAGGCGGCGCCGACGAGACGTCGGGTGACGACGGGCGAGGACATACCGGATCAACCTCGCGGCGCGCCTGCCGACGTACGACGTTCCTTCGGTGGGCGCCGGAAGGCCAGCAACTCAGCCGAAGGATGAGCCTGCGGACCGGTCTGGCGAGTGGCCCGGGCGACGATCCAGTCGCGCAGCGTACGGATGAATCTGGCCTTGCGGCCGGTCCGGCGGAACACGTAGCCGACGAGGTTCGGCTCGACCTGCTCCAGCCGCTCGACCATCGCGACGTGGTCCTCGACCGGGTCGCCGGCGCCGAGGACGACGACGGTCGCGTCGGAGCATTGCGTCAGCTCGACGGCGTTGGCCACCTTCAGCACCGCCGGACTGTCGATCAGCACCAGGTCGAACGACTTCTTGGCCTCGGTGATCAGCCGCTCCACCGCTTCTGCGTACGCCGCACCGGTGGTGCGCCGTACTCGGGAAGGGCCGGCGCGGAGCACGGTCACGTCCGCGTTCAGCGGGCTGGGCTCGATGCAGTCCGACACCAGACGGGACCCGGACACGACCTGCTCGAAACCGTCGGCCTCCGGGCTCCCCGGGAGGAGGAGTCCGCTGAGAGTGCGCGTGGTGGTGTCGGCGTCCACCGCGAGCACCGGACGGCCGCTCTCGGCGAGGGCGAGCGCGACGTTGGCGACGACCGAACTCCGCTCGGCGCCGTTGGTCGCCGAGACGAAGACGAGGGCCAGTTCGCCCCCGTGAGCGGCGCACAGCCGCTCGACCGATCCCGCGGTGAACCGGAAGGCCTCGGCGGCCTGGGACTGCGGGTTGACGGCCATCGGCAGCGCGCCGGCGGCCGACAAGCCGGCCAGGACGCTGCTTCTCCGAGGCGACGGGATGTCGCCGATGAGCGGTGCCTCGTAGATCGCGACCGGGTCGAGCCGATCGTCGATGCAGCGCCGGCGACTGGCTCGCCAGTACGCCAGCCCGGCGCCCAGGACGAGCCCGGCCAGCAGCCCGATCGCACCCGACCGCTTCGAGTTGCCGTTGACCGGCACCCGCGGTTCGACGGCCCAGGAGAACGTCGGGTGACTGGCCAGATCGAGTTGCAGGTCGGTGAGCATCTTCGTCCGCTGGTTCAGCAGGTCGGCCGTCTGGCCCCGGGTCCGGGTGTCCTTGATGGCCCGATCGACGGCCGCCACCTCGGCGGCGCCTCGGGCGGCGATGGCGGCGGATCGTACGTCGTCGAACGCCTGCAGTACCGCGTTCGCACCGGCTTGCGCCACCTTCGGGTTCGGCCAGGTGAACGTCAGCGCGACGATGCTCGACCCGAAGCCGCCCGGGGTCGCTTGCTCCGGCGGCGTGATCTCCAGCGCTGTGTGCTCACCGGAGAAGTCTTCCCGGGTCAGCACGTTGTCGTTCAGCGCCGCGTTGGCGATCCGGGCAGCGCGCTCGGCGACCTCCTGGGACTGCAGCAACAGGACCTGGCTGTCGAAGTACTGCGTCCGGGCCTCGCCCTGCGCGAACGTGCTCTGCGGCACCGTCACCGTCGCGTACGCGCGGTAGACCTCCGCCTGCATCAACGAGTACCCCACCGCCGCCGCGGCCGTCAGCACCGCGATGGCGAGCACCATCAGCCGGTACCGGCGGATCGCCCCCACCACCGTCGGCTCGAAACGTGCCTGTTCGATTTTGGTCGCCCTCACTGCCCCACCTCAGTCGTTCCCCTGGACTTCGGTGCACCCCACGCCCCAACAACAGAAGTGCGCTCCCCTTGCAGGGGATGATAGACGGAGAGTGGCCAAAAGTGACTAGGTCCAACCGAGAATTCACTTTCCGTAAACGAGACTCGACAGTCTCTCCATATGGTTGCAGAAACCAACTATCCAGGCATATAGTTGGGTTATGCAACTAGCTCGTGAATCCCTCGTCCCGGGGACAGCGCGGGACCTGCCGGCCCAGGAGCTGCTCGAAGGGGTCAGCTCGCTGGTGCGCGCGGTTCGCTGTGTCGAGCACCGGCACCTGGCACCCGACGGCGGGCTGCGGCGATCCGACGCGAGTGTGCTCAAGGTCCTGCTCAGGGACGGCGAGCAGCGCGGCGGCGAGATCGCGGCCAAGCTCGGCGTCGACGCCTCCGTGGTGAGCCGGCAGGTGACCGCCCTCGAGGCCGACGGACTGGTGAGCCGTCGGCCGGACCCGGCGGACGCCCGGGTCGGGCTGGTCAGCCTGGCTCCCCGCGGCAAGGCCCAGCTCGAAGCCCTCTACTCCTCCTACACCCAGCATCTTCGTGCCGCCTTGGCGGATCTCGACGACGACGCCCTACTCGCCGCTGCGCAGACCATGCAGCGGATCGCGCAGGCGATCACCGAGGTCACCAAGAGCGCGCGCCGCCCGCAATCGACTGGAGACCGATGACTGTCACTGAGACCCGGCGGGACGTGCCCACCGCGCCGGAACTCACTCACCGCGAGATCCTCGAGATCCTGATCGGCCTGCTCGCCGCGTTGTTCACCGCGATGCTGAGCTCGACGATCGTCAGCAACGCCCTGCCGACGATCATCGCCGACCTCGAAGGCTCGCAGACCCAGTACACCTGGGTGCTGACCGCGAGCCTGCTGGCCACCACGGTCTCCACCCCGATCTGGGGCAAGCTCGCCGACCTGATGAGCAAGAAGTTGCTGGTCCAGGTAGCGATCTCGCTGTTCGTGGTCGGCTCGGCGCTGGCCGGACTGTCCCACAACGTGCCGTTCCTGATCGGCGCCCGCGTCCTGCAGGGCCTGGCGATGGGCGGACTGATGGCGCTGGCCCAGGCGATCATCGGCGCGGCGATCCCACCCCGCAACCGCGGCCGGTACTCCGGCTACATGGGCGCCGTGATGGCCGTCGCGACCGTGAGCGGTCCGCTGATCGGGGGCGTTATCGTCGACACCTCGTGGCTCGGCTGGCGCTGGTGCTTCTACGTCTGTGTCCCGCTGGCCGTGATCAGCCTGGTGATCCTGCAGAAGTACCTGCACCTGTCGGTGATCAAGCGCCGGGTCCGGATCGACTACCTCGGCGCCGTGCTGATCAGCGTCGCCGCGAGCCTGCCGCTGATCTGGGTCACCTTCGCCGGTCACGACTTCGGCTGGTTCTCCTGGCAGTCCGCGCTGTTCGTGGGCGGAACGTTGCTCTTCGGCATCCTGGTTGTCGTGGTCGAGAACCGCGCGGCCGAGCCGCTGGTCCCGCTGAACGTGGTCCGGGAACGCACCACCGCGCTGGCGATCGTGGCCAGCCTGGCGGTCGGTGTCGCGATGTTCGGCAGCGCGTTGTTCCTCGGCCAGTACTTCCAGATCGCCCGTGGCTACAGCCCGACCGAGGCCGGCCTGCTGACCATCCCGATGATGCTCGGGTCGTTCCTCGGCTCGGTCGGCTCCGGCCAGATGATCACCCGGTTCGGCAAGTGGAAGCGCTACTTGGTTGCTGGTGGCATCCTTCTGGTCGGCGGCCTGGTGGTGCTCGGCACCATCGACCACACCACGCCGTACTGGTACGTCGGAGTCGGCATGCTGGCGATGGGCCTGGGCATGGGCATGACGATGCAGAACCTGGTACTCGCCGTGCAGAACACGGTCGACGTGAGCCAGATCGGCGCGTCGAGTGCGACGGTCGCGTTCTTCCGCAGCCTGGGTGGCGCCGTCGGCGTGTCCGTGCTGGGCGCCGTACTCGCGGTCCGGGTCAAGGATCTGATCGTGCAGGGTGTGCTCGCCGGACCCGGTGGCGCCGAGGCGGCGCGGAAGCTGCAGGAAGGCGGTTCCGGGAGCACGAGCCTGCTGGATGTCGGCCACCTGCCGCCCCAGCTGGCCGAGCTGGTGCGGCAGTCGTACGGCGATGCCACCGGCCGGATCTTCCTGATCGCTGCAGCCTGCGCAGTCGTCAGCCTGATCGCAGTCCTGTTCATCAAGGAGGTCCCGCTCCGCAGGACGGTGGCCAAGATCGAGATCGACCTGGACGACTAGGGCGGTTGCAGGCCGTCGAGGTCGCGGGTGCGGATGATGGGGGAGCGGATCAGCCACAGTACGGCGAGGAGGCCGCCGGCAGCCGAGATGAGCAGTGTCTCGCGGACGCCGATCCACGTCCCCAGGAAGCCGCCGACGAGAGCGCCGAGCGGGCGGACGCCGTAGTTGATGCTGCTGAACGCGCCCGCGACCCGGCTGCGCATGTGGTCGTGCGTGACTGCGGCCTGCAGTGAGTTGAGCGGTACGTCGAAACACATCACCGCGAACGCCCCGACGAACTCGGCGGCGGCCAACGCGCTGGCCCGGACCCAGGTCGGGCCGTCCGCCAGGGCCGCGATCGCGACCGATCCCGGGAAGATGATCGAGCCGGCCGCGATCACCCGGCCGGCGCCGAAGATCCGGCTCAGCGGTGACGCGGCGAGCGCGCCGAGCAGCCCGCCGGTGGCGCCGATGCCGAACGCCAGGCCGATCGTCCCGGCGGACAGTTCGAGGTTGCGGCTGGCGAACAGCACGAGCAGCGCCAGGCTGATCAGGTTGAAGAAGTTCACCGTCGTCGCGCAGCCGAGGCTGCGGCGCAGGTACGGGTGCTGAAGCAGGTAGGTCATCCCGGCTCGGGCGCGGTGGAGGAGTGGTTCGGTCGACTCTTCGGCCGGGCCCGGCGGTGTCTTCAGGCGGCCGAGCTGGACCGCCGCCACCAGGAACGAGAACGCGTCGACCAGGATCGCGACCGGTGCGGTCAGCCACTGGACGAGAGCGCCGGCGACCGCGGGTCCGCCCATGAAAGAGATCGACCGGGTCGCGGAGAGCTTGGAGTTCGCCTCGAGGAACTTGTCGCGGGGCACCAGCCGGACGAAGAACGAGGCGTACGACGTGCCGAATACGACGTCGGCGATGCCGGCCAGGACGGCGATCGCGTACAAATGCCCGAGCGTCAGCAGGTCCAGCCAGTACGCGACCGGCAGGCTGAGCAGCAGGGTCGCCCGGAAGAGATCGGCAGCGATCATCAGTTGCCGCTTGTCGGGCCGGTGGTCGACCCAGGTGCCGATGAACAGTGACGCGATGTTCGGCAGCCAGACCGCGGCGGTCAGGAAACCGACCTGAGCGGGGGTGGCATCCAGGAGCAGAACGGCGATCAGCGGCAGCGCCAGCTCGGTCACCCGGTCGCCGAACTCGGAGACGGTCTGCGCGGACCAGAACCGGCGGAACTGCCGGTCCCGCCAGAGACTCGTGGCGGTGAGAGTCGTCATTGTCGGCCCCGGCTCAGTTCGGTGCTTCAGGCAACGACATGCGGAGGTAGCGGACCGCGCGGGCGTCCGCGGGCGCGCCTTCTTCGCCCCGCTGGACGTACGGCGCGAGCAGCTGCTCGATCGCGTCCTCGACGGCCTCCGCCTCGGCGCTGGTGAGCACCAGCCGGGTGTTCGCCGAGCCGGCCAGCCGGCTCCACTCGGGGTCGAGCTCGG
This sequence comes from Kribbella sp. NPDC050124, assembly GCF_044460355.1. Classification (NCBI taxonomy): domain Bacteria; kingdom Bacillati; phylum Actinomycetota; class Actinomycetes; order Propionibacteriales; family Kribbellaceae; genus Kribbella; species Kribbella sp. NPDC050124. Next base: position 260,976 of record NZ_JBITJU010000002.1, read on the forward strand.
GCTCGGTCTCGACCAGCCACTGCTGTGCGGACTCCAGCGCTTGGTTCATCATCTCGGTGCGGAGCAGCCGGCCGGCCTCGTTGCCCTCGGGGGTGTCCGGCATCTCGTACCGGAACCCGCGGGCCACCGCCTTCCACCACCGCTGCCGCTTGTCTGCTCCGTCCGGCGGCTGCTCGTCGACCACCAGCCCGAAGTTGGCCAGGTGGCGCAGGTGCCAGCTGGTCACCGACGGCGAGGCGCCGACGTGCTCGGACAGCTGGGTCGCCGTGGCCGGGCCGTTCTTCTGCAGCCAGCTCAGCGCAGCCAGCCGGACCGGATGCGCCAAAGCCCGCATCGCCTGCGGGTCGGTGATCTCGAAGTCGCCGTACGGATTTCTGAGAGACATGTTTCGAGAGTAACCTCTCAGATGTCGTGAGAGCAACCTCTCAGATCTGGATCGTCCGTCGCCAGATGTCGCTGATCAGGTCGGGACGCATGCCGACGGCGGTGTAGACAGCGACGGCCGGCGTCGGGTTCGAGCTGTCGACGTGCAGGATCGTGCCGGCCCGGCCGGCCGCGGCGTCGGTGGCGAAGGTGTCGTACAGCAGGTACTTCCCAAGTCCCTTGCCTCGGGCCTCGGGTACGACGGCCAACCGGCCGACGTACCCGCAGTTGTCGGTACTGACGAAGTTGTCGTTGCACTCGCAGACCGCGACCGCCCTCCCGTCGAGCTCGACCGTGGTGAGCTGCGACCAGTCGAACGTCGACCGGCTCTCCCGCGACGCCACCCACTCGTCGTACGGCCGCGGATCCGCTCCCGGCTGCGACCGGAACGCCTCCACGAGTACGGCGTGCGCCGCCCGCCGACTCGCCTCGTCCAGGGCCCCGCGCCGTACCACCGCGCCGGCCGGAACCGCCGGCCGTTCGACGGCGCCGTCGAAGGTGATCCGCATCCGGCGGATCGACGTACTGACCGCGAAGCCGTGCGCGGCCACGATCCGCGGCATGAACTCGTCCTGCCGGATCACGCCGATGCTCAGCACCACCTCGCCGCGGCCGACCTCGCGAGCCCGCTGGATCCCGCGATCGATCAGCCATTCGGCGACGGCCGGAATCTCGCTCAGCACCTCGAGGTTCACCCGCGACCCGTCGCTGCTCCCGGCTGCCGTGGCCGACCCGGCGAATCCGCCCTCGGCGTCGACCACGACCCACCCGTCGGTCGCCGGATCGAAGCCCGGATCCCGCAGGTATTTCGCGACATCCTCGACGCTGAACTTCGGGAAGCCGATCAGCGCGGTCGTGTAGGCGCCGGTTCGCTCGGCGATCAGCGCCGCGTCGTCGACGGTCATCGGGCGGACGGTGAAGCCCTTGATCACGCCGCCACCTCCAGACGCCAGACGTCGAGCACCAGGGAAGCGCGCATGCCGACGCCGAGGTAGAGGCCGAGCGCCGGCGTCGGGTTGTTGGTGTCCACGTGGAGCACAGTCCCGACCCGCCCGGCCGCCGCATCGAGTGCGAACTGCTCGCGGAGCAGGAACTTCGCCAGGCCGCGACCGCGCGCCTCGGCCAGGACGCACAGCCGGCCGATGTGCCCGCAGTTCTCGTCCTCGAGGTACTGGTCGTTGGCCTCCCGCAACGCCACCGGCTGTCCGTCCAGCTCGAGCACCGTCAGCTGCGACCAGTCGAAGGCGGAGTGGTTCTCGTGCGCCGCATGCCACTCCTCGAACGTGCGTGGCGTGAACCCGAACTGGCCTTGGAAGCACGCCGTCACCAGCGCATGCGCCGTGCGCCGGCTCGCCTCGTCCGGTGCGCCGCGCCGGACCGTGACTCCCTCCGGTACGACGGGCGCATCAGCGGGTGAATCGACGGCGCTGGTGTGATCGACCCGCATCCGGTGGAACGTCGTAGCCCGAGCGAAGCCGTCGTCGGACAGTCGACGGCCGCGGGTCTCGTCAGCCCGGTAGACCACGGCGTCGAGCTGGACCGACGAGTGGCCGTGCTCGCGGGCGATCTCGCCCGCCCGGCGGGTGATCCTGCCGAGCAGGTAGGTCTCGACCGCCGGGTCGGCGGTGAACAGGTCGGTGTCGAGCAGGTGGCGATCGCCCTTGCCGAAGATCCAGCCGTAGCCGACCGGAGTCTCGCCGTCGAACACCAGCCAGCCGTCCGTCTCCGGCACGAACCCGGGCTCGGTGAGCGCGTCGACCGCATCGTCGAGGGTGTAGTCGGCGAAACCGACGATCGGCGTGTTGTAGGCGGACACCAGCGCCAGCACCGCCTCGGCATCCTCCCTGGCCGGGGGTCGGACGGTCACGGTCTCGGGCAGTACGGCGGTCATTCCGTCATCGTGGAGAAACGACCGCCGTACTGTCCAACCGGTTTAGCAGGCCTTCTCCCACTCGAGGTCGCACGCGGCCTCGGTGGTGGTACGGAGGTTGCTCGCGGTCTGGTTCGGCCAGGACGCGAGCGTGACGCCGACCGCGTCCTCGATGGAGCGCGGGCTGACCAGGTAGTTGTTGCTGATCATCGAGAAGACCAGCTTGCGGCCGTCGGCGCTGGTGACGTAGCCCGACAGCGACGTCACGCCGGTGAGCGAGCCAGTCTTGCCGTGCAGGTTGTTGGCGGCCGGGGTATTGGCCATCCGGCTGCGCAGCGTGCCGCCGACGAAGCGTTGCGGGTTGCCCGCGATCGGCAGGGCGTCGTACCACTGCTGCCACCAGGGCTCTTTCTGTACGGCGATCAGCAGGTCGGTGATGCTGTCGGCGGTGACGTTCACCTTGCGGGACAGACCGGAGCCGTCGGACAGCCGGATCGTGCCGGTGGCGACGCCGACGCTCTGCGCGTAGTCGCTGACGACACCCAGCCCGGCCGGCCAGCTACCCGACGCCTCCGCGACTGCGCCCATCGCCTTGACAAGCGTCTCGGCGTGCATGTTGTTGGACAGCTTGAGGAACGGGTTCATCAGCTCGCCGACCGTCATCGACTCGTCCCGGGCCAGCACGCGAGCGGTGGCGGGGGAGGCGGCGTTCGTCACCTTGCCGACGACGCTGACGCCCTGCGCCGCGAGGGCACGCCGGAACACGTCGGCGGCGTAGAGTTCGGGCTCCCAGACCGTCACCCACTCCTGCCCGACGGACGCGCCGAGCGGCACCGAGCCGGTCACCCGCACGATGTTGGTGCCGTGCTCCCGCTCGATGTTCAGCGTGTTGGCCGACCCAGCCGCGCCGGTCTTCGCGGTGTTCACGAGCTTGAGTACGCCGTTCGCCGGGACCAGGGCGAGCTGGACCGGAGCACCGGCGGTGGCACCGGGTCGGCTTTCGACGATCGCCGTACCGGAGTCGTAGTCGGTGTTCGGGGCGAGGGTGAGGGCGGAGATCTGCGCCGAGTAATAGAACGGCTCGTCGTCCCAAGCCCAGCTGTCGCCGAGCCGGACGGAGTCGAAGTACGTGTCGTCCGCGACCAGGTCACCGACGACGTGGCGGACGCCGGACTGGGCCAGCTGTTTGGCCAGGGCGACGTAGTCGGACTCGAGTGCGGTCGGGTCGCCGTACCCCTTGAGGTAGAGGTTGCCGAGCAGCGAGCCTCGGTTCACCGGACCGGTGGCCAGCACGTCCGTGTGGAAGCGGTACGACGGGCCGAGCACGTGCATCGCGGCCGTCGAGGAGAAGAGCTTGGTGTTCGACGCGGGCAGCATCCGCGTGCCGCCGTTCCGGTCGTACAACGTCTCGCCGGTCGTCGCGTCGCGGACCACCAGCGCGACCTGCGACCCGTTGTAGCGGCTGTCGCTCAGCAGGCTGTCAAGGCGCTCCTGCAACGGCGTCGCTTGTACGGTCGCCGGCGCACCGGCCGATTGCGTGACCACTCCACCGACCGCGGTCGCGAGCACCGCGACGGCGGCGATCACCCCGCGTCCCGACACTCTCGGTAAATGTCTCACGAGAACACCCCTCCATCCAGGCGGAATCCAACTAGCGGGAGTCTCCACCCCGGAACGCCCCGGGTCCAGTCATCAGCCAAATCGACCTCTGGTCATCCAGGTGAATCGATGGAAAAGTTCGGTCCACAGGTATCCGCCCCCACCTGAGGAGTCCCGATGCGACGACTTCTGCCGGCCGTGCTCGCCCTGCTCGGCGTGGCCACCTTCCTGTCACCGCCGGTGCACGCGGCCACTACCGCGGCCGTCTTCCCGGCCGAGATCATCGGGGAGGACTTCCCCGATCCGGACGTGTTCGAGAAGAACGGCACCTGGTACGCCTACTCGACCAACAACGGCCGCGGCCACGTCCCGGTCGCCACCGCCCCGAGCGCGAACGGCCCGTGGACGATCCGCGGCGACGCGATGCCGGGCGGACCGTCGTCCGGGTGGGCGCAGTCCGGCCGCACCTGGGCGCCGGACGTGTTCCCGAACCCGAACGGCTCGTACACACTGACCTACACCGCCTGGCACAAGTCATCCGGGCGGCAGTGCATCGGCGTCGCCACCGGCTCCTCGCCGCTCGGCCCGTTCACCCCGGTCGGCAGCCAGCCGCTGATCTGCCCGCTCAACCTCGGTGGCGCGATCGACGCGAGCACCTTCGTCGCGAACGACGGCACCCGCTACCTGCTCTGGAAGAACGACGGCAACGCCATCGGCCAGCCGTCGACCCTGTGGCTCACCCGTACGGCGAACAACGGCACGACCCTGGTCGGCGGCAACTCGGCGCTGCTCACCGCGAGCGGGGTGATCGAGGCGCCGGACCTGGTCCAGCGCGGCAGCCAGTTCGTCCTGTACTACTCCAGTGGCGGCTACACCGACTGCAACTACCTGACGTCGTACGCGACCGCCCCGAGCCTGAGTGGGCCGTGGACGACTGCCTTCCGGCCGCTGATGACGACGGCGACGTTCGACAACCACATCTGCGGGCCGGGTGGCGCGGACTTCGTCGGCGACAAGGTGTTCGTGCACGGGTGGGTCGGAGGGTCGCGGCATCTGTACGTCGCCGATCTCGGGTACGCGAACGACTACCCGGTGGTCCGCGGCAGCCGGGTCCGGTACGAGGCCGAGCGCGGGACGCTGAACCACTGCGTCGTCCGGTCGAACGCGGCCGGGGCATCGGACGGGAAGGTGGTCGCGTACATCGACTACGCCGACTCGTGGGTGCAGAACACTGTGTTCGCTCCGGTTGCAGGCGGTTACACACTGCATGTGGGCTACGCGAACGGATCGGGGGCGACCGCCAGTCACGGCCTGGTTGTCAACGGCAACAACCATGGCTCGGTGAGCTACCCGGTGACCGGCTGGGACAACTGGCGGCAGAGCTCGGTCTCGATCACCCTGAACGCCGGCTGGAACACCATCCGCCTGACCAAGGGCGCGCTGTACGCGGAGGTTGACTACTTGGAGGTTCAGTGACTGGTCAGGGATTACCCGGGATCGTCCCGCTCGGTGCGTGGCGCGATGCGGCTGGACTGGACCATGGCTCGTACGCTCGGTACAGCACAGCAGCAGCGACGGGGAGCACGAGCGGGAGATGGCGAAACCACCAGAGCAGGTGTCCGGTGACCGGCGGCGACGACGACCGGTCTGGCTGGACCTGCGTCGCCGTACCGGCCGTGGCCTGCAGGCGATGCTGTTCGGCGGCCTGGCCTCGCTGATCTCGCTGATCATCACCTTCTGGACGCTGCCGCAGATCAGCAGCGACGGCTGGCTGCCGATCCTGCGGCTGGTCGTGCTGCTGGCCGTCTTCAGCATGCTGATGCGCTGGGCGCTGGCCGGGGTCGCGATCCTGATCGGCTCGATCGGCGTCCTGATCGGCGGGCTGCTGTCCCAGTTCGGCGTCGTCTACCTCGGCATCACCGTCGACCCGGGCGTGAACCTGCACGGTGGCGTCGAGGCCCCGCTGCTGGTCGCGGTCGTGATGGCCTCGGTCAGCGCGTTCGTCGGCTGGATCGCGTACGCCGGCAGCGACGACGCGTACGTCGCCGAGGTGATGCGGGTCGTGCACCGCCGGGCCCGCAAGATCACGCCGGCGCCGAAGACCGGGATGCTGATCATCCAGATCGACGGCCTGTCCGCACCGCTGCTGAACTGGATGGTGCTGGCCGGCAACCTGCCGAACCTGGGCGGCTGGATCCGGGACGGGAAGCACTCGATGGTGGGCTGGCACACCGGTGTGCCGTCGACGACCCCGGCCAGCCAGGCCGGCATCCTGCACGGCGGCTCCCGGCAGATTCCGGCGTTCCGGTGGTACGAGAAGGACTCCGCCCGGGTGGTGGTGACCAACCGTGGCCGGGACGCCGCCGAGCTCGAGGACCGGATGTCGACCGGTCGTGGCCTGCTCGCGGACGGCGGGGTGAGCATCAGCAACAACTGGTCCGGCGACGCGGATCGGTGCGAGCTGGTGTTCAGCCGCGCCTCGCTGCCGAGCAACCGCAGCCGCGGGTACGTCCGCTTCTTCTCCAGCCCGCAGGGCGCCGCCCGCGGCCTGGTGCTGTGCGTCGCCGAGATCGTCAAGGAGCTGCACCAGGCCCGGCGCCAGCGGGCGCGGCACCTGGTCCCGCGGGTCAAGCGCGGCAGCCCCTACATCTTCCTGCGCGCGGTCACCAACGTCCTCCTTCGCGACCTGAACGTCTCGCTGATCACCGACGAGCTGGTGAAGGGCACCCCGGTCATCTACTGCGACTTCGTCGACTACGACGAGGTCGCGCACCACGCCGGACCGACCCGCGCGGAGTCGCTGCAGACCCTCGAAGGCCTGGACCGCGTGCTCGGCGCGTTGCAGCGGATCATCGACACCCTGCCGCACTCGTACGAGATCGTCGTCCTGTCCGACCACGGCCAGAGCCAGGGCTCGACCTTCTTCCAGCGGTACGGCCGGACGCTCACCGAGGTGGTCGACGACCTGGTCGACACCACCAAGGAGCCGGTGGCCGCGGTCGGCAAGGCCGAGGGCTGGGGTCCGGTGAACGCGTTCCTGACCGAGCTCAGCCTGCGCCGCAGTGTGGCCGGCTCGGTCACCCGGAAGGCACTCCACGGCAAGGCCAGGAGTGGCGAGGTGGAGCTCGGCCCGAAGGACTGCGAGCCGCAGATCGCCGCGGACGAGCAGGTGGTGGTCACGTCGTCGGGCAACCTGGCCCTGATCTACCTGGCGACCACACCCGGCCGGGTGCCGCTTGAGGAGATCGAGCTACTGCACCCGAAGCTGATTCCCGGGCTGGCGACCCACCCGGGCGTCGGGTTCGTCGTGGTCGACTCGCTCGCCGAGGGGCCGGTCGCGATCGGCCGAGCCGGGGTACACGTGCTGCGCAGCGGCCGGATCGAGGGTGAGGACCCGCTGCCGCCGTACGGGCCGTTCGCGACCGCGTCGATGCTGCGGCAGGCGGAGATGCCGCACAACGGCGACATCGTGGTGATCAGTCGGCTGGACGACTACACCCACGAGGTGGCCGCGTTCGAGGAACTGGTCGGGTCCCACGGCGGCATCGGCGGCTGGCAGACCGAGGCGGTCCTGGTGCACCCGAGCCGTTGGGAAGTCGACGAACCTCCCGTAGGCTCCGACGCGGTCCACGCGCTGCTGATCAGCTGGCTCGAGCACCTCGGCCACCGCAAGGACCTCCGGGCTGCGCAATCCGCTCCCGGGGTCGAGTCGAAGGTGGAGGCCTGAAGCGTGCGGATCACCTGGTGGGGGCATGCCACCACCACGATCGAGGAGAACGGCACGCGGTTGCTCACCGATCCCGTGCTCACGTCCCGGATCGCGCATCTGCGCCGCCGCCGTGGACCGGCCCCGCTGCCCGTCGCGGCCGAGTGCGACGCCGTACTGATCTCGCACATGCACGCCGATCACCTGCACCTGACCTCGCTCACGCTGGTCGCGCCAGGTGCCGCGCTGGTCGTGCCGCAGGGTACAGCCCGGTTGATCGCCCAGGAGTTCGGTACGGCGATGGCGGACCGGTGCATCGAGGTTGCCCCGGGCAATCAGGTCCGGATCGGCGCGCTCGACATCACCGCGATCACGGCTCACCACGACGGCCGGCGGTTGCCGTGGTCATCGTTCAGCGGGCCGGCTCTCGGCTACCGGATCGAGGGTTCGCCGAGCGTGTGGTTCGCCGGTGACACCGACCTGTTCGACGAGCTGGGGGCCGAAGCCGGGCCGGTCGACATGGCGCTGGTGCCGGTCGGCGGATGGGGGCCGTCGCTCGGTCCGGGGCACCTCGATCCCGTCCGCGCGGCGGAGGCAGTGCAGCGGGTGCAGGCGCGGGCGGCGATCCCGGTCCACTTCGGGACGTTCTGGCCGATCGGGTGCGACTGGCTCAAACCCGAGCTGTTCCTGCCGCCGGGGGACCGGTTCAAGGCCGCGATGGCGGAGCTCGATCCGGCGGTGAACGTCGAGATCCTGGCGCCGGGGGAGTCGACCGAGGTGGTCGCGCCGTGACGGGCGAGCCGCGGTTCGATCTCTGGTACCTCTTCGCGCTTGCGGGTGCCGTGCTGCTGGGCGCCGTACTGCCGGTGCTGCCGACCGGGGCGGCGGTGTCGGCGGGCGCCGTACTGGCGTCGCACCACAATCCGATCGGGCTGGCCGGCGTCCTGGTCGCGGGTGCGCTCGGGGCGTATCTCGGGGACCTGATCGTGTACGCCGGATGCCGGTTCGGCGGGGAGCGATTGGCGAAACGAGTCGGCTGGCTGCGGGACAACGCGTCACTCGACGCGCTGCGGGTCCGGCTGGGCGAGCACGAGATCGGGGTGCTGCTGACCTCGCGGCTGATCCCGGGTGGACGGGTGCCGGTGCTGCTCGCCGCCGGGCTGGCCGGGTACCCGTGGGAGCGGTTCGCGCTGGTCGACCTGACCGCGTCGTCGCTGTGGGCTGCGGTCTACATGGCGATCGGCCTGCTCGGGTACGCGCTGTTCGACGAGCCGTGGCAGGGCGTGGTCGCGGCGGTCGTGCTGGTCATCCTGACGACCGTGGTGAGCGGCCTGGTCCAGCGCTGGCGACGGAGCCGGCGCGCCTCACACTCCGAATGACGCGGTGCGGATCCGCTCGACCGTCTCCGCGTCGCCGTCCAGCTGTACGGCGGCCACCCGCTGCCGGCCGAAACAGAACAGCACCAGTTCCGACGGCTCGCCCGTCACCGTGACCGAACCCAGCTCGGTCGGCTTCTTCGCGACTGTCGTCGTACCGTCCGGCAGTCGCAGGACCAGCCCACTCGGAGCCTTTCGGGTCATCGACTTGGCGGCCAGCCGGACCGCCTTCCACAGTCCGGCCTGCTGGCCGGCCGGGAGGGTCCGGACGTCGTACGACGGTTGCGCCCGGCGGACGTCCTCGTGGTGGACGAAGTACTCGGTCGTGTTCAGCTGGTGGCCGAACTTCGGCACCGCGTAGATCGACACCTTCGGCGGACCGTTGCGGACCTTGTCGACCACTTCGCTGAAGCTGTACCGCTCCTTGGCCCGCGCCATCCGTTTCTCGGTGGTGTCCGACAGCGCCGGAATCATGATCCCCGGACCGGCCATCGGGTCCGATTCCCGGACGTACAGATGCACGGCCAGGTCGTAGGTGTCCCACCCTTCACACAGCGTCGGCTGATCAGGCCCGAGCTGGTCGAAGAGGTCACACAGAGCAAGACGTTCCACCCGGCTGTAGTCGGTCACAACTCGATCGTAGTTGTCGGAGTGGAATGGCAGAATGTCAATCGTTGTCATGACTGTGCCCGGTCTACGCACCTGATTTGCCCTGGAGAGCGTCTTGCCCATGCCGAAGGTCCCCGACAAGGGCAGCGTCACCCGTCGAGGGTTGGCCGTCTTGAAGGTCGCGATCTGGGAGGAGCCGTGGATCTTCACCCTGTCCGTGCTGGCCAGCATGCTGTACGGCGCGATGACGGTGGCCGACGGATGGGCGCTCGGCTGGGCCACCGACAACGTCATCCGGCCGGCGCTGGAGCGCGGTGACACCACCTTCGGCGCGATCGCCTCGCTGGTGACCCTGTTCCTCGGGATCGCGGTCCTGCGCGCGATCGGTGTGGTCGGCCGCCGGATCGGCGCCGGCGTGATGCAGTTCCGGCTGCAGGCGACGTACCGGCGGCGCGTCACCCGGCAGTACCTGAAGCTCCCGCTCGAGTGGCACCACCGGCACCCGACCGGGATGCTGCTGTCGAACGCCAACGCCGACGTCGAGTCGATCTGGTTCGTGATCGCACCGCTGCCGATGGCGATCGGCGTGATCGCGATGCTCGCGTTCGCGACGGTCGCGATGTTCATGGCCGACGTCTGGCTCGCGCTGGTCGGCTGCCTCGTCTTCCCCCTGGTGTTCGTGGCGAACGTGATCTTCCAGCGCTACCTGCAGCCGCTCGCGACCCGCGCGCAGCAGCTTCGCGCGGACGTGTCCGAGGTCGCGCACGAGTCGTTCGACGGCGCCCTGGTGGTGAAGACGCTGGGCCGCGAGGCCGCCGAGACCGAGCGCTTCCGCGCCCCGACGTACGCGCTGCGGGACGCGAACATCGCGGTCAACAAGGCTCGCGGCATGTTCGACCCGGTGATCGACGGCCTGCCCCGGCTCGGCGTGCTCGCGGTGCTGCTGGTCGGTGTCGGACGGGTCAGCTCGGGTGCCGCCGACGCGGGCGACGTGGTGCAGGTGGCGTTCCTGTTCACCCTGATCGGCTTCCCGATCCGGGCGCTCGGCTGGGTGCTCGGCGAGCTCCCGCGCTCGGTCGTCGGCTGGGACCGGGTCCAGCGCGTGCTGACCGCCGAGGGCGGGATGGAGTACGGCGACGAGCGGCTCACGTCGACCAAGGCGGCCCGGCTCGAGGTGTCCGGCGTACGGTTCGGTTACCTGCCCGAGCGGGACGTGCTGGCCGGTGTGGACTTCGCTATCGAGCCCGGACGGACCGTCGCGATGGTCGGCCCGACCGGCGCCGGGAAGTCGACGCTGACCACGCTGTTGACTCGCCTGGTCGACCCGGAGGAAGGCGCGGTCAAGGTCGACGGCCTCGACCTGCGCGACCTCGCCCGGGACGAGCTGGCAGGCTCGGTCGCGCTGGTGGCGCAGACCGCGTTCCTGTTCGACGACACGATCCGCGGCAACATCACGCTCGGCGGCGACTACAGCGACGAGGACGTCTGGGACGCGCTGCGGATCGCCCAGGGTGACGGCTTCGTGAAGGGCCTCCCGGACGGCCTCGACACCAAGGTCGGCGAGCGTGGCACGACGCTGTCCGGTGGCCAACGGCAACGAATAGCGCTGGCCCGGGCCCTGGTCCGGCGGCCGCGGCTGCTGATCCTGGACGACGCGACCAGCGCGGTCGACCCGCAGGTCGAGGCGCGGATCCTGGCCGGGCTGCGGTCCGCGGTCCAGGACTCCGAGGCCGCCACGACGGTGCTGGTGATCGCGTACCGGAAGGCGACGATCTCGCTCGCCGACGAGGTGGTGTTCCTGGACGAGGGCCGGATCGCCGCCCACGGGACCCACACCGAGCTGCAGCAGACGTCGGCCGCCTATCGCGAGCTGGTCGACGCCTACGAGAAGGACGCGGCCCGCCGGCAGGAAGAGTCGGAGCTGGCCGCCGAGATAGATGACTTGGACGCGGAAGGAGCATCCGCGTGAGTACGGCGGAGACGAGCCGGCTGGATCACGCTGACGACGCGGGTGGTCTGGAGACACTGCGACAGGGGCTGCGCGTCTCGCCGGAATTGGGGCAGGGCTGGTGGATTACCGGGCTTCTTGCGCTGGTGATGACGGCCGGGCGGATCGTGGTACCGATCGCTGTGCAGCAGACGATCGACAAGGGGCTGTCCGGCCCGGGTGGTCCGGACATGTCCTACGTGGCGTGGATGTGTGCGGTCTGTGCGGCGGGTGTGCTGGTCACGGCGGGGGCGTCGTACCTGACCACTGTGCGGCTGGCGATCAACTCCGAGCGCGGCCTGTCGACGATGCGGATCAAGGCGTTCCGGCATGTGCACGACTTGCCGGTGCTGACGCAGAGCACCGAGCGGCGCGGCGCGCTGGTCAGCCGGGTCACGTCGGACGTGGACACGGTGTCGCAGTTCCTGCAGTTCGGCGGGTTCATCTTCCTGGTCAGCATCGGGCAGATGCTGCTCGCGACCGTGGTGATGTTCGTCTACTCCTGGCAGCTCGCGCTGGTCGTGCTGGTCTGCTTCATCCCGCTGTTCGCCAGCCTGAAGTACCTGCAGCGGCTGATGTCGGCGGCCTACGGCGTGGTCCGGGCGAAGGTCGGCGAGATGCTGTCCGCGATCGCCGAGCCGGTGGTCGGGGCGCAGGTGGTCCGCGCGTACGCGATCGAGAAGCGCACGCAGGAGCGGATCGACGCCTCCATCGAGGACTACCGCCGTACGGCGACCAAGGCGCAGGCGATCACCGGTCTGACCTTCTCGATCGGTGGTCTGGCGGCCGGTCTGGCCAACGCCGGCGTGCTGACCGCGGGCGTGCTGCTCGGGGTCGACGGGCAGGCGACGCTCGGCGAGATCCTCGCGTTCATGTTCCTGGTCGCGCTGTTCTCGGACCCGGTGCAGATCGCGACGCAGGTGCTGACCGACGCGCAGAGTGCGTTCGCCGGCTGGCGGCGGGTGCTCGGCGTGATCGCGACCCCGGCTGACGTGGTCGACCCGGGGGAGTCGGGTGTCGTGCAGGCGCGCGGGCCGATCTCGGTCGAGTTCGCCGACGTGGACTTCGCGTACCCGGACGGCGAGCTGGTGTTGCGGGATGTCGACGTACGGCTGGAGCCGCATCGGCGGGTCGCGGTGGTGGGGGAGACCGGGTCCGGGAAGACGACGTTCGCGAAGCTGCTGACCCGGTTGATGGACCCGTCGTCGGGCGCCGTACTGCTGGACGGGGTGGACGCGCGGGAGATCTCGTTCGCGTCGCTGCGGGAGCGGGTCGTGATGGTGCCGCAGGACGGGTACTTGTTCGACGCGTCACTCGCCGAGAACGTGCGCTTCGGGCGGCCTGAGGTGACGGACACGCAGTTGCTGGAGGCGTTCGAGTCGCTGGGGCTGACGGACTGGCTGGAGTCGCTGCCGGATGGGCTGGACTCGCCGGTCGGCCAGCGCGGTGAGTCGCTGTCGGCGGGTGAGCGTCAGCTGGTCGCGTTGGTACGGGCGAACATCGCCGACCCCGACCTGCTGGTCCTCGACGAGGCGACGTCGGCGGTCGACCCCGGGACCGAGGTTCGGGTGAACGCGGCGCTGGAGCGGCTGATGGCGGGCCGGACGTCGGTGACCATCGCGCACCGGCTGTCGACGGCCGAGGCCGCGGACGAGGTGCTGGTCTTCGACAACGGCGAGGTCGTCGAGCGCGGCCCGCACGCGGAGCTGGTCGGCGCCGGCGGCGTCTACACCCGCCTGCACGACAGCTGGATCGCCCAACGCGACGCTGTCTAGACGTACGACGGCCGGGACCGAAGAAAGGGGCCGGTCCCGGCCGTCCATCTCACACGATCGACTCAGGGAGTCGGGGCGGCACCGTTCTCCCGTCCGGTCCCCGGCTGGGGTACCAGCAGGAACTCGACGCCGCCCTTGTCGTCGACCGCCGCGTCCAGGATCTTGTCGTCCAGGGCGTTCGCCGCGTTCTCCTCGAGGAAGACGCGCGCTCCGGCCTCCTCGACCACCTGGTCACCCGGGCGCGGCGCTTCCGTGGTCGTCACCGCCAGCGCGGGGTTGGCCGGATCCTCCTGCGAGATCCGTACCCCGGCGCCTTCCGGCGCACCCTCGACTCCCGTGATGCTCTTGATCACCAGAGTCGCGTTCTCGGTCAGCGTCAGCACAACTACTCCAACCTCTCGACATCACTGAGCCCGCCCCGTGCCCGATCCCCCACAACGCAAACCCCACCCCACCCCGCACCCGCCGAGATCGACTTTGTGCACCAGATCCGTCCGAATCGGCGAACGCCGTACGGATGCCGTGCACAAAGTCGAGCTGGAAACGGGCCGGAGGCTCGGGGGGGCCGCGGTGGCTAGGCGGGGGTGACGCGCCAGGTGGGCGCGGGGCCGGTCCGGCGGGAGCCGCGGGCGAAGGCGGCCCGGAGGCGAGCAGCGAGCTGCCCGGGGCGTCGTACGGCGTCCTCCCAGCCGAAGTGGACGAGTTCGACGCCACGATCCGCCAGTCGCTGGTCGCGCTCGAACGAACGCCGCAGCAACCGGCGACGTTCCTCGGGCGTCGCAGCCTCGAACTTCTGCAGACCGTCCGCCTCGCCGATCGTGCGGACCTCGGGCCACCAGAGATCGACTCGCTCCGGCAGCCAGCGATGGCCGTCCCAGAACTGAACCTGGAGGACTGGAGCGGGCAGCCCGGCCTCCGCGAACACCGCCCGCGCGTACGATTCGAGCGCCGACTCCGAGCGTGGATTGCCAAAAGCAACCGCCACGCGCGCCCGCCGTACACCAGGCCAGCGGTATTGGCGATCCAGCACTGCCTCGAGATCAGCGCGGGACACCGATCTGGACAGAGCGTGGTCTACGGTCACCACAGCCTCACGAAGCGGCAATTCCCGGGCCAGGTCGACCGTGGTTCGGGCGTCCGAGGTGATCCACAGGCCGTGCCGGAGCTCGAGATCGGCCTCCGTCAGGCCGGCCTTGCGCAGCAGTATGTCGGCTCGCTTGAGATTACGCCTGCGGCCAGGTTCGCAGCTGAGCCACACCGTGTCCGGAGCCGGCCGCCCGGTCGAGCTCGTCCAGACCCGGAGCCCGGTCAGCTCGGCCGCCGTGAAGTGGCTGATGACCGATCGCGGGTGCGCCGCCTGAGCACACGCTATCCGGGCCAGCCGTGGGTCGAGGTTCCCCCCGACGTACTGAGCGTGCGCCCGTTGCAGCCCGCCGTTGCGCAACAGCCGCTCGACGTCGTACTTCTGTAGCCCGAGCCGCCGCAACTCCCCATGTCCCAACGGCCGGCCCAAGCCGCTGACCAGCCGCGCCCGCACCTCCTCCCCAAGCCTCTCCACCCCCAAAGCCTCACCCAAACCACCACCCCGCCGCCGAACCCCTTGTGGATAACCCCACCTTGTGCGCCAGATCCGTACGGCGAGACGCCAGATCTACGGATCGGGTGCACAAAGTCGCCGCGCGGAAACCCGGATGCGGAGTGTCGGTGGGGTGGTGTGTGATCGGGGGATGGTGATTGTGATGGGCAGGCCGGAGGTCGACGGGCTTGATGGCGTGGTGCGGGTGTTGCGGGAGTGGCAGGTCGACGGGGCGCCGATGCAGCTGCACCCGGGCGACCTGGGGTGGTTCTGGCGGTTCGGCGGCGAGCGGACCGCGGCGGCGGTGCGGACGTGGAGCCGGGGCGGGGAGGTAGTTGCGGTCGGCATGCTGGACGACCCCGAGCTGTTGCGGCTCGCGATCGCGCCGGAGCTCCAGCGTGACGAGGAGCTGGCGCAGCGGGTTGCGGAGGACGTGTCGTTGCCGGAGCGCGACGTACTGATCGAGGGCAAGGTGTACGTCGAGGCGCCGACGGGATCGCTCGTCCCGGAGCTCCTGCACAAAGACGGCTGGGACTTCGACGACCCGTGGGTCCCGCTGCGGCGTGACCTCAGCACGCCGGTTTCGGATCCGGGTCTGCGCGTCGAGGTGGTCGGGCCGGAGCAGGCGGCCGAGCGGATCGCGGTCCAGCGGGCCTCGTTCGACGGGTCGACGTTCACCGACGAGCGCTGGCACGCGATGGCAGCCGGAGCGCCGTACGACGACGCACAGTGCCTGATCGCCCGCAACGAGCAGGGCGAGGCGGTCGCCGGGGTGACAGTCTGGTCGGCCGGCGAGGGTCGACCAGGGTTGCTCGAGCCGATGGGTGTGCACCGGGCCCACCGCGGCCGCCGATACGGTGAGGCGATCACGATCGCAGCAGCCCGCGCTCTGCAGGAGCTGGGCGCGTCGAGCGCGACCGTCGCCACGCCGGCCTTCAACGTCGGCGCGGTCGCCACCTACCGGTCGGCCGGCTTCGAGCAACTCGGCGACAAGCGAGACGTCTACCGCAAGGGCTAACCCGCAGCGTCATCGGCGGCCCGGAGCACCCGGAGGATGTTGCCGCCAGCAAGTTTTGCCAGCTCGGTGTCGTTCCAGCCGCGATCCGCCAGCGCCTGGAACAACACCGGGTACGACGCCACGTCCGGCAGCTCCTCGGGGAACTCCGGGCACCCGTCGTAGTCGCCGCCGATCCCGATGTGGTCGACGCCGGCGATCCCGCGGACGTGCTCGATGTGCTCTACCACGTCGTCCAGGGTGACCGTCGGCTTCGGGACGTCGTACACCTCGGACAGCTTGACCTGGTCGTCCGGGCGGAGCGGGTTCAGGTCCGGCACCGCCTCGCGAGCGGCCGCGATCCAGTCGACGTACCGCTGCGACACGAACGCCGGCACGAACGTGACCATGCACACACCGTCGTTGCGCGCGAGCGTCTCCAGCACGTCGTCGGGCGCGTTCCGCGGTACATCGCACACCGCCCGCGCCGACGAGTGGCTGAAGATCACCGGCGCGCTCGTCACCCGGAGCGCATGCCGCATGGTGTCCGCGGACACGTGGGACAGGTCGACCAGCATGCCGATCCGGTTCATCTCCCGGACCACCTGCTCGCCGAAGTCGTTCAGCCCGCCGAGCACCGGCTCGTCGGTCGCAGAGTCCGCCCACGACACGTTGTTGTTGTGCGTCAAGGTCATGTACCGGACGCCGAGCGCACGCATCACCCGGAGCACGCCGAGCGACTCCCCGATCGAGTGACCGCCCTCCATCCCCATCAGCGACGCGATCCGGCCGGCCTTGATCGCCGCCTCCACGTCGTCGGCCGAGGACGTCAGCTCGAGGTCCGCCGGGAAGCGCTCGACCAGTCGCCGGACGAAGTCGAGCTGCTCGAACGTGCGCCGTACGGCGTGCTCGTCCTGCGGCACCCACAGCGACCAGAACTGGGCGCCGACGTGGCCCTCCCGCAGTCGCGGCAGGTCGGTGTGCAGTTGCGGGACCGGGCCGCTCAGGTCGTGCGCGTCCAGGTCGTAGCCGCACAGCTCGTAGAAGGCGATCGGCAGGTCGTTGTGACCGTCGACCACCGGGTGCTCGCGCAGCAGTTCCGTCATCCTCGGCATCGGGCCATCCTCGCAGTTCCGGACCGTGGTCAGAAGGCCACCGGGGATCGGGGACAATAGCCGGGTGAGTATCGACGAGCTGACCTTCGACGCGGCCGGGCTGATCCCGGCAGTGGTGCAGCAGTACGACACGCGTGAGGTCCTGATGGTGGGCTGGATGAACGCCGAGGCGGTACGCCGTACCGCGGAGACCAAGCGGAGCACGTTCTGGTCCCGCAGCCGGCAGGAGTACTGGGTGAAGGGCGAGACCAGCGGCCATCGTCAGCACGTCAAGCAGATCCTCGTCGACTGCGACGCCGACACCCTGCTGGTCCTGGTCGACCAGGAGGGTCCGGCCTGCCACACCGGGACCCGCAGCTGCTTCGAGCACGGCGAGATCGAGGTCAAGCCGTGAGCCTGGAGATCCAAGAAACCGTGAACAGCCCGAGCCTGGAGACCTTCCGCGAGTACGCCAAGGACCGCCGGGTGATCCCGGTGACGCGCCGGCTGCTCGCGGACGCCGAAACGCCGATCGGGGTGTACGGCAAGCTCGCCGCCGAGCGTGAAGGCACCTTCCTGCTGGAGTCGGCGGAGAACGGCGGCGTCTGGTCCCGCTACTCGTTCATCGGCGTCCGGTCCACCGCGACGCTCACCGAGCGCGACGGCCAGGCCGTCTGGACCGGCAACCCGCCCGTCGGCCTCCCGGATCACGGTGACCCGCTGCAGGCGCTCCGCGAGACGGTAGAGATCCTGCACACGCCGCGGCTGCCCGGCCTGCCCCCGTTGACCGGCGGCATGGTCGGCTTCCTCGGGTACGACGCGGTCCGCCGGCTGGAGCGGTTGCCGGACACAACGACCGACGACCTCGGCCTGCCCGAGCTGACCTTCCTGTTCGCCACCGACCTGGCCGCGCTCGACCACGAGACCGGCGAGATCTGGCTGATCGCGAACGCGGTGAACTGGGACGACTCCGACGAGCGCGTCGACGAGGCCTACGCGGACGCGGTCCGCCGGCTCGACGCGATGGAGGCGGACCTGGCCGAGCCGACCCCGTCGTACGTCGTCCGCGCCGATCGGACCGCGCAGCCCGAGCCGCACCGGCAGCGGTCGAGCGCGGAGTACCGGCAGGCGGTCGAGCACGCCAAGGAGGAGATCCGGGCGGGCGAGGCGTTCCAGATCGTCGTGTCGCAGCGGTTCGAGCTGCAGACGTCGGCGAGCGCGCTGGACATCTACCGGGTGCTCCGCCGGTCGAACCCGAGTCCGTACATGTACCTGGTCCGCCTGGACGGGTTCGACATCGTCGGCTCCAGCCCGGAGGCGCTGGTCAAGGTCACCGAGAACAAGGTGATCCTGCACCCGATCGCCGGCACCCGCCGCCGCGGCGCGACGCCGGAGGAGGACCACGCGCTGGAGGAGGAGCTGCGGGCCGACGCGAAGGAGCGGGCCGAGCACCTGATGCTGGTCGACCTCGGCCGCAACGACGTCGGCCGGGTCTGCGCGCCCGGCACCGTCGAGGTGGTCGACTTCATGGACGTCCGGCGCTACAGCCACGTCATGCACCTCGAGTCGACGGTCACCGGGCAGCTGGCGGCCGGCAAGACCGCGTTCGACGCGCTGACCGCCGCGTTCCCGGCCGGAACGTTGTCCGGGGCACCGAAGCCGCGGGCGATGGAGATCATCGACAAGCTCGAGGTGACCCGGCGCGGCGTGTACGGCGGTGTCGTCGGCTACCTCGACTTCGCCGGTGACGCCGACACCGCGATCGCGATCCGGACCGCGGTGCTGCGCGGCACGACGGCGTACGTCCAGGCCGGTGCCGGGATCGTGGCCGACTCCGACCCGGCAGCGGAGGACGCGGAATGCCGGACCAAGGCCGCCGCCGTGCTCAACGCGATCGCTGTCGCCGGAACGTTCAGTGATGTCTGATGCGATCGCAGCGACTCGTTGACCTGTTCACCGTTGCGGCGCTGGCTCTGCTCGGGTTGTCCGCCTACCTGACCTGGTCGTCGGCCGACCCGGGCAGCGGCCGCCCAGTGGTGGACTTCAACGGCTACACGGTCACCAAGGCGCCGGTGACGCTCGCCCTGGCCTCTGTGGTCGCTGTGGTCGTTACGAAACTCGCCGGTACGGCGTTGCGCCGCGTGCTGGGCGCACTGGTCTTGCTGATGGGGGTCGCCGCGATCGGTGTCGCCTTGCAGGTGCGTCCGGACACGGACGAGCTGAGCCGGATCCGGCCCGAGCTGAGCCAGGCGGTCACCGACAGCGTCGTACTGAGCAATGGAGTGGCTCCCTGGTTCGCGCTGGCCGGGGGAGTGGCTTTGGTCGCGGCTGGGCTGATCGCGCTGCTGACAGCGCACCGCTGGCGGCGTCCTACGGCCCGTTACGAGCGTGATCCGGCCGCGAGTGGGGCGGATCACGGAGCCGATCAGTGGAAGGCGATCGACGCCGGGGAGGACCCGACTCTCTGATCGCGGCGGGCTACCGCCACAATAGGACGGGACGACGACGAGGAGTGGGCGCCACCATGGACAATACGACGGCGGATCAAGCGGTGACGCAGGTGAGCGAGGAGGCTCACGACCTGCACGGCAACAGCCCGGCGGCCTGGACCGCCGTGACCATCGTGCTGATCGCTTTCACCCTGGGCGCCATCGCGATGGTGCTCGGGCCGAACTGGGTGCTGTTCTGGATCTCGGTCGGCATCGCCGTGCTCGGCGCGCTGACCGGCAAGGTGATGCAGCTGCTCGGCTTCGGTGTCCCGGCCGACGGCCACCACTGAGGAGACCACGAACATGACGGTGCTTGACGACATCCTCGCCGGGGTCCGGGAGGACCTCGCGGAGCGCCAGGCGCGGGTCAGCCTGGACGATCTCAAGCTGGAGGCGCAGCGCAAGCCGGACGCCAAGGACCCGATGCCGATCTTCCGCGGCGACGGGATCGCGATCATCGCGGAGGTGAAGCGTTCCAGCCCGTCCAAGGGCGAGCTGGCCGAGATCACCGACCCGGCGGCGCTGGCCGGGGAGTACGAGGAGGGCGGCGCGGCCGCGATCTCGGTGCTCACCGAGCAGCGCCGGTTCAACGGCAGCCTGGACGACCTGCGGGCGGTGCGCGGCCGGGTCGACGTACCCGTGCTGCGCAAGGACTTCATCATCTCCTCCTACCAGCTCTGGGAGGCCCGCGCGGCCGGCGCCGACATGGTGCTGCTGATCGTCGCGGCGCTGGAGCAGGAGGCGCTGGTCTCGCTGATCGAGCGGGCCCACTCGATCGGGCTGTGTCCGCTGGTCGAGGTGCACGACGAGGAGGAGACCCGGCGTGCGGTGGACGCCGGAGCTCAGCTGATCGGCGTGAACAACCGGAACCTGAAGACCCTCGAGGTCGACCGGGACACCTTCGCCCGGATCGCGCCGACGATCCCGTCGCAGCTGATCCGGGTGGCGGAGTCCGGGGTCCGCGGCCCGCATGATGTAATCGAGTTCGCGCGAGCCGGGGCCGATGTCGTCCTCGTCGGTGAAACCCTGGTGACCGGCCGCGATCCTCGCGCCTCGGTCGCCGACCTGGTCGCTGCCGGATCGCACCCCGCCATTCAGCAGCGCCACTAGAACCCGGCCGGTCCACACGGCACGGGTCAGACACTCTCCCGCGCTGCAGAGCCGGGTTTTGGAAGGTTTGTCGGATGACAACTGTGCTGCCCGACCAGTTCGGGCACTTCGGCCGTTTCGGCGGCAGGTTCATGCCGGAGGCGCTGATCGCGCCGCTCGACGAGCTCACCAAGGCGTGGCGGGAGGCGATGGCCGACCCGGCGTTCACCGGTGAGTTCGAGCGGATGCTGAACCAGTACATCGGCGCGCCGAGCCTGCTGTACGACGCGACCCGGCTGTCGGACGTGGCCGGCGCCCGGATCCTGCTGAAGCGCGAGGACCTGAACCACACCGGCGCGCACAAGATCCGCAACGCGATCGGCCAGGCGCTGCTCACCAAGCGGATGGGCAAGACCCGGGTGATCGCGGAGACCGGCGCCGGTCAGCACGGCGTCGCGACCGCGACCGCCTGCGCGTACCTGGACCTCGAGTGCGTGGTCTACATGGGCGAGGTCGACACCGAGCGGCAGGCGCTGAACGTGGCGCGGATGAAGCTGCTCGGCGCCGAGGTGATCTCGGTCAAGACCGGCAGCCGGACCCTGAAGGACGCGATCAACGAGGCGCTGCGGGACTGGGTCGCCAGTGTCGACAAGACGCACTACATCCTCGGCACGGCGGCCGGTTCGCACCCGTTCCCGGCGATGGTGCGCGACTTCGTCCGCGGGATCGGCGACGAGGCCCGGGCGCAGTCGCTCGAGCTGCTCGGCAAGCTCCCGGACGCCGCGGTCGCCTCGGTCGGCGGCGGCTCGAACGCGATCGGCCTGTTCGCGGCGTTCATCCCGGACGAGAACGTCAAGCTGTACGGCGTCGAGCCCGGTGGCGAAGGCCTCGACACCGGCCGGCACGCGGCCACGATCTCTGCCGGGCAGGTCGGCGTACTGCACGGCGCCCGGTCGTTCCTGCTGCAGGACGAGGACGGGCAGACGATCGAGTCGCACTCGATCTCGGCCGGGCTGGACTACCCGGGCGTCGGGCCGGAGCACGCGTGGCTGGCCGAGACCGGGCGGGCGTCGTACCGGCCGATCACCGACGCCGAGGCGATGGACGCGTTCCGGCTGCTGTCGCGGACCGAGGGCATCATCCCGGCGATCGAGTCCGCGCACGCGGTCGCCGGCGCGCTCGACATCGCGACGGAACTCGGGCCGGAGGCAACCATTCTGGTGAACCTGTCCGGCCGTGGCGACAAGGACATGGACACGGCCGCCGCCTGGTTCGGCCTCGGGGGCAAGGAGACCGGACGTGAGTGAACTCGTTGCCCTCGGCAAGGCCGGGGTCGCGGTCCGGAAGGCCAACGACGTGGGCCGCGGTGCCCTGGTCGGGTACCTGCCGGCGGGTTACCCGACGTACGACGGTGCGCTGGACGGCCTGAAGGCGCTGGTCGACGGCGGCGCCGACGTACTCGAGCTCGGCCTGCCGTACAGCGACCCGGTGATGGACGGCGTCACCATCCAGCGGGCCACCGAGATCGCGCTCGCCGGTGGCCTGCGGACCCGGGACGTGCTCAGCACGGTCGAGAAGATCGCGGCGTACTCCGACGTCCCGGTGCTCGTGATGACGTACTGGAACCCGATCGAGCGGTACGGCGTGGACCGGTTCGCGGCCGACTTCGCGAGCGCCGGGGGAGCCGGGCTGATCACGCCCGACCTGATCCCGGACGAGGGCGCGGAGTGGATCGCAGCGGCGGACAAGCACGACCTGGACAAGGTGTTCCTGGTCTCGCCGTCGTCGACCGACGAGCGGATCGCGATGACGACGGCCGCCTGTCGCGGGTTCGTCTACGCGACTGCCGTGATGGGCGTCACCGGTGCGCGGGACAAGCCGTCGGAGCTCGCGGCGCCGTTGGTCGCGCGGGTGAAGGCGGCGACCGACGTACCGGTCGGTGTCGGCCTCGGGATCTCGAACGGGGACCAGGCGGCCGGGGTGGCGGCGTTCGCGGACGCGGCGATCGTCGGCGCGGCGCTGGTCAAGGCGCTCGGGGACGGCGGTCCGGCCGCCGTACGCGAGCTCACCGAAGAGCTGGCCGAGGGTGTCCGACGGGAACCTCGCGCCGCCGCCGGTCGTTGAACACGCCGTGAGTCGAACCAGAAACGCGGCCCTTCTGCTCGCCGCGGTGGCTCTGCTCGCCCTCGCGGGCTGCAGCGGCAAGGACAAGGAACAGGCGGACAACCCCGGTGGCGCGGTCATCCGCACCACCCAGGACCCGAACGGGTTGCGGGGGGCGGCGCTGGACCGGCCGTACGCGATGCCCGCCCAGACCCTGACCGACACCGCCGGCAACTCGTTCAACCTGGTCACCTCGACCAAGAAGCCGGTCACGCTGGTGTTCTTCGGCTACACCAACTGCCCGGACGTCTGCCCGACCGTGATGGCCGACGTGGCGTCCGCGCTGACCAAGCTGGACGAGCCGGTCCGGGACCAGGTGCAGGTGTTGTTCATCACCACCGACCCGTCCCGCGACACCGGCCCGGTGATGCGTAAGTACCTGGACCGTTTCGACCCGGCCTTCGTGGGGCTGACCGGGTCGCTGACCGAGATCAAGACCATCGCGAAGGCCGTCGGCGTACCGGTGGAGGGCATGAAGAAGTTGCCGTCCGGCGGTTACGAGGTCGGCCACGGTGCGCAGGTGCTCGGTTTCGGCAAGACCGACAAGGCGAACGTGCTCTGGTTGTCGAACGCCGCCATCGGCGACCTGGCGCACGACTTCGGAAAGCTGGTGGCGGACAACCAGTGAAGGCCCCTTCAACTTCTTCTGCTTTTCGTGCGAAGCACCAGTCTTGGTTTCCCTGGGTGTCTTTGGCGGCGCGGCTGGTGCTCGGCGGCGTGATGCTGGTGGCCGGCGCGTTGAAGGTGACCGATCCGGAGACCGCGTCCCAGGCGGTCCGCGCGTACGAACTGCTGCCGGAGGCGCTGGTCGCGCCGGTCGGCTGGGGACTGCCGTTCCTGGAGATCGCGATCGGATTGCTGTTGATCGTCGGTTTCGGTGTCCGCGCCGCGGCGGTCGCCGCGGGTGTTTTCATGGTCGTGTTCATTGCCGCGGTGGCCTCCGCCTGGGCGCGCGGCCTGGCGATCGACTGCGGCTGCTTCGGCGGCGGCGGGCAGGTCGCCCCGGGTGACACGAAGTACCTGCAGGAGATCCTGCGGGACCTCGGCCTGCTGCTGCTGGCAGTCTGGCTGTGGTTGAACCCGGTGAGTAAGTTCGCCCTCGAGTCCGATCCGCATACACCCCCGACAGGAGCCCCGGCGTCGTGAGCAAGACCAAACCTCCCGTGAACCCGCTGCTGCAGCAGAAGAAGCGGTGGATCTCGCCCGGGATCGTCGTGGTGATCGTGCTGGTGCTGGCTCTGGCCGGCGGTGTCGGAGTGCAGTACTGGCGCAGCCACTCCAAGGTCGAGGTGAGCTCGAACGGCCGCCCCGAGCCGGCCGTGATCCAGGGACCAGGCACCTCGGGCAAGGGCGTCACGGTCGGCCAGGAAGGCGCCAAGGCGCATATCGACATCTACCTGGACTTCCGCTGCCCGCACTGCGCGGAGTTCCACGAGGAGACCGGCGCGACCGTCGACAAGCTGGTCCAGGACGGCACCGCCACGCTGACCTACTGGCCGCTGAGCTTCGTGAACCCCGACGCCTCGCCGCGGCTGGCCAACGCCTTCGCCGCTGCGGCCGCGAACGGCAAGGCGCTGAGCTACGCCGACGAGATGTACGCCGACTTCTCGAAGTCGTGGACCACCGACCAGCTGATCGAGCTGGGCAAGCAGCTGGGTATCGACGACGCGAAGTTCGAGCAGGCGGTGCGGGACAACAGCTACGCGGGCTGGCTCGACACCGTGTCCAAGGCCGCGGACGACCGCGGGGTGACCGGGACGCCGACCGTCTTCGTCAACGACAAGCAGCTGGAAGCCGACAGCCTGACCGCCGAGGGCCTGCAGAAGGCCGTCGACGAGGCCGCGGCGGCCGGCTGAGGCTCACGCACCGAGTCCCCATCGTGACCCCGAGTTCCTGGCCGCGGTGGGGACGGTCGAGTAGCGTTCCTGCTTGCCATGATTACTATGCCGTCTAGCCTGATCTCCGCCGTGATCGTTCCGGCGTCCATTCCCAGTCCGAGCCAGGGTGTCTGGCATCTCGGTCCGCTGCCGATCCGCGCCTACGCGCTGTGCATCCTGGCCGGCATCTTCGCCGGTTACTGGCTCGGCCGCCGGCGGTGGGTCGCCCGCGGCGGGTCGCCGACGGTGCTGGCCGACATCATGTTCTGGGCCATCCCGTTCGGCCTGGTCGGCTCCCGGATCTACCACGTGGTCACCGACGCCGAGCTGTACTTCGGCCCGGGCGAGAACCCCATCGACGCGCTGAAGATCTGGCACGGCGGGCTCGGTATCTGGGGTGCGATCGGGTTCGGCGCACTCGGCGCCTGGATCGCCTGCCGGCGGGCCAAGGTGCCGTTCCTGGCGGTCGCCGACGCGATGGCGCCGGGGCTGGCGCTGGCGCAGATCTTCGGCCGGTTCGGCAACTACTTCAACCAGGAGCTGTTCGGCCGGCCGACGAACCTGCCGTGGGGCCTCGAGATCGGCTTCAACGAGCGGCCGGCCGGTTTCAAGGACTTCGCCACCTTCCACCCGACGTTCCTGTACGAAGCGCTCTGGAACGTCGGCGTGATCGCGCTGATCATCCTGCTCGGCCGCCGCTTCACCCTCGGCCACGGCCGCGCGTTCTTTCTGTACGTCGCCGCGTACACCGCCGGCCGCGCGTGGATCGAGAACATGCGCATCGACACCGTCAACCACTTCCTCGGTCTGCGGCTGAACGTCTGGACCTCGTTCGTCCTGTTCGTGCTCGCCGTGGTCGCCTTCGCGATCAGCGCCGTCAAGTACCCGGGCCAGGAAGACATCTCCACCGGCCCCGCCGCCGGCCAGCCCCTCGACGACGCCGAGGCATCAACCGACGCGCCGGACGAACCAGCGAAGCCGGAAGACAGCACAGCTCCGGTCGGCGCCACCGCAACCGCCGCAGGAGCCGAGTCCACCGCGGGTGCCGAGTCCGGCGCGACCGCGGATGCCGAGCCCGGCACGTCGTCGGAGCATGACGAGGCGACCTCCGCAGCTCCTGAGCGGAGCTCGGAAGACTCCGCCGAGGCGGAGCCGGCCGGAGGATCGGCTGCCTCGGACACCCGGCAGCCGGTCGAGTCGAGTAACGGATCAGATGGGGCCCGTGACTGACGGACCTGAGGTTTCGGCCGAGCATCTCGGGGACCACACGCACCGGGATGTGAACGGCGGCTGGCTGCGCCCGGCGGTGTTCGGGGCGATGGACGGGCTGGTCTCGAACTTCGCCCTGATCGCCGGCATGGACGGCGGCACCGAGTCCGGCTCGCAGTTCATCGTGCTGGCCGGGCTGGCCGGCCTGGCCGCGGGCGCGTTCTCGATGGCGGCGGGGGAGTACACCTCCGTCGCCTCGCAGCGCGAGCTGGCCCGCGCGGAGATCGAGCTGGAGCGTCAGGAGATCGAGCGGCACCCGGTCGACGAGGAGATCGAGCTCGCCGAGACCTACCGCGCGAAGGGCCTCGACCCGGACCTGGCCAGCAAGGTCGCCAAGCAGTTCCACACCGACCCGGACCAGGCCCTCGAGGAACACGTCCGCGAGGAGCTCGGCATCGACCCGCACGACCTGCCGAACCCCGTGGTCGCCGCAGCGTCCTCCTTCATCTGCTTCGCCGTCGGCGCGTTCATCCCATTGCTGCCGTACCTGCTCGGCGCCGGCAACGTCGTACCCGCCCTGATCCTGTCCCTGGGCTCCCTGTTCCTCTGCGGCGCGATCGTCTCCCGCGTCACATCCCGCTCCTGGTGGTACTCCGGCCTCCGCCAGCTGATCCTCGGCGGCCTGGCCGCGGCCCTCACCTACTTCGTCGGCACCCTGGTCGGGCCGGGCATCGGTTAGGACACGACCTAGGCGCGGAACAGCCCGCTGTATGCGTTCAGTGCGGGCTGGCCGCCGAGGTGGGCGTACAGGACGGTGGAGTCCTTGCCGATGTCGCCGTTCCGGATCAGGTCGATCAGGCCGGCCATCGACTTCCCTTCGTACACGGGGTCGATGATCATGCCTTCGAGCTCCCCGGTCAGCCGGATCGCGTCCAGCGTCGACTGCACCGGGATGCCGTACAGGTCGCCGGCCCAGCCCTCGAGCACGGTGATCTCGTCGTCGCGGAGCTCGCGACCGAGCCCGATCAGCTCCGCGGTGGCGCGGGCGATCCGCTCGACCTGGTCGCGGGTCTCCTGCAGCTTGGCGCTCGCGTCGATGCCGATCACCCGCCGCGGCCGGTTCTGCCCGGCGAACCCGGCGATCATGCCGGCGTGCGTCGAGCCGGTCACCGAGCAGACCACGATGGTGTCGAAGAAGACGCCGAGCTCGCGCTCCTGCTGCTCCACCTCGTAGGCCCACTGCGCGAACCCGAGCCCGCCGAGCCGGTGGTCCGAGGCGCCGGCCGGGATCGCGTACGGCGTACCGCCGCGCGCCTCGACGTCCGCGAGCGCCTGCTTCCAGCTGTCCTTGAAGCCGATCCCGAAACCGGCCGGGTCGAGCCGGACCTCGGCGCCCATGATCCGGCTGAGCAGGATGTTGCCGACCCGGTCGTTCAGCGCGTCCGGCCACTCGACCCAGTTCTCCTGGACCAGCACCGCCTTCAGGCCGACCTTCGCGGCGACCGCGGCGACCTGCCGGGTGTGGTTGGACTGGTACCCGCCGATCGAGACCAGCGTGTCCGCGCCCTGGGCGAGCGCGTCGGGGATCAGGTACTCCAGCTTCCGCGTCTTGTTGCCGCCGTACGCGAGCCCGGAGTTGCAGTCCTCCCGTTTCGCCCAGATCCGCGCGCCACCCAGGTGGGCGCTGAGCCGGTCGAGCGGATGCACCGGACTCGGCCCGAACAACAACGGGTATCGCGGGAAATCAGCCAGTGCCATGCGTTCCTCCGAAACTCGGTCGCCGGGCGGCGGCGCCGTGACTAGGGTCGGCCAGATGTTCCCCGGCGAGATCCAGGTCCAGCCGTCCACCTACCTCGACCACCTCGGCACCATCTTCGCTCGCTTCGGCTCCGACACCCAGGACTCCGGCAACATCTCGTACGGCGTCCAGACCGCCGACGACCGGTACTTCGTCAAGACCGCGGGCGATCCGGCGGCCACAGCGCGCTCTGCGGTCGTCAGACGGTCTCGGAGTCGGTTCTGCGCACCCCACGAGGGCTCGGCCAGGTTCACCCGCGCAAACCGGCCTAGAGCGCCTGCCAGAGCCTCTCCAGACCACACCGCAGGGTGGGTTGTCTCAGCAGGTGAGTTTTGGGGGAGGTGGGTGGTTCGGGGCGGGGGGTTGTTGGGAAGATAGGGGCTGGTAGTGAGCGCTTGCTTACTATGGGTGAGAAGGGCGTGGTGACGGTGGAATGGAAGTCCATCTGTCGGGCGTCATGAGGTAGTCTCGGGACTCCCGGCTTGGGCCAATGTTGTCCCGCGGCCAGTTGTTGACCGTAGGACGACGGGAGCTCCTGAATGTATGGTCGCCCGCCCCTCTTCAGCCGGCACCGCCCGAGCGAGGGTCTTTACGACGGACAGCACGAGCATGACGCCTGTGGTGTCGCCTTCGTCGCGACCCTGACCGGTGAACCGAGCCACGACATCGTGGCCAAGGCGTTGACCGCCCTGCGCAACCTCGAGCACCGCGGCGCTTCCGGCGCCGAACCGGACTCCGGCGACGGCGCCGGCATCCTGATCCAGGTCCCGGACGCGTTCTACCGCAAGGTGTGCGAGTTCGAGCTGCCGGTGCAGCGCAGCTACGCGACCGGTATCGCCTTCCTCCCGGCCGATCCGGACGACGCCGCCAAGGCGGTCGCGCGGATCGAGGAGCTCGCCGCGGAGGAGAACCTGGCCGTCCTGGGCTGGCGCGACGTCCCGACCACCCCGGACCTGCTCGGCGCCACCGCCCGTTCGGTGATGCCGACCTTCAAGCAGCTGTTCGTCGCCGCCAAGGCGGGCCGCGTGCTCGGCCTGGCGCTGGAGCGGATGGCCTTCCGGCTGCGCAAGCGCGCCGAGAAGGACACCGAGACGTACTTCCCGTCGCTGTCGGGGCGGACCATCACCTACAAGGGGATGCTGACCACCGACCAGCTGGACAAGTTCTTCCCGGAGCTGACCGACCCCGACCTCGCCTCCGCGATCGGTGTCGTGCACTCGCGGTTCTCCACCAACACGTTCCCGTCCTGGCCGCTGGCCCACCCGTACCGGTACATCGCCCACAACGGCGAGATCAACACCGTGCAGGGCAACCGGAACTGGATGCGGGCCCGCGAGGCGCTGCTGGCCAGCGACCTGATCCCGGGCGACCTGGAGCAGCTCTACCCGATCTGTACGCCGGGAGCCTCCGACTCGGCGTCGTTCGACGAGGTCCTGGAGCTGCTCCA
This sequence comes from Kribbella sp. NPDC050124, assembly GCF_044460355.1. Lineage (NCBI taxonomy): Bacteria > Bacillati > Actinomycetota > Actinomycetes > Propionibacteriales > Kribbellaceae > Kribbella > Kribbella sp. NPDC050124. The sequence continues at coordinate 290,057 of NZ_JBITJU010000002.1, forward strand.
CCTGGGCGGCCGGTCGCTGCCGCACGCGATGCTGATGATGATCCCGGAGGCGTGGGAGAACGCCACCACGATGGACTCGCAGCGGCGCGCCTTCTACGAGTTCCACTCGACCCTGATGGAGCCGTGGGACGGCCCGGCGTCGGTGGTCTTCTCCGACGGCACGAAGGTCGGCGCCGTGCTCGACCGCAACGGCCTGCGCCCGTCGCGCTACTGGGTCACCGAGGACGGTCTCGTCGTACTCGCGTCCGAAGCCGGGGTGCTGGACATCGACCCGGCCACGGTCACCGAGAAGGGCCGGCTCGAGCCGGGCAAGATCTTCCTGGTCGACGTCGACGCGCACCGGATCATCACCGACTCCGAGGTGAAGAACGCGCTCGCGGCCGAGGCGCCGTACGACGAGTGGCTGCACGCCGGCCTGATCCGGTTCGAGGACCTGCACGAGCGTGAGCATGTCGTGCACAGCCACGCCTCGGTCACCCGTCGCCAGCAGGTGTTCGGGTACACCGAGGAAGAGCTCCGCGTCCTGCTCACCCCGATGGCCAAGACCGGCACCGAGCCGATCGGGTCGATGGGCACCGACACGCCGATCGCCGTCCTGAGCGAGCGGCCGCGACTGCTGTTCGACTACTTCGCGCAGCTGTTCGCGCAGGTCACCAACCCGCCGCTGGACGCGATCCGCGAGGAGCTGGTCACCTCGCTGTCCTCGTCGCTCGGCCCGGAGGCGAACCTGCTCAGCCCGAGCCCGGCGTCCTGCCGCCAGGTGGTGCTGCCGTTCCCGGTGATCACCAACGACGAGCTGGCCAAGCTGCGCCACATCAACCTGGACGGCGACATGCCGGGCCTGGCGACCACGGTGCTGCGCGGCGTGTACGACGTCGAGGGCGGCGGCGAGGCGCTGAAGGCACGGCTCGAGGCGATCTGCGCCGAGGCGACCGCCGCGATCGAGGACGGCGCCCGGATCCTGGTGCTGTCCGACCGGCACTCGAACGCCGACAGCGCGCCGATCCCGTCGCTGCTGCTGACCGCCGCGGTCCATCACCACCTGGTGCGGGAGAAGACCCGGACCCAGGTCGGCCTGGTGGTCGAGGCCGGTGACGTCCGTGAGGTCCACCACGTCGCCCTGCTGATGGGGTACGGCGCGGCCGCGATCAACCCGTACCTGGCGCTGGAGTCCGTCGAGGACCTGTGCCGCCGGGGCACCTACCTGCCGGGTGTCGAGCCCGAGCAGGCGGTCCGCAACGTGGTGAAGTCGCTCGGCAAGGGCGTGCTCAAGGTGATGTCGAAGATGGGTGTGTCGACGGTCGCGTCGTACACGGGAGCCCAGATCTTCGAGGCCACCGGTTTGGCGCCGGAGCTCGTCGACACCTACTTCACCGGTACGTCGTCCAAGCTCGGCGGGATCGGGCTCGACACGATCGCCGAGGAGGTCCGGCGCCGGCACCTGCGGGCGTACCCGGCCGACGGCATCCTGACCGCGCACCGCAAGCTGGAGATCGGCGGCGAGTACCAGTGGCGCCGTGAGGGCGAGCCGCACCTGTTCGACCCGGACACGGTGTTCCGGCTGCAGCACAGCACCCGGACCGGGCGCTACGACATCTTCAAGCAGTACACGTCCCGCGTCGACGAGCAGTCGGAGCGGCTGATGACGTTGCGCGGGCTGTTCGGGTTCGATTCCGACCGGGAGCCCATCCCGGTGGAGGAGGTCGAGCCGGTCAGCGAGATCGTCAAGCGGTTCTCCACCGGCGCGATGAGCTACGGCTCGATCAGCGCCGAGGCGCACGAGACCCTCGCGATCGCGATGAACCGGCTCGGCGGCAAGTCGAACACCGGTGAGGGCGGCGAGGACGCCGACCGGCTGTACGACCCGAACCGGCGCAGCTCGATCAAGCAGGTCGCGTCCGGACGGTTCGGTGTCACCTCGGAGTACCTGACGAACTCCGACGACATCCAGATCAAGATGGCGCAGGGCGCGAAGCCCGGCGAGGGCGGTCAGCTGCCCGGCCCGAAGGTGTACCCGTGGGTGGCCAAGACCCGGCACTCGACTCCGGGGGTCGGGCTGATCTCGCCGCCGCCGCACCACGACATCTACTCGATCGAGGATCTGGCCCAGCTGATCCACGACCTGAAGAACGCCAACCCGCAGGCGCGCGTGCACGTGAAGCTCGTCTCCGAGGTCGGCGTCGGCACGATCGCCGCCGGCGTCAGCAAGGCGCACGCGGACGTCGTACTGATCTCCGGTCACGACGGCGGCACCGGCGCGTCCCCGCTGACGTCGCTGAAGCACGCGGGTGGTCCGTGGGAGCTCGGCCTGGCCGAGACCCAGCAGACCCTGCTGCTCAACGGGTTGCGGGACCGGATCGTGGTCCAGACCGACGGTCAGCTGAAGACGGGGCGGGACGTGATCGTCGCGGCCCTGCTCGGCGCCGAGGAGTACGGTTTCGCCACCGCGCCGCTGGTGGTGTCGGGCTGCATCATGATGCGGGTCTGCCACCTGGACACCTGCCCGGTCGGCGTCGCCACCCAGAACCCGGTGCTGCGCGAACGGTTCTCCGGCAAGCCGGAGTTCGTGGTGAACTTCTTCGAGTTCATCGCCGAGGAGGTCCGGGAGTATCTGGCCGAGCTGGGCTTCCGGTCGCTGGACGAGGCGATCGGGCACGCCGAGGTGCTGGACATCCGGCGCGCGGTCGACCACTGGAAGGCCGACGGCCTCGACCTGTCGCCGATCCTGCACGTGCCGGCGCTGCCCGAGGGCGCCGCGCTGCACCGGACCGTCGAGCAGGACCACGGCTTGGACAAGGCGCTCGACAACGAGCTGATCCGGATCTGCCAGCCGGCGCTGGAGACCGGTGAGCCGGTGCGGGCGCAGCTGCCGATCCGCAACGTCAACCGGACCGTCGGGACGATGCTCGGCCACGAGATCACCAAGCGGTACCGGTCCGCGGGCCTGGCTGACGGCACCATCGACCTGACCTTCACCGGGTCGGCCGGCAACTCGTTCGCCGCCTTCGTCCCGCGCGGTGTCACGCTGCGCCTCGAGGGTGACGCCAACGACTACGTCGGCAAGGGCCTGTCCGGCGGCCGCGTGGTCATCCGGCCCGACCGCCGGGCGCGGTTCGACGCGGCCGACCAGATCATCGCCGGCAACGTCATCGCGTACGGCGCGACGTCCGGCGAACTGTTCATCAGCGGCGGCGCCGGCCAGCGGTTCTGCGTCCGGAACTCCGGGGCCACCGCGGTCGTCGAGGCGGTCGGTGACCACGCCTGCGAGTACATGACCGGTGGGCGCGTCGTCGTACTGGGCGCCGTCGGCCGGAACTTCGCGGCGGGCATGTCGGGCGGCGTGGCCCACGTGCTCGACCTGGACCACTCCCTGGTGAACCCGGAGCTGGTGGACCTGCACCCGGTCACCGAGGACGAGTCCGAACTGTTGCACGACCTGGTCCGGCGGCACCACGAGGAGACCGGTTCGGAACGGGCAGCGAAGCTGCTCGCCGACTGGCCGGCCGCGGCTGCCAGATTCACCACGGTGATGCCTCGCGACTACGCCCGGGTGCTGGCGGCCAAGGCGGCCGCCGAGCGGGACGGGCTGGACGAGGACGCCACCACGCGAGCGATGATGGAGGCCATCTGATGGCTGACCCGAAGGGATTCCTGACCACCGGCCGGGAGGTCGCCGGACGGCGCCCGGTCGACGAGCGGGTCAAGGACTGGAAAGAGGTCTACCCCGGTGGGCCCGGCAAGGCGCTGCTGCCGATCATCACCAAGCAGGCCGGCCGCTGCATGGACTGCGGCATCCCGTTCTGCCACAACGGCTGCCCGCTGGGCAACCTGATCCCGGAGTGGAACGACCTGGTCTGGCGCGACGACTGGTCCAGCGCGATCGAGCGGCTGCACGCGACCAACAACTTCCCGGAGTTCACCGGGAGGCTGTGCCCGGCGCCGTGCGAGACGTCCTGCGTGCTCGGCATCAACCAGGACCCGGTCACGATCAAGAACGTCGAGGTCGCGATCATCGACAAGGCCTGGGAGACCGGTGACGTCAAGCCGCAGCCGCCGGAGTGGCTGACCGGCAAGACGATCGCCGTCGTCGGCTCCGGCCCGGCCGGCCTGGCTGCTGCCCAGCAGCTGACCCGTGCCGGTCACACCGTCGCGGTCTACGAGCGGGCCGACGCTCCGGGCGGGCTGCTGCGCTACGGCATCCCCGAGTTCAAGATGGAGAAGGAACAGGTCGACCGCCGGATCCAGCAGATGAAGGAGGAGGGCACGGTCTTCCGCTCCGGCGTCAACGTCGGCGTGGACGTCACCGGGACCCAGCTCAAGCAGCGGTACGACGCCGTCGTCATCGCGACCGGTGCGACCGCGGCCCGCGATCTGCCGGTGCCGGGCCGCGAGTACGGCGGCATCCACCAGGCGATGGAGTACCTGCCGCAGGCCAACCGGGTCGCGCTCGGCCAGCACGTGGACGACCAGATCCTTGCCACCGGCAAGGACGTGGTGATCATCGGCGGCGGTGACACCGGCGCCGACTGCCTCGGTACGGCGCACCGCCAGGGGGCCCGCTCGGTCACCCAGCTGGAGATCATGCCGCGGCCCGGCGACGACCGGCCGGCCGGTCAGCCGTGGCCGACGTACCCGATGATCTACCGGGTCGCCTCGGCGCACGAGGAGGGCGGCGAGCGGGTCTACTCGGTCTCGACCGCCAACTTCGAGTCCGATGCCCACGGCAACGTGTCCGGGCTGAACCTGGTCGAGGTCGAGCTCAAGGACGGGAAGTTCGCGCCGATCGAGGGCACCGAGCGGACCATCCCGGCGCAGCTGGTGCTGCTCGCGATGGGCTTCCTCGGCCCGGAGCGCGAGGGCTTCCTCGAGCAGCTCGGCGTCGAGCTGGACGAGCGCGGCAACGTGAAGCGGGACAAGAACTACCACACCTCGGTCGAAGGGGTGTTCGCCTGCGGCGACGCCGGCCGCGGTCAGTCCCTGATCGTCTGGGCGATCGCCGAGGGCCGCTCCTGCGCCAACGGCGTCGACACCCACCTCACCGGTTCGTCCACCCTGCCGACCCCCATCCCACCGACAGCCCGCCCGCTGGCGGTCTGATCCGACGGCGATGAACCGGGCCGTGGGCAACAAATCGTTGCCTGCGGCCCGCGGCCGTTCAACGTGCAATGGCTTGCCCGGACCAATACGGTTGACCCATGGCTAGCCGCCGCCTGGTGACCAGAGCCCGGCTCCGTGCGATCGCACCGTGGGCCGGGCTCACCCTGCTCTTCCTGATCACGTCCGTCGCCGTCGGGCTGTTCGGGTTCGCCAACGACTCCGAGCGGACCACCATCGGCGCCCACGCCGCCACCGTCTCACCGACCTTCGACGGCCACGCGACGCTCGACCTGGGCGCCGTACTGCCGCGGCTGCGGCTGGCCACCGACGCTCCGCTCGGGATCGGCGTCAACATCGACATCCAGGAGACCGACGCCGACAACCTCACCGAGCTGCTCAACCGCGACGCGCTGATCGCCTCCCAGCCCGATGGTGAGATCGCCCGGATCCAGCAGGTGATCGCGGAGATGGCGGTCGACAACGCGGTCGCCGGCGCCGGGACCGGCCTGCTGGTCGCGGTCGTGGCCGCAACGGTCTGGACCGCTCTCGGCGCGCGCCGGCGGCGGGAGCTGTGGGACCTGGTGCACAAGCACGAACGCCGGTTCGAGCACCGCGCGATCGTCGTACTGGTCGCGATGCTGATCACGATCGCGTCGATCTTCGGCCCGGGCCGGATGCGGCCGGCCCAGGTGCCGCCGACCGAGTGGCGCCCGCTGCACCAACTGCTGCCCGAGCTGTCCTTCGACGAACGGCTGAAGAGCGTCGAGGTCGCTTCCGGGTTCTCCACGACCGGCGGTGTCGGGGTGATCCGGACAGCGGTCGAGACCTACGAGCGCTCCACCGAGTTCTACGGCCGGCTGCAGGAGCGGGTCGGCCGGGTCGGCGGCAGGATCCGCCAGGCAGGCGAGGGGGAGACCGTCGCGCTGCTCGTGTCGGACCGGCACGACAACATCGGCATCGACCGGTTCGCGTCGGAGGTGGCCAGGGTGGCCGGCGCGAAGGTGCTGATCGACGCCGGCGACGACACGTCCTCCGGGCAGTCGTGGGAGGTGTTCAGCATCAACTCGCTGGCGCAGCACTTCCGCGACCTCAAGGTGGTCGCGGTGGCCGGCAACCACGACGCCGGTGGGCACATCGAGGACGCGATGCGCAAGAACGGCTTCACCGTGCTGGACAGCAAGCCGGTCGAGGTGGAGGGGATCCGGTTCCTCGGCGACAGTGACCCGACCCGGACCGGGCTCGGCAGCGCCGACTCGCCGGGCGAGGAGACGATCGCCGAGCAGTCCGAGCGACTCGCCGAGGTGGCCTGCGAGCAGCCGGAGGACAAGCGGATCTCGACGTTCGTCGTTCACGACCCCTCGTCGTTCGCCGACACCGCCGAGCAGGGATGCGCGACGCTGCTGCTGTCGGGGCACCTGCACCGACAGGTCGGGCCGGAGCACAAGGTGGTCAACGGTCTGCCGGTGACGACGTACACGAACGGCACGACCGGGGGAGCGGCGTACGCCTTCGCCCTCGGCTACACGCTGCGCCGGCCGGGTGAGGTCACCCTGATCACGTACGCCGACGGTCAGCCGATCGGCCTGCAGTCCGTCACCGCCGAGCTCAGCGGCGAGGTGACCGTCGGGGCCTACACCCCCTTGCCTTCTTGACGATTCAGGCTCTGCCCCTGATTGCCATCAGCTGTTAACTGTCCAGTAACGGGGGCGGACCAGCGGGCACAGTGGTTTGTAGGAGTAGGGTTTTGTGACGTGCGTCGCGCAAAGATCGTTTGTACGCTCGGCCCGGCTACGGCCGCCCCCGAGCGCATCCTGGAACTCGTCCAAGCAGGTATGGACGTCGCAAGGCTCAATCTGAGCCATGGTGCCCATGCCGAGCATGAGCGCATCTATCAGCGGATCCGCACCGCAGCGGCCGAGACCGGCCAGAACGTCGGCATCCTGGTCGACCTGCAGGGGCCGAAGATCCGCTTGGCCGAGTTCGCCGAAGGCAAGGTGACACTGACCTACGGCGAGCGCTTCACCATCACCACCCGGGAGGTCCCGGGAGACGCGACCATCTGCGGTACGACGTACGACGGTCTGCCCGGTGACGTGAACCCCGGCGACCAGCTGCTCATCGACGACGGCCGGATCGCGCTGGTCGCCGAGGAGGTGACCGAGACCGACGTGGTCTGCCGGGTCACCGTCGGCGGGCCGGTGTCGAACCACAAGGGCATCAACCTGCCGGGTGTCGCGGTCAGCGTGCCGGCATTGTCCGAGAAGGACGCCGAGGACCTGCGCTGGGCGCTGCACCTGCCGGCCGACATGATCGCGCTGTCGTTCGTCCGGGACGCCTCCGACGTCCAGCTGGTGCACAAGATCATGGACGAGGAGGGCCTGCGGGTCCCGGTCATCGCCAAGATCGAGAAGCCGCAGGCGGTCGCCAACCTGGACGAGATCATCGAGGCCTTCGACGGGTTCATGGTGGCCCGCGGCGACCTCGGCGTGGAGCTCCCGCTCGAGGAGGTCCCGGTGGTGCAGAAGCTGATCATCGACCAGGCCCGGCTGAACGCGAAGCCGGTGATCGTGGCCACCCAGATGCTGGAGTCGATGATCTCCGCCCCGCGCCCGACCCGCGCCGAGGCCTCCGACGTCGCGAACGCCGTACTGGACGGCGCCGACGCGGTGATGCTGTCCGGCGAGACCAGCGTCGGCCGGTTCCCGATCGAGACCGTGAAGACGATGTCGCGGATTGTCTCCTCGACCGAGCAGCACGGCCTGAGCCGGCTCAAGGAGATCGAGTGGGAGCCGCGCACCAAGGGTGGCGTGATCGCCCGCGCCGCCGCCGACGTCGCCGAGCGGCTGGACGCGAAGTTCCTGGTCGCGTTCACCCAGTCCGGTGACACCGCGCTCCGGCTGGCCCGCTACCGCACCGAGATCCCGGTGCTCGCCTTCACCCCGGTCCCGTCGGTCAGCGCCTGGCTCAGCGTGGTCTGGGGGATCGAGACGCACATCGTCCCCACCGTCGACCACACCGACGAGATGGTCCGCCAGGTCGACCAGCGCCTGCTCGAGCTCGGCAAGCTCAACAAGGGCGACATCGTCGTCATCGTCGCCGGCTCACCCCCGAGCATCCCCGGCTCCACCAACGCCCTCCGAGTCCACCGCATGGGCGACGCCATCGAAGGCATCGCCCCCGCGTACCGCACCCCGGAGGCCTAAACCCCAGGCGAGAGGCGGGCGGTCAACTGACCGCCCGCTGTCAGTCGGGGAGGTTGTACGCGACCGGGTGCAGCGGTTGGTACACGGGCAGACTTGCCCCGCTCGGCATCGGGATCGTCGCCAGCCGTCCCCAGCCCGCCTCGGTGATCTCAGGCGAGACCGCCAACCTGGCAAGCAGCGCTTCGATGTCCTCGCACATCAGATAGAACTCGTGCCGCCCCTCGCCGTCGGTCGGATGGACGGCGATCTCTGCCGGCGGCAGCCGGAAGATGAGCCACCCCGCCCCCGCGTCGACGTGCGGGAAGCCGAGCACGTCCCGGAGAAACCCCCGATCAGCCTCCGCTGTACACAATGACATGCGCTCCGGTGAACATGTCGCACTCCCTCTCTAGCTCTTCGGCCCGATGAACTCGTCCAGCCGAGCGACTCCGGCCTGCCGCGCCACGGACAGCGCGTTCCGTCGAGGCATCCGCCAAGGTACGGCGAGCAAGTCGAGCGCCCACTGGCACAGTCCCATGATGTCGGCGGACTCGTTGGAGAACATGTATCGCGGATACTCGTATCTCTTGAGTACGCCGCCGACCATCTGGGTCGTCCAGTTCGCGACACGACACCCGTCCGCATTGAACAGTCCGCGCAGGAACAGCTCGGGGCACATCGCAACGATGTCCACCTGCCAGTCGGCCAGCTCGATCCGGCGCAGATGCTTCGGCCCGGCACCGTGCTGCGGGAACAGGCATGGCCAGTGCTTCCAGTAGGACACGACCGAGGTGTAGCCGGCAGCCTGCACGCGGTGGACCGGTCGGGTCGGATGAACGGCCGCGATCGCTTCCGCCGCCTCGTCGATCAGTCGCGGGTACGAGTCGTCGCACGCGATCCGCAGGGAGTAGACAGCCTTCTTCAGGTTCGACAGACAACCGTCGCCGAGGTATAGACCCAGCAGATGCGCGTAGGGGCCGTGCGGGAGATGCCCGTTCGAGCACCGGGGACAGTCGGTCGGGAGGTTCGCAGCACCCGGACGGTCCCGCCAGTCACGGAGCGTAGCGCGGCTCACCCCAAGCCGCTTGCTGATCGAATTGAGACTCTCGCCCGCCACGACGGCGGCCAAAGCGAGCGCGCGCGTCTCCCCGTCGTACACCCTCAGAGATTCGCACGCGGCGCCGACAGAAAATGTGCCCTGGGTGGGATTCGAACCCACACTGTACGCAGTTTGAGTGCGCCCTCTCTGCCGTTGGAGTACCAGGGCCGTGCGCGAAGATCCTAGCCCATCGGAACGGTCGAATCGCGACAAAGGCAGCTCGGCCCGTCAGCCGTCGCAGAATCTGTCGGAGCGGTGCGCGAACGTTGTGGCATGGCTCACTTCAGATCGCGCGAGACGGTTGAATCGGCGCTGCGCATGTCCGATGAAGGCGTTGACGATCAGGTCAATGCCGAGATCCACGGTGTTGCGCTGCAGACGATTCGCACCTGGCGACGAACGCGAACGATCAGAAGTATCCCGGGCTGAACCAAGAGATCGCGGCAACCATCAAGCGGGTCAAGCCGAATCCGAGCCCGTGCCTGCGCGGCGGGTCGAGCACCGCCGTGATGACCAACCGGGCCTTCGATGCCCGAGTCTCAAACCACCCAAATGTTTCCTATGTCTTGAGACACCCGTTTCCTATCTCCTGAACCACAACACCACACCCGGCACCCCCTCGACCACAGTCGACGTCATCCGGCGGACCGTCCGGGCCCGGTGTTCTTCCTTGACCCCGGCAACCACCCCTTCAACCACCGCGGCAACCACCCCGAGCGCCGCTGCCCGACGGGCGGCGGCGGATCGATAAAGTGTGGGGCGTGACTGCTAAGCGTGTGGTGATCGCTGAGGACGAGGCGCTGATCCGGATGGATCTGGCCGAGATGCTGGCCGAGGAGGGGTACGACGTCGTCGGGCAGGCCGGGGACGGGGAAGAGGCCATCCGGCTGGCCACCGAGCATCGGCCCGACCTGGTCATTCTCGACGTCAAGATGCCGAAGCTGGACGGGCTGAGCGCGGCCGAGAAGATCGCCGGCGAGCGGATCGCGCCCGTGCTGATGCTGACCGCGTTCTCGGAGCGCGAGCTGGTCGAGCGGGCCCGCGACGCCGGTGCCATGGCGTACGTGGTGAAACCGTTCTCCAAGGCCGATCTGCTACCCGCGATCGAGATCGCCGCGACCCGGTACGTCGAGCTGGCCGAGCTGGAGCGTGAGGTCGCCGACCTGGCCGAGCGGCTGGAGACCCGCAAGCTGGTGGATCGGGCCAAGTCGGTCCTGCAGACGAAGTTCGGGCTGTCGGAGCCGGACTCGTTCCGGTGGATCCAGAAAACCGCCATGGACAAAAGAGTTTCCATGCGCCAGGTCGCGGAGTTGGTCGTTGACGAGGCGGGCGGTAGTGACTGACTCACTCTCCGCACGCGGCGTCCAGCGGGCGTACAGCAATGACAAGCACTCACGCTGCTTACCGCTGTAACGACCTCACAACACACCCTGCGTGACATCGCCTCAGGAGCCATGGGAGGTCTAACCTGCGGGTGCTCGCGGCATTCGCGGGAGTCCGGGGATCTGCTCGGACTATCCAGACATGGGAGGAACAGTGCAACAGCGTTCCGTAGTACGGGTCGGCGCGTCGCTGATCGTTGCGTCGTTGGCCCTGACTGCCTGCGGTTCACGCAGTGGCGACGACGGTGGCGGGGGCGGAGAAGCGACGAAGACCGCCAAGATCGGCGTCATCGCGCCTTTGTCAGGAGACCTGTCGGCGCTGGGTCTGGGTATCCAGCACTCGGTCGAGCTGGCCGTGAAGCAGGCCAATGATTCCAACGCGATCCCCGGGTGGAAGCTCGAGGTCGACGCCAAGGACGACGAGGCCAAGCCGGAGCCGGGGAAGAACGCGGCCACCGCGCTCGCCAGTGACGCCGCCGTGATCGGCGTGGTCGGCACGCTGAACACCAGCGTCAGCCAGCAGGTCCAGCCGGTCCTCGCGCCGAAGAACATCGTGCAGGTCTCGCCGGCCAACACCGGCCCGGGTCTGACCCAGGGCGCGAACTGGCAGACCGACCCGAAGCGGCCGTACCCGACCTACTTCCGGACCTGCACCACCGACGCGGTCCAGGGCCCGTTCGCCGCTCGCTACCTGTACGAGACGGCGAAGATCACCAAGGTCGCCACGATCCACGACAAGAAGGCGTACGGCCAGGGCCTGGTCGGCACCTTCACCGAGGAGTTCAAGAAGCTGGGTGGTCAGGTCGTCGCGGCCCAGACCATCAACCCGGACGACGCGAACTACCAGGCCGTGATCTCGGCGATCAAGCCGTCCGCCCCGCAGATGGTGTACTACGGCGGTGAGTACCCGCAGGCCGGGCCGCTGTCGCAGCAGATGAAGGCCGCCGGCCTGAACGTGCCGCTGATGGGTGGCGACGGTATCTACGACCCGAAGTACATCAGCCTGGGGGGTAAGACCGCCGACAACGACCTGGCCACCTCGGTCGGCGCCCCGATCGACGAGCTGGACACGGCGAAGAAGTTCGTCGAGGACTACAACGCGGCCGGGTTCAAGGACCCGTACGCGGCGTACGGCGGCTACTCCTACGACGCGGCGAACGCGATCATCAACGCGCTCAAGGAGTCGCTGAAGGACGCGTCCGACGTCGAGTCGGCCCGCGCGAAGACGGTCGAGGCGCTCGGCAAGGTCTCCTTCGACGGCGTGACCGGCAAGGTCGCCTTCGACCAGTACGGCGACACCACCTCGAAGGTGCTCACCGTCTACAAGGTGGCCGGAGGCAAGTGGGCCACCGTCGAGACCAAGGACTTCGAGAGCAAGTAATCGAGTCGACCTCATGCCTCGGGGGTGGGAGCGGATCCTCCCACCCCCGCGGCATGTTCGGAACTGAGGCAGTTGGGAGGTCGACGTGGACCAGTTCTTCCAGCAGCTCGTGAACGGGCTGACCCTGGGATCGCTGTACGCCCTGATCGCCGTCGGGTACACCGTCGTCTACGGCATCGTGCAGCTCATCAACTTCGCCCATGGCGAGGTCTTCATGATCGGTGCGTTCGGCGCACTGACCACCTACTTGTTGTTCTTCGACGGTGAGACCGCCGTGTGGATCCTGCCGATCATGATCATCGGCGCCATCTTCGCGTCGGTCGGCACCGCCGTGGCGATGGAACGTGTCGCGTACCGTCCCCTGCGGAACGCGCCACGACTCGCACCGCTGATCACCGCGATCGGCATCTCGGTGTTCCTGCAGGAGTTCGTCCGGCTCTTCTACGAGCGGCCGGGCTGGACCGTGGTGGCGTTCGCCGTCATCGCGCTAGGAGTCGGATACTACGTCGGCTCGGTGCTGACGAAGGCTGACCTGAACCACCAGACGACCAAGTGGTACGACCGTGCTCCGCTGATCGGTGCCGCGCTCGGCGCCGTCGCGCTGTGGGTCGTGGCCCGGCTGATCGAGCCGGACCAGGGTGTGGTCCTGACCGTCGGTATCGTCATCGTCGGCATTGCCCTCGGTACGGCGGTCGGCTGGCTGGCCGGCCTCGCCGCACGGCGGCGGGCACAGAGCGAGGTCAAGCTTCTGACAGTCGTGGAGACGGCCGCAGCGGCGGTCGTGTTCCTGGAGCTGTTCTGGGTGTTCTACAAGCAGGTCATCACCAGCATCACCTGGCCGAGCGCCAAGCAGCGCATCCCGTTCCCGCAGATCGACGTGGTCACCGGGCCCGCGCTGGAGGTCGGTGGGGTGACCATCCAGCGGTCCGCGATCTTCACCGTCGCGGCGCTGGCGGTGTGCGCGGTGCTGCTCTGGGTCTTCATCAACCGGACCCGGCTGGGCCGTGGTATGCAGGCCGTGTCGCAGGATCCGGACACCGCCCGGTTGATGGGTATCAACGTCGACCGGATCATCGTGGTGGCCTTCGCCCTCGGTGCCGTGCTGGCGGCGATCGCCGGGGTCTCGCAGGGCTTCCAGAACAACAACATCGACTTCCGGATGGGCTTCCTGGCCGGTCTGAAGGCGTTCACCGCCGCGGTTCTCGGTGGTATCGGCAACGTCTGGGGCGCCGTCGTCGGAGGTCTCGTGCTCGGCGTCGTCGAGGCACTGGCGACCCAGTACATCCCAGGTCAGTTCGGTGGCGGTTCCTGGAAGGATGTCTGGGCGTTCGTCATCCTGATCCTGGTACTGGTGTTCAGGCCGCAGGGCCTGCTCGGAGCGAGGGTGGTGGACCGGGCATGAGTGACGTACAGACAAGCACTCCGGCGGAGCCGGAGGCGGCGGCTCAGCAGCCGGTGAAGCCGATCGCGTGGCCGGCCGGTCTCGCCGGCGTGGTGCTCGTGATCGTGGGCTCCTTCCTGTCCTGGAGCTACGACGGCTCGATCCTGAACGACCTGTCGATCAACCTGTATCCGGGCGGCCTGCAGATCCTCGCGATCATCGGGGCCCTGCTCGCGCTGGTCCTGCTGCTCGCCGAGCGGGGGCCGCTGACGGCGCTGGGGTCATGGCTGGACGCGACCCTCGGCCTCCGGGCACTGGGTCTCGGCCTGACGCTGTACATGGTGCTGGTCGTCGTGGCGATCACGGTGGAGTCGGACGGCCTGATCAACGTCAACCCGGGTGCCTACATTTCCCTGGCCGGTGCCGTTCTGATCCTGGTGAGCGCGTGGATGCTCCCGTTGCGGCAGCTTCGCGACCTGAGCCAAGCGCGGCTGCCGGGCTGGGTGGAGATCCTCGCCATCTCGGTGATGATGGCGGCGATCCTGTTCGGTGCGGCGTACGCGCTGGACCTGACGGACGCGTGGTCGTTCATCCTCTGCCTGCTCTTCTACGCCACGGTGATCGGGGCGCTGTTCCGGACCGGGGTGATGACCTGGTTCGGCCACGTCGCCCAGCGACACAAGAAGGTGCTGACGCTGGCGGCCTTCGTGGTCGCGTTCTTGTTCCCCTTCACCCAGCAGGGGTCCGACGCGAACATGTCGATCGCGTGCCAGGTGCTGATCTTCGCGGCGACCGCGATGGGCCTGAACATCGTGGTCGGTCTGGCCGGTCTGCTGGACCTCGGCTACATCGCCTTCCTCGGTTCCGGCGCCTATGTGGCCGCGATGTTGTCGAACTCGGCGTTCTCGACGGTCGACTGGCACCCGCCGTTCCTGATCGTGATGCTGATCGGCGCAGGGGTGGCGGCGACGCTCGGTCTGATCATCGGGTCACCGACACTCCGCGTCTCAGGTGACTACCTGGCCATCGTGACCTTGGGCTTCGGTGAGATCTTCCGGCTCTCGATGTTCAACCTGGACGGCATCAACGGCCCGCTGCTGACCAACGGCCCGAACGGTATCCCCGGCATCCCGGACCTGCAGATCGGCAACTTCAACTTCGGCGACGAGCACACGATCGCCGGGCTGGAGTTGGGTCGCTTCTCGAACTACTACTTCCTGCTGTTGCTCCTGATCGCGTTCGTCATCCTGGTCTTCGCCCGGCTGAACGACAGCCGGATCGGCCGGGGCTGGGTCGCGATCCGGGAGGACGAGAAGGCCGCCGAGGCGATGGGCGTGAACGTCTTCGGCCTGAAGGTGCTGGCCTTCGTGGTCGGGGCCTTCCTGGCCGGTCTGGCCGGAACCATCAAGGCACACCAGGACGTTGCCGTCAGTCCCGACCAGTTCATCTTCCTCGAGTCGGCGTTCCTGCTCGCGGCCGTGGTCCTGGGCGGTATGGGCACCATCGCCGGTGTGTTGCTGGGAGCAACGATCCTGAAGCTGCTGCCGGAGAAGCTGCGGTTCTTCTCGGAGTACCGGCTGATGATGTTCGGCCTGTTGCTGGTCCTGATGATGCGGTTCCGGCCGGAGGGCCTGGTGGCGAGCAGACGCCGGCAGTTGGAGTTCCACGAGGAGGACGAGCAGTTGGCCGTCGAGGTTGAGGAAGAGCACCTGGCCGTCGAGGAGGCGAAATGACCGTCACCGAGACTCAGCCCACGACCGGCCGGCCGGTCGGCCAGCCGGTGCTGGAGGCCTCCGGCGTGACCATGCGGTTCGGTGGTCTGCTGGCGGTCAACGATGTGAACCTGACCGTGCGGGAAGGCGAGATCGTCGGCCTGATCGGCCCGAACGGGGCCGGCAAGACGACGTTCTTCAACTGCCTGACCGGCCTGTACAAGCCGACCTCCGGGGTGGTCCGGTTCGCCGGCGCGCCGCGCAAGCCGGAAGCGGCCAAGCGTCAGGTGAGCGAGGCGGACGACGCGGTGGCGGTGCAGCCGCTCGCCGCGCTGACGCCGTTGCCGCCGAAGCCGCGGGCAGTGGTCCGGGCCGGGATGGCGCGGACGTTCCAGAACATCCGGCTGTTCGCCAACATGACCGCGCTCGAGAACGTGATGGTCGGCCGCTACTGCCGGACCAGTTCGGGTGCGTTCACCTCGATCCTGCGCGGGCCGAAGTTCCGCCGGGAGGAGGCAGCCACCCGGGAACGGGCCCGGGAACTGCTGACCTTCGTCGGGCTGGGCAAGTCCGCCGAGCACCTGGCCCGGAACATGCCGTACGGCGACCAGCGCCGGCTCGAGATCGCGCGGGCGCTGGCCACCGACCCGAAGCTCATCCTGCTGGACGAGCCGACGGCCGGTATGAACCCACTGGAGACCAAGCAGGCCAGTGACCTGATCTTCAAGATCCGGGACTCGGGGTTGTCGGTCGTGGTGATCGAGCACGACATGCGGTTCATCTTCAACCTCTGCGACCGGGTGCTCTGCCTGGTCCGCGGTGAGACGCTGATCGAGGGCTCGCCGGCCGAGGTGCAGTCGGACCCGCGGGTGATCGAGGCCTACATCGGCACCGGCGAAGAAGAGGACGAGGCCGAGGCAGAACGTCTGCGGGACACCGTGGACGGGGAGGACCAGCCATGACGGTAGTGATGCCACGCCTCCGGCGCGGCGGGTCCCGGGGCTGTGACTCCCGGTTTTCCCTCGTCCCTCCGGTCGCTTCGCTCCCTCCACTCCTCAATCCAAACCGGGAGGCCCCGTGACCGCGATGCTCGAGGTCCGTGACCTGGAAGTTGCCTACGGCAAGATCGTCGCGGTGAAGAAGATCAGCTTCACTGTGGAGCAGGGGCAGGTGGTGTCGCTGATCGGCACCAACGGCGCCGGCAAGACCACCACGCTGCGGACGATCTCGGGTCTGCTCCGGCCGGTTTCCGGCGAGATCCTGTTCCAGGGCGAGCGAATCGACACCGTCGCCGCGCACGACATCGTCGCGCGCGGGCTGGCGCATTCCCCGGAGGGCCGGCGGATCTTCCCGAGGCTGTCGGTCGAGGAGAACCTGACGCTCGGCGCGTTCGCCCGCCGGGACCAGGCCGGGATCCGTTCCGACCTGAACGCGGCGTACGAGCTGTTCCCGATCCTGGGGGAACGGCGCAAGCAGCCGGCCGGGACGTTCTCCGGCGGTGAGCAGCAGATGCTGGCGATGGGCCGGGCGATGATGAGCCGGCCGAAGCTGCTGATGCTGGACGAGCCGTCGATGGGTCTGTCGCCGATCATGATGCAGCGGATCATGTCGACGGTGACCGAGCTGCAGCAGCAGGGCACGACGATCCTGCTGGTGGAGCAGAACGCGCAGGCCGCGCTGAAGCGGGCCGACTACGGCTACGTGCTCGAGGTCGGCAAGATCGTCCTGTCCGGCACCGGACGCGATCTGCTGGTCAACGAGGACGTCCGCAAGGCCTACCTCGGCGAGGACTGATTCACCTGTAGTTGCCGAGAGCCCCGGTCCGGAGACGGACCGGGGCTCTTGTCTCAGCTCCGGATGACGACCAGGAGCTGCACCAGCAGCGGCGCGACGATCAGGGCGGGCAACAGGTCCGCCACCGCGATTTGCTTGAGCTTCAGCAACCGCAGCGCGACACCGATCAGCATCACGCCTCCAGTCGCGCCCAACGCGGTCACATGCGCGTCCGGCAGTACGTCGCCCAGCACCGCGCCGACCGCGGTCATCAGGCCCTGGAGCACCAGTACGACGAGCGCCGACGCCATCACGCCCCAGCCGAAGGACGCCGCGAAGGCGATCGCGGCAAAGCCGTCCAGCACCGCCTTGAGAAACAACTGGTCCGCGCCACGGCCGAGCCCGTCGGACAACGCCCCGAGAAACGTCAGCGGCCCCACGCAGAACACCATCGACGCGGTCACGAACCCCTCGACGAACGTGCTCTCACCCTCGCCGCGGCTGAACCGGCGCTGCATCCACGCGCCGAACTCCTCCAGCCGCTCCTCGATCCGCAGCAGTGAGCCGGCGATCCCGCCGATCAGCATCGCGCCGAGCACGATCAGGATCGGGGCGCTGCCACCGACCGCGTCGCCGAGCACCTGGTCGCCGACGGTGAGTGCCGACGTGATCGCGATCAGCAGCGTGACCAGGCCGAGCGCGTCGGTGACGAGATCGCGGGTGCGGTGACTGAGGCGGTGGCCGATGAGTACGCCGAGTACCGATCCGATGAGCACTGTCGCGACGTTCACGACAGTACCGATTCCGATGAACAAACTTGGTCTCCGATCAGCCGGGGGGCAGCTTTGCAAGTGACCCCCGAGGGCCTACTGTTGCGCGAGGACGAGCGTATCCGCCGTCCCGTTCACCTCGGGGGTGGACCAGACCAGGAGGTCGCTGTGGCAGCAGCCATCGAGGTGAGGGACGCCCAACTGGGTGACGCCGGCGCCTTGGTTGCGTTATGGCGTGAGATGACCACGGGCTCCGGCCATCCGCTGCGGCTGCCCGCGCCGCCGACGGCCGCTGCCGTCGAGGTTGCTGTCGGCAAACATCTGGACGACCCGTTCGGCCGGCTGGTGGTCGGTGCGCTGGACGGCGTCGTGCACGGGATGGCCTACCTGCGCCGTACGGCGGTCAGCCCGCTGCACGACGACTACACCGTCACGGTGGAGTACCTGCACGTCAGCGACGACGCCCGCCGGCACGGCCTGGGTAAGGCGCTGATCGCGGAGGCGGCCGCCTGGGCCGAGCACGAGAACTGCGCCCACCTGGCCGCTGTCGCGCCCGCGATCGCCCGCGAGGCGAATCGCTTCCTGGCCCGGCTGGGTCTCGGGCAGGCCGGCGTACTGCGATTTGCCACCACGCACACGGTGCGCCGCCGGCTCGCGGCCGAGCACGCGCCGAACCTGCTGGCCCTGCTGTCGTCACGCCGTTCCGTGCTCGCCCGTCGGGCCCAACTGGCGCGACCGCTGCCGGTCGACCCGACCGACGTCGACGTCAGCTACCCGGCGGCACCGGAATCAGCTGGCACGTGATCCGCGCGGTGCACACCCGCTTGTCCCGCTCGTCGGTGATGACCACCTCGTACGACGTCGTCGTACGGCCGAGGTAGATCGGGGTGGCGACGCCGGTGACCACGCCGTCGCGGACCGCGCGGTGGTGGGTGGCGTTGATGTCGACCCCGACCGCGACCTTGTCGTACGCCGCCGCGTGCAGGGCCGAGCCGATCGAGCCGAGGCTCTCGGCGAGCACGCAGGACGCGCCGCCGTGCAGCAGGCCGTACGGCTGGGTGTTGCCCTTGACCGGCATGGTGGCGACGATCCGCTCCGGGGCGGCCTCCTTGACGACGATGCCCATGGCCTGGAGGAGAGTTCCCTCCATGCCCATGCCCGGCCCGAGATTCATTTGATCAGTCACGGAAAGCAGACTACGCGGCTGTGACAGAACTGCCTGTCCGGGGCGGTGGGGCGGGGAAGGAAAAGTGTCCGTGGGAACCACTAGAGTCGGGGTTGTGGCTCCCGAAACGAACACCTCGACGATGACCAAGGACACCGCGCAGCCGGGTACAGCGTCAGTCCGACCGCGGATCCTGCTGCTGGACGGGCACTCGCTGGCGTACCGGGCGTTCTACGCGCTGCCGGTGGAGAACTTCTCCACCACCACAGGTCAGCACACGAACGCGGTGTACGGGTTCACCTCGATGCTGATCAACATGCTCCGCGACGAGCAGCCCACCCATGTCTGCGTCGCCTTCGACGTGTCCCGCAAGACCTTCCGCTCCGAGCAGTACGCCGAGTACAAGGCGGGCCGGTCGAAGTCGCCGGACGAGTTCAAGGGGCAGGTCTCGCTGGTCAAGGAGGTGCTGGAGGCACTCCGGATCCCGACCACCGAGATCGACGGCTGGGAGGCCGACGACATCATCGCGACGCTGGCCACGCAGGCGTCCGAGCAGGGCTTCGAGGTGCTGATCAGCAGCGGCGACCGGGACGCGTTCCAGCTGGTCAGCGAGGACGTCACGGTGCTGTACCCGAAGCGCGGCGTGTCCGAGATCGCCCGGATGGACCCGGCCGCGGTCGAGGAGAAGTACGGCGTCACCCCGCAGCTGTACCCGGATCTCGCGGCGCTGGTGGGGGAGTCGAGTGACAACCTGCCGGGTGTGCCCGGGGTGGGGCCGAAGACGGCGGCCAAGTGGCTGAACCAGTTCGGCTCGCTGAACGACGTGGTCGACCGGGTGAACGAGATCAAGGGCAAGGCCGGCGAGTCGCTGCGCGAGCACCTGGCCGACGTGATCCGGAACCGGCAGATCAACGAGCTGGTCCGCGACCTGACCCTGGACGTCACCGTGGACGACCTGGTCCGGACGCCGTGGGACCGGGAGAAGGTGCACACGCTGTTCGACAGCCTGGAGTTCCGGGTGCTGCGTGAGCGGCTGGTCGCCGAGCACGAGGAGGTCGACGCGACCGTCGACCACGGGTTCGAGCTGGAGGGCGTCCAGCTGAAGCCCGGCGAGGTGGCCGGCTGGCTCAAGGAGCACGTGAGCGGCGGTGAGCGGGTCGGCGTCGCGGTCCAGGGCAGCTGGGGTCGTGGCACCGGCGAGATCACCGGCCTCGCGCTGGCGAACACCTCGGGTGCGGCCGCCTGGTTCGACCCGACCACGCTGACGCCGGACGACGACGCGGCCTGGCAGGCGTGGCTCGCCGACCCGAAGCAGCCGAAGGCGCTGCACGACGCGAAGGGGCCGCTGCTCGGCTTCCTGGAGCGCGGCTGGACGCTGGCCGGGCTCAGCTCGGACACCCAGCTCAGCGCGTACCTCGCCCGCCCCGACCAACGCTCGTACGATCTGGCCGACCTGACGGTCCGCTACCTCAAGCGCGAGCTGCGCAACGAGGAGGCCGACAACGGCCAGCTCAGCTTCGACGACGTCGAGGGCGGCCCGGCCGCGGACCACACGATGCTGCGCGCGCGGGCGATCGCCGACCTGGCCGACACCCTGGACGCCGAGCTCGAGAAGCAGGCCGGGACATCGCTGCTGGCCGACGTCGAGCTGCCGCTGATCGACGTCATCGCCGGCATGGAGCGGGACGGGATCGCCGTCGACCGCCCGTACCTGGAGGAGCTCGAGGCGCGGTTCGCGACCGGGGTCCGGGAGGCCGCGACGGCGGCGTACGAGGTGATCGGCAAGGAGATCAACCTCGGGTCGCCGAAGCAGCTGCAGGTGGTGCTGTTCGACGAGCTGCAGATGCCGAAGACCAAGCGGACCAAGACCGGCTACACCACCGACGCGGACTCGCTGCAGGCGTTGTTCGAGAAGACCGAGCACCCGTTCCTGGCGTACCTGCTGGCGCACCGGGACGCGACCCGGCTGCGGCAGACGGTCGAGGGGCTGCTGAAGACGATCAGCCCGAAGGACGGGCGGATCCACACCACGTTCAACCAGACCATCGCGGCGACCGGGCGGCTCAGCTCGACCGACCCGAACCTGCAGAACATCCCGATCCGCACCGAGGAGGGCCGCCGGATCCGGCAGGCGTTCGTCGTCGGCGAGGGCAACGAGTCGCTGATGTCGGCCGACTACAGCCAGATCGAGATGCGGATCATGGCGCACGTGTCCGCCGACGAGGGGCTGATCTCCGCGTTCAACTCCGGGATGGACTTCCACTCGGTGACCGCGTCCCGGGTGTTCTCGGTGCAGCCGTCCGACGTCACCCAGGAGCAGCGGGCCAAGATCAAGGCGATGAACTACGGGCTCGCCTACGGCCTGTCGGCGTACGGGCTGAGCCAGCAGTTGAAGATCGGCGTAGACGAGGCGAAGGGGTTGATGGACGAGTACTTCGAGCGCTTCGGCGGCGTCCGCGACTACCTGCGCAGTATCGTCATCGACGCCGGCAAGAGCGGCTACACCGAGACGATCCTGGGCCGCCGGCGGTACCTGCCGGACCTGACCAGCGACAACCGGCAGCGCCGCGAGATGGCCGAGCGGATGGCGCTGAACGCCCCGATCCAGGGTTCGGCCGCGGACGTGATCAAGATGGCGATGCTGAAGGTCGACGCGTCGCTGCGCGAGTCCGGCCTGAAGTCGCGGATGCTGCTGCAGGTGCACGACGAGCTCGTCTTCGAGATCGCCCCGGGCGAGCGCGAGCCGCTCGAGGAGCTGGTCCGCCGCGACATGGGCCACGCCGTCGAGATGGCCGTCCCCCTCGACGTCTCGGTAGGCGTAGGCCGCACCTGGCACGAGGCGGCGCACTGAGCCGATGGTGGAGCCGAACCGGCCGTTCCGGTGGGACCTGGTGCGGCCGGACCAGCTCGGCTCCTTGCTGGACGGCGTCGAGGAGCCGGATCTGTTCTTCCTCGACGACCTGGTCGAGTGCGCCGCCCGCGTGCTGGCGCAGTGCGCCGACGGCGAGCTGTACTTCGTGGGCCGATCCGTCGACAGCCTCTTCGACCTCCTCAGCGGTGCCCTCGCGGACACCGCTTGGAGCTCACGCCTCCACCCGCTGCCGCTGTCGCTGTTCCGGGGTGCCGGCCAGGACCTCGCCGACGCGGAGCTCCGGCAGCTCCGGACCAACCTGGCCGCAGACGGACTCGCGCCCGCCGACCTGATGCGAGGACGGCCGACCGTCTTCGTCGATCTGGTCTACCAGGGCTCGACCTTCGAGAACCTGTACGACGTGCTGCGCCGGTGGATCGCCGACGACCGGGCTCAGTGGGACGTGATCCGCAAGCAGCTCCGGTTCGTCGGGATCACCGCACGCACCAAGACCAGCCCGAACACCTGGCGCTGGCAGCAGCACGCCGAGTTCGCCGCCGAGCTACCGCCGTCGGCGATCCGGAACGTGTCGATCGACGGGCGGCTGTGGTCGTACTTCGGCGACTACCAGCCGAAGACGGCCGCGTCGTTCCGCCGGAACGCCTGGTCCGATCCTGCAGTGGCGGACCCACGCCGGGACGAGCGGGCCCGATTCGCGTTGGCTCAGGCCGTCCGTTTGGTCGAGCGAGCACGCACCCCAGAGGTCCGACGTCAGCTGGCGGAGCACCTGACCCGCGAACCGGCTCTTAACGAACGTTGGTTGCGTGACTTGCAACTTGCCCTACGGCGTTAGCTGCGGGCGAAGGCCGGGGTGGAGTCGGGGGAGAGGGCGTTGGCGATCGCCTGCTGCTCGTGGGGAGACAGCGGCGGGAGGTCGGACAGCGGGAACCAGGCGACCTCGAGGGACTCGTCGTCGTTCACGCGCGGGTCGCCGTGCAGCGGGCGGCAGCGGAAGCAGAGGTCGAGGTACTGGACCTGGTCGCCGTTCGGGTAGCTGGACGGCGGCAGCGACTCCATGCTGACCAGGCGGTCCACCTCGACGGTGACCGCGGTCTTCTCCTGGATCTCCCGGACCAGGGCGACCGCCGGCTGCTCACCGGGCTCGAGGATGCCGGCGACCAGAGCCCATCGGCCGTTGTCCGCACGCCGTACCAGCAGCACCTGCCCGGCGTCGTTCAGGACGACGCCGCTGATGCCGGTGAGCCACAGCAGGTCGTGACCGATCTTCTCGCGCAGCTCGAGGATGAACTTCGGGGTCGCCATGGTGTGAATCCTAGAGAAGCCGGGAACGGCCTTTAGTTTCCGCAAGAAAGTTGACCACGGGACAGCAAGGGCAAGCGGTTTCCACGCAAGACACGGACAGTACCGATTCGGTCCCGGTCAGTTAAGAGCGAACCCTTCCGAAGTCATCCGATCTGTGCCATTCTCCCGCCAAAGATCCGAGATCCTATCGGATATTTCGTCTCTTCTGTCCTAGACCGCCTTGGAGGACCCATGCCGAAGAACGCTGCCGGGCCGACGGGACTCAGCCGTCGATCACTCATCGCCGGCGCGCTCGGACTGACCGCCGCGACCGCCGGTGGAGGTCTGCTGAGTGGCTGCAGTAGTTCGGGGAACGCGAGTGGCGCCGCCGGTGCCGCCGCAGGCCAGGCCGCCGCGCCCAGCGTCACGCTCGGCCCGAAACTGGCGGGCGTGCTGTACCCGGACGGCTACGTCGGCCCGGTGGCCCGTGAGCACAAGCTGCTCACCAACGAGAAGGTCACCTTCAAGATCGTGGTCAAGCAGGACGTCACGATCGGCGACTGGAAGACGAACGCCTTCACCAAGTGGCTGGAGGAGAAGACGAACGTCCACATCGAGTGGAACCAGATCGGCGGCACCGACGACGACGTGATGACCAAGGTGAACGCGATGATCGCCGCCGGCGACATCCCGGACGCCTTCATGGGCATCGGCTTCACCCGCTCGCAGCTGTTCCTTTACGGCCAGCAGGGCCTGTTCACCGACGTGAGCCAGTACATCGACGGCTATGCGCTGAACCTGCAGCAGGCGATGAAGGACTACCCGGACGCCCGCAAGCTGGTGCAGGCTCCGGACAAGAAGATCTACTCGGTCCCGAACATCAACGACTGCTACCACTGCCGGGCCAGCAACGGCCGCACCTTCCTGAACACCGACTGGATCAAGCAGGTCGGCCTGGACATCCCGAAGACCACCGACGAGTTCCGCGAGCTGCTGCGGGCCTTCAAGAAGGCCGACCTCGGTGGCAACGGCCGGACGATCCCGTTCGCCGGCTACAAGGACGCGCCGTTCGACACGTTCTTCATGAACGCCTTCCTCTACAACCCCGGTGACCCGTGGCTGGTCGTCAACGACAACAAGGTCGACGTGACCTTCACCAAGGACGAGTGGCGCGAGGGCCTGAAGTTCATCCACTCGATGTACGCCGAAGGCCTGATCAACAAGGACGTGTTCACCGCCGACCAGGACCAGATGCTGCGCTACGGCAACGCGCCGGGCAAGCCGATCATCGGCGGCGCCCGGTCGTACTACTGGGGCGGCTTCCTGGACATCGACCAGAAGGACCCGAACGCCCGCTGGCGCAAGTACACCGCGGTCCCGCCGATCAAGGGCCCGAACGGCGTCCAGTACGCCGCCTGGAACTACCTCGGCGTCGGTGTCGAGGTGGCCAAGCTGGTGGTCACCAAGAAGTGCGCGAAGCCGGACCTGCTGGTCCAGTGGGCCGACGCGCAGATGGAGCTCGAGGCGATCCTGCGTGGGTACGCCGGTCCGCAGTTCGCGTGGGCGAAGAAGGGCGAGCTGGGCATCAACGGCAAGCAGGCGGTCTACGGCTACGCCGCCACCTGGAACAGCCAGAAGAACCTCAGCTGGGGCCAGGACAACACCATGTACCGCTCCCAGGACTTCCGGCTGTCGGAGCGGGTGGACCCGAAGGACCTCACCTTCGAGCAGCCGCTGTACCAGCAGACCGTCGACAACTACTTCCCGTTCAAGCAGCCGAAGGAGATGCAGTTCCCGCCGGTCACCCTGGACCAGGACCAGGCCGCGCAGGAGGCCGAGCTGAAGACGAACCTGAAGAGTGAGGTGGACCTGTCCTTCTCCAAGTTCGTCACCGGCCAGCTCGACCCGAACGACGACGCCGCCTGGAACGACTACAAGGACCGGGTCGAGAAGATCGGTGTGAAGGCGTATCTGGAGCTGCAGCAGGCCGCCTACGAGACCTACAACTCATGACCGCCACCCCTACGCTGCCGCCGGACGAGAAACGGCTGGCGGTCGGCGCACCGATCCAGGACACCCGGGGCGACAAGATCGCGCTGGCCTGCATCTACGCCGCACTCGGCCTGTTCTGCGTCGCGGTGCTGTACCCGCTGGTCTACGTCCTCAGCGCCTCGGTGAGCAACACCAAGAACGTGTCTGCGGGTGAGGTCTGGCTGTGGCCGGTCGGCTTCACCCTGGACGCGTACAAGGCGATCTTCGACTACGACTCGATCGTCAGCAGCTTCGGCAACTCCGTGTACTACGCGGTGGTCGGAGCCGTCGTGGCCACGATCCTCACACTGCTGGCGGCGTACCCGCTGTCCCGGAAGGGGCTGCCGGGCAAGGGCTTCATCATGGCCGCGTTCGTGTTCACGATGATGTTCAGCGGCGGGCTGATCCCGACGTACCTGGTGGTCGACCAGCTGGGACTGCTGAACACCCGGTGGGCGATGATCCTGCCGACCGCGCTGGCGGTCTGGAACGTGATCATCACCCGGACCTACTTCATGGTGACGATCCCGGAGGAGCTGGTCGAGGCCGGCAAGGTGGACGGCTGCAGCGACTTCGGGTTCTTCTGGCGGATCGTGCTGCCGCTGAGCAAACCGATCATCGCGGTGAACCTGCTGTTCTACGCGGTCGGGCAGTGGAACTCGTTCTTCAACGCGCTGATCTACCTGACCAACGAACACCTGTTCCCGTTGCAGGTGGTGCTGCGCCAGATCCTGATCCAGAGCAAGGTCGACCCGTCCCAGATGCCCGACACGAGCAAGCTGGCACAGCTGAAGGAACTGCAGCAGCAGCTCAAGTACTCGCTGATCGTGATCGGCATGATTCCGCCGTTGCTGGTCTACCCCTTCGTGCAGAAGCACTTCGTCAAGGGGGCCATGATCGGCTCGCTGAAGGGGTGACGAGATGACCGCATCGACCGAGACCCGCGTCCAGCCCACGGCGACCCCGCCGGCCCGGCACCAGTCACCCAGGGGCCGGAAGAAAGGACGGGTCAAGGAGCCGAAACCCTCGGTCCGGCTCGGCGTCCGGATGCGCCGGAACTGGCAGCTGTACGCGATGCTGGCGCTGCCGCTGATCTGGCTGGCGATCTTCGCGTACTGGCCGATGTACGGCGTCATCATCGCGTTCAAGGACTACAACGTGGTGTCCGGGATCTGGGGCAGCCCGTGGGCCGGGTTCAAGTACTTCGACCGGTTCATCGAGTCGTACCAGTTCTGGAAGCTGATCAAGAACACCGTCTACCTGCACGTGTACGAGCTGGTCGCGACGTTCCCGTTGCCGATCATCCTCGCGCTCTGCCTGAACACGGTCCGGAGGAAGTGGTTCAGCCGGTCGGCCCAGCTGATCACCTACGCGCCGCACTTCATCTCGACCGTGGTCGTGGTCGGCCTGCTCGTCGTGCTGACGAACCCGACCACCGGCGTGGCCAACCAGATCCTCGGTCTGCTCGGCATCGGGCCGGTCGACATCATGGGTGACTCCGGGCTGTTCCGGCACCTGTACGTGTGGTCGGGGGCCTGGCAGACGATGGGCTTCTCGGCGATCATCTACCTGGCCGCGTTGACCAGTGTGCCGCCGGAGCTGCACGAGGCGGCGATCGTGGACGGCGCCTCGCGGCTGCGCCGGATGTGGCACATCGACCTGCCGGCGATCGTGCCGGTCGCGGTCATCCTGCTGATCCTGAACATCGGCTCGATCCTGTCGGTCGGCTTCGAGAAGGTGCTGCTGATGCAGAACAACCTGAATCTCGATACCGCCGAAGTGATCGACACCTACGTGTACAAGATCGGTCTGGCCTCGGCGGTGCCGCAGTTCAGCTACGCGACCGCGATCGGGTTGTTCAGATCGGTGATCGGCCTGGTTCTCTTGGTACTGGCGAACACCTTCGCCCGCCGCTTCGCCAAGTCCAGTCTCTGGTGAGTCAGCTGCCGCCGGTGGTCTGGCGGTGCAGTCCCGCCGCCAGGACCACCGACAGCACGACGGCGCAGGTGCTGGTCATCGCGACCAGCACCTGCACGCCGGCCATGCCGGTGGCGATGCCGGTGCCGAGCACGATCCCGGCGCCGATCGCGAAGACGGCCAGGCCGATCCAGATCACCAACGCGGCCCGCTTCTCCTGCTGCGCGATCGCGGCATAGACGACCAGCTGCAGTACGGCGTACGCCGAGCCGGAGATCGCGAACAGCCAGGTGTACGGACCAAGTGGCGCATAGTCCTCCTTGCCGCCGATCACCGCCAGGACCAGGTCCGGCAACAACAGTGCGCCGATCACTGTGCACGCACCAAGACCCGCCACGGCCAGGATCGCCCGGCGCAGGCGGACGGTGTCGCCGGGGGAGCTGGCCAGCGACGGGAACACGATCACGATCACGAACTGCGGCAGGAACAGGCATGCCTTCGCCACGATCACACCGGCCGCGTAGTACCCGCTGTGGCGCCCGTCGAGCAGTGCGCGCGCGAACAGCACATCGGCGTTGGCGATTGCGAAGAACGCCAGCAGCGTGTGCGTGCCGTGCACGGTCTCCCGCAGTACCTCCTTGACCTGCGGGGACGTCCCTCCATGGGACCCACGCAGCAGGAAGCCGCCCAGCAAAGCCGGTACGGCGGCTCCCAGCGCGAGACCGATCATCGCTGCATTGAGGGACGGGTGGATGAGGAGCGCACCACCGCCCAGGAGGAGCCGTCCGACGCCGACCGAGGTGTAGACAGCAGCCAGCTCGGTCCAGCGTTGACTGCCCTGGAGTACGCCAAGCTGCGAGCCCATGAGGGTGAGGCAGCCGAGCGTGGGCGCGAGCAGCAGGATCGCGACCACGGAGTCGATGTGCAGCAGCCAGACGAACAGTGGCGTGGCCAGCAGGCAGACGATCGTGAGTCCGAGCGCGGCGCGGCGGCCTGCCTTCAACATGGCGTCGGCCAATGTCTCGGCCCCCGTGCCGGTGTGGGTGGCGAGCTGGCGGGCGCCCGTCGCCTGCAGCCCGAGTGATGCGACATTGCCGATCAGCAGCAGGCCCAGCAGCGCGGTGATGGCGCCGAACTGCTCGGGCACCAGCCGGTGGACGCAAATCAAGGTGAAACCGTAGGCGGCTACGTTCATGATGGCCATGCCGACGGCGACGACGGTCGCGCTGCGCAGGAAAGCGAAGCGCGGTGCCCTGGGCTCTTGCTCAGGGGTGGTCTCAGCGCTCATGCTCTACTGCCTCGTGAGGGAGCAACGGAGGGGAAGGTGGTCATGTCAGAACGTGCCGTGCGCGTCCTGGCCTGGCTGTGGCCTGTCCTGCTCACCTTGTTGATCACTGCTCCGCTGCTCGCTCCGGGCTACGTGGTCGGCTACGACATGGTCTTCGTGCCGGACCTCACGGTACGACTTGACCTGTTCGGTGTCACAACGGCCATGCCCCGTGCGGTCCCGTCGGATGTGCTCGTCGCCGTACTGGACGAGGTGGTCGGTGGCCAGGTGCTGAACAAGGTCGTCCTGGTGGCCATCCCGCTGCTGTCCGGGCTGGGCATGACAGCGCTGTGGCGGGAGCTCCGACTGGGCACCGCGTTGCCTGGCGCAGCGGCGGTGACCCTGTTCGTCTGGAACCCGTTCGTCGCCGAGCGCCTCCGCCTCGGTGCCTGGGCGCTCCTCCTTGGGTACGCCGCTCTGCCGTGGCTGGTGCGGTCCGCACTGCGACTGCGGAAGGGGACGGGGTGGCCGGGCTTCATCCTCGCCTCGGCAGGCTGCGCACTGACCGCCTCCGGGGGCATCGTCGGTCTGCTGGTCGCTGGGCTCATCCTGCTGTGGCCGGGGCGTCGCGTGGTGTGGCCGCTCGGTGCGGCGGTGCTGCTGAACGCTCCCTGGCTGGTGGCAGGCCTTGTGCACGGCGGCGGCGCCACCTCCGACCCAGCCTCGGTGACTGCCTTTGCGGCCCGCAATGAGGGCTACGGGGGAGCGCTGCCGACGCTGCTCACGCTCGGCGGCGTCTGGAACGCAGACGTTGTCCCTGGCAACAGAGGCGACCTGTTGCCGGTCATCTTCGCCTTCATCATGCTGCTCGTCTCGGTCACGGGCGTAGTGCTCTGGTGGCGACAGGACCGCATTGCCGGCGCACTGGCCGTGGCTGCGGGCGTCGCCTTGCTGGTGGGCATGGTTGGCGTCGTCGCGCCCGGTGGCTTTGCGGAGGTCGTGGCGAACGTCCCGGGCGCCGGGCTGTTCCGCGATGGCCAGCGCTACCTCGGCCCGCTCGTGTTGCTCGAGTCGATCGGCTTCGGTGTGGCAGTCCACGCATTGCTGCAGCGCGTCCCGCTCCACCGGGTGGTCGGGGTGACCGCCGTACTGCTGCCGATCGCGGCTCTGCCTGCCCTGGCGGGTGGGGCCGGGCTCAAGGCGTCGCACTACCCAGCGGAGTGGGCGCGGGCGCAGCAGGCACTGGGCGGTCCGTTCATCCCTTGGCCGTTCGAGTCCTACCGGGCACCGGTCTGGAACGACCGCCGTCCAGTGCTGGACCCAATGCCGCGGTACTTCGACCAGCCTGCGGTCGTCCCCGACGAGCTCATCGTCTCCGGTCACCGCCTGGCCGGCGAGGATCCACGCGCCACCGCAGTGGCCACAGCGGTCCGTACGGCGATGCGCACTGGAACCGACCCGACACCGGTGCTCCTGCAGCAGGGCGTCGGCTGGCTCGTCTACGACCGTGATGCCGGCGGACCGCCACCGCGCGACTCGATCCCCGGACTGACCGAGGTCTACTCGGCGATGACGGTGAGCGTTTACCAGCTGGCCGGAACCCCTGCCCCGCAACACGATCCGCCGTGGCGCACCGCCGTCGTCCTGTTCGCGTGGGTCCTCGCCGGAGCAACCTTGGCCGCCGCCTTGGCCGGTCTCGCGACCCGTCGCTCCATGGTCTGGCGGAGTCGCTGAGCGGTTGTTACTCTTCGGTTCACTTATCGAGGAGGGGACACGCTTCATGGGATCACTGATCGGTGCGGCCATCGCCGTCTTCGCGGGCCTGGCGGTGGCTACGACCACGGTTGTCGGGGTCGTGCAATCGGTGCAGGACGACCCGCAGCCGCCGGCGGGACAGACGCAGGGACAGGCTGACGTTCCGGTCGTGGGGTACGGCCAGAAGTAGTCAGCAGCCGATCGAAGGCCAGTGCGGTCGCTTCCCAGGTGAACCTGCCCGCACTGGCTGCCGCTCCCTCGGACAACCGCCGCCGCAGCTGCACGTTCTGCAGCAGCTCGATGATCGCCGCGGTGAACTCCTCAGGGTCGTCCACCAGCACGCCTGAGACCCCGTCGTGCACCGACTCGGTCGGACCACCCGCACTCCGGTAGGCCACCGTCGGCACACCGTGTCCGGCAGCCTCGCCGACGACGAGGCCCCAGCCCTCTTTGAGGCTCGGCAGTGCCTGGACCCACGCCTCGTCGTACGCCGCGTGCTTGTCGTCCTCGCTGACGTGACCGACGAACTTCACGGCGTCCTGCAGTCCGCGCTCGACGACGTACGCCTTCAGCGAGTCCTCCCACCAGCCCGAGCCGACCACGACCAGTCGCGCGCCGGGCAGCACCTTGCGTGCCTCGGCGATCGCGTCGACGGCGTGCTCGACCTGCTTGTGCGGGACGATCCGGCCGACGCACACCACTGTCGGTACGGCGGCCTGCGGTCGCTGCCGTGGTGGCGCCGGGTCGGTGCCGTTGTGGATCACGTCGATGCTCTGTACGCCAAGGCCGGCCAGCTCGTCGCGAGAGGCCGCCGACACGGTCACGTAGCGGCAGTCGTCGTACAGGCGTGGTGCGGCGACTGACTCGAGCCACCAGCCCAGTCGGCCGCGCCAGCCCGGGTACACGACCTGCCACTGCTCTTGGTGGACGTGATGCACGAGTACGACGACGCCGGTACGACGTACGAGACGGGTAAAGAATGGGAGTCCGTTCTGCACGTCGATCACGTGGTCGGGGCGGCGCAGCCAGGTGTGCAGCAGCCCGCGGAGGTACACCGTGACCTTGGTGCCGCGGTACAGGTACCGCACGTCGTCCCGCCGCGACTCCCGTGGACTGCCCGGGTAGGCCGCGCAGAGCACGGTCACTCGCCAGCCCAGTGCCGCAAGGCCTCTTGCCACCTCCTCGACGTACCGCTCGGAGCCTCCGCCCTCTGGGTTGGTCGTGTCCCGCCAGTTCAGCAACAGCACGCTCTGTGCACGCACTTGATGAGCCCCACCCTCCGGTAACCTCCCCCGAGGTAATGGGGCCGGACGTTACCAAGGAGTAACGATGTCCGCCAGACCTCGGGAGATCCGTTAATGTCCCGCCTGTGCCAGTGATGACGAGTGCCACAGCGAACAGCGCGTGGACAGCCGACCTCGGTCGCGCCGTCCGGCTGTTCCGGGCGTTCGGGGTCGAGCAGACGGACCCGGATCATTTCTACGGAACGCTGGCCGCGGACTCGGTCGGCCAGCTCTGCCAGTACGTCGACCTGCGCGGCTCGCTGATGCTGGACGTCGGCGGTGGTCCCGGGTACTTCGCCGACGCGTTCCGGGAGGCGGGAGCGACGTACTACGCGATCGACTCCGACCTCGGTGAGTTGAGCGGTCGCGGGGAGCCGGAGCCGGGCACTGTGCTCGGCAGCGGCATGGCACTGCCGGTCGCCGATGCTTCGGTCGACATCTGCTTCTCGTCCAACGTGCTGGAGCACGTGCCCGACCCGTGGCTGATGGCCGACGAGATGGTCCGCGTCACCAAGCCGGGTGGCACGGTATTCCTGTCGTACACCGGCTGGTGGGGCCCGCACGGCGGCCACGAGACCGCGCCGTGGCACTACCTCGGTGGACACCGAGCCGCCCGTCGCTATGAGCGGATCAAAGGCCACCCGCCGAAGAACCGTTTCGGCGAGTCGCTCTACCCGATCACCGTCGCCGGCGGACTGCGCTGGGCCCGCGCCTGCCCTGAGGCGGACCTGATCGCCGCGGCGCCGAGGTACCACCCGCGCTGGGCGTACGGCGTACTCGCGCTGCCGGGGGTGCGTGAAGTCGTGACCTGGAACCTCGTCCTGGTGCTCCGGCGGCGATGAAGCGGCTGAAGGCAGGCAGCACGGAGCAGGTGGTCTGGCGAGCGCGGCTCGTGCTGGGCTGCTTGGTCCTGATTGCCCTGTGCTTCCACCAGGCACCGGGCAAGATCGTCCCGGACACCAAGCTCGACCTCACTGCCGGGCCGGGCGGCTTCCTGGCGCGTTCGCTGCACCTGTGGGACCCGCAGGGCGCGTTCGGGCAACTGCAGAACCAGGCCTACGGCTACCTGCTGCCGATGGGACCCTTCCACTGGCTGCTGGACTCGCTGTCGGTGCCCGACTGGGTGACGCAACGACTGTGGTGGTCCGTCGTCCTGTGCGTCGCGTTCCTCGGGGTGTGGAAGGTCTGCAACGCCCTCGACTACGGCGTGCCCTGGACTCGCTTTGCCGCTGCGCTGCTGTACGCACTGAGCCCGCGCATGCTCGGCGAAGTGTCGATCACCTCGATCGAGGTGTGGCCGATGGCGATGGCGCCATGGGTGCTGCTGCCGCTGGTGACGCCGCGGGCGCGCTCGGGCTGGTGGCGGGTCGGCTGGTCCGCTGTGGCGTTCGCACTGGTCGGCGGAGTCAACGCAGTCGCCACTGGCGCGACGCTCGTACTCCCAGCGCTCTGGTTGATCACGCGGCGGCTGGATCGGTCGACGCTGAAGGTAGTGGTCGGCTGGCTGGGCTGTGTGGCCGCCGTGTCGGTCTGGTGGCTCGTGCCACTCGTGCTGCTCGGCCGGTACAGCCCGCCGTTCCTGGACTGGATCGAGGACGCCGCCGTGACGACCGGGACGGCGAGTGTCTTCGAGTCCTTCCGGGGTACGTCGCAGTGGCTCAACTTCCTGACCGGCGCCGGAGGACCCAGCTGGCCGGCGGGCTGGCTGTACGTCACTCAGCCGATGCTGATCCTTACGACCGCAGTGATCGCTCTGCTGGGCCTGGTCGGCCTGGCGATGGGGTCGCTGAAGCACCGCGGCTTCCTGCAGCTCTCGTTCGTCGTCGGCCTCCTCCTGGTGACCCTCGGCCACGCTGGTACGGCCGGCTCGCCCCTGGCGCCGCAGCTGCATGACCTGCTGGACGGACCGCTCGCTGCGCTCCGCAACACACACAAGTTCGAGCTAGTCGTACGGCTGCCACTGACCCTCGCAGCGGCCCACGCGATGAGCAGGCTGGCGGTGTGGGCGACTGCTCGAGGACTCCACCGCCGGGTCGTCCCAGTGCTGGTCGGGTGCGTGATCGTGTCGGTCGCAGCGCCGGCGGTCTTCGGTCAGCTGCCCAGACCTGAGGGGTACGACGCCATCCCCGCGCACTGGCGTGAAGCCGCGACCTGGCTCGACAGCCAGACGACCAGCGGCAGTGTCCTCGTCGTACCGGCCGCGTCGTTTGCTGATTTCACCTGGGGCTCGACCAAGGACGAGCCGTTCCAGGCGTTGCTGAAGCGACCCATGGCCGTGCGGGACGCCGTACCACTGGGGTCTGCGGGTGCGACGCGGTGGCTGGACGAGGTCGAGCGGCGCCTCGGCACTGGCGTCGGCGACCAGACGCTGCGGCAGGCACTGACCCGCGCCGGAGTCCGGTACGTCGTCGTGCGCAACGACCTCCGGTTCGACGCGCAGGTGACGCCGACTGTGGCCGTCCACGAGAGCCTGGACGAGTCAGGCATCAAGCGGGTGGCCGACTTCGGACCGGCGACCGGCAGCGCCATCGAGCAACCCGGTGTGACTCTCGACGGACACACCCGGCTGCCGTACGCGGCGGTGGAGATCTATGACGTCGGTGACACGAGTGCAGCCCGCCTGATCCCGCAGTCGCAGCTCGTGGAGGTCCGCGGCGCAGCCGAGGACGTTCCGACCGCGCTGACCGCGCTTGGCGGCGACCGCGGCGCCGTGACCACGTCTGACGCCGCTGGCAAGCTCACGGGCCTGCCGCTGATCCAGACCGACGGCATGCAGCGTCGCGAGGTGTCGGTCGGTCGGCCGGCGGAGAACTACTCGCCTGTCCTCGCCGCATCGGAAGCGGGTCGCCAGGGCCGCCGCACCCTCGGGTACGACGTCGGCCCGGCAGCACCTAGTACGACGCGCACATGGGCCGGTGGCGTGGTCGACGTGCGAGCATCGTCGTCGGCGGCAGATGCTGACGCCACCCTGCGCACCGGGTCCGGCAACGGACCGGCCGCGGCCGTCGACGGGGATCCGTCGAGTCGCTGGATCTCCGGCACGTTCGGGCGCAGCAGCGGGGAGTGGCTGGAGCTGACGTTCCCGTCGCCGCGGTCGGTGCACGGGCTCAAGGTCCAGTTCTCGCTGGCGCCGCCGACCACCGAGCCGGTCCGGACGCTGCAGATCGAAACCGACGCGGGCTCGCTGACCTCGGTGGCGACCGGGTCGAGCGAACCGCAGAACATCCCGGTGCCGCCGGGCAACACCCGGCGGCTGCGGCTCAGTGTCGGCATCACGGACGGCCAAAACCCGAATGGCGTGTCCATCGCCGAGGTGAGCCTGCCCGGGATGCTCGCGGTCAGTCGGCTGCAGGTGCCGTCGGAGGACCGTCAGCCGAGCGCTCTGGTGTTCAGGAACCAGCAGCTCGGCCGGTCCGCCTGTCTGCACGTGGCCACGCGGCCGCTGTGTCGGCAGAGCGTCGCCAAGGACTCCGAGGAGCCGACGGGGATTCAGCGGAGCGTGGAGCTGCCGACGAGCGCGTCGTACCAACTGCAGGGGACCGCGCTGCCTAAGGACGGGGCAGCCCTCGAAGGCATGCTCGCCGTACGGGGAGCCATCACCGCCAGTGCCTCGTCGCGAGCTGTCACGGCGCCGGAGGGGCGGCCGGGCGCCGCGGTGGACCGTGACCTCGGCACCGGCTGGGTCGCGGACCCGTCGGACACGCGGCCGTCGCTGACCCTGCGGTTGCCAGTAGCAAGGAAGCTGAGCGGCCTGCAGTTCCTCACCGACCCGTACCTCACCGCGTCGCAGCCGGCCGAGGTCATGCTCCGGTTCGACGGTGGACCGTCGGTCGCGGCCAAGGTCGACGCGGAGGGGTACGTGCGGTTCACCGCTCGGACCGCTCGGACCGTCCAGTTGACGTTCACCAGCACCAGACCGCTGGTCGACTTCGACTCCGCGACTGGCTACGCGAACAACGCACCGGTCGGCGTGGCAGAGGTCCGGGTGCTGGGCGCTGACGACCTGCGCAAGGAACTCGACCTGGACGCCCAGACCGGCGCCTTCTGCGGGTACGGGCCCGGTGTGCGGCTGGACGGCGTACCTGCGGACACGCAGGTGAAGGCCACGGTGCGGGACATGCTGCAACGGCGGCCGGTGACGTTCACGACGTGCGGGAAGGACAGCACGGTCACCCTGCAGGCCGGACGGCACAACGTCGACGTCCTGGCCGGCGGTGGCTTTGTGCCGATCGAGGCGACCTGGTCCAGGGCGGGCTTCGGCAACGTGTCGAAGTCGCCGGTGCAGTCTGTGGACGTGTGGCGAGCGAACCCGGCCGAGCTGACCGTCGAGGTGCCGGCTGCGGAGGAGCCGTCGGTGCTGACCATCGCGCAGAACTACAACGAGGGTTGGGAAGCGTACGACAGCACCGGGCGCAAGCTCACGCCGATCCGGGTCGGCGGCTGGCAGCAGGGCTGGGTGCTGCCGGAGGGCCCCGAGCAGGTGGTCACCGCGCGGTTCATGCCCGACCGCACCTACCGGGCCGGCCTGCTGGTCGGACTACTCGCTCTGCTGTCGGTGCTCGCGATGGCGTTGTTCTTCCGGCGCAGGTCTCGGCACTCCGGGCACCGACTGCGGGAAGGTCGCTACATCGGCCCCTGGGCCGCTGGAGCAGTCGGGCTCACCGCAGGTGCGTTCATGTCCGGCTGGATCGGCGTAGTGGCCGTCCTCGTCGCAGCAGCCGCCGCCTGGTTCCTGTCAGGCTGGCGGGTCATCGCCGTTGCTGCCGGTCTGGTCCTGATCGGGGCGCTGGTCGCTGCGCTTCAGCCGTGGCCGGACGGGGGAGCGGGACTCACTTCCGGAGTCGTCCAGGCGTCGGTCTTGTTCGGCTGTGCGCTGGTGCTCTTGTCCCGGCCGACCGGTGAGACGTCGTAGTCCTTGTCCCGCCGCCCGAGCCGCATGATCGGGCGTTCCATCCCGTAGTAGCTCGCGGCCGCGACGGCAGCCGACACCACCAGCGTCGGGAAGAACAGCAGCGCGAACTTCCCGCTGAACAAGGTGTAGTCGGTGACCTGCTCCACGACAATCAGCACGATCACGTGGTACACGAAGACGCCGTACGAGATGTCACCGGCGATGTGACCGACTCTGCCGCCGAGCACCCGGGCAGTCCGCGCTGTCGGGTTCAGCGCCGGGAACAGCACGCAGGCAGCGATCCCTGTGTAGAGGATGCTCTTCACGAAGGCCTGGCCGGGGGTCGGGGAGGACAGGTTGTACGGCCCGGCCACGGGGGACGCTGCGACGACCAGTAGCGCGACAGCGACGCCCCAGACCGTGCCGGGGATCTTGGTGAGAGTGTCCAGCGCGGACGGGCCGAGCCGTCCGCTGCTACGGGCCACCTGCCACAGCGCGAACCCCATGCCGACTGCGAACCATCCGACGTACCCAGGCAGCCAGAGGCCCGCTCGAGCGTGCTCAGTCGCGTTGACGCCGGCCATCCACACCGGACCTATCAGGGTGAACGCACCGAGTACGGCGAGCCGCCAGCGGACACTGCGTCGAGTGGGACGCTCGTACCCGGTCAGGAGCTTCGCGAGCACCGGCAGCAGCAGGTAGAACGCGACCTCGGTCGCCAGGCTCCAGATCTGCGTGAGCCCGTCCGCCGCGATGCCGTCGAAGTAGATCTGAGTGAGCGTGGCGTGCTGCAGGTACGTCGTCCACGCCACGCCGTCCTTGTGCGGGACGAGGATGGCCGCCAGCACCACGGCGACCCACAGTGCGGGCAGGATCCGGAGTGCGCGGTTACGCAGGTACGGCAAGGTCAGCGGCGGCAGTGTGCCCTCGAACCACGCCACCACGTGTGGCCGGTACAGCAGGAACCCGGAGATCGCGAAGAAGATCGCCACCCCGACGTCGAGCCGCGCCAGCAGCCCCGCAAACGGCCCGTTCAGCGAAGCGCCACTGTGAAACCCGACATGCGTCGTCACCACCGCGAGCGCCCCGACAGCCCGCAGCCCGTCGAGCGCCGGGAATCTCTGTCTCATCTGGGCAGTCCGATCTCGAGGTTCTCCACACACAGGTTCGTCGCGGGATCGGAGGAGCGTAGCCGAACCTCCATGGCGGCGATTCGCCGCGACGGACCGAAGTACATGGTGCCGACTCCCGCGGGCCACCTCGCGGCCGGCAGGCTCGCCACGGCGCCCGCGGCGTCGACCAGCTCGATCGAGACGTCGTTCTCGCGGTTCGAGAAGTACGCCGCCTTGACGAACCAGTTCGCGGTCGCGACCTCGTTCCACGTCGGCGCCAACGCTATGGTGAGCGGTTCGGTGCCGTGGAGCAGCAGGTTGCAGAAGGGGTTGCTGCGCGATGCCGGTTCGCCGCGCGACCACACCGCGAACTGAGCGGGCCTGACCTTCCCGGTTTCGTCCACCAGCAGCGGCTCGCTGCCCGGCTGCTGCGACCGGAACGGGATCCTGGCCATCCGCAGCACCTGCGACAACCGGCTGTCCTGCATGAGCGCGGTGCCGATCGAAGGCGGCAGGGCCGTGTCCCAGAGGTTCACGTTCGGGCCGGCTCGGTCCAGGTCGGCGGTGACGTTCGCGAAGTACGGTTTCGCCGGGTTCGTCGCCCATGTCCTGGCAAAGCCGGCGTCGGACACCACGACACCGGCCAGCAAGGCGCCCAACGCCACGACCGGCACGAGACGGGGGAGCCGCACTGACTTGGCGCTCAGG
The DNA here is from genome assembly GCF_044460355.1 of Kribbella sp. NPDC050124. Lineage (NCBI taxonomy): Bacteria > Bacillati > Actinomycetota > Actinomycetes > Propionibacteriales > Kribbellaceae > Kribbella > Kribbella sp. NPDC050124. The sequence continues at coordinate 328,116 of NZ_JBITJU010000002.1, forward strand.
ATGACGGCCAGCGTCAGCGGGATCGAGAGATCGGACCAGTAGTGGTAGTGCACGGTGAAGACGGTGCCGAAGACCGAGAACCGCCCGTAGGACACGAGCACCACCGTGACGAGCACGTAGCTGAGGACGGACGCCCAGAGCAGCAGCGCACGCCGATCGTGCCGCCATGCTGCCAACAGGAGTACGGCGGCCATCAGCCCACCGACCAGGAGCGCCCCGGCGCCCGGATCGGCGAAGCTGAACGGCTGCCCGCTCTCCGCCCACGTCCAAGGTCCACCGGCCAGGGCGGACAACGGCACCTTGAAGCCGCGCGCGGTGAGCTCCAGCAACTGTCCGGCGGGGACCCGGCCGCGGGACGGGTTGCCATGGGTCAGGTAGAGGGCGCCGAAGGCAACTACCGCCGTGGTGAGCGCGGCGGCGAACGGCCAGGTACGGCGGAGCCACGGACGGACCGGCTCCTCGCGGAGATAGAGCGCCAGCGCGACGACCGTGAACAGGATCAGCGCGGACTTCTCCCAGCAGGCAAGGGAGACGAGCAGGGCCACTGGTCCGTAGGCGAGGGCCCGGCGACGGCCGTCGTACCAGTCGATGGTTGCGTGCAGCAACAGCAAGCCGAAGACGTGCGCGGACAGGTTGTTCACGCCACTGGACAGCGACATGAACGACGGCATGCTCAGCGGGGTCAGCGCGTAGATCAGGGTGCCGGCGACGACCCACCAGGACGGGCCGAGGAGGCGGAGCAGCAGGCGGCCCATCAGGAAGATCGCGACGGCCTGCATCAGCACCCGCCAGGCAACGGTGAGGTCGTGGTTCAGCGGCGCGACCTCGGCGAAGACCGCGTAGACGAACCGCAGGCCGGGCGCGATGTGGTCGTTGACCGGTGTGAGAAGCTCGGCCGGCGCGAATCCACGGCTGCCCTGGACCAGGAACTCGAGGTCGTCACTGAGCCAGGAACCTCGGCGCGCGAGCACGCCGAGGACCGCCGTTTGGACGACGGCGATCGCTACGACAAGGCCCTTGAGCACCGATGTCTCGGGTGCCGTCGGCAGGCCGGTGATCCCCCTCATGCGGCGCGACTATATGTCAGTTCGGACACCGGCGGATTTTGTACACTCTGCCGTCTTCTCAAGATCGCTACCCGCTGGTAGCGTCCCGCGGACAGACCGGGAGGGGAAGCAGTGGGGACTCGTAGTCGAGCGACGTTGATCGGGCTCGGAGTGTTCTTCGTGGGCGTGGCCGCGCTGGCCAAGTTCTACGCCTATCCAGCGCTGGCCGTGGCACCGGCGGACCAGGTTGCGCACACGGTGTCGGCCGGGCCGGACGCGACGATCTTCAGCATCGCTGAGCTGAAGGAGAAGCCAGGGGTCGAGTTGGAGGCCCGGCGGACCGTCCGCGGTGACGTGGTCGCGGCCGAGAAGATCAGCAAGGCGCTGAACCGCAAGGTCGTCGTGTTCGACACCGCCGTGGTGACCGACGACTCCAAGAACTACCAGTTCCCCGACGACGCCTCGAAGACCGCGGACCTGCCGCTGAGCTTCGTGCAGGAGCGGGTCGTGCTGGACGCGCACACCGGTGAGGCGGTGCGCTGGAACCCGTCGGGTGACGACAACAGCGGCGAGTACATCGCGACCACGATCGAGAAGGCGGACCGGCTCCGGCCCGACCCGAACAGCCCGCTGTTCAAGGGACACGAGGGCCTGGTGCTGAAGTTCCCGTTCGGCACCGAGAAGACGACGTACCAGTTCTGGGACAGCACGCTGCGCAAGGCGTTCCCGATCCACTACAAGAAGACCGACACGCTCAAGGGACTCAAGGTCTACGTCTTCGAGCAGGAGGTGCCCAAGCAGGAGGTGCCGCTGGCGAAGCCGCTGCTGGTGCCGGGCAACCTGGTCGACGAGCCGGGTCGCGACTCGGTCGAGGTGCAGCGCACGTACCGCAACACCCGGACCATCTGGGTCGAGCCGATCACCGGAGCGATCATCAAGGGCCGGGAGCAGCAGAACGCCACCATCGCCTACAACGGCGAGGACAAGCTGACCGCGACCCAGGTGACGATCGAGTACGACGACGCGACCGTGACGAAGAACGTGAAGGGCGCGGTCGAGAACGACGTCGCCGAGGGCGGCTACCAGTCGAAGGCGTTCCAGCTGAACCTGATCGGCTTCTGGGTGCCGCTGGTGGCGCTGATTCTCGGGCTGCTGATGTTCGCGGCGGTCGCGTTCTTCCAGCTGCGGCCGCGTTCAGAGCCGGTGAGCGGACCAGATGGCGGTGCCGGGGACTAAGGGACCGCGGTCGGGCCCCCAGCCACCCCAGACCAGGTCGTGGCCGGCGGGCCACTCCGGCTCCAGCAGATCGTCGACGACAAAGCCGGCTGTCGTGAGCGCGCGGATCCAGTCGCCGGTCGTCCGGTGGTGCTCGGCGTAGACCGGCGTACCGGTGCCGTCGACCTCGACGTACGGCGTGCGGTCGAAGTACGAGTGCGTGATGCGTAGGCCGGACGGCGACGGGTCGTCCGGCATGGTCCACCGGAACGGATGGGTCACCGAGAACACCAGCAGACCGCCTGGCTTGAGAGTCCTGGCGATCTCGTGGAGCGCGGTGCCCGCGTCGGCCACGAACGGCAGGGCTCCGAAGGCCGAGCAGACGATGTCGAAGCTGGCATCCCGGTACGGCAGGGCCGTCGCGTCCGCGGCGACGGTCCGTACGGCGGTGCCGGTCCGGGCATCGAGTTGCCGGGCGATCCGCAACTGCTCGATCGAGATGTCGAAGGCAACCACATCGGCGCCCTGCCCGACGAGCCAGCGCGAGCATTGGGCACCACCGCAGCCGACTTCGAGGATCCGCTTGTTCCGCACCGGGCCGAGCAGACGGGCGTGCTCCTCGTCGACCCCCTCCGGGCACCAGACGAAGCGGTCGTCCCCGAGGAACTCGCCGTGCTCCGCGAGGTACTCCTTCGCCGCGGAGTCCCAGTAGGTGCGGCTGGCTCGTGACGTCTGGGATTCGGTCAGCTCGACTCTGCGCGGCTCGGCCACGTCGTCAGATTACGCGCCGGCCGGTTTGGCAGGATCGCGGGTATGAGTGACTTCGCGGCCAGTGCGGTGCCGTTGACGGGCGGGTACGGCGGGCAGACGTATGCGGTCAGTGCGGCGGGGGAGGACGCCGTACTGAAGTTGTATGTGAAGGATCCTGACCGGGCTGCGGTTGATGCGGCGTTGCTCCAGCTTGTGCGGGGGCTGCTGCCGGTGCCGCGGATTCTGGATGCGAAGCGGGAGGGGTCGGCGGAGGATCCGCCGTACGTGCTGACCGAACGGCTGCCGGGGGTGAACCTGCAGGCCTACCTGGAGACGGCGGGCGCCGAGGAGCGGCGGCGGGTCGGTGAGCAGCTGGGGGAGTTGCTGGTCCGGCTGAGCGGGATGCCGTTCCTCACGTTCGGGATGTTCCGCGGCAGCGACCTGGCCGTGGAGCCGTTCGGGTCCGGTGACCTGGAGGCGTACTTCGACAGTCTCGACCTGGGGTTCGACCAGGAGCGGGTCGCAGGCTTCCGGCAGGTCCTCGAGTACGCCGGTGACGTGCTCGCCGACGGGGTCGATCGGGTGTGCCTGGTGCACAGCGACTTCAACCCGAAGAACCTGCTGGTGGACCCGGCGAGCGCGCGGATCACCGGGCTGATCGACTGGGAGTTCGCGCACGCCGGGTCGCCGTACACGGATCTGGGAAGCCTTTTCCGGTTCTGCCAGGACCCGGTGCTCGCGGGGGCGGTGCTGAGCGAGGTCCGGGGGAGCGGGCTGGACCTGGGCGCGCCGCTGGTGGACCTCGGCCGGGCGGCGGATCTGTGGGCGCTGCTGGAACTCGCCGGACGGTCCACGGAGCACGAGATCGCGGCGGCCGCGCACGACCTGGTTGCTCGGATGGCGGACACGAGTACGCTCGCCGGAGGACGACCCGCCCTGGACGTCGTACATTGAGATGAATGGCACGTCGGGACACCTCGGCGGGCGGCCGGTCGGCACCGGGTGCCCCAGGTTGTGCTGCCTTCGTCAAGACCGGTATTCTGTGATGTGCGCTATGGGCCCGCGCGACCTCGGACGGAGCAGGCTCGTGCTCGCAGCAGCTCGGTGGTGAATCTGTGCTCTTCAGGCAATCCAGCGGTTTGGTGCGATCCAACGGTTCATGACGCAACCGCACGACACCACCAGTCCACGGAGCAACCCACCACATGACGGCCAGCATCGAGGCACCTCTCGACCCCGCAGTGCGCAACACCCCGCAGGTAGCGGTCAATGACATCGGGTCGGAGGAAGACTTCCTCGCGGCGATCGATCAGACCATCAAGTACTTCAACGACGGCGACATCGTCGAGGGCACCATCGTCAAGGTCGACCGGGACGAGGTCCTGCTCGACATCGGTTACAAGACCGAAGGCGTCATCCCCTCCCGCGAGCTGTCGATCAAGCACGACGTCGACCCGAACGAGGTCGTCAACGTCGGCGACCACGTCGAGGCCCTCGTTCTCCAGAAGGAGGACAAGGAAGGCCGTCTGATCCTCTCCAAGAAGCGTGCCCAGTACGAGAAGGCCTGGGGCACGATCGAGAAGATCAAGGAAGAGGACGGCGTCGTCACCGGAACCGTCATCGAGGTCGTCAAGGGTGGTCTCATCCTGGACATCGGCCTGCGCGGCTTCCTGCCGGCCTCCCTCGTCGAGATGCGCCGGGTCCGCGACCTCCAGCCGTACGTCGGCCAGGAGATCGAGGCCAAGATCATCGAGCTGGACAAGAACCGCAACAACGTGGTCCTGTCCCGCCGGGCGTGGCTGGAGCAGACGCAGTCCGAGGTGCGGATGAACTTCCTCACCCAGCTGCAGAAGGGCCAGATCCGCAAGGGTGTCGTCTCCTCGATCGTCAACTTCGGCGCGTTCGTGGACCTCGGCGGCGTCGACGGTCTGGTGCACGTGTCGGAGCTGTCCTGGAAGCACATCGACCACCCGACCGAGGTCGTCGAGGTCGGCCAGGAGGTCACCGTCGAGGTGCTGGACGTCGACATGGACCGCGAGCGCGTCTCGCTGTCGCTGAAGGCGACCCAGGAAGACCCGTGGCAGCAGTTCGCCCGGACCCACCAGATGGGCCAGATCGTGCCCGGCAAGGTCACCAAGCTGGTTCCGTTCGGTGCGTTCGTCCGCGTGGAGGAGGGCATCGAGGGCCTGGTGCACATCTCCGAGCTGGCCGAGCGGCACGTCGAGATCCCGGAGCAGGTCGTCCAGGTCAACGACGACGTCATGGTCAAGATCATCGACATCGACCTGGAGCGGCGCCGGATCTCGCTGTCGCTCAAGCAGGCCAACGAGGGTGTCGACCCGGTCTCGGACGACTTCGACCCGACGCTGTACGGCATGACCGCGACGTACGACGACCAGGGCAACTACGTCTACCCCGAGGGCTTCGACCCGGAGACCGGCGAGTGGCTCGAGGGCTTCGACAAGCAGCGTGAGGAGTGGGAGCGGCAGTACGCCGAGGCCCACGCGCGCTGGGAGGCCCACAAGAAGCAGATCGAGGAGGCCAAGACGGCCGACGTCGAGGCCGGCGAGGCGTCGACGTACTCCTCCGCCGCGGCTCCGAAGGACGACGCTCCCGTCGAGGGTGCGCTCGCTTCCGACGAGGCGCTGCAGGCCCTCCGCGAGAAGCTGACCGGCCAGGGCTGACCCCCGGCCCCGCACGACCCGAGGCCCCCGCATCCCCGTACTGGGTGCGGGGGTCTCGCACGTCCACCCCCACCCCCCGACTTTGTGCACCGGTCTTCCGTTTCGCGGCGCTCGAAGTACTCGAGCGGTGCACAAAGTAGGGTGCAGGCGTGCTGAGAGTGGGACTGACCGGCGGGATCGGGTCCGGGAAGAGCGCGGTGTCGGCGCGGTTGGCTGCGCGCGGGGCGGTGGTGATCGACTCCGACGTACTGGCGTGCGAGGTGGTCGCCAAGGGCGCCGACGGGTTGGCCGAGGTGGTCGAGGTGTTCGGCGACGGCGTACTGACTCCGGACGGCGAGCTGGACCGGCCGGCGGTCGGGCGGATCGTGTTCGGCGACGAGGCGGCCCGGCGGAAGCTGGAGGCGATCATCCACCCGCGGGTCCGGGCGCGGGCGGCCGAGATCGAGGCGGGCGCGCCGGACGGCGCGGTGGTGGTGCACGACATCCCGCTGCTGATCGAGACCGGCCAGGCGGACAAGTTCGACGTCCTGCTGATCGTCGACGTACCCGTCGAGGTGCAGGTCGAGCGGCTCACCGCCCAGCGCGGGATGTCCGAGGCGGAAGCAAAGCAGCGGATCGCCAGCCAGGCGTCGCGGGAGCAGCGGCTGGCCGCGGCCGACGTCGTCGTTGACAACTCAGGCAGTCTCGAGGATCTGGACCGGCGCCTCGGCGAGGTGTGGGAAGAGTTACAGACCCGCGTCGGCTGATCGTGCTTGCTGCATAGGGCACAGTCCGGACACGAATCCGTGACCCCTGCGCGGTAAATGATGAATCCTGGCCGGCCTGTACAAGAATCTGTCCCGGTCCGGCCCAGGTAACTGGGTCGCGAGCACCGCCGGCGCGCCCCGCGCCGGTCCGGACGTCCGAGGTTGGGAGGATGGCGTGGTCTGTCCGCGCTGCAACTCAGACGTCCCCGAGGTGTCGCACTTCTGCCACCACTGTGGCAACGACGTGCGCTCCGGGGACGCCGAGCGGAAGAAGGCGTACGCCGCCAGACCGGATGAGCCGGTGGCGTCGTTCCGGCTGGTCTCGACGATCATGCCGCAGGGCTCGGGCAAGCAGCCCTACACGTACAAGGTCGCCTTGGGTGTGGCGCTGCTGCTGACCGTGATCACGGCCGCGCTCGGCGCGCTGCCGGTGGCGATCATGGTGGCCGCCTTCTCCATCCCGATCGTCTACATCCTCTACCTGTACGACGTGAACCTCTGGGAGGACGAGCCGATCCCGGTCGTCGCGGCGGCGTTCGTGCTGACCGGCGTCCTGGCCGCGGTCTTCACCTGGCTGTGGTCGGACAAGCTCGCGCTGACGATCGACACGATCGGCGGCACCGACGCCGGCCCGGCGCTGCGCGACCTGCTGATCCTGCTCCTGCTGGTGCCGGTCGTGTCGGAGCTGATCCGGCAGATCGGCCCGCTCTACCTGGCCTCACGGCCGCGGTACGACGACCTGATGGACGGCTTCACGTTCGGCGTGGTGGCCGGTGTCGGGTTCGCCTGCTTCGAGACCCTGGTGCTGCACTGGGGCTGGATCAGCGGCGGCTTCGCCGGACCGGGCAGCAGCGCCGGCACCTGGATCTCGATCGTGGTGCTGCACGGGTTCATCAAGCCGCTGATCTACGGATCCGCGACCGGCCTCGCCGCCGCCGAGTTCTCCGGCCTGGGCGAGGGGTACGACGGGTTCACGCCGCGCTGGGTGGCCGGAGTCATCCAGGCGATCCTGGTCAACGCGCTCTTCCAGGGCGGGGTCTACCTGCTCGGGTTCGTCGGCGGCCACGGGTCGACGGTCGGCTCGATCCTCGGTGTGGTCTGGGGCCTGTTGCTGCTCGGCGCGCTGATCATCCGGGTCCGCTCGGTGCTGCACAAGGGCCTGCTCGAGGCGGCGCTGGAGGCGGCCGCGCGCGGCGGTTCCAACCACGCGTCCGGTGACCTGGCATTCTGCTCGCGCTGTGAGATGCCGCTGCTGCCGCACTCCGACTTCTGCTCCGCCTGCGGCAACTCGGTGCGATCCGTGCCGAAGTCCGCCCGCGGCGTGGCAGCGCCGGTTGGTGCAGGTGGGTACGAGGCGACGACCGGGGAGACGCAGGCATGAGCAACCAGCAACCGCCCTACGGACAGGGCGGCCAAGGGCAGCAGCCGTACGGCGGCCAGCCGGGCTACGGGCAACAGCCGGGCTACGGGCAACAGCCGGGCTACGGGCAACAGCCGGCACAGCAGCCCGGTGGTCAGCCTGGCTACGGGCAGCCGGGGCAGCAGCAGCCGGGTCAGCAGCCTGGGTATGGGCAGCAGCCGGGGCAGCAGCAGCCTGGGTACGGGCGGCCGCAGCAGGCTCCACCGGGATACGGTCAGCCGGGTCAGCCGCCGTACCAGGGCCAGCAGCCGGGGCAGCAGCAGTACCCCGGTCAGCAGCAGTACCCGGGGCGGCAACAGCAGTACCCGGGTCAGCAGGGCTACCAGCAGCAAGGGTACGGCCAGCAACAGCAGCAGTGGGGTCAGTACGGCGGCCAGCCTCCGCGGGGTAAGAGTGGTGGCAACAAGATCCTGTACCTGGCCGGCGGTGCACTGGCCGTCGTCGCGGTGATCGGTGTCGTCCTGGCGCTGATCTTCGGCCGCGGTGACGAGAAGGAGGCGGCCCCGAACCCGGAGCCGACCACCACCAGCACCGAGAACCCGTCGCCGTCGCCGGAGCCGGCCAACACCGACGAGGGCATCGAGGTCGGCGAGGGCGTCTTCGTGAAGCCGCAGCCCGGCTACATCCGCAAGAGCCTGGACAACTTCAAGGGCGTCTACCTGCTCAAGCAGGGCGAGGCGTACTTCATGGTGAACGTGGTCAAGGCCGAGGGTGAGAGCACCTCGACGATGCTGCCGGCGCTGCTGAAGGCCGAGACCAAGGGCCTGTCCAACGTCAAGACGAACACGCCGCGGGAGACCAAGCCGGGTGCGGACGACAAGACTCCGGTCAAGGTCGTCACCACGCAGAGCTACTCGGCGGTCGCGACCACGCAGAACGGCAGCCTGCAGGTGGTCGGTTTCGTCGGTGTCGTCGAGCGCGAGGACGGCGTGATCACGCTGATCCGGGTGTACGCGCGCAAGGACAAGGTCGCGACGGCCGAGGCGGACACCACCAAGATGCTGCAGTCGGTGGTCAAGAGCCAGTGAACGGCAAGCGCGACAAGGGTTCCGGCGGGGGCAACCCCTGGGTCAACCAGCCGGGACCCGACCTCGACGAGGCGGCAGCTGCGAAGGAGTCGGAGCTGCCGCCCTCGCCGTGGGACCTCGAGGTTCCGCCGCCGCCCAGCCCGTGGACGGACGCGCAGGGATCCGGGTCCGGACCGGCCACGGAGACCAGCTCGGCGTGGGGCGAGAAGGTCGGACCGCCCTCGCTGCGCCGGCCGCCGCCGGAGAAGAAGGGCCCGCGGATCCCGCAGCTGCTGCTCCCGATCGGGGCCGGCCTGATCGTGGTCGTGCTGGTCGCGGTGGCGCTGGTGCTGCTGTCCGGCGGTGACGACACCGACCAGCCGCCGGCACAGTCACCCGCACCGACGGCCAGTACGCCGGTGACGTCGTACGCGCCGCCCGCGAACGCGCTCCAGGTCGGGTTCGGCGTGTCCGTCGTACCGGTGGAGGGCTGGAGCCTGCTGGAGAAGGAGACGCAGGGCAAGGAGCTCGTGACGTACGCGCCGAACGGCGAGCCGCGGGCGTTCTTCTGGGTCCGGCAGAAGCAGAACGTGACCGCGCAGGCGTACCTGCTGGCGATCGTCGAGGGCGAGACCGAGAACGAGATCGCCCAGCTCGGGAACACCCGGAACCTGCCGTGCCCGAAGGACGTCTTGGAAGAGTGCGTCGCGATCAGCTACACCTCCACCGCCAAGGACAAGGCAGGGCAGGACGTGAAGGTGCAGGGCTATGTCGAGGTGTACCGGCGCAAGGACAACGTGGCCACCGCCCTGGACTTCCGCACCAGGGTCGACTTCGCCCAGAAGGCCGAAGCGGACGCCGAGACCATGAAGAAGTCGGTGCTCGACAGCTTGTGATGACCACATCGATGACACACCGCGAGGAACAGGTATGAGTCAGCAGTACGGGCCGCCCCCGGGACCGCCACCCGCCCCTTCTGCCGGCGGCTGGGGCCAGGCCCCGAACGCCGCGGGTCCCGGTGGACCCGGTGGCTGGGGGACCGGACCGCAGCGGCCGCAGCAGCGGAAGTCGAACCGGTCGCAGTGGATCATCATGGGCGGCGCGGTGCTGGCCGTCATCCTGGTCGCGGTCGGCGTGGTCCTCTTGGTCACCGGCGGGGACGACCCGAAGCCGACCGCGCAGGACACGCCGAACCCGAGCGGCACCATGTACACGCCGCCGACGCCGACCAAGCCGGTGATCACCAAGGGCCCGAACGACACCGGCGTCGAGGTCGGCGGCGGGATCTGGTTCACCCCGGCCCGCGGCTGGCTGCCGGACTGGGACAAGTCGAAGGGCGGGAAGAACTACATCCTGCAGCAGTTCAACGCGCGCGGGCTGATCGACGGGTACTACTGGGTCCGGCAGACCGAGCTGTACGACGCCAAGGGCTTCGCGGAGCACCTGGTCGACATCGAGTCGAACGACATGAAGAACGTCAAGATCGGCAAGGGCGTGACCTGCAAGCCGGCCAACGAGGCGATCAAGGCCTGCTACGCGCTCACCTACAGCGGCATCTGGGTGGCCAAGAACGGCCGGCAGATCAAGATGCAGGGCTTCGTGACCGCCTACCAGGACCAGTTCGACAAGGTCACCGCGACCGACGCGGCGCTGGAGACCCGGGTCTACAAGCGGCGGGTCGGGGAGCTGATCTACATGAACAACACCCTGGTCAAGAGCTTCTGAACAGCGTCTGACCTGGGGGTTTTAGAAACTGTCGGCGGCGCGCCGTACGGTGGAGGGCATGAGACAGGTCTCGGATCTCCAGCGGATGGTCGCGCCGCTCAAGGTCGTGTCGGATTTCGAGCCGGCAGGCGACCAGCCGACCGCGATCGCGGACCTCGAGCGCCGGATCAACTCCGGCGAGCAGGACGTCGTCCTGCTGGGCGCCACCGGCACGGGCAAGACCGCGACCATCGCCTGGCTGGCCGAGCGGATCCAGCGGCCGATGCTGATCCTGCAGCCGAACAAGACGCTCGCCGCCCAGTTCGCGAACGAGCTGCGGCACTTCTTCCCGGCCAACGCCGTCGAGTACTTCGTCTCCTACTACGACTACTACCAGCCGGAGGCGTACGTCCCGCAGACGGACACCTACATCGAGAAGGACTCCTCGATCAACGAGGAGGTCGAGCGGCTGCGGCACTCGGCGACCTGGTCGCTGCTGACCCGCCGCGACGTGGTCGTGGTCGCGACCGTCTCCTGCATCTACGGCCTGGGCTCCGCCGACGAGTACCTGAACCGGATGATCCACGTGAAGGTCGGCACCGAGATGGACCGCGACGGGCTGTTGCGGAAGCTCGTCGGGGTGCAGTACGCGCGCAACGACCTGGCCGGGACCCGCGGCACGTTCCGGGTCCGTGGCGACACCCTCGAGGTGTTCCCGGTGTACCAGGAGCTCGCCGTCCGGGTGGAGTTCTTCGGTGACGAGATCGAGCGGGTGATGACGCTGCACCCGCTGACCGGTGAGGTGCTGAGCGAGGAGGACGAGGTCTACATCGGCGCCGCGACGCACTACGTGACCGCGCCGGAGAAGATGGAGCGCGCGATCACTTCGATCGAGGCCGAGCTCGAGGAGCGGCTGGCCGAGCTGGAGCGCAACGGGCAGTTGCTCGAGGCGCAGCGGCTGCGGATGCGGACGACGTACGACATCGAGATGATGCGCCAGATCGGCACCTGCTCCGGCATCGAGAACTACTCCCGCCACACCGACGGCCGTGAGCCGGGGTCGGCGCCGCACTGCCTGCTGGACTACTTCCCCGAGGACTTCCTGCTCGTCATCGACGAGTCGCACGTGACCGTGCCGCAGATCGGCGGGATGTACGAGGGCGACATGTCCCGGAAGCGGACGCTGGTCGAGCACGGGTTCCGGCTGCCGTCGGCGATGGACAACCGGCCGCTGCGCTGGGAGGAGTTCCTGGAGCGGATCGGCCAGACCGTCTACCTGTCCGCAACCCCGGGGCAGTACGAGCAGGACAAGTCCGACGGGTTCGTCGAGCAGCTGATCCGGCCGACCGGTCTGGTCGACCCGGAGGTGATCGTGAAGCCGACGAAGGGTCAGATCGACGACCTGATCCACGAGATCCGGCTCCGGGTCGAGCGGGACGAGCGGGTCCTGGTCACCACGCTGACGAAGAAGATGTCCGAGGACCTGACCGACTACCTGCTGGAGATGGGTATCCGGACCAGGTACCTGCACAGCGAGGTCGACACGCTGCGCCGGGTCGAGCTGCTCCGCGAGCTGCGCCAGGGCGAGTACGACGTACTCGTTGGCATCAACCTGCTCCGTGAAGGTCTGGACCTGCCGGAGGTGTCGCTGGTCGCGATCCTGGACGCGGACAAGGAGGGCTTCCTGCGGTCCGGCCGGTCGCTGATCCAGACCATCGGCCGCGCCGCCCGGAACGTGTCCGGCCAGGTGTTCATGTACGCGGACAAGATCACCCCGTCGATGGAACAGGCGATCGACGAGACCAACCGGCGCCGGGCCAAGCAGATGGCCTACAACAAGGAGGCCGGGATCGACCCGCAGCCGCTGCGGAAGAAGATCGCCGACATCACCGACATGCTGGCCCGCGAGGACGCCGACACCGCCGAGCTGCTCGGCTCCGGCCGGACCCAGTCGCGCGGCAAGGCGCCGGTCCCGGGTGGCGGCAAGGCGAAGGCGGGGGAGAAGGCGAAGGAGCTGGCCGGCGGCCTGCCGTCGTCGGACCTGGCCGACCTGATCCAGCAGCTGACCGACCAGATGCACAGTGCCGCGGCCGAGCTCCAGTTCGAGGTGGCGGCCCGGTACCGCGACGAGATCTCCGAGCTGAAGAAGGAGCTCCGCCAGATGACCGCCGCCGGCGCCAAGTAGCCGGCGTCAGGGGCGGCGGATGACGGTGGGTTTGGGGGACTCGTCGACGGTGAGGGTGAAGACATCCGGGCGGGCGTAGTGCCCGTCGGCGTCGAAGTCGAACTTCGCCCGGTCCAGGTCGCCGAGATCGAGCTCGGCGACCAGAACGCCCGCACCGCCCCGCAGCGGTCCGGCGAGCACCTCGCCGAGCGGCGACACGATCACGCTGCCCCCGTCGATGAGCACGGTCTCCGGCGCGTCGCCCTGGATCGGGTGGACGTCGTCCGGCAGGTCCGCCCGGGTGAGGTACTGGTTCGCGCTGATCACGAAGCACCGGCCCTCGAGCGCGATGTGCCGCATGGTCGCTTGCCACTGGTCCCGGTCGTCGACCGTCGGCGCACACCAGAGTTGCACGCCCTTGGAGTACATCGACTGCCGGAACAGCGGCATGTAGTTCTCCCAGCAAATCGCCGCGCCGAGCACGCCGACCTCGGTCTGCACCGCCGGCATGGTCGAACCGTCGCCCTGTCCCCACAGGTAGCGCTCCGCCGCGGTGGGCATCAGCTTGCGATGCGTCGCAGCGAGCCCACGCCGCGGATCGATGAAGACGGCCGTGCAGTACAGCGTTCCACCCGCCCGCTCGATCACCCCGGCGACCAGGTGGACATCCAACTCGGCGGCGAGTTCCGCCAGCCGCGCGGTCTCCGGACCGGGCAGGTCCACCGCAGCCTCGCGATACCGCCGGAAGACGTCCCTGCCCTCCGGCGACCGCGCGCCGACCGTGATCCCGAAGTCGAGCCCCTTCGGATACCCGCCCAGGAACGCCTCCGGCAGCACGATCAGCCGGGCGCCGCTCGCGGCGGCCTCCCGCACGTGCCGCTCCGCCTTCGCCAGCGTCGCGGGCGTGTCGAACAGCGTCGATCCGGCCTGTACGGCGGCAACCACAACAGAAGTCATGTCCCGCAGCGTACGGTCGCCGCATCGAGCAGTCCGGTCGGTGCCGGCCACTACTGTGTCGTCGTACGGGCCGAGAGGGGAGTGGGATGTCGAGATTGCGAGGGGACGACGTGCTGGAGCACTGCCTCGGCAAGCCCGGAGCCTGGCAGGACGAGCCGTGGGAGGGGGACGTGGTGGCGAAGGTCGGGGACAAGATCTTCGCGTTCCTCGGCGGTGACGGGGTCGGGCTCAAGTGCGGCAGCAACCGGGAGGAGGCCGACGAGCTGGTCGACACCTATCCCGACGACGTCGCGAAGATGGCCTACATCGGCCGTTCGGGCTGGAACACGGTCCGGCTGGGCGGCGCCGTACCGGACGACGAGATCCTCGAGCTGATCGACACGTCGTACGAGACGATCGTGGCGAAACTTCCGAAGTCGAAGCGGCCGTCCTGACCGTCACAGCGGGTGATCGCCGGGGTGGTACGCAGGGTATACAGTACGCCGTACACAACCTGACCGAGTGTGATGAGGCGGCGACAGTCCCTTACAACCGGTGACGGAACGGGGATATTCCCGCTGCGAGCCGTGATCATCCCGACAAGTGGATACGGCGCTCCGGATTTGGTGACTTGGACATCGACCGGTCAGAATAGGGGTGGAGAAGGGGAGTATTCCTTCGCGGCGGTATCGTCATCACGGTCAAGGGGACTCGCTTCCCGCGCCCGGTGCCGCCGGCCAGGCTCGTCGAGCGAGTCAGGCGGAAGAGACCTTCGGAGTCCTGTTCCGTCTGCGCTCCGGAGGTTTCCTGTGCACGTTGCTGACTACGTTTGGTACATCACCGTCGGTGTACTGCTCGCGTTGCTCGCGTTCGATGTCTTCATCATCGGGCGGCGCCCGCACGAACCGACCACCCGGGAGTCGGCGACCGCGATCGCGTTCTACGTCGGTCTGGCGGTTGTCTTCGGCCTCGGGGTCTGGGTGTTCTCCGGTGGTCAGTACGCGGGAGAGTTCTTCGCCGGCTGGCTGACCGAGTACAGCCTCAGTGTCGACAACCTGTTCATCTTCCTGATCATCATGTCCAGGTTCGGCGTGCCCAGGAAGTACCAGCAGACCGCGCTGCTGGTCGGCATCATCCTGGCGCTGGTGTTCCGCGGCATCTTCATCGCGGTCGGCGCCGCCGCGATCAACCAGTTCTCCTGGGTCTTCTACCTGTTCGGCGCGTTCCTGGTCTACACCGCGATCCACCTGGCCAAGCAGGGTGAGAACGACGATGACGACTACAAGGAGAACGCGGTCATCCGGTTCGCGAAGAAGCGGCTGAACGCGACCCACGAGTACAACGGCGTCAAGCTGACCGTCGTGCAGAACGGCAAGCGCCTCGTCACCCCGATGGCGATCGTCATCATCGCGCTCGGCACCACCGACCTGCTGTTCGCGCTGGACTCGATCCCGGCGATCTACGGCCTGACCCAGGAGCCGTTCCTGGTCTTCACCGCGAACGTGTTCGCCCTGATGGGTCTGCGGCAGCTGTACTTCCTGCTCGGCGATCTGCTGAAGCGGCTGGTGTACCTGTCGATCGGCCTGTCCGTGGTGCTCGCCTTCATCGGCGTGAAGCTGGTGCTGCACGCGATGCACGTGAACGAGCTGCCGTTCATCAACGGTGGTCACCACATCGAGTGGGCTCCGGAGATCCCGATCTGGTTCTCGCTGGGCTTCATCATCATCACGCTCGGCATCACCACGGTCGCCAGCCTGCGCAAGTCCGCCAAGACCCCACCGCACTCGGAGTCAGCCGGCGGCGGCGAGCTGGACGAGTCCACCCCGGTCGACACCCCCAACGGCAAGACCGAGCCCGACCTGGACGACAGGACCAGGGCGGAGCTGGACTCCATCCCGGAGCCGGAGCAGTCGGACGCCAAGAAGCGCTGAAGCAACAATAGACAAGTCGCCCCCGGACCTGCGGTCCGGGGGCGACTTGCTGTAGGTGGGCGGCGTGCGGTCGCTGGGTGCGCGGTGCCGCGGGCGGGCGCCGGGGGGCGCGGTGGACGTGGCTAGAGGCGGGCGGCTGCGACCAGGGTGGCGCGGCGGGGGCCGGAGAGGGGTTCGTTCTCGAGGCGTTTGCCGGTTTCGGAGGCGTGCAGCATGCCTTCGGGGGAGACGAAGCCGACGTGGTGGACGGGCTTGCCGGGGCGGGCGAAGAAGTAGAGGTCACCCGGCTGGGCTTCGTCGATCGGGATGTTCTCCAGCGTGTCCGCCTGATCGTGGGCGTCCCGGGGCGTGCGCAGCCCCAGCACCCGGCTCACCGTGTGCACCAGACCGGAGCAGTCCAGCCCGTAGGCCGACGTACCGCCCCACAAGTACTCGAGCCCGAGGAACTGCGACCCCAACGCCAGCCGATCCTCGGCCGTCCCGGAGCCCGACCGCAGTACGCCGTCAGCCAGCCAGCCCGACCCGCCATCCGGTGTCGCCACCCGCGTGTACCCGTCCGCATGCTCGATCGACGCGAGCACCGTGGCAAACGACAACTCACCGACGACCCGAGCATCACCGGCCGGCTCAGCCAGCAGCGCAGCAGTGGGTACGGCGACAGCGACCGGATCCGACGCGGCCGACGGTAACTCGCCGAGGTGGCTCGACGGGACCCAGCCCGGATAGCCCAGCGCGTCCTGCGACGACGGCTGCCACGGCGCGACGATCTCCGACCACCCGTCCCGTTCCGACCGCACCACCACGGGCTCGGCGAACAGCAGTTGGGTGAGCGTCCGGTCGTGCAGGCCGAGGCGGGTCTCGGTGTCCATCGACTTCGCCCAGGTGGCCAGGTCGGGCTGGGCGGCGATCGCGGGAGCGTCGATGTCCCGGGGCGCGTCCGGTGCGGTCCACACCGTGCTGACCGGGACCTTGGCGGCGACTAGCTTCATACGGTCAAGCCTGTCACGCCGAGTCCGGGGGCCGACGGCAGGTGGATCAGCGCGCCTTCGTACCGGATTCCACCGGTCACCGGCGCCTCCCGAAGCCACCATGCCGCGTCCAGGTCGTTGACCGCCGACGTCGGGTACGCCGACACCAGCGCAGCCGCCGCGCCGACGCCGACCGGGCACTCCATCATCGACCCGACGATCGTCTGGATCCCGTGCTCCCGGGCCAGTTCGAGCAGCGTCCGCGCCGGACCGAGCCCGCCGCACTTGGCCAGCTTCACGTTCACCATGTCCGCCGCGCCGTGCCGGATCACGGCCACCAGGTCGCGGACGCCGTACACGGACTCGTCGGCGAGGATCGGTGTGCTGACCCGATCCGTCACCCATGCCATCCCTTCGAGGTCGGCCGCAGGCACCGGCTGCTCGACGAGCTCCAGATCGCAGCCGGCGTCCTCCATCGCGCGGATCGCGGTCACCGCGTCGCGCCGCGACCACCCTTGGTTGGCATCGAGCCGTAGCGACGGGCCGGGACCGATCGCCGCACGGACCTGGCGGACCCGCTCGAAGTCGGTACGCGCGTCGCCGGTGCCGACCTTGATCTTGAGCACCTCGAAGCCATCGGCAACGCGAGCTTGCGCGGCGGTTGCGAGCGCGTCGGCATCGCCGACCGACAGCGTCACGTCGGTCGCCACCGTGTCCACCGTGGACCCGAGGAAGCTGTGCAAGGACTGCCCGCGACGCCGGGCGGCGAGGTCGTGCAGGGCGACGTCGACCGCGCCCTTCGCGCCGAAGTTGCCGACGGCAGCGTTCTGCACCCGGCGCAGCGCCTCGGTCAGGTCGTCCGGCTCGAGTCCGTCCAACGCAGCGGCGATCGGCCCCTCGACACATGCCTGTGCACTGGCGAGCGACTCGCCGGTGACCTTCCAGACCTGCGGCGCCTCACCCCACCCGCTGACCGAGCCGTCGCTGATCTCGACCAGCAGCGAGTCGGCGTGCGTCGCCGTACGCAGTGCGGTCACGAACGGGGTGTGCAGCGGCGCCGACACCAAGTGCGTGGAGAGCTTCATCGGACCGACTCCAGTTCGTGGCGGTGGTTCCACGCCTCCAGCGCGATCGACGCGATCAGCTTCTGCGCGTCGGCGTCGGGCAGGTCGGACGTCGTACACACCACAAGCACGAAGGGGTCCGCGTCCGGCGGGCGGACGATGCCGCCGTCGTGCCGGATCCGGGTGTCCCAGCCGTTCTTGTGCTCGACCCGGGTCCCGGTCGGCAGCAGCGCCGGGATCTCGCCGTTCCACTGGTTGCCGGCCAGCAGGTCGCGCAGATACGTGCCCGAGGTGCCGTCCTGATTGCCCACCGCAACCAGTACGGCGGCCAGCCCGGCCGGGCTCATCTCGTTGCTGATCCCCGCCCGCCGCGCCGGGATGTCGTCGATCCCACGCCGGATCGCGCTCGGTCCAGGCCCGAGCTGGGCATCGGCCGCCTCGACGCCGACCAGTTCCAGCACCAGGTTCGTCGCCAGGTTGCTGGACAGCGTGATCATCTCGGTCGCGAGCCAGCCCAGCGGCACCTGCTTGCCCAGCTTGGTAAACGTCGCCGGCGCGTCGTCCTCGTCCTGGCGCACACCGAACCGGCCGCCGGCCGCGGACTCGAAGTCGTTGTGCACGGTCACCAGCTGCTCGAGCGCCAGCTCACCCGCCTCGACCTTGCGCATCATCGCCATCGCCACCGGCAGCTTCATCGTGCTGGCGGAGTAGTGCGTCCGCTCCGCCTGGTGCTCGAACACCGGTACGCCGTCCAGCCGGCCCAGCCACACCCCGAAGTCGCCGCTCCCGTCGACCTCCCCGAGCAGTTCCGCGATTCCCATGCCGCTCACCCTTCCACACCACCGCCTGGCAGACTTCCCAGGGTGTCCAGGGCATTGGGTCTCATCCTCGGCTTCGCCGCCGACCGCGTTCTCGGCGATCCGCGCCGCCATCATCCGGTGGCCGGCTTCGGCCAGGTCGCGACCCGCCTGGAGAACCGCTGGTACGGCGACTCCCGCGCAGCCGGCGCCGCCTACACCAGCGTCCTCGTCGGTACGGCGATCGCCGGCGGAGCGCTCGTGGAGCGGCTGACCCGGAACCGCCCGATCATCCACACCCTGGCCACTGCGGCTGCAACCTGGACCGTACTCGGCGCCCGCAGCCTGGACCGCGAGGCCGAGCACATGGCCGGTCTGCTCGAGGAGAAGGACATCCCGGCGGCGCGCTCGCGACTGAGCCATCTGTGCGCGCGGGACGCGACCAACCTGGAGGCCGACGAGCTGGCCCGCGCGACCGTGGAGTCGCTCGCCGAGAACACCTCGGACGCCTGTGTCGCGCCATTGCTGTGGGGCGGTGTGCTCGGTGTTCCCGGGCTGATCGGTTACCGCGCCGCGAACACGCTCGACGCGATGGTCGGCTACAAGTCGGCGAAGTACCTGAACTTCGGGTGGGCGGCTGCGCGGTTGGACGACGTACTCAATCTGCTGCCGGCTCGGGCGTGCGCCGTACTGACCGGACTCGCCGCTGGGCGGCCGCGCGAGGCGGTCGGGGTGTGGCGGCGGGACGCGTCGAGGCATCCCAGTCCGAACGCCGGTCCGGTGGAGGCTGCGTTCGCCGGTGCGCTCGACCTGCAGCTCGGAGGGCGGAACAGCTACGGGGACTATCAGGAGGACCGTGGCACGCTGGGAGTCGGACCCACGCCGACGGTCGCGGATGTCCGCCGTACCGCGGCCCTCGCGCGGCGGGTCGGCGTCGCTGCCGTCGGGGTGGCGGCGATGCTGGCCGTAGCGAGCCGGCGAAAGGGGAGACGATGGACCTGAGCCGGCGGCCGTTACGGATCGCATTGATCCGGCACGCCGAGTCCGAGGCGAACCTGGACAAGACGATCTTCGAGACTGTGCCGGACCACTCCATCCCGCTCACCCAGCACGGTCACGAGCAGGCGGCCGAGGCGGGGAAGCGGCTGCGGGAGCTGTTCGACAACGAACCGGTCCGCATCTACGTGTCGCCGTACCTGCGGGCCTGCCAGACGCTGGAGTCGCTCGGCATCGACGACCTGATCGGCGTCGTCCGCGAGGAGCCGCGGCTGCGGGAGCAGGACTGGGCCAACTTCCAGGACACCGCGGACATCGAGCGGCAGCAGCGGCTCCGGGACTCCTACGGGCACTTCTTCTACCGGTTCACCCACGGCGAGTCCGGCTCCGACGTGTACGACCGGGTATCCACGTTCCTGGAGACGATGCACCGCGACTTCGAGACACCGGACGCCCCGCGGAACGTGCTGCTGGTGTCGCACGGGCTGACCATGCGGCTGTTCTGCATGCGCTGGTTCCACTGGTCGGTCCGGTTCTTCGAGACGCTGCGCAACCCGGAGAACGCCGAAACACGCGTGCTGCTGCGGCAGCCGGATTTCCGGTACAAGCTGGACCGGCCGTTCGAGCAGTGGACACCTTACGAACCGACGGAACGGGAGCGATCGGCATGGTTGTAGAGCAGACCCGGGATGCGGTCCTCGAGCTGCTGGCGAGCCTCTCGCCGGCCCAGCTGGACAAGATCAGGGCCGCATTCGACACGCCGGACCACAAGGACTGGACGTACCTGCCCGGCGACCGGCCCGGGCTGCCGCTGGCCGAGCTGACCCCGGCCCAGCAGCGGCTCGCGGAGCGGCTGCTCGAGATCGGTTGCAGCGAGCGCGGCGTGGCCGACTCGAAGGCCGTGTTCGAGGCCGAGGTGATCCTGCGCGGGATCCCCGACCTGCCGCCGACAGGGGAGTGGGAAGGGTCCGTGCTGGGTGGGCGGTACTTCCTCCGCGTACTCGGCGATCCGGCCGGCACGGAGCCGTGGGCGTGGCGGCTGAACGGTCACCACCTGGCCCTGCATGTGACGCTGGTCGACGGCGCGATCGCGTTCACCCCGCAGTTCATCGGGTCGAACCCGGCCGAGGTCCGGTCGGGCCCGCAAGCCGGCCGGCGGTTCCTGGCCGCCGAGCAGGACTTGGGTTTCCAGCTCCTGCACGCCCTGGATTCCGACCAGCGCGCGGTCGCCGTGGTCTCCGACGAGGCGCCCGACGACATCCTCACCCGGCACGACCCGGTCGCCGACGCCTCCCTGCTGTACCGGGGTCTCGCGTACGGCGACATGACCGCCGAGCAACGCCAGGTGTTCAGCCTCCTCGTCGGTCAGTACGTCGGCCGCGCCGCCGGGCCGATCGGGTTGCAGACCTGGCAGGACATCACCGACCACGGCATCGAGCGCCTGACCTTCGCCTGGGCCGGCAAGACCGACCCAGGCGTCGGCCACCGTCACTACTACTCGATCGCCGGCCCCACCTTCCTCGCCGAGTACGACAACACCCAGGACGACGCCAACCACATCCACTCCGTCTGGCGCGACCTCCGCAACGACTGGGGCACCGACCTCCTCGCCGCCCACTACGCCATGCACCGCTGAGTAGCGGACCGCCAGGAACCCTCAGGCCCAGAAGCTGCACTGGTGGTTGGCGGACATTTCGCCGACCACCCGCGGGCCGTCGGAGTCGAAGGCAACGACGCGCTCACCTGCTGCCTGGTAGCGGGGAACGCCCGGGAGCCCCTTGGGGTCGAGGGAGCCGGTGCGGGCGAAGGTTGACCAGTAGGCGATCATCGCGCTGGACAGCTTCTCCTGCTGCTTGGTCAGTGGGGTCATGGTGTTGGAGCCCCACAGATACGGCAGTTCGGCGGAGTGCTGGGTCGCCAGCGAGAAGGACGACGGGACCAGTTCGTACGGGCGTAGCGGTGCGGTCTCGTCGCGGAACTCGTAGACGTACGCCGGGACGCTCGGCGTCAGCGCGGCCGCGTTGAAGAGGGCAGCGCAAGCGTTCCCGGAATCCGTGCCGACGGCCGCGAGTGCTGCGCCCGGGGAGTCGTAGTTCTTCAAGGGGTAGCGAGCCAGCACGTCCGCAGCCCTCGCGCCGTACTGCGCGGTGATCCGGGCGATGTAGTCGGCAGCGGTGACCGGCTGGTTGATCAGGTCGTTCTGCTCGTAGACCATCGCGCGGCTCTCGTTCTGTACGGCGCCGACGAGAACGGGCACCTTGTTGAACGCACCCGCCTTGAACGCGTCCCGGGGAGCCAGTGGCAGCACACCGGGCTGGATGACGCGACCCCAGACGCCCGCCTTCTGCTGCGCGTTGACGATCTCGGCCGGCGTCTTGCTGCGGAGGCAGGCGACGACGCCGGTCGAGTCACACCCGATTGCCGTGACGAAGCCGGCGTTGCGCTGCTGGGCGGACTCCCGGGTGTTGACGGCGCACGAGCTGCTCTGGATGACCGCCGTACTGAACAACCCGGCTGCCTTCGGGGAGGCGAGCAGGCCGCAGACGCCGCTTGCGCCGGCCGACTGCCCGGCGATCAGGACGCGGGACGGGTCGCCGCCGAAGCGGGCGATGTTGTCCTTGACCCAGCGCAGCGCCTGAACCTGGTCCAGCAGACCGTAGTTGCCAGAGGCCCCTTCCTCGTCGAGCTGTGGCAAGGTGAGGTACCCGAGGGCGCCGAGCCGGTAGTTCACGGTCACGACCAGCAGGTCCCCTTGGGTGACCATGTCCACCGGCGCGAAGTCCCGTCCGGCGCCGTTGATCGATCCGCCGCCGTGGAACCAGACCGCGACCGGCTTGCTGCCCGTCGTCTGCCGGGGCGTCCAGACGTTCAGGTAGAGGCAGTCCTCGTTCGTGCTGGCTGCAGCCGGTCGCCAGGCCACTGCGGTCTGGACACAATCCGACGCGGGCTCGCGGGCGTCCCGGGTGCCCTGCCATCCGGCGGCCAACTGCGGTGGCTGCCACCGCAGTTGGCCCACCGGAGGAGCGGCGTAAGGGATGCCGTTGAAGACCCGGTAGTTGCTCTTGGCAACCCCTTGGACGGTGCCCGCGGTGGTCTGGACGACGCGTTCCGAGGCGCCGCTGGCGGTTGAGGGCGAGAGGCCGACCGCTACCGCAGCCAGCGCTGTGATGACGTGAGCTAGCTTCATGGTTCCTCCGATCACGGTGCCGGGCTGACGGCATCCCAGAGGGTGCAGTTGTGCTCGCTGTCGATCTGGGCATGACCGACGCGCTCGGCGGACGGCGCCTTGAACTGCAGCAGGTTGCCCTGCGACTCGTACTGCGGCCAGGTCGGCGTCAGCGACGTGTTGGGGTCACCATCCCTGGCGAAGCTGCCCCAGTAGCTGATCATCTGGTTGGACAGATCGACCTGCTGGGTGCTGAACGGCAGCGCGGTCCCCAAGTAGTCCCACAGGTAGCCGAGATCATTCACGTGTGTGGCGCCGAATGGGTAATCGGTGTTCAGCCGCCAGATCGAGGTGAACGCCGGCGGGTTCTTCTCGGCGAACTCGTAGACATAGGCCTTGGTGTTGGCAGCGAGCCGCTCGCGGAGCGTCTGGTCCCGGCACGCGCGCTGGTCGCTCTGGATCGCGCCCCAGGCCACGGTCGGCGACTTGTAGTCCGCCGCCGGGTATGCCGCCTTCACCTGAGCGGCACCGCCCGGGTACGTCGTCGTGATCAGCGAATCCAGTTGTTGCGGGGTGATCGGGTTACCCCTGTAGTCGTAGGCACCGAACACGCTCTGCTGGGACTCGTCCGACGTACCACCGGAGATCACCGGCAGCTTCGTCAACTTGCCCGCCTTCATCAGCTCGACGGGGTCGACGGGCAGGATCGCAGTGCCCGCCACCGCGCCGGACGTCGAGACCTTCTGCTGGGTCGCCAGGACCTCCGCGGGACTCTTCGACCGAAGGCAGCTCACCTGAGCCGCTCCCGGAGCACAACCAAGCTCGGCCGCGAACCGCTCACCGCTGTCACGCGCGGCCGTCAGCGTCCGCGCTGGATTGCCGCCCCCGCTCTGCAGGATCGCTCGATCGAAGAGCCCGCGCGCACCCGGAGAAGCGAGTTGTACGACGGTGTTGCTGGCGCCGGCCGATTGCCCGGCCAGGGTGACGTTGTCCGGGTCGCCGCCGAACGCGCGGATGTTCTTCTGCACCCAGCGCAGAGCGGCCTGCTGGTCGAGGATGCCGAAGTTGCCCGCGGCACCCTTCGCGTCCTGCTCCAGCGCCGGTGTGAGCAGATAGCCCATCGCGCCGAGCCGGTAGTTGATGGTGACGTAGACGACGTCCTCGCGGGTGACGAACTTGTCCGGGTTGGTATCGCGCCCGGCGCCACCGGTGTTGCCGCCGCCGTGGTTCCAGACGAACACCGGCAGGTTCTTCTTCTTGGCATTCGAGGGCACGTAGACGTTGAGGTACAGGCAGTCCTCGGTCAGCGTCGGCTTGTCGTACCCCGGGTCCCAGCCGGTGCCCTGCACGCAGGAGCCACCGAACTGGGTCGCGTCGCGGACGCCCTTCCACGACGCCGCGGCTTGCGGCGCCTGCCACCGCAGGTTGCCCACCGGCGGGGCGGCGTACGGGATCCCCTTGTACGACGTCACCATCGACTTGGCCTCACCGCGGATCAGCCCGTTGTCGGTGCGGACGACGGGATTCTGGCCGGCGTAGTCCGATCCGCCGCCGAGCTGGGCAACGGCTGTCAGGGTCGTTGCCACCGCGGCCGCGGCGCAGACCGCCGCGACCAGGAGTGTCTTGCGCATGGTCGTCCTCCTACTGGGAGATGAGCTGAGCGATGCCGTCGGCGATGCCGTCCTCGGCGCAGCCGGGCTTGACCCGGGAACCGAGGACCTGGAAGGTCAGGTGACCGTAGGACTCGTCGTCCGGGACGTAGCCGGACGCGGCCTTGCCGTTGGCGAGCGTGACGTACATGGTCTTGGACAGTGGCGACTGCTTCTTCACCCGCAGCCCGATCTTCGTGTACACCTCG
Source organism: Kribbella sp. NPDC050124 (assembly GCF_044460355.1). Lineage (NCBI taxonomy): Bacteria > Bacillati > Actinomycetota > Actinomycetes > Propionibacteriales > Kribbellaceae > Kribbella > Kribbella sp. NPDC050124. Next base: position 352,568 of record NZ_JBITJU010000002.1, read on the forward strand.
GCGTCCGTGGTCGCCAGCGCGATGTCGCCGAGTTCGAGCGCTCCGAGCCGGATCGCCACGTCCGGCCCGTCCTCGTACACTCCCGGCACGCCTTCGCGGGCGTTGTCGAGCCGGGTCCGGCCGGCGCAGGTGATCATCGTCTGACGGCCGTGGATGACCGGATCGGCCGCCTTCTGGTCGGTGTGCGACATCACCCGGATCACTTCCTCACCGAGCACGATCCCGACAGCCTCCATGTAGTTGAACAGCTGCCGCAGGACCTTCGGGTCGACGTCGCCGTACGGGACCTTCCCGTCCCGGATCGGCGCCTCGACGGTCTCGCGGACCATCTCGTAGCCGGTGATCGGTACGTCGCTGCGCGATGCGAGCACGTTGGTCCCGGTCCGCAGCCAGCGCGGGTTGACGTCTCCGGACGCGCCTTGGGTGAACACCGCGACCACGTCGTCGCCGAAGGCCTGCTCGACGTACCGGCTGGTGGCGCCGGCGAAGTCGGCGGTGGTGAGGCCGTTGAGGTAACCGTTGACCGGGTGCATGGCGTAGTTCGCGTACGTCGCGAGCGGCGTGCCGTTGGTCCGGTAGAAGGTCAGTACGCCGACGGTCTTGTCCACGGGCGCGTCGAAGTTCGCTGCCTGAGTCCACTTGTGCGTGTCCGGACTGATCACGTCGCGGTTCACGTTGAGCGCGGCCTCACCGGTCGAGTAGCCGACCTGCGCGGGCACCAGCCTGGTCTTCGCCTGTTTGACCGCCTGCAGGGCGACCTTGGCCAGGAAGTCGGTGCCGTACCGCGGGCCGGACACCGGCGGACCGGCCGGCTGCCCGCTGTGCGTGTGCGTTGCGGAGATGATGATGTTCTCGATCGGCGTCCGCAGCTCCGCCGCGACCTTCTTGACCGCGTCCGCCCAGACCGGCTCCTCGATCCCACTCAGGTCGGCGCCGATCAGCGCGCCGCGGACGCCCCTGTTCTCGAACACGATCGCGCGGACGTAGAGCCGCTCGTGCTCGTACTCGTTCAGCGGCGGGTACTTCGGATTGACCGCAGGCGTCACGTCGATCCGCGCGGCCCCGGCCCGGAGTTGTCCCTTGCCCTGTTCCTTGCTCTGGGCAACTTGATTGTCAGCGGTGCTGACCAGCGGCGAGAAGCCGATCGAGACGGTCAGTACGGCGGCGGCGATCAGCCCGCGCAGGGCTCGAAGATTCATGGTTCTCATCCCTCCCGCCAGAAGGTGCAGTTGTGGTCGGCCTCATAGGTGGTGATGACCTGGCTGGCTCCGGCGGTGCGAAGTTGCATGACGTTGTGGGCGGCGCCGTACTGGGGCCAGGTCGGGGCGTTGTGGAAGTTCGGGTTGCCGTCGTGGGCGAAGGCGGCCCAGTAGCGCATCATCTGGTCGGAGAGCTTCTCCTGCCGGCTGGTCAGCGGACGCTCGCCCAAGGTGAAGTCGAACAGGTAGGCCAGCTCGGCGCTGTGGCCGTTGGACATGTCCTCACCAGGGACACGGAACCCGTAGAGCGTCGGTGAGGTCGGGTCGTTGAACTCGTACCGGTACGTCGGAGTCTTCGCCGAGAGCACCTGCGCCGACAGGTCGTTCGGACACGCCCGCTGTGAGTCGGTCTGGACCTGCGTGATCGCGTCCCACGGGCTGTTGAACTTGCTCAGCGGGTAGAGCTTCAGGACGCCGTCGGCCTTGGCGCCGTACGTCTGCCGGACGAGGTCGTAGTACCCCTGTTCGGTGATGCCGGCCAGGGCGGTCGAGGTGAGACGGTTCTCCGACTTGGTGCTGCCGGTCATGATCGGGACCGCGTTCCAGCTGCCGTCGTCGAACGCCTGCTGGAACGTCTTCGGCAGGAACGAGCCGCCTACCTTGGACGAACCGAGGTAGTTCGCCTGGTTGCTGACCAGAGTGCCGGGCCAGGCCTTGCGCAGGCAGGTGACGACGGTCCCCGGATCGGTGCAGCCGACCGACTGCGCCAACTTCAGGCCGCTCTGCTCGCCGGCAGCCAGCGTGTTCCGGGTCGCGCCGCAGACCGAGCTCTCCACGATCGCTTTGTGGAACAGGCCCTTCGCGGACGGCATCACGAGCAGGTCGCAGACGGCGCTGCCGCCTGCGGACTGGCCGTAGATCGTGACGTTGCCGGGGTCACCGCCGAAGTTGGCGACGTTGTCGCGGACCCACTCGAGCGATGCCAGCTGGTCCATCCGGCCGTAGTTCCCGGAGCCGCCAGGAGTGACCGCGCTGAGTGCGGGGTGAGCGAGGAAGCCGAGGGCGCCGAGCCTGTAGTTCACTGAGATGACGATGGTGTCCGTCTTCGCGGCCGGCGTGCCGCCGCCGTAGATGACACCGGTGCCCTGGGTGTGACCGCCGCCGTGGAACCAGACCATGACGGGCAGCTTCTGGTTCTTCGGGACCCGGGACGGGCGGTAGACGTCGAGGTAGAGGCAGTCCTCGCTGACGGTCTGCTCCTCGCGGATACCGGTCGGCTCGAACTGGATGCAGGCGGGCGACTGGCGGTCCGCCGTACGGACTCCCTTCCAGGACGCGGGCGCCGCCGGGGGAGCGAAGCGGAACTCACGCAGCGGCGGCGCGGCGTACGGGAGGCCGAGGAACTCGTCGTACGACGCCTTCGTCACACCGCGGATCACGCCGCTGGTGGTGCCGACGACAGGGTCGTGGGTGGTGGGCTCCGGGCGGAGGCCCGAGCCGGCGGTGGCGACGAGAGTGGCGACGACGGTGGCTGCGGCGGTGAGCGCCGCAAGGTGGTGCTTGGACAGCTTGGACAGGAACCTCACGCGCATCTCCTTGGGCAATCGGGCACGTGCGGGCAGCCGAAAGCTTCGGCCTCGCTCGGCCTGACGTGGTCGGAGGGCGGGTGCTGCGCAACACCCAAGGGATCACCCGTTGTTCGGGTGGGCTCACCAGCTGATTGCGTTCAGAGCTTAGAGAGAAGATTTCTGGGGTGTCAATGGCGCAAAACCGCGCTGTGATTGCCGTATTACGGCAAGAAATCAGACATTTATACGGTGACCAGACCGAACGCCAGGGCGACTCCGCCGAGCACCTCAGCGTGGTCGCCACAGGTCGCGACGCTGACCTGGAGATTGCGCAGCGCGGCCGGTTGGCAGTAGCGGTCGAGGGCTTCCTCGACGCCGCGCAGGACCGGCCCGCCGAGGGAGCCGAGCGCGCCGCCGATCACGATCGCCTCCGGGTTCAGCGTGGTCACCGCGGAGGCGAGCGCCCGGCCGACGGTCCGGCCGGCGTCGCCGAGCAGTGCCTGGGTGCCGCGGTCGCCGGCGTCGGCGAGCCGGATCAGGTCCGAGAAGCCGAGCGGTACGTCGTGAGCGGGCTGCAACGCCTTGAGCAGCGCGGCGCTGGAGGCGACCGTCTCGAGGCAACCACGGTTCCCGCACAGGCAGACCTCGCCCTCGTCGACCACGCGGATGTGGCCGATGTCCCCGGCGTACCCCTGCCCCTGGAAGAGCCGGCCCCCGAGGATCAGTCCGGCGCCGACACCGTGCGAGATCTTCACGTAGACGAAGGTGCCGAACCGGGCGCCGGCGCCGAACGCGGCCTCGCCGGCGGCCCCCAGATCGGCGTCGTTGACGATCCGGATGCGGTCGCGCCAGGCGTCCAGGCCGAGTGCGCTCACCACGTTGACATGGGCGAAGCGGTGCGCCGCAGGCCGGCGCGCAGCGACGTCGATCGGGGACGGTACGCCGATCGTCGCGCCGGTCAGGCCGTCGGCGTCGAGGCCTTCGGTGACCTCGGCGATCAGCCGGCGGCCCTGCTTGAGCGTGTCGTCGACTGCGGCGCGCCGGCCGAACGAGACGACCCGCTCCTGGACGATGTGCCCGGACGCGTCGGCGACGATCGCCCGGACGTGGGTGTGGCCGATGTCGACGCTCAGCGCCCGCCCGCTCGGCGGGGTCAGGGCCAGCAGTTGGGACGGTCGGCCCTTGCTGCTCCCGGAGCTGAACTTGCCGACCTCGCGGATCGCGCCGGCGTCGAGCAGCTCGGTCACGATGGTCGAGATCGTCGGCCGGGACAGGCCGGTGGCGCGGATCAGGTCGGTCCGGCTGGCCGATCCGTGGTCGCGCAGCACGCCGAGCACGTGCACCCGGTGCAGCTCGCGTACGGCGTCCCGTCGTCCCATGGCGCTGAGCCTAACAGTTCTGTCACTGATCTTTACCGAAATGACGATGAGAGCGCGAGCGCCAGCCTCAATTTCTTGAATTCAAGTTATGACGCCAAGGGCCGCGCCCTGGCTCGGGCGCGGCCCGTGGCGGGGTGCCGGTCAGTGCTTGGCGAGCGAAGCGCAGAACGCGGCGAGCTGTGGCTCGGTGAAGCCGTGGCTCATCAGGAACTCCGCCTCGGCCACCGTACCGAGGTGGCCGCCCGGGTTGAACGATCCGCCGAAGCCGCTGGGCAGCACGGTGCCGTCGGGCAACGTCGCCCCGTCCAGGGCGCCGCCTGCGATGGCGCTGCGGAGTGGGCCGAGGCAGCCGGAGAAGTTGGTGGCGAAGTCGTTCGCCGGGGTGTCCGCCGACGCGCCGGCCGGGGCTGCCAGGCCGAGGCTCAGGGTCGCGGCGACGACGAGGACTGTGCGGGTCAAGACGCTCATGGTGATCTCCTTGTCTTCTGATCTTCAGTCGGTGGGCAGCGCGGACGCCGCCAGCTGGGTGGCCACTGCGATGCGGTGGACCGGGATGGCCGCGAGCTCGTTGACCTGCCGGACCGCGGTCTCGGAGGCCGCCTCGAACAGGCAGTGACACGAGCCGTCGGACGGCACGTAGACCGAGCTCAGGTAGCGGACCGGCATTCCTTCGCGGGTGAGTTGGTCGGCTGCGTCGCGGGCTCGGACGGCCGCGGCCGTGAGGTCGCCGGCGGCGACGCCGGGCAGGTGCCGCTCGACGATGTAGGTGTTCATGTGGGACTCCTTGTGCGGCCGGCCCCGATGGCCGGCGACACCGATGACGTTATGAAGGCGGTGGCGGTGGTCGCGTCGGGGAAACCCCTACAGCTCGCCCTGCGCCGGAGCAGGGACTGCGTGGGTCAGCCGTGTGGTGAGCTGGGTCCGGGACGTGACGCCGAGCTTGCGATAGACCCGAGTCAGATGTGCCTCGACGGTCTTCGGGCTCAGGAACAGGCTGGTGGCGATGTCCCGGTTGCGTGCACCGTCGGCGACAAGCAGGGCGATCTGCAGCTCTTGCGGTGTCAGCTGCCGCCGCGGGTCGTCGGTGCGCCGCTGCAGGGTCTCACCGGAAACCTGCAGTTCCTTGCGCGCCCGGTCGGCCCAGAGTGCGGCGCCGCGCTGTTCGCAGATCGCCAACGCCGAGCGGAGATGATCTCGTGCGGCTGAGCGCCTGCCTTGGCGCCGCAGCCGTTCGCCGAGGCACACCAGGGTACGAGCCTCCTCGAGCGGCGTGCCGACGCTTCGGAACAGCTCGAGAGCCTCGGAGAACCACGACTCGCACTCATCGTCCGGAGCGCTCAGACCGCGACACCGCGCGGCCCCGGCCAGCACGCTCGCGGCACCCCGCGGCCGCGCATACGCCTCGAGTCTGCTGACCAACTCCATCGCTTCGCCGACCCGGCCGCACCTGACGTAGGCCTCGGCGAGATCGACTTCGACGGCGAAAGTCCGGGGCTCTGCCACGCCGCCGCTGACCAGGAGGTCCACGGCCACGATCAGCTCGTCGATCGCGTCCTGGTGCCTCCTCGACGCCAGCGCGAGCGTCCCCAGCGCCGCTGCGCGCGTCACCCGCAACTCCGCGGCAGGGTAGTCGGTGATCCGATCGATCTGCGCGGCGTGCGCCCTGCACTCGATACCGCGGCCAAGGTCGGCTTCGATGCGGGCGAGGCCGGCCAGCGCGGTGGCCAGTTGGATCGGCTCGTCGAGCGACTCCGCCAGGGCACGTGCCTCGTCGGCCCGGACGAGGGCGGCATCCAGTCGCGCATTGCGTCGCGCTGCCTCTGCGGCGTTGGTCAACGCGTTCACCAGCATCCAGAGGTCCCCACTCGCCCGGCACAGCTCGATCGCGCGGGCCAGCACCCGCTCGGCGGCCGACGGCTGATCCAGCCATCCGAGGACGGGGCCGAGCATCGCGAGCGCGGTGACGTCGCCGGTTCTCTCGGCCACGGCTGTCGCCCTGGTCGTCAATTCGGCTCCGTCGCCGGTCTCGCCCGCCATCACGAGGGCGTAGGCGACCTTGAAGCTCACCACCAGCGGCTGTTCTCGGTGGCCGATCAGTTCCCACGCCCGTCGCGCGTACGGCACTGCTTCGGCGGGCCGGCATTGCGCTCCGAGATCGACCACGGCGTACGCGAGGAGCTTTGCCGCCCGCTCGGCGTCGTACGGCGCGACGTCGTCAGCGGCCACCTGGAGGCGCTGAGGTGGGTCGGGGCGGCCGCGCCACAGCGCCACTCGAGCACGCTCGTGCTCGGCGTCGGCTCGAAGCAGTGGATCCGTGCTCACCGCAAGGACAGTGTCCAGATGCTGTCGAGCTACCGAATGGCGCCCGGCGAGAAAGGCTGCGACAGCTGCGCGATAGGTGCGCTCTGCCCGGCGTTCTCGACCGGGACTGAGTCGCGCGGCGAGCTCGTACGCACGGCTCTCCGCCCACCTCCCGCCGCGATGGCTGGCGAGCTCTGCGGTCCGCGCCAGCTCGGCGGCCAGTTCTTCATCCGGCTCGACTGCGGCCAGTGCGTGATGCCAGGCGCGCAGCTCCGCCTGTCCGGGCGGCAGCGTGTCCGCCACGGATCGATGCGCAGCCTGCCGCTCGGCGACTGTCGCGTCCTGGTGGACCACCGAGCGGAGCACCGGATGCCGGAAACGCAGTCCGGACGCTGCCGACTGTACGAGTCCGGCGCGCTCGGCGTGATCGAGAGCGGCTGGGTCGCCGGTGCGGGCTCTGATCGCCGGCAGGAGGTGCTCTGCGCGCGTGTCCTCGCTCACTGCCAGCACCAGCAGAGCCGTCCGGGTGTTCGCCGGCAGCGCCGCGAGTTCGCGACGATAGATACTGACGACTTCGCTGCCGACCGGCAGTGGCTCGGGTAGGGGCGCCCCTCCCGTCAACTCGGCGGATTCCAGGGCGGCGACCAGTTCACCAAGGACCAGTGGGTTGCCCGCGGCCGTTCGCACCAGCGATGCCTGGACGGACTCCGGCAGCTCCTGCCCGACGTTGGTCGTGAGCAGGTCGTGTGCCGCGTCGTCGCCGAGGCCCTGGAGTCGCAGTACGGGGAACCCGCGGGGCGGAGCCGTGTCGTCGCGGGCAGCGAACACCATGGCGACGCGCTCGGAAGCGACACGCCGTACTGCGAAGGTCAGGGCGGACTGCGAGGCGACGTCGAGCCATTGCAGATCGTCGACGAGGCAGAGGACCGGCTCGGTGGCCGACACGTCGGACAGCAGCGTCAGGACGGCCGCCGCGACGGCGAACCCGTCGACCTCCTGGGTTGCGGTCTCGGCAAAGGCGGTCCGCAAAGCAGCCGACTGGCGGACGGGAAGGCCGGCGATCCGGTTCGACACCGGCCGGAGCAGTTCGAACAGCCCGGAGTAAGGCAGTTCCGACTCGGTGTCGATGCCGGTTGCTCGCAGTACCCGGAAGCGTGTCGCCGCCGCGGCGGTGTCCTCGAGCAGGGTGCTCTTGCCGATACCAGGCTCACCCAGCACCAGCAGTCCGGCGCCGGACCCTGCCTGCGCACCCTCCAGCAGGCGGCGCATCCGGGCCCGCTCTGTGTCGCGCCCCACCAGCACGATTCAGCCTAACCCCGCCGTCCGTCGGCTAGAGTCGCGCACGTCATCCGACGGCATCAGCAGGAACCCGGTGTGAGTCCGGGACGGTCCCGCCACTGTGACCACCTCGTGTGGAAGTCAGGAACTGCCGCCGTCGAACCTCCGGACGGGGCGTGGACACCCCGAGGAAGGACTCGTGGCGCGTGCCCGCGAACCTGCTGCTGCTCTCCACCGCCGACACCGACCTGCTGGCCGCCTCCGAGGCGGATGCGGGCTGGAAGGTCGCGAACCCCGCCCGACTCGACCTGGCCGAGCTCACTCCGCTGCTGGACGCCGTCGAGGTCGTGGTCGTCCGGCTGCTCGGCGGACGCCGAGCCTGGGAGGAAGGGCTCGACGCGGTCATCGCATCCGGCAAGCCGGCTGTCGTGGTCAGCGGCGAGGCCGCCCCCGACGCCGAGCTGATGTCGCTGTCGACCGTCCCCGCCGGCGCCGTCACCGAGGCGCTCGCCTACCTGCGCGAGGGCGGCGCCGGGAACCTGCGCAACCTGGCCGGGTTCCTGCGCGACACGATCCTGCTGACCGGCGACGAGTTCGATCCGCCCCAGGCCCTTCCGGCGTACGGCGTCCGCGGAGACTTCGTCGAGGACGAGCGGCCGGTCGTCGGCATCGTCTACTACCGCGCGCACGAGATCTCCGGGAACACCGCGTTCGTCGACGCACTGGCCGCCGCAGTCTCGAACGCGGGCGCGCAGCCGCTGCCGGTGTACTGCGGCACGCTCCGCGGACTGGATCCGGCCAGCACCGAGAACGCCGGTCTGTTCGAGCTCCTGCGGAAGTGTGACGTGCTGGTCACCACTCTGCTCGCCGCCGGTGGGTCCGTCGCGGCGGACGCGAGTGCAGGCGGCGCGGACGACGCGTGGGACGCGGGTGCGCTCGCGTCACTCGACATCCCGCTGATCCAAGGCCTCGCGCTGACCTCGACACGTGAGCAGTGGGAGGCGAGCGACGCGGCGGTGAGCCCGCTGGACGCGGCGACCCAGGTGGCGATCCCGGAGTTCGACGGGCGGCTGATCACGATCCCGTTCTCGTTCAAGTCGTACGGCGAGAACGGTCTGGCCCGGTATGCGCCGGATCCGGAGCGCTGTGATCGGCTCGCCGGGATCGCGGTCGCTCATGCGCGGCTCCGGCACGTCCCGATCGCGGAGAAGCGGCTCGCTCTGGTGTTGTCGTCGTACCCGACGAAGCACGCGCGGATCGGGAACGCGGTCGGTCTGGACACTCCGGCGTCCGCGGTCGTGCTGCTGGGTCAGCTCCAGGAGGCCGGGTACGACCTCGGCGGGCTCGACGTGAGCGAGCTGGAAGGTGACGGGCTGATTCACCGGCTGATCGCGGCCGGCGGGCACGACGTCGACTGGCTGACCGACGAGCAGTTGGCGAACGCGGTCGCCAAGGTCCCGCTGGCGACGTACCAGCAGTGGTTCGGCCGGGTCCCGACGTCGTTGCAGGACGCAATGACCGAGGCCTGGGGAGCGCCGCCGGGGGAGTTGTACGTCACCGAATCCGGTGAGATCGCGCTGGCGGCGTTGCGGTTCGGGAACGTCGTCCTGATGATCCAGCCGCCGCGTGGGTTCGGCGAGAACCCGGTGGCGATCTACCACGACCCGGACATGGCTCCGTCGCACCACTACCTGGCGGCGTACCGCTGGCTGGAGGCCTCGACGGACGAGGGTGGCTTCGGCGCGCATGCCGTCGTACATCTGGGCAAGCACGGGACGCTGGAGTGGCTGCCCGGCAAGGGCATCGGGATGGCGGCCGACTGCGCGCCGGACGCCGTACTCGGGAACCTGCCGATGGTCTACCCGTTCATCGTCAACGACCCCGGCGAGGGGACGCAGGCGAAGCGGCGGGCGCACGCGACCGTCGTCGACCACCTCGTGCCGCCGATGGCGCGGGCCGAGACGTACGGCGACATGGCCAAGCTGGAGTACCTGCTCGACGAGTACGCGACCGTGCAGGCGCTGGATCCGGAGAAGGTGCCGACCCTGCGGGCCCAGATCTGGACGCTGATCCAGGCGGCGCAGTTGCACCACGACCTGCACACCTCGGAGAAGCCCGAGGACGACGACTTCGACGAGTTCGTGCTGCACCTCGACGGCTACCTGTGCGAGATCAAGGACGTGCAGATCCGCGACGGGCTGCACGTGCTCGGCGGTGCGCCGACGGGCGAGGCGCGGATCAACCTGGTGCTCGCCGTCCTGCGTGCTCGACAGCTGTGGGGTGGCTCCTACTCGATCTCTGGTCTGCGTACGGCGCTCGGCGAGAGCTTCGGCGTGTCCGAAGCCGACCTGCTGGCGGACCCCGGCAAGGCAGTTGATCTCGCCGACCTTGCGACGCTGGCCGATCTGCCCGCGGTGACCGCCGCGGACGGTGTCGACCTGCTCGAGGCGGTCGCGCGGAAGCTCGTCGTCGGGATGGACACGCTGAGCTGGGACGCCGCCAAGGTCCCGGTGGTCGTCGCCGAGGTCATCGGCCGGTCGTCCGCCGGCGTCGAGGCGTCCCTGACGTTCGCCGCGACGGAGGTGGTCCCGCGGCTCGCGCGGACCGGTGACGAGTTGACCAACGTCCTGCGTGCGCTGGACGGCCGCTTCGTCGAAGCCGGTCCGTCGGGATCGCCGACCCGCGGTCTGGTCAACGTGCTGCCGACCGGCCGCAACTTCTACGCGGTCGACCCGAAGGCGATCCCGAGCCGCAACGCGTGGGACGTCGGCGTCGCGCTGGCCGACTCGCTGCTCAACCGGCACAAGAACGAGACGGGGGAGTGGCCGCGGTCGGTCGGCCTGACTGTGTGGGGTACGTCGGCGATGCGCACCCAGGGCGACGACCTCGCCGAGGTGCTGTGGCTGCTCGGCTGCCGCCCGGTCTGGGACGACGCGTCCCGCCGGGTCACCGGCTTCGAGGCGGTCCCGCTCGACGAGCTCGGCCGCCCGCGGATCGACGTCACGATCCGGATCTCCGGCTTCTTCCGGGACGCCTTCCCGCACGTCGTCGCGCTGCTGGACGAGGCGGTCCGCACGGTCGCCGCACTGGACGAACCGGCGTCCGACAACTACCTTCGCGCGCACGTGGACGCTGATGTTGCGGAAGGCAATGACCTGCGGTCGGCCACCGCCCGGGTCTTCGGCTCCAAGCCCGGCTCGTACGGCGCCGGCCTGCTGCCGCTCGTGGACGCGCGGAACTGGCGCACCGACGCGGAACTCGCCGAGGTGTACGCCGTCTGGGGTGGGTACGCCTACGGCAAGGACCTCGACGGCGTCGAGGCCCGCGGGTCGATGGAGCGCGCCTACGCCCGGATCCAGGTGGCGGCGAAGAACGCGGACACCCGCGAGCACGACATCATGGACTCCGACGACTACTTCCAGTACCACGGCGGCATGATCGCGATGGTCCGCCACCTCACCGGCTCGAACCCGAAGGCGTACGTCGGCGACTCCGCCGTACCGGCGCAGGTCAAGACGCGGACGCTCGAGGAGGAGACCAAGCGGGTGTTCCGGGCCCGGGTGGTGAACCCGCGGTGGATGGCGGCGATGCGGCGGCACGGCTACAAGGGCGCGTTCGAGATGGCCGCCACGGTGGACTACCTGTTCGGGTACGACGCGACCGCCGGGGTGGTCGACGACTGGATGTACGAGACGCTGACCTCTTCCTACGTCGCCGACCCGGAGATGGCCGAGTTCTTCCGCAAGTCGAATCCGTGGGCGCGGCACGGTATCGCGGAGCGCTTGCTCGAGGCGGCGCAGCGCGGTCTGTGGTCGAAGCCGTCCGCCGAAGCACTCGAAACGCTACGCAGCGCAGTCCTTGAGACGGAGGGTGACATCGAGGACCGCGGCTGATTGGGTAGAGGCATGGCGCCGGAGACCCTGAGAGTCCTGATCACCAACGACGACGGTTACCAGGCTCCGGGCATCCGGGCCCTCGCTCCCGCGATCGCCGAGCTCGGGTACGACGTACTGGTCGTGGCGCCGCTGGACGACCAGAGTGGCGTCGGCTCGGCGCGCGCCGGGATGGTCGGCCGCCCGATCCGGACCGCCGTCGAGGAAGAGGGCGGTATCAGCTACCACGGCATCGACGGCACGCCGGCCCTCGCGGTGACGCTGGCGTCGGTCGGGGCCTTCGGGGCCGTGCCGGATCTGGTCGTGTCGGGGATCAACCGCGGCCACAACATCGGCGTACCGATCTTCCACTCCGGCACCGTGGCCGCGGCCCTGACCGCAGCCGCGCAGGGGCTGTCGGCGGTTGCCGTGAGCATCGATTCCGAAGACCCCGCGCACTGGGGCACCGCGGGAGCAGTCGCCGCCGAGGCGCTCACCTGGATCGTGCCCGAGCCCGCCGGGACGGTGCTGACCATCAACGTGCCGGACCGCCCGATCGACCAGTTGGCCGGCGTCCAGCACGCTTCGCTGGCGCCGATCAAGCGGTCCCGGATCACCGGTGCGACCGCGCCGACCGGCGAACCGATGATCGAGCTCGAACCACCGGCCGCGAACCCGGTCCCCGGCTCGGACGAGGCCCTCCTCGCCGCCGGGTACGTCGCGGTGACCCCGATCATCGGAATCCGCGAGGTCAAGGACGACGCAGCCGCCATCGCCTTGGCGAAGCGACTCTCCAGCTATCGCTGAAACCGTTCCCGGTGAGTACGGCCCGTACTCACCGGCCGGATGGTCGATCGGCAGCCTACCGTTGCACCCAGCAACGACCACCGCAGGTACGGCGCGATCAGCGAGCAGCATCCCGCGATATGCCGTACCCGACTGACCTTCAGCCTCAGTGAGTATGCAGCAGAAAGCCGCCCCGACGGATTTCACTTCTCGCCTTGTGAATAAGAGATTCAAGGCACTTCCGAGTTGGTATCAAGTCTGAGTGTGCCATAGAATCGAGCACATGTTCGAAGGAGATCTCACCACCCTCGCGACCGCCGACCTGCTCGAATCGGCCGCCGCGCACCGCGCCGAGGCCAACCGCCTCGACGCCCGCCTCCTCGAACACGCCCAGCTCTACGCCGACCACCACCACCCCGACGCCTGCACACCCCACCCCACCCGGCACCCCCGCGACGGCCGCGAACGCGCCGTCGTCCTGGGCGGCGACGGCTGCCCGGAGATCGCCGAGTTCGCCGCGGCCGAGTTCGGCGCGGTGCTCGGGATCTCGCCGGGCGCGGCCGCCGACTTCATCGGCCAGGCGCTGGCCCTGCGGCACCGCCTGCCCTTCACCTGGGCCCGTGTCCAGGCCGGTGAGGCGACCCCGTGGCGGGCCCGCAAGATCGCCACCGCCTGCCTGGACCTGCCGCTCGAGGCCGCCGGTGCCGTGGACCGCCGGGTCGCGAAGGTGGTCGACACGCTCACGCCCGGCCGGCTGGACAAGATCGTCGAGGCCGCGAAGAAGCACGCCGACCCCGACGCGGCCCGGGCCAAGGCCGAGGAGAAGGCCCGCGAACGCGGCGTCTACCTGGGCCGCTCCGACGAGCACGGCACCAAGAAGATCTACATCCGTACCGCGACCGGTGCCGCGATCCGGTTCGATGCCCGCCTCACCAGCATCGCCGAAGCCCTGAAGATCCTCGGTGACACCGCCTCCCTGCAGCGCCGCCGCGCCGACGCGGTCGGCATCATCGCCGACCCCCGCTACACCGAAGAACTCCTCCACCAAGCCCACCAACTACTGGCCAGCACCCCACCCGCCGTGGACCCCGACCGCGCCCCAGCCGGCACGCGAGAGCGCGCTCCAGGGCACCCTGGGCGTGCACCCGGTGGCGACGACCGCGGCGGCTGGGCCGGTGATGAGGGGCTGCTGGCGGACTGGGGTGAGCCGGGGCTGGGGGACGAGGCTGATCGGGATGCGCCGTACCCCGGTGACAGCGAGCTGCCCGATCCGCTCGACGCGCCGTACGGCGAGGTGGTGGAGCCGTTCGAACCGGGGCTGCGCCTCGACGACACGGACGGGGAGCCGATGGACGCCGCGGCGCGGCGGGTGCTGGAGGCCCGGCTCGCACAGATCCGGCGGGACGCGTACGCCGACCCAGGCTCGGGCCGGGCGGCGCGGCCCGGGCAGACCGAGGTCTACGTGCACCTCACCGACCACACCCTCGCCACCGGCACCGGGGTACTGCGCGCCGAAACCATCGGCCCGCTGCTCGCGACCCAGCTCGCCGAACTGATCGGGCACGGCCCCTACACCGTCAAGCCGGTCATCGATCTCAACGACGCCGTCAGCGTCGACGCCTACGAGATCCCCGACCGGATCCGCGAACGCACCCGGCTCACCCACCCGGTCGAACTGTTCCCCTACGGCTCCCGCGAAACCCACCCAGCCATGGACCTCGACCACATCCAGCCCTACGACCCCCTCGGCCCACCCGGCCAAACCAGCACCAGCAACCTCGTCCCGCTGCGCCGGTTCCCACACCGGGTCAAGACCCATGGCCGCTGGCAGGTCCGCCGCCTCGACCCCCGAACGCTGGAATGGACCAGCCCGCACGGCTTCGCCTTCCACATCGACCCGACCGGCACTCACCGAGCACCGCAACCATCTGACGCCTGCCAGGCATCAGATCCTGCACGGGAATGACAGGCCAGCCGGTTTCCAGATCGCAACTTACGCTCGCTGGAACCGGAGGGGGGCTGGTGCCGGCGCGGGTTCGGGGCCGGAGCGCTGCGGAGACGGCGGCGCTGCTGGCGTTGAATTGCAGCCGAGGCGTGCGCGGGAGGTGATCCACGCGTTCAACGAACAGGGTCCCGCGGCGTTGAAGCCTGACAGGGCTGGTCGAGTTCGTGGCCGAACGCAAGAGCGTTCGCGGGCCGCCCTGCGAAGCCTCTCCGGCAGCGCACCACGCCCGCCGGGTGTGAACCTCGTCGCTGAGGAACGTCGTGGCTTGTGCCATGATCGGGCGGACGGGTGTGGAGGAACACCGGTGACCGGCTGTGGCCGGGAGTCCGGGGCGGTCCCGCCACTGTGACCGGGGTGACCCGGGAGCCAGGACATCTGCACGCCGTCCGCCGGTTCGCGATGTCCGCGGTACGGCGTACCAATTGCCGAAGCGGGCGTGGACACCCGCTCGACGAAGGGACCCCGCCGATGCGGCCTGCAGTTCAGAGCTTCCCGTTCACCGCGGTCGTGGGGATGGAGGATCTGCAGCTCGCGCTGGTGCTGTCCGCGGTCTCCCCGGCGATCGGCGGCGTGCTGATCCGCGGTGAGAAGGGTACGGCGAAGTCGACTGCCGTCCGCGCGCTCACCGAGGTCCTGCCGCCGGTGGACGTCGTACCCGGCTGCCGCTTCTCCTGCGACCCCGATCACCCCGAGCCGACCTGTCCGGAAGGCGCGCATCACAACGAGCGTGCCGTTCGTGCGGCTCGGCTGGTTGAGTTGCCTGTTGGCGCTACCGAGGATCGCGTGCTCGGGTCCCTGCATCTTGAGCGGGCGCTGGCGGAGGGCGTCACGGCGTACGAGCCTGGGCTGCTCGCCGCGGCGCACCGCGGGCTGTTGTACGTCGATGAGGTCAACCTGCTGCACGACCACCTGGTCGACGTCCTGCTCGACGCCGCCGCGATGGGCCGCGCGACCGTCGAGCGCGACGGTGTGTCGGTCACGCACCCCGCGCGGTTCGTGTTGGTCGGCACCATGAATCCGGAGGAGGGTGAGCTCCGGCCGCAGCTGCTCGACCGCTTCGGGCTGACCGTCGATGTGGTCGCCAGTCGCGATCCCGCCGTACGCGTCGAGGTGATGCGCGCCCGGCTCGCGTACGAGGCCGACCCAGACGCCTTCATTGCGAAGTACGACGGGGCGCAGCGTGAGCTGGCGGAGCGCATCGTGAAGGCGCGGGCCCTGCTGTCCGAGGTGATCCTGACCGACTCCGCGCTGCGCCAGATCGCCGAGATCTGCGCGTCCTTCGACGTCGACGGGATGCGCGCCGACCTCGTCACCGCGCGTACGGCGGTCGCCCACGCAGCCTGGTCCGGCCGGACAGTCGTCGAGGTGGACGACGTACGGGCGGCCGCGAAGCTCGCGCTGCCGCACCGCCGGCGCCGCAACCCCTTCGACGCGCCCGGCCTGGACGAGGAGCAGCTCGAAGAAGCGATCAGCAACAGCACGCCACCGCCGGACCCCGACGACGACCCGGACGGCGGACCGGACGACACCGGCGGCCCAGGCGGCGGGATGGATCCCGCCGACCCGGATGGCGGCAGCTCCAGTGACGCGTCCGACCGGGCCGACGCGTCCGACCGAGCCGACCGGGCCGGCGTAGGCCCGGCTGAGCACGAGGCGAAGGGCAGTGGCCGCGGCTCAGCGCCGGTCGGGGAGGTTGTGGGGAGTTCTGAGCCGTTCAAGGCCCGCCTGTTGAGCGTGCAGTCGCCCGGTGCGGGAGTCGCGGGCCGACGGTCGCGGGCGATCACCGAGGTGGGTCGCGTGGTGGGCGACCGTCCGCGCATCGGCAGGGAGTCAGGCCGACCGCACCTGCTGGCGACCATCCGATCCGCGGCGCCCCATCAGCAGGCCCGCGGACGCACCGGCGCAGGGCTCACCGTGCGAGCAACCGACGTACGGCTGGCGGTCCGGGAGGGGCGCGAGGGCAACCTCGTCCTGTTCTGCGTCGACGCGTCCGGCTCGATGGGTACGAAGAAGCGCATGGGCGAGGTGAAGACCGCGATCGTCTCCCTCCTGCTGGACGCCTACCAGCGCCGCGACACGGTCGGCCTCGTCACCTTCGCCGGCGCCACAGCCACGGTCGCGCTGCCTCCCACGGGCAGCGTCGAGACCGCCGTACGGCGCCTTGAAAGCCTGCCAACCGGTGGTCGCACCCCACTCGCCGAAGGCTTGCTACAAGCAGCAGAGGTGCTCCGGATCGCAGCCATCCGGGACCCGCGTCGGCGCCCACTGCTGGTGCTTGTCACCGACGGCCGCGCGACCCAGGGCGACAACGCCTTCGCGCGCGCCAAGCAGGCCGCCGGATGGCTCGCCCAGCAAGGAATCGCCGCTGTGGTCGTCGACTGCGAACCGCGCCGCGGCGTACGACTCGGACTCGCCGCTGAGCTGGCCAACGAGCTCGCCGCGGAGTACCTCGACCTCGGAGAAGTTGCCGCTGGCAACCTCATCCGCACGGTCACCGAGCGGAGGGCGGCCTGATGCCGAAGGGGCAGCCCACCGTAGTACCGCGGGACGGCCTGACCACCCGGCAGCGCCGGAACCGGCCATTGCTGATGGTGCACACCGGGGAAATGAAGGGGAAGTCCACGGCCGCGTTCGGGATGGCGCTGCGGGGCTGGAACCAGGGCTGGAGCATCGGCGTGTTCCAGTTCGTGAAGAGCGCGAAGTGGAAGGTCGGCGAGGAGAGCGCCTTCAAGGCCCTCGGCCAGGTGCACGAGACGACCGGTCAGGGTGGTCCGGTCGAGTGGCACAAGATGGGTGAGGGCTGGAGTTGGTCGCGCAAGGCCGGCACCGAGGAGGATCACGCCGCCGACGCGCTCGAGGGCTGGCGGGAGATTCAGCGCCGGATCCAGACCGAGACGCACGACCTCTACGTGCTGGACGAGTTCACGTACCCGATGAAGTGGGGCTGGGTCGACATCGACGAGGTCGTCGACACCATGGTCAACCGTCCGGGGCACCAGTACGTCGTCATCACCGGACGGAACGCCGACCAGCGGCTGCTCGACGCCGCCGACCTGGTCACCGAGATGACCAAGGTCAAGCACCCGATGGACGCCGGCCAGAAGGGCCAGAAGGGCATCGAGTGGTGATCCCACGGCTGGTGGTCGCCGCGCCCGCCTCGGGCGCGGGGAAGACGACGGTCGCGGTCGGCCTGATGGCGGCGCTGCGGCGGGCCGGGCACACGGTCGCGGGTTTCAAGGTCGGTCCCGACTACATCGATCCGGGCTTCCACGCGGTCGCGACCGGACGCCCGGGGCGCAACCTCGACCCGATGCTGCAGGGGGAGGAGCGGGTCGCCCCGCTGTTCGCGCACGGTGCCGCCGGCGCCGATCTGGCCGTGGTCGAAGGCGTGATGGGCCTGTACGACGGCGCCCTCGGAACCGAGGGGTACGCCTCGACTGCACACGTCTCGAAGTTGCTGAAAGCACCCGTCGTCCTGGTCGTCGACGCCTCCGCCGCCGGTCGCAGTGTCGGGGCCGTCGTCAACGGGTTCGTCGCCTTCGACACCGAGGTGCGCATCGTCGGGGTGATCCTCAACAAGGTCGGATCGGATCGCCACGAGGCCGAGGTCCGGGCCGGTGTCGCCCCGACCGGCGTACCGGTTCTCGGCGTACTGCGACGGGACACGCGCCTCACCGTGCCGAGTCGTCACCTGGGCCTGGTCCCGGCCAATGAGCAGCGTGAGCAGGCGTCCGCCGCGGTCGAGGCAGCCGCCGAACTGGTCCGTCAAGGCGTAGATCTCGAGGCCTTCGTCGCGGCGGCCCGGGCCGCCACGCACCTGGAGACAGCGGCCTGGGATCCAACCAACGAAGTCGCGGAGGCGGAAGCGGCGGAGGCGGGGGCGAGGCGGCCGGTTGTGGCGGTGGCTGGGGGGCCGGTGTTCTCGTTCCGGTATACCGAGACGGCTGAGCTGCTCGTTGCCGCCTGCGCTGAGGTCGTGACGTTCGACCCGTTGTCCGATCCGTTGCCCGAAGCAACGGCGGCGCTGTACCTCGGTGGCGGCTTCCCCGAGCTCCACGCCGAGGCCCTGTCCGCCAATGAGAAGCTCCGCCGCCAGGTGGCAAGCGAGGTCGCAGCCGGCCTACCGGTGATCGCCGAATGCGCCGGCCTGCTCTACCTGTCCCGCGAGCTCGACGGCCACCCCATGACCGGCGTCCTCCCCGCGACCGGCCGGATGACCGGCAGCCTGACCCTCGGCTACCGTACGGCGATCGCCGCAACCACGACCGCGTTCTTCGATGAAGGCCGACGCGTCCGGGGCCACGAGTTCCACCGCACCACGGTCGACCTGGACACCGAGGTCGACCCAGCCTGGTACCTCCCGGGCGGCGTCGAGGGAATCGCTCGGCCCCGAGTCCACGCGTCGTACCTGCACCTGCACTGGACCGCGATGCCCGATGTGCCTGCTCGCCTGGTCGCAGCGGCCCGCGTCCACGCAGGGCTGGCGAAGTGAACCTCGTCGTAGGCATCGGCCTGCGGTCCGGTACGTCGTACCGCGAACTGCGGGACCTGGTCGACGCGGCATTGGCCGCAGCAGGTGGGGGAGACGTGCGCACGGTGGTCACCGTCGACGGCAAGGAGACCGAACCAGGCCTGCAGAGGTTGGCCGCGTCGCTCAACGCCGTCCTGCAGACCGCGTCGGCCGACGAGCTCGCGCGCCAATCGGTGCCGACACCGAGCCAGCAAGTAGCGAGACTCAGAGGTACGCCGAGTGTCGCCGAGGCAGCCGTCGTCCTGACCGGTGCCGAGCTGCTGGTCACCAAGCGCCGCTCGATCAACGCCACCGCAGCGGTTGGCCGGCTGCATGCTGCACCCGGCTATCCACCAACTGAGCGTGAGGTCGTGCACCGGGTCCTGGCCGAGCGCCGCGACGTACGGCGAGGCTTCGTCGACAAGCCGATCGCGGACGAGGTCCTGATGCGCGTGCTCGAGTCCGCACACCGTGCGCCCAGTGTGGGGCTCAGCCAGCCCTGGGACTTCCTGCTGATCCGCGACCTCGCCACTCGCCGCAAGGTCCACGACCTCGCCACCGCCCAGCGGGACGCGTTCGCCGCCTCGCTGCCTCCGGACCGGCGCCAGGCGTTCGACGGCCTGAAGATCGAGGCCATCCTCGACACCCCGCTGAACATCGCGGTGACCTGTGACCCCGGTCGCGGCGGCAGGCACGTGCTGGGCCGCCACGCGGACCCGCGGACGACCTGGTTCTCGGCGGCCATCGCGATCCAGAACCTCTGGCTTGCCGCGCGTGCCGAGGGCCTCGGCGTTGGCTGGGTGTCCTTCTTCGAGCCAGGCGAGGTCGCGGCGGTGCTGAACCTGCCCGCACACATCGAACTCGTCGGCTACCTCTGTGTCGGGCATGTGGAGCAGTTTGCGCCCGCACCCGAGTTGGTGCGGAGCGGCTGGGCTGCACGGCGTCCGCTTGCCTGGGCGGTGCACCACGAGGAGTGGGGTCGGCGTAGTTCGTCGCCAGAGGACGACGCTGCACAGGCCAGTGGGGAGGCCGTGGCCGTCGGCATGCAGCGGGTGCGCTTGGTGATCGACGGTGACCCTGAGGAGCACCTGGGTGAGCCCGACGTGCTCGTCGTACTGCTGGGACCCGACAGACCCTTGGCGGACTTCGGAGTGCTCTGGCGGCCCGCTCGGACACCAGTGGAGGCCGTAGAGCTCGGTGTCGAGGTCGCACGGGACCTGGCGCTGCAGGGGGTCGGGCAACTCGCCGTACAGGTAGTAGAAGAGTCCGAGCGTGCAGATGCCTTCGTCCGTGGGCTGCGGGCGGGTGCAAGAGCCTGCGGGGTGAAAGACTTTCAAGCATGACAGTTCCACCACAGGGTCAAGCCGCCATGTACGTGCCCGCGTTCTCGATGAAGCAGCGGATCACGATGATGGCGAACAAGTACGAGCTGATCGCCACCGACCCGGACGGCTCGGACGGGCAGCTGCTGGCGTTCGCGCAGCAGAAGCGGATGGCCTTCAAAGAGCAGGTCACCTTCTACAGCGACGACACCAAGTCGCAGCCGGTGTTCTCGTTCAAGGCGCGCAAGGCGATCGACCTGGGCTCCGGGTACGACGTCTTCGACGCGAACGGCCGGCCGATCGGCTGGTTCAAGAAGGAGTTCGGCAAGAGCCTGCTGCGCTCGAGCTGGCAGCTGGCGTCGGACGGCCTGGAGGCGGACGGCACCGAGCGCAACCAGACCGTCGCGCTGGTCCGCCGGATCTGGGAGTTCGTCCCGTTCGTCGGCGAGATCCCGCTGCCGTTCATCTTCCACTTCGACTACACCGACCGCGCCACCGGTCAGCCGGTGCTTTCGGTCGAGCGGAAGGTCTCGGTGCGTGACCGGTACCGGATCAGCGTGCAGGACCCGCGCCTGGACTTCCGGGTGGCCGCGGCGATGACGGTGGCGCTGGACGCGCTCCAGAGCCGCTGACATCAACCGAGCGCAGTACGCCGTCCCTCCGGCGTACTGCGCTCGTCGTATCCGGCCCTCACTCTTTTGGGTGAACAGCCCCTGAGACCACTTGGTTCCACGTTGTCACGGTGCGAGTCTTGAGACATGGGGATAGCGCAACGCAGTCGACGGTGGTTCGTACCGGTCACGGCAGTCGCGGTGGTCGCGGGGGTGGGCACGCTCGGTCCGGTGGTTGCGGACGCGTCACCCAACCTGCCCGACATCACCGCGCAGGAGCTGCTGACCAAGGTCCAGACCGCCAAGGTCGACGGCCTGAGCGGGACTGTCCGGTCCGCCGCGGACCTCGGCCTGCCCGCGCTGCCCGGTGTCGAGGGCGGCAACCAGATGCCCGACCTGCTGAGCGGTGAGCACACCGCCCGGGTCGCCTTCGCCAGCCCGAACAAGGCACGCGTCTCCGTGCTCGACAACATGGCCGAGCGGGTCTGGACGACCGACGGCAAGACGGCCTGGGCCTACGACTCCTCCGAGCGCGAGGCGGTCAAGCTGACGCTGCCGGAGCGCGCCCAGCAGCCGAAGAAGACACCGGTCCGGCCGGAGTCCTACGACCCGTCCGCGGTCGCCAAGCAGTTCCTGGCCGCGATCGACCCGACCACCAAGGTCGAGGTGAGCGGGACGCAGGAGGTCGCCGGCCGCGACGCCTACAAGCTGCGCCTGCTGCCGAAGACCGACAAGTCCACGGTCGGCTCGGTCACGCTGGCGATCGACGCGAAGAACTGGGTGCCGCTCGAGGTGACCGTGATGCCGAAGACCGGGGACGACCCGGCGGTGCAACTCGGCTTCTCCTCGGTGTCGTTCGACGTACCGGCGGCGAGCACGTTCACCTTCACCCCGCCGCAGGGCGTGAAGGTGAAGGAGGAGAAGGTCCCGGCGTGGAAGGGCCCGAAGGCGGCCAAGCCGAAGGCGCCGGCCGGCGACAAGCCGACCGTGATCGGCGAGGGCTGGGAGAGCGTGGTCGCGTTCCGTGACGTCGACATCAACCGCTCCGGTCCGGTCGGCCAGTTGCTCGCGAACGCCCGGACGGTCGAAGGCTCCTGGGGCACGGGCAAGATCCTGACCAGCAAGATGGTCAACGCGCTGATCACCGACGACGGCCGCGTCCTGGTCGGCCTGGTCAGCCCGGACACCCTGGTCGCCGCCGCACCGAAGGCTCCACGCTAACCGTGACAGGTCCCGCCTCGTCACCACCGGTGGTGACCAAGGGGCTGACCAAGCGGTTCCGGGGCGGGCAGGTCGCGGTCGACGCGATCGACCTGGAGGTGCCCGCCGGGAGTGTGTTCGGCTTCCTCGGGCCGAACGGGTCCGGGAAGACGACGACCATCCGGATGCTGCTCGGGCTCATCGCGCCGACGGCGGGCTCGGTCGAGCTGCTGGGGGAGTCGATGCCGAAGGCCCAGCTCCGGGTGCTGCCGCGGGTCGGCGCGCTGGTCGAAGGGCCGGCGTTCTACCCGTTCTGGAGCGGGCAGGCGAACCTGCTCCGCTTCGACGCCGCGGACCGGACGGCCGACCCGACGACGCGGAAGGCGCGGGCAGGTCTGGCGCTCGAGCGCGTCGGGCTGTCGAACGCGGCGAACAAGAAGGTGCGCGCCTACTCGCTCGGCATGCGGCAGCGGCTGGCGATCGCGGTCGCGCTGATGCAGCGCCGCGACCTGCTGGTCCTCGACGAGCCGACCAACGGCCTCGATCCGCAGGGCACCCGCGAGGTCCGGCACCTGATCCAGGAGCTCGCGAGTGACGGCACCACGATCTTCACCTCGACCCACCTGCTGGCCGAGGTCGAGCAGGTCTGCACGCATGCCGCCGTGATGAGCCGCGGCCGGATCGTCCGCCAGTCCACGGTCGCCGACCTGCGCGCCGAGCTTCGTCCCCGGCTGGTGGTCCGTACGCCGGATCTCGGTCAGGCCGCCGAGACGCTGAAGAGCCTCGGTGTCACCGACCTGAAGACCACCGCCGAGACCGTCGAGGGTGACGCCGGTGAGCTGCCGATCGACAAGTTCGCCGCCGCGCTGGTCGCCGCCGACGTCCGCATCCACGGCTTCGGCCTGGAGCGCCCCAGCCTCGAGGACGCCTTCGTGGCGCTGACCGGGGAGGGCTTCGATGTCGCCGAGTGAAACCGCGCCTTCGGGCCGGGACGCCGCCGGCACGGCCGTGTCGCCGAGTGGGACCGCGCCCTCGAGCCGGGACGCCGCCGGCACGGCTGTCACCGAGACGGTGAACGTCGGCCGGCCGAGTGCAGGCAGGCACACCCTCGCGCTGTTCAGCTCCGAGCTGCACTTGGTCTTCGGGCGCGCCCGGACCTGGGTGCTGCTGGCGGTGCTCGCCGCGGTCCCGGTGATGATCGGGGTCGCGATCAAGCTGTCCGGCTCGGAGGGCGGCGCCGAGGGCTTCATCGGCCAGGTCGCCGGCAACGGGTTCTTCCTGATCGTGGCGAGTCTCGCGGTCTCGCTGCCGTTCTTCCTGCCGACCGCCATCACGGTGGTGTCGGGGGAGTCACTCGCGGGCGAAGCAAGCCTCGGCACATTCCGGAACCTGCTCACCGCACCCGCGGGCCGGTCCCGGCTGCTCGCGGCGAAGATGGTCGCGCTCGCCGTGTTCTGCCTGGTCGCGACGCTGGTCATCTGGCTGGCCGGGCTGATCGCGGGCTTCGTGCTCTTCCCCGTCGGTGACGTCCTGCTGCTCTCGGGGACGACGGTCTCACTCGGCGACGGCTTGGTCCGCGCGCTCGGCATCGCCGTACTGATCGGGTTGTCGATGCTCGGGCTGGCCGGGATCGGGTTGTTCGTCTCCTCACTGACGTCGACCCCGCTCGCGGCGATGGCGGCCACGTTCGGTGCGTTCATCGTGTGCGGGATCCTGAGCGCGATTCCGCAGATCGACGTGATCCACCCGTGGCTGCTGATGTACGGCTGGCCGTCGTTCGCCGACCTGCTGCGCGACCCGCCGTACTGGGATGCGATCGGGCGCAACCTGCTCCTGCAAGGCGCCTATCTGGTGGTCTTCTACGCCGCCGCCTGGGCCCGCATCACCAGCCGCGACATCAACGGCTGAGACAATGGGACGGTGGAAGCCGACCTGGTCACCGTTCTGCGCTGTCCCGTCTGCAGCGACGCGCTGGCGCTGACCGGGCGTACGGCGGGGTGCTCGCAAGGCCACTCGTACGACCTGGCCAAGCAGGGCTACCTCAACCTGTTGCCGTCAGCATCAAGCGGGATCGACGGCGACTCGGCCGCGATGGTCGGTGCCCGCACGGTGTTCCTCGGCGGCGGCCACTACGCGCCCATCCGGGACGCGCTGATCCTCGCCGCGGCCGGACTGCGGGAGGACGATCTGCTGGTGGAGGTCGGCGCCGGCACCGCCTACTACCTGTCCGGCGTCCTCGGCACGGCACCCGGCCGCCGCGGGATCGCCCTGGACGTCTCCAGGTACGCCGCGCGCCGGGCAGCCAAGGTGGACCGGCGGATCGGATCCGTGGTCTGCGACGCGTGGCAGGAGCTGCCGTTGCTCGACGACTCGGCGCAGCTGATGCTGAACGTGTTCGCCCCGCGCAACGCCGCCGAGATGGCCCGGGTACTCGCGCCCGGCGGCACCCTGCTCGTGGTCACGCCGAACCAGGAGCACCTGGCCGAGTTGGTCGGCGTACTCGGGCTGGTGAAGGTCGATCAGGAGAAGGAACGCCGGCTGCAGGAGTCGCTGGCCGGGAAGTTCGAGCAGGCCGGCACCGAGCTGGTCGAGTCGGTCATGCGGCTCGACCGGACCGCGATCGAGCAGTTGGTGCTGATGACCCCGAGCGCGCGCCACCTGAACCACCGCGAGCTCGCGGCCCAGATCGCCGTACTCCCAGAGCCGTCAGTCGTCACGCTGTCCGTCACGCTCTCAACATGGCAAGTCGCCTGAGTGATGCCGGCTCGAGCTCGGCATCACCGCGGCGCGCTGCCTGGAGCAGCCGTCAGGCGGCGTTGGCGGTGAGTTCGCGGGCCACCACGGTGCCGTGCTGCTCAGCGGTGACGTGCGCCTCGGACTCGGACACCTTCGAGGCGTCGATGAGTTCTTCCATGCCGGGGGTGACCGGGGCGAGGGTGAGCTCGGCGGCGGCGATCCGGACGTTCATGCCGAACACGTCGCCGAAGATGCGCTCCAGGTACGGCGTGGCGTGGTCCCAGCCGTGCTTCGGGGTGCCGGGGCTGTAGCCGCCGCCGCGGGCGAGCGTGAGGATCGCCGGTCGGCCGGCGATCGGGCTCGGGCCGTAGACCAGTTCGGGGTCGATCAGCAGCAGGTCGATCCAGGTCTTCACGTGCTGGGCGATGCCGTAGTTGTACAGCGGCACGGCGAGCAGGACCGCGTCGGCGGCCTTGATCTCGGCGGCGAGCTCCTCGGCCAGCGCCTTGGCCTCGGCGAGCTCCGGACCGGGATCGCCGCCGAGCTTCGCAGTCACCAGCGCCGGCCAGGCGGTCACCGGGAGCTGGTGCTGACCGAGGTCGCGCCGTACCACCACACCGTCCGGGTGCTCCGCCTTCCAGGCGGCCTCCGCGCTGTCCGCCAGGGCGCGGCTGACCGATCCGTCGAGCCGGAGGCTGGCGTCGACACGTAGCAGGGTGGACATCAGGTTGTCTCCATCGTCGTGAGGGGGCTACTCGAAATGAGCTGATCCGAAGATAGTCTGTGGAGCAGAACATATTCAAGTTAGATCGTATTCCGGGTGGCGTACACCACGTACGATGGGGACATGACCAGTACTTCGCCCGACGTCAAAGGCCGGATCGCCCGTGAGGTGGCGCGCCGGGGCGCCGGCGGGGTGGAGCCACGGGTCGCTAGCGGCGCCCCGGTCGAGTCGGACCTGGGCTGGGCGCTGGGCGTGGTGTTCCGGCGGTACGCGAAGGCGGCTGCCGAGTCGCTCGACGACGTGCCCGGTGGACCGCGCGGCTATCAGGTGCTGGCGACGACGGTTGCCGAGGGCCCGAGGCGGCAGCTCGATCTGGCTGCCCAACTCGGCGTGGACCGGACCGTCATGACCTACCTACTGGATGACCTGGAGAAGGCCGGCTTGGTGCAGCGGCAGGCTGACCCAGCCGACCGGCGGGCGCGGCTGATCGTGCCGACCGACGAGGGCAAGGAGACGCTCTGCGATCTGGAGCGCCGGCTGTCCACCGCTGAGGACGAGATCCTCGGCAGCCTGGACCAAGCCGAGCGCGCCAGCTTCCGGATGCTGCTCCAGCGGGTGGCGATGAAGGCCAACGCGGTCGACCCCCTGCACAACGCCTGCGTGCTGGCCGAAACCGACGACCCCGCCAGCACTTAATGGAGTGGCACGAAGCCTGACTCGTAGGCGCGGATCACGGCCTGGGTGCGGTCCCGGGCGTTCAGCTTCGCGAGCACGTTCGCGACGTGGGTCTTGACCGTCTGCAGGCCCAGGATCAGCTCGTCCGCGATCTCCGCGTTCGACAGTCCCTTGGCCATCAGGCGCAGCACCTCTTGCTCCCGCTCGGTCAGCTGGTACTCGTCCAGGCCGTTCTGCTTCGACTGCTCTGCGCCCACGTGTGCGAGGGCGAGCGCGCGGATCGCCTCCGGGAAGAGCAGTGACTCGCTGCCCGCGACGGTCCGGATCGCGGCGATGATGTCGTCCGGCGGCGTCCGCTTCAGCAGGAACCCGGAGGCGCCGGCGCGCAGCGCGTCGTACACGTAGTCGTCGTTCTCGAACGTCGTGACGACGAGCACCCGCGGCGCCGGATCGAGGTTCTCCAGCAGCAGCCGGGTCGCCTGGATGCCGTCGACGGCAGGCATCCGGACATCCATCAGCACGACGTCCGCGCCGGTCCGGCGGACGATCGGCAGCACCTCGGCGCCGTCGCCGGCCTCCCCGACCACCTCCAGGTCGGGCTCGGCGTTGATGATGGCGCGCAGCCCGCTGCGGATCAACGGCTCGTCGTCGACCACGACCACCGACAGGTTCATCTCAGCCCTTCGTCGTCACTGCGACCGGAAGTGTGACCGCGAGCCGCCAGACGTCGCCGTCCAGGCCGGCGTCGACGGTGCCCCGCAGTACGGCGACTCTTTCACGGATCCCGGCCAGTCCACGGCCACCACCCGCGTGGTCCGAGCCGCCGCTGACCGGGTTGGTCAGCTCGAGCCGCAGCCCGAAGGCGTCCAGGCGGATCGTCAGGTGCACGGTGAGCTCACCGGCCGGGCGACCGGCGTGCCGGATGGCGTTGGTCAGGCCCTCCTGGACGATCCGGTACGCCTCCCGGCTGACCGCCGCCGGAAGGCTGCCGAGGTCGCCGTCCTGCTGGACCTCGACCGTGATCCCGCCCGCCCGGGTGGCCTCGACCAGCCGGGGGAGATCGCCCAGGGTCGCCTGTGGCGCGGTCTGTGATCCCGGCCGCCGGTCGTCCCGGAGCAGGCCGAGCACGTGGTCCAGCTCGGCCAGCGCGTTGCGGGCCGAGGTCTCCATCGCCGCCAGCGCGGTCTCGGCGAACTCCGGGTCGGTCGCCAGCACCCGGCGCGCCGCGGCCGCCTGGATGGTGACCAGGCTCAGCGCATGCCCGACGCTGTCGTGCAGCTCCCGGGCGAGACGGTTGCGCTCGGCAAGTGTCGCCGTACGGCGCTCCAGCAGCTCGATGCGCTCCGCCGAGGTCGGACCGAGCACGCGCGGAGCGAGGTAGGCGAGCAGCGCGCCGACAGCGGCGGACAGGAGGAACAGCCCGACGATCCCGCCCAGTGCGGCGGCGGGCATCCAGAGGTCGCGCCAGCCACCGCTGATCTCGTAGCTGATGTCCGGCATCAGCTCGTGCCGGCCGGGGGAGCGGAAAGGGGCCGCGAGCAACACCGCGCCGAGGCCGAAGACGATCGTGCTCAGCGTGCCGACGATGCCGCCGGTGATCAGGTGCAGGCAGAACCAGGTCGTGGTCCGGCGGCGCTGTGCCCAGGTCCGGGCCGGGCCGAGTGGGCGCTCCTCGAACCGGACGCCGAGCAGCGACTCGACCGCGATGCCCTCGACCTCGCGGACCGCGGGCAGGATGCCGAGCGCGATCGGCGGGCCGACGACCAGGATGCCGATGAGGATGCCGCTGGCAACAACCGGCAGGTGCAGATCCTGGGCGAGCGCCCCGAGCGCGCTGTCGACCAGGATGAACGCCAGCACCAGCGCCGCCCCGAGCAGCAGGTAGACCCAGCGCAGGTACGTCGACGCCCGGCCGAGGCAGCCGACGCCGCGGACCAGCGCGGACGCCGTACGCGCGAGTCTGCCCGCCGGACGCGCCGCTGCACGCCCGGAGGCCGCCGACTCAGGCACCAGTCCGTCCACCACCCTCATATGGTCCCAAACCGCGGCGCACGCCACCTCCCTCCCCGGAGGGAACAGTTGTTCGAAGAAATACGTGGGGTGCGTCACTCGCCACGGAGGGTTTACGAAAATTTGACGGGGGAAGGACGGGTTCGGAGCCGATCGGCGTCGCGATCCGCTGTCCGGGCAGGTACGGTCTGTGGTCGGGGCGGGATGCCCGTCCGGTGCGGACAGGTATGGGGAACGGCTCCAGGACGGGTGGCAAGCGGGCTCTGCGGGGACCCGGCGCAGCGGACGTAAAGTCGCTGTGAAGTCCCCGGGGGCCGATTGACCACCCTTCCATATTTGATGTTTGATCAAATATCGGAGGAGAGAGGTCGATATGAGGTTGAGGCGTTCCGCCGTCGCGGTGATGGCGGTCCTGGGGCTCGCCCTGGTCAGTGCGTGCAACAACAGCGGGGACGAGGGCCAGAGTCAGGACTCGGGCCTGCAGAAGGTCAGCTATCTGACCTCGTTCAACACCTTCGGTCGTGAGGCTTACGCCTACGTCGCCCTGGAGAAGGGCTACTTCAAGGACGCCGGCTTCGACGTCACCATCAACCCGGGCTCCGGCACCGTCGACGTGATGAAGCTGGTCGCGGGCGGCCAGGCCGACTACGGCATCGGCGACTTCACCGCCACGGTCATCACGCTGGGCAAGCAAAAGCTGCCGATCACCACGGTCGGGATGATCCACCAGCGCTCGCTGGCCGCGATCGCCGTGCTCGAGGGCGGCCCGATCAGCAAGCCGCAGGACCTGGTCGGCAAGCGGATCGGCGACCAGCCGGGCTCGACCAACCAGGTGATGTTCCCGGTCTACGCCAAGGCCGTCGGGATCCCGGCCGACTCGGTCACCTTTGTCCCGTCGCCGCCGCCGGCGCTGCCGCAGCTGCTCGCCTCGAAGAAGGTGGACGGCATCGGCCAGTTCGTGGTCGGTGTCCCGCTGGTGGAGAAGGCAGCCAAGCAGACGGTCAAGACCCTCCCGTACGGCGAGAAGCTGCCGGACCTGTACGGCAACGCGATCATCACCCGCTCCGACCTGGCCAAGGACCACCCGGACCAAGTGAAGAAGTTCACCGAGGCGCTGCTCAAGGGCCTGCAGGACACCATCGACGACCCGGCCGCGGCGGCCACGATCCTGAAGAAGTACGTGCCGCAGACCGACCTCGCGGTGGCCACCAAGGAACTCGAGCTGATGAAGCCGTACGTGAAGCCGGACAACTTCAAGGGCCCGCTGGGTGCGGTCGACCCGACCCGGGTGCAGACGATCATCTCCGTGCTCGACAACGCCAAGGCCATTCAGCCGGCCGGCTCGATCAAGCCCGCCGACGTCGTCACCGTCGACCTCGCGCCGAAAGGCTGAGGCCGGCCCACGATGATTCGGCTGGACGGTGTGGGACAGGTCTTCGACGGACGCGAGGGCCGGGTCGTAGCCCTCGAAGAAATCGACCTGCACGTCCGGCCGAACGAGTTCGTCACGCTGATCGGCCGGTCCGGGTGTGGCAAGTCCACCCTGCTCCGGCTGATCGCGGGACTGCTGCCGCCGACGTCCGGCACGGTCACGGTGGCGGGGGAGCCCGTCACCGGACCGCGCCGGGACGTCTCGTTCATGTTCCAGCGCCCGGCGCTGCTGCCGTGGCGGTCGGTGCTGTCCAACGTGATGCTGCCGGTCGAGATCGACGGCGGTGACGGCGACCGGGGCAAGGCGGCGTACCGGGACCGGGCCCACCAGTTGTTGGAGCTGGTCGGTCTACGCGGGTTCGAGCGGCGGCTGCCGCACGAGCTGTCCGGCGGCATGCAGCAGCGGGTGTCGCTGTGCCGGTCGCTGATCCGCGACCCGCAGGTGATGCTGATGGACGAGCCGTTCTCCGCGCTCGACGCGCTCACCCGGACCGAGCTGTCCGAGGAACTGCAGCGGATCAAGATGGAGCTGTCCACCACGATCGTGTTCGTCACGCACTCGATCGAGGAGGCCGTCGTACTGGCCGACCGGGTGGTCGTGCTGACGCCGCGTCCGGGCCGGTTGCGTGAGGTCGTCGACATCGACATCCCGCGGCCGCGCAGCCTGGGCCAGAACTCGCACCTGACCGAGGTTGCGCAGATCAGCGGTCTCCTGCATGGTCTGCTGGCAGAGAAGGAGACTCGCGCGGTCGACGAGGTGCGGCCGTGAAGAAGCGCTCCTGGCTCACCACGTCACCGACCGCCGCCGTCCTGCTTCCGATCGTCGGCCTGATCGGCGCGATCGCGCTGTGGTGGGTGGCCACTGTCGTCTTCTCCATCGAGTCATACCTGCTGCCCAGCCCGGACGACGTGATCCGAACGTTCCTCGACCAGCCGGCGTACCTGCTGCAGCAGACCGGCATCTCGTTCCTGGAGACGATCGAGGGCTTCCTGCTGGCGATCGTGATCGGCGTCCCGATCGCGCTGCTGATCGTCCGTTCGGTGATCCTGGAGCGCCTGGTCTACCCGCTGCTGCTGATGGTGAACGCGATCCCGAAGATCGCGATCGCCCCGCTGCTGGTGGTCTGGATGGGCTTCGGGCAGTGGCCCAAGGTGGTCATGGTGCTGCTGATGTGCTTCTTCCCGATCGTGATCTCGACTGCGCAGGGAATGAAGTCGACACCGGTCGAGCTGGTCGAGCTGCTCCGGTCGCTGAACGCGAGCCGGGCCCAGGAGTTCTTCAAGCTGCGGCTGCGCTACGCGATGCCGCAGATCTTCACCGGCCTGAAGGTCGCGATCTCGCTGGCCGTGATCGGCTCGGTGATCGCCGAGTTCGTCGGCGCCACCCAGGGCCTGGGGTACGTGATCCAGCAGTCCGGTGCGAGTGCCGACACCGCGCTGGCGTTCGCCGCGATCACGCTGCTCAGCATCATGAGCATCATCTTGTTCTACGGGCTGGTCCTGCTGGAGTACCTGTTCCTGCCCTGGGCGCAGGAGAACCGATGACAGCTCAGGCTTCCGACGCCGACCGCCGGGTGCTGGTACGACCCGCCTGGCTCGAGGCGACCGTGTCGGCCGTCTTCAGCGCGCTCGGCTTCGACCCGTCGGACTCCGCCAAGATCGCGGCCGCCCTGGTCGAGGCCGACCTGCGCGGCGTCAGCTCGCACGGCATCATGCTCGTCCCGATGTACGTCGAGCGCCTGAACGCCGGCGGTGTCACCCGGGAACGCGAGCTGGACATTCTGTACGACGCCGGCGCCGCGCTGGTCGTGGACGCGCGCGGCGGGATGGGTCAGCTGTCGAGCCCGCAGGCGATGGGGCACGCGATCGAGCGGGCCGGCCGGTACGGGATCGGGCTGGTGTCGGTCCGCAACGCGCACCACTTCGGCGCGGCCAGCCGCTGGGCCATGCAGGCCGGCGAAGCGGGCTGCGTCGGCGTCGCGATGTCCAACACGACTCCGTTGATGCCTGCCCCCGGCGGGGCCGAGCGGATCGTCGGCAACAACCCGCTGGCGGTCGCGGTGCCGACCTCGGCGGGCGTGGAGATCGTGCTCGACATGGCTCTGTCGGCTGTTGCCCTCGGCAAGATCCGGCTCGCGGCGTCGGCCGGGCGGCCGATCCCGGACACCTGGGCGACCGACTCGGCCGGGACCCCGACCACGGACGCCGAAGAGGCTGTCCTCGGCATGCTGCTGCCGGCCGCCGGCCACAAGGGCTTCGGGCTGGCGCTGATGATCGACGTACTGACCGGTGTGCTGAGCGGCGGCGGGTGGGGCGACCGGGTGCGGCCGCTGTACCGGGAGCCGGGTCGGCCGAACGACTGCGCGCACCTGTTCCTGGCGATCGACCCCGAGCTGCTGGGTGGCGTGGACAGCTTCCGGCGCCGCTCGTCCGGCCTCGCCGCGCGGGTGCGGGACAGCGCGACGGCACCCGGGGTGAGCCGGCTGTACCTGCCGGGGGAGATCGAGGCGGAACGGGCCTCGCATCAACGGCGGCACGGCGTACTGATCGAAAGGTCCGGGCTGGACGGCCTGCTGGCGGCCGCGCATGCGGTCGGAGCCGTCGTCCCGGCGGGAGGGGTGCACGACTGATGCCGAAGACACAGGTCTCGACGACCGACCTGCACAGCCCGAACGGCGTGTTCTCGCAGGCGACCACGGTCGAGGCGACCGGGCGGCTGGTGTTCGTCTCCGGGATGACCGCGCGCCGGCCGGACGGCAGCATCGCCGGCGTCGGCGACGTCCGGGAGCAGACCCGGCAGGTGCTGGAGAACGTGCAGGCGGCGGTGCGGGCGGCCGGTGGCACGCTCGCGGACGTCTGCCGGGTGGATGTGTACGTGCGCAACATGGAGGACTTCGCGAAGATCCACGAGATCCGGGCGCAGTACTTCACCGAACCGCTGCCGGCCTCGACGATGGTCGAGGTCAGCAAGCTCGCGCACCCTGACTATCTGATCGAGATCAGCGCAATTGCGGTCGTTTCATGAGCTGGGGGGCAAGTATGCGTGGCGTCGAGTGGACTTGAGATGCGGTACGTGATGGTGGAGCACGCCGGGCGGGAACGGCCGGGCGTGCTCGACGGGGACTCGGTGTCGTTGCTCTCGGCAAACGACCTGACCGAGGTGATCTCGGGTCCGGCTTCGGTGGTCGGCGAGATTCCTTACAGTGAAAGCATTCTCCGGCCGCCGTTGCGGCGGTTCCGGCGGGACATCCTGTGCACCGGGTGGAACTACTGGGATCACTTCGAGGAGAGCCGCGGCAAGCGCGAGGGCCAGGACGTCGACCGCCCCGAGCACCCGACCTTCTTCACCAAGGGCCCGGACACGGTCATCGGCCCGTACGACGACATCGCCTGGGACCCGGCCATCTCGACCAAGTGGGACTACGAGGCCGAGCTGGCGCTCGTGATCGGCAGGACGGGCCGCAACATCCCGGCCGCGGACGCGCTCGAGTACGTCTGGGGCTACACGCTGGCCAACGACGTGTCGCAGCGGGATCTGCAGCGAGCGCACGGCGGGCAGTGGCTGAAGGGCAAGAGCATCGACAACACCATGCCGCTCGGCCCGTGGATCGTGACGGCCGACGAGCTCGGTGATCCGCAGGACGTGCAGCTGCAGTGCTTGGTCAACGGTGAGGTGCGGCAGGATGCGTCGACGAAGCAGATGGCTTTCGACGTCGCCACACTCATCAGCGAGCTGTCTTTCGGTATGACGCTGCGCCCGGGCGACCTCCTGCTCACCGGGACGCCTGCAGGCATTGGGAACGCCCGCGAGCCACAGGTCTTCCTGCAGGCGGGCGACCTGGTCGTCACCCGCGCCGACAAGATCGGTGAGCTCCGCAACAAGGTGACTCGGGGCGTGAACGAGCGGAGCGAGTTCACCATGCAGCACAGCGCGCTTTCCCGTTCATCCGTGCCCGCAGCGAAGCGAGGACGTGGATGAGCGGTCCGTTGGAGCTGTTGCCAGGTGGCGGTCGCGGCGGGCGCCGGACGCTCGCCGAGCACGCCGCGGCCGAGTTGCACCAGCTCATCCTCTCCGGCGAGCTTCCGAGCGGTACGCCGTTGCGGCTGGTCGAGCTCGCGAGTCGTCTGGAGATGAGCCAGATGCCGGTCCGGGAGGGACTCCGCCGGCTGGAGGCGCTCGGACTGGTCGAGATCATCCCGCACCGGGGCGCCTGGGTCCGGGACCTGTCGCTGGACGATCTGCGGGACACGCATGAGACCCGGCTGGCGTTGGAGAGTCTCGCCGTACGTGCTGCTGCGGAGCACTTCGCCGACGAGGACTTCCAGAAGGCGACAGCCGCACTGGCCGAGCACCTGCGGCTGTCTCGCGCAGAGGACTCGGTGGGGGCGCGGCAGGCGCATGCGGACTTCCACTTCGCCATCTACCGGGCCGGTGGGTCGCAGTGGCTTGCCCGGGCGATCGAGCCGGTCTGGCAGAACAGCGAGCGGTACCGGTTCGGCAGCCGGCCCACCACAGCGCTGATCGAGCGGAGCCGGGTGGAGCACCAGGCGATCCTGGACGCGTGCGTGGCGCGCAACCCGGACGCGGCCGAGCAGGCGTTGCGCAGCCACCTGGCTGGCGCGTTCCAGCGAATCACCGAGACCATGACGAGGCGGGCAGAGGGGGATCAGCACAGCCCGTCGAAACCGGAGGAGACGTCATGAGGGTGAGCTTCGACGCGACCGGTGAGGTCGTGGTCATCACAGGTGGTGCGCAGGGCATCGGAGCGGCGCTGGCTCAGGCGGTGACAGCGTGCGGCGGCACTGCGGTTGTCTTCGACGTGGTGAAGCCTGGTCCGGGGGTCGAGTACGTCGAGGTGGACGTTGCGGATCGCTCGTCGGTGGAGTCCGCCGTCGCGGTGGTGATGGCGCGCTACGGGCGGATCGACGGGCTGGTCGCGGGCGCTGCGGTGCAGCCGCGGTCGGCAGTGGTCGACATGGACCCGGCCGAGTGGACCAGGACGCTGCAGGTGAACCTCGACGGAGTGGTGTGGGCGTGCCAGGCCGTCGTACCGCACATGGTGGCGCGGCGGTCCGGATCGGTGGTCGTGTTCACGTCGGGCATGGCCGTCACGGGGTGGGCGGGTGCGGCGGCGTACGCGTCGAGCAAGGCCGCACTGATCGCGTTCGCGAAGTCCCTGGCCGCCGAGGTGGCCGCGGACCGGGTGCGGGTGAACGTGGCCGCGCCGGGGGTGATCGACACCGAGCAGTTCCGAGGAGCGAACGCCGGTGTGGAGCGGGAGCACTGGCAGGACACCATAGGTATCGGCGACCCCGAGGACGTGGTCGGTCCGCTGCTGTTCCTGCTGTCCGACGCGGCCGCGATGACCGGGTCGGTGCTGACCCGCGAACGCGCCTTTGCCAAGCTCGCAACCTTCACGGAGTGAATGAGTGACTGCTGATCAGTTGCCCGTCGCGATCGTCGGTGCAGGCCCGATCGGCCTGACGACGGCGCTCGGCCTGGCGCACTACGGCGTACCGTTCGTGCTGCTCGAGGAGGACGCGGTCCTGTCCTCGGACACCAAGGCCGGTACGACGCTCAGCCGCACCCTGGAGATCTGGAACCGGTACGGCGCGGTCGACGGCATCCTGGCCGCGGCGCTGCGGATCGACGAGATCGGTGACATCGACCGGGCCAGCAACACGCCCCGGGCGTCGGTGCGGCTGGCCGAGCTGGTCAACGACACCCAGTTCCCGTTCGTGATCAACCTGCCGCAGCAGAAGATGGAGCCGATCCTCGCCGCCGCGCTGTCGCAGCCGGTCCGCACCCAGCATCGGCTGACGTCCTTCGAGGTGCGTGACGACCGTGTCGTGCTGCAGGTGGAGACACCGGAGGGACCGCAGACGCTGGAGGCGTCGCACCTGCTCGCGTGCGACGGTGGCCGGAGCAAGATCCGCGACGCGCTCGGCGTGACGGTGGTGGGGGAGACCCTGCCCGAGCGGTACATGCTGATCGACGTCGTGGTCGACCTGGACGTCGACAACGCGCGTGACTACCCCTACCTGGCGTACTTCGCGGACCGGTCCGAGTGGATGGTGCTGATCCGGCAGCCGGACAACTGGCGGTTCCTGTTCCCGCTCGGCCCGGGTGCGGAGCCGCCTGGGGACGAGGATCTGCTGGTCAAGGTGAAGCAGTTCATCGGTGAGGTGGACCGGATCGAGCTGCTCGGCTCGGTCGTCTACAACGTGCACCACCGGGTTGCGGACCAGTGGTCCGTGGACCGGAAGGTGTTCCTGATGGGCGATGCGGCCCACCTGATCACGCCGATGTGGGCGCTGGGGTTGAACACCGGTGCGCTGGACGCGTCCAACCTGCCGTGGCGGCTGGCCTGGGTACTGCGGGGCTGGGCGGACGAGACCCTGCTGGACGGATACGAGCAAGAGCAGCGTCCGGTGGCGATCAACGGCTCCGGTGAGATGGCCGAGGCGGCTCGCAAGTACATGTCCCACCAACACGGAGCGGTGACGGCGTCTGGCAGTGACTGGGCGACGGCGTACACGCGGACCCTGCTGTCGGTGCGGCTGGACGTGACCGGCGAGGGGGACTGGTCGATGGTGGCGACCGCTCCCGAACCACCCGCCGTACGGGCTGGTGACCGGGCGCCGGACCTTCAGCTGCAAGGCCCGTCTGGTCGGGTGACGATCCACGAGTTGTGCCGGCACTCGTTCGTGGCGCTCTACTTCACCGACGTACGGCGGCGACCGGACATCCCACTGAACGACTCGCCGGCGTTGAAGCACTACGCCGTCTCCCGGTGGGACGCGCCGCACGACTCCGGTCTGCGCGACCGGGCGCTGTTCGACCCGGGCAGCATTGCCACCGACAGGTACGGCGTGGACCCGGACACCGTCGTCCTGGTCCGACCGGACGGACACATCGCCGCAGTGGCCCCGCTACGAGCCGGTGTGGCCGACGAGCTCTACTCCGCCATCACCGGCCGCCCTGTACCGCGGGAGGCGTCATGACCTTCGACGAGCCGCTGCGCGAGTTGTTGCTGCAGACGGAGGACCTGGAGTGGGTGGACAAGTCGCTGGGCGGACTGTCCCACAAGATGCTGTGGCGTGACCCGGAGACCGAGGCGTCGATCGCGCTGGTGCGGTTCGAGAAGGGGTCCGGGATCCCGTCGGAACACAAGCATGCGTCGAACCAGTTCATGTTCTGCCTGTCCGGGCGGTACGTGTACCTGCCGACCGGGACGACGCTGACCAAGGGCAGCTTCTACTGGAACCCCAAGGGCAACGTGCACGGACCGACGCTGGCCGAGGAGACGTCCGTCCTGCTGGAGGTGTACGACGGGCCGCACTACCCGGAGCGTCCGTCGTTCTACGACAACGACGAGGACGCCCGCTGACATGGCCGGTTGGGATGTCCACACCCACCTGATCCCGCCCACTGTGCTGACCGCTGCGCACAAGGGCGAGTTCGGGCTGTCCGTCGACAACGGCTCGCTGCTCGTCGACGGACAGCGGCTGCCGCTCGGACGGCTGGCCGACCCGGCCGCACTCCTGCGGTGGATCGACGAGCAGGAGCTGGACGGTGCTGTGGTGTCCGTGCCGCCCGCACTCTTCCGGTACGACGCCGGCGTCGAGTGGGCCGAGTTGGTGAACCAGGGCCTGCGTGAACTCGCCACACCTCAGCTGCGGGTGCTGGGCCAGCTGCCACTGCTCGATGCGGCCGCACCGGCGGTTGCTGCTGCCCTGGCTCGCGAGGGCGTCTTCAGCGGCTTTGCTCTCGGTACTCCGGGCTACGAGGGTCTGGATCCGGTGTGGGAGGTGCTGCACGCGCTGGAAGCCTTCACGCTGATCCACCCGGGGCACAGTGACGACAAGCGGCTCGAGTCGTTCTACTTGACGAATCTGCTGGGGAATCCGTACGAGACCGGCCTGGCCGCGGCCAGTCTGGTCTTCGCGGATGTGCCGGGGCGGTTTCCAGGGATCCGGTTCTGCCTGTGCCATGGGGGTGGTGTGACGGCGGCGCTGGCCGGCCGCTGGCAGCGGGGGATCGACACGGCCCGGCCGGGGATCGAGCCACCGTCGCTACCGGTGGCGGACGCGTTGCGCCGGTTCTACGTGGACGACTTGGTGCACGACGACGCCGTACTGGCGTTGCTCGGCTCGACGTTCGGGCCGGAGCGGGTGCTGGCCGGCAGCGACTGGCCGTTCCCGATGGGCAGCGACTCGGTGTCCGCGCCGCGGGCGCTGGCGGCCGGTCAGCTGACCGTGCCGCTGGCGAAGGAGGTCGTCGCGCCGTGAGACGGGGTTTCCGTCAGGACATTGTTGTGATCAGATATCAAATCGTGAGCGGGGTGAAGAGATGAACGCGCGGACGGGGGCTGTGCTGCGCAGTCATGGACCTGGTCAGCAACTGAAGGCCGAAGAGGTCGAGTTGGTCGCCGGGCCAGGCGAGACGCTGGTCGAGATGCGGTTGGCCGCGGTGACGCAGGCCGACAGGTCGGTGCTGGCCGGCAAACAACCGACGCAGCCCGTCGTGCCCGGGTCCGAGGGCGTCGGTGTCGTTGTGGCCTCAGCGGACCTCGAGCCCGGGGCGCCGGTGCTGATTCGCGGCGAGGGCGTCGGTGTGACGAGACCGGGCCTCTGGGGTCGGTACGCCGTCGTGCCCGATGCCGCCGTACATCGGCTGCCCGCCGAGCTGGATGCTGTCGTCGCGCTTGCTCTGCTGACGCCGGCGTTGACGGCGCACACAGCGGTCCGGCGGGTTGCCGCCGTACTGGACGGCGAGACGGTCGTGGTCACTGGAGTCACCAGTCTGCTGGGGCGGCTGTGCGCAGCGATGGCGCGAGCAGCCGGTGCGAAGAGGGTGATCGGGCTGGCGTGGGTTGGTGAGGCTGTGGACGCGGCTGCGCCGTTGGTCGACCAGATCGTGCGAGTGGACGAGCTGGGGCAGGTCGGGCGTGAGCTGCCTTGGTGTGACGCAGCGATCGACACTGTGGGCGGTCCGGTCACCAGTGGGGTGCTTGGCCAGATCACTCCGGGCGGGCGAATCGCCGTACTGGGTTACAAGGCTGGTGAGTTCACCACGATCGACCTGCACCAGCTGATCGGGCGAGACCTGCGAGTGCTGCCGGTGAACTTGCAACGAACAGTGCTGGAACCTGGTGCGGTCAGCGAGGCGCTGGCTGCGGTCGCACCGGTGCAGGTGCGGCTGGACGTCGAGGTGGTGACTGCCGACCGCGCCGGCGACGCGCTGGACCGGATCGCTTCCGATCGCAGGGTTTTCCTTGATCTGACGGGGTTCTGAGGCAGCTGCCGGTGTGGCTTGCTGGACTAGACCAATCAGCGTTACTGAGCAATCTGCTGTCGAAGCCCCGCAGATCACCCACTGCCCGCTACGGTTACCTCCCAGAGTTGTGCAGTGGAGGAGAGAGGCAGCCCGCACCCTATGACCCGACGACTCGAGCTCACGCCCGGGGGACCGACCGGCCGTCGCACCCTCGCCGAGGAGGCGGCCGCCGAACTGCACGAACTCATCCTGTCCGGCGAGCTTCCGAGTGGTACGGCGCTCCGGCTCGAGGAGCTCGCGAAGCGGCTGGACATGAGCCAGATGCCGATCCGCGAAGGGCTGCGGCGGATGCAGGCGCTCGGGCTGGTCGAGATCGTTCCGCACAAAGGCGCGTGGGTCCGCGAGCTGTCGGTGGAGGACCTGCGCGACACGCACCAGACCCGGCTGGCGCTGGAGTCTCTCGCCGTCCGGGCGGCCGCGACCCGGTTCTCCGACGCGGACGCCACGCTGGCCCGGGCTGCGCTGGCCGAGCACGTGCGGCTCTCGAAGGCCGGTGACAACATCGCCTCCCGGCAGGCGCACACCGAGTTCCACTTCGCCATCTACCGGGCCGGGGGGTCGCGCTGGCTGCCGCGCGCGATCGAGCCGGTGTGGCAGAACAGCGAGCGCTACCGGTTCGGCTCCCGCCAGACCAAGGCGCGGATCGAGCAGACCCGGCGGGAGCACCAGGCGATCCTCGACGCGTGCGTTGCGCACGACGAGGCCGGCGCGGAGGCCGCGTTGCGCGAACACCTCGAGGGCGCGATGAAGCGCATCACGCAAACGATGGAGCGGCGCTACCAGAAGAGCTGAGCACCTCGAAGCGATCGGTCTGCCAGCCACTCACGTCGAAGATCGCACGCAGCAGCAGGGAGTCGCCGCGTCTGCCGTAGGTGGTGACCAGTTCGGGGATGTCCGTCGTACCCAGGCCGTTGTAGTACTGGTCCAGGGCTTTGCGCCGCTGTTGGGCTGCCTCTGCGGTGCTGGTGATCTCTTTCAGTCCTGATTGGCAGCCGACGACCAGGCCGGAGCCCACCTTCTCCCCGGGTAGCAGTTGCTGCAGGTGGTTGTGGCCCGCTTGTACGTCCTGTGTTCGCAGCCGGGCACCCAACGCGTGACACTGCTGCTGTTGCATTGCTCGTGAGATGGCTACGTGGTCCGGGTGTCCGGTGAGCCCGTCCCTGCCGACGGTCAGCACCAGCTGCGGTTGGAGCTCGCTGATGGCGCGCTCGACCTCTGCCGCGACCTCATCGGGCTCTGCACTCGCCAGCGTGTGCGGACCGCCTGACCCACCGTCGTCGATCCAGCGGCCCTTGCTGCTCAGCCAGTCCCACTCGCCGATGCCGAGCAAGTCGCACGAGGCTTGCAGCTTGTCGGCTGCATCGCCGATGCCTGGTGTGGCAACCCGCAGTACGACGTGCCACCCCGCAGCGCTGAGCACTGCGGTGGCGGCACCGGTTGCGAAGACCTCGTCGTCCGGGTGCGCGTGGACGACGAGCGCCGTACGCACCTTTTAGTCGGCCAGCCGGGCTGGGAAGCCACCTGTCGCGACCGGACCCCAGCGCTGCGGGGTGACGCGGATCAGGCACTTGCCCTGCGACCGCATGGCCTCGCGGTACTCGTCCCAGTCCGGGTGCTCACCGGAGATCGACCGGTAGTACTCCACCAGCGGCTCCACTGCGTCCGGCAGCTGGATCACCTCGCCACTGCCGTCCACCTGAACCCACGGGCCGTTCCAGTCGTCCGACAGCACCACGACGCTGG
Organism: Kribbella sp. NPDC050124; assembly: GCF_044460355.1. NCBI lineage: Bacteria > Bacillati > Actinomycetota > Actinomycetes > Propionibacteriales > Kribbellaceae > Kribbella > Kribbella sp. NPDC050124. The sequence goes on from NZ_JBITJU010000002.1 coordinate 393,258, forward strand.
TCTGCGGGTTCCGCTCCACGTTGGTGCTCTTCGCGCGCTCCGGGTACGACGAGATGACGATGCGGCCCGCGCTGTCGACCCCACCCGACACCGGCGAAGCCTGCGGCGTACCGTCCGCCCGAGCGGTGATCAGCAACATGTGGTGCCGCGGCCGCACGAACTCCAGCAGCCCCTCGACCCCGACCTTCGTATTGGTGGCAATAGTCCTCGGCATACCCCCACCCTATGTTTGCTCAGGCGTCCTTCCGCAGGAGGTCGTCGGGGGTGAGGAGGTGTTCCAGTTGTTCGTCGGTGAGGTGGTTGATGAGGTCCTTCGTGCGTTGGGCCTGTGGGGTGGTCGGGAGGGCGCCGGCGAGGAGGTCGGGGAGGAAGAGCTCGTAGCCGGCGCGGGCTCGTGGGGAGTACCTGTGCCTGGTGCGGGCGACCGCGGAGGACACGCGGATGGCGTGCTCGTTGCCCGGTGGTACGTCGGGGCGGTCGACCTCACGTGCGGCGAACCGGAAGCCGTTGGCCTTGTCGCAACTCGCACAGCCGACCGGACCGGCTCCGAGACCCGAGCCGCACTCGCTACACGTCAACTGCTTGAGCGCACCGTCCACGACCCGCCAGTCGAACTCGGACGTGTCCTGCAGCACGACCTCGGCCAGCTCCTGCACCTCCGCCGTACCAATTGCTACGCCTGACTCGGTGCAGAACGCCCGCCAGGCCTCGTCAATGCTGTCCTCGACCACCCGAAGCGCATCCACCAACCGCCCGTGCTCCACCCGCCGCATGCGCTGGACTCTAGTGTCCGGATCGGCTGTGGACGACCGGATTGACATGTTCGAACAGGTGTTCGAACATGGATTCATGACGGGGAGAGCGGCATCGGATCGGGCGCCGGCGGTGACGGCGCTGGATCAGGCGCGCACGCTCCTCGCCCGTGCCAAGGCACAGAAGGCCTCCAGGACTCAGGAAGCGGATGAGACCGCTGAGCCGGTGAGGTTGAGACAGGTGGTGGCGCCGCGGACTACCGAGGCGCGAGTGCAGCAGGCTCTGGACACCGCGAGTGTGGATCGGGTGCTGCCCACGGTGCCGGCGGTCTCCGAGTTGCTGGCCGGTGCCGGGTTGCGTGGTGGTTCGGCGTACTCCGTGCGCGGTTCGTCGGCGCTGGTGATGGCGATGATGGCCGGCCCGTCCGCGGAGGGGGCGTGGTGCGGGGTGGTCGGGTTGCCGTCGTTCGGAGCGGAGGCGGCGCAGGCGCTCGGGGTGGACCTCGAGCGTCTGGTCCTGGTGCCGGATCCGGAGCACGACTGGCTCAACGTCGTCGCCGCTCTGGTCGATGCGCTGACCGTGGTGGTTGTTCGTCCGCCGGGTGAGGTGACACCGGGGGAGGCCTCCCGGCTCGCCGCGCGTCTGCGGACCCGGGGTGCGGTGCTGATCGCAGTCGGCTCCTGGCCGGGGAGCGAGGCGCGGCTGGAGGTGGAGAGCAACGTCTGGACCGGCTTAGGGTCCGGTGAAGGCCTGCTCGCCGCCCGGCAGGCGACCGTCGTGGTCACCGGCCGGCGAGCCGCGGTGCGCCAACGCCGGCACCAGCTCTGGCTCCCCGGACCGGACGGCGCCATCCGCTCGATCGACTCCACCTCGGACGCCGCCTTTCGCCCGGACTCCACGGACGGTGCCATTCGCGCGGTCGGCTCCGCGTCGGACGGTGCCTTCCGTCCGGTCGAGTCGGTCGGCGCGGAGGGTCCGCGCTGGCAGGACGAGGCGGTGGGCTGATGGGACGTGGGGTGATGGGGCGTGGGCTGACTCGCACGATGGTGGTCTGGGCGCCGGACTGGCCGGTGACAGCGGCCGCGGTGGCGGCCGGGCGTTCCCCGGACGAGCCCATCGCCGTACTGGAGAAGGGCAAGGTGCTCGCCACCTCCGCCGCCGCCCGGGCCGGTGGGGTGCGCCGCGGACTGCGCGCCCGGGACGCGCAGTCACGCTGTCCGGAGCTTGTCGTGCTGAAGTACGACCCGGTGGTCGACGCCCGCTCGTTCGATCCGGTGATCGGCTGTCTGGAGGCGCTCATCCCCGGCATCCAGGTGATCCGCCCGGGGATGTGCGCGTTGAAGGCGCGCGGTCCGTCCCGGTTCTACGGCAGCGAGCCGGCCGCGGCCGCGAAGCTGCTCGACCGGCTCGAGACGTTCGACGTGCCCGGGAGCCGGGTGGGGATCGCCGACGGTCCGTTCGCCGCCGAGCAGGCAGCCCGGTCGAGCTCGGCGGAGACGCGGATCCTGGTGGTCCCGCCGGGGGAGTCGGCGGAGTTCCTGGCGCCGTTCAGCGTCGACACGTTCGAGCAGCCGGCGCTCACCGACCTGCTTCGCCGGCTCGGGCTGCGGTCGCTGGGTGCGTTCGCGCGGCTGTCTCCCACCGAGGTGCTGACTCGGTTCGGCCCCGACGGCGCCTTCGCGCACCGGCTGGCCTGTGGGTGCGACGATCGCTCGGTGACCGGCCGCGAGGTTCCGCCGGAGCTCGTCCGCACCCTCGACTTCGAGCCGGCGGTGGACCGGGTCGACCAGGTCGCCTTCGCGGTCCGGTCGGTCGCCGACGAGCTGATCGCCAGGCTGACCGAGCTCGGCCTGGTCTGTACGATGCTGCGGGTCGAGGCAGGCACCGAGTCCGGCCGGATCCACGAGCGGGAGTGGTTGCATCCACGCTGGTTCACCGCGGCGGACGTGGTGGATCGGGTCCGCTGGCAGTTGCAGGGCAGCGGTACGGCGACCACCGAGCTGACGTCACCCGTCGTACGGCTCCGACTCGTTCCCGAGCAGGTCGACCCGGTCGGCGCACACGTCGACGGGCTGTGGGGCGGCGGCCCGGACGAGCGGATCCACCGGGCGCTGTCGCGGGTCCAGAGCATGCTCGGTCATGGGGCCGTCGCGTCGGTGGTGGTCGGTGGCGGCCGCGGGTACGCCGAGCGGCAGACACTGGTCCCGTGGGGCGACCGCCCGGTGCCGGCCCATCCCGCGGATCAGCCGTGGCCAGGGTCGATCAGCTCCGCCGGAACCACGGGCTGGCCCACCCTGGCGCCGACCACCATCTTCCCCACCCCGCTTCCCGCCCAGGTCCTCGCCGAGGACGGCAGCCAGGTCTCGGTCAGCGCCCGCGGCGCGCTCTCCGGCACCCCCACCGCCTTCCGCCTCGGGCCCGCCGCTCAAGTTGCTGACAGCAACAAGCTGCACCCGATCACGGCCTGGGCGGGTCCCTGGCTCGTCGACGAACGCTGGTGGGACCCGGACAAGGAGTCCCGCCGCGCCCGCTTCCAGTTCACCACCGCCGACACCCGAGCCTGGCTCTTCACCCTCCACCAAACCACCTGGCAAGCCGAAGCCACCTACGACTGATCCTCGACCAGTTCACGCGCTCGTGCTTCGCCGAGGTCCACGGGCGAGGACGTAGAGGAACAGGAGTGCCATCAGGACCGCACCCGCCCACATGGCCTGCTGCCAGCCGGTGACAAAGGATTCCTGGGCTGCCCGGACCAGGGACGGTGCGTGGGGACCGGCTTCGGGGGCAGCGGCGAGGGCGTTGGCGATGCCTTCGCGCGCGGCGCCGGCCGCTGGTTCGGGGATGCCGGCAAGTTGCTGGTCGATCGCGTTCCGGTAGCCGGCGGACAGCACAGCGCCAAGCAGTGCGACCCCGAGTGCGGTGCCGAATTCCCGGGTGACGTCGTTGAGCGCTGAGGCGACACCTTGGCGTTCACGTGGCAGCGCGCTGGTGATGGCTTCGGTGGATGGCGTCATCGACAGGCCCATACCGAGTCCCATCGCGAGCATGCCGGGCAGGATCGCGACGTAGCCGCCGTCCGCGGAGACGAGCGTCGCCATCAGCACCAGACCGGCGCCCCCGAGCAGGATCCCGGCCGCCATCGTCGTACGGCCTCCGATCCGCGCGGCGAGCCGCGGTGCCAGCCCGGAGGCGAACATCATCAACAGCGCCATCGGCATCAGCGCGAGCGTGGAGCGCAACCCGGACCAGCCGAGCACAGCCTGGAAGAACGGGAACAGTACGACGAAGATCCCGGCCTGCACACCGAACACCGTCAGCAGCGACACGGACCCACTCGCCAGACCGCGCTCGCGGAACAGGCGTACGTCGAGCAGCGGAGCCGGTCGGCGCAGTTCCCAGGTCACGAAGGCGACTGCGCCGATCACGCCCACCGCCAGGCTCAGCAGCGTCAGAGGCTCGCCCCAACCCCGCACCGGCCCCTCGTGCAACGCGAGAACGAAGCCGAACACAGCCACGACGGAAGCCAGCGAACCGGCGAAGTCGAACCGATGCGCCGACACCTCACGCGAGTTGGGTACCGCTCGCAGCGTCATCACGATCGCCACAACGACCAGAGCGACAGGCAGGACGAAGAGCCAGCGCCAACTCGCGAGATCGACCAGTACGGCGGACAGGTACATCCCGAGGATGCCGCCACCACCCGCGACACCGGTCCACACGCCGATCGCCTTCGACCGGTGCTCGTCCGGGAAAGCCGACGTGATGACGGCGAGCGTGACCGGCATGATCATCGCCGCGCCGACACCACTGACAAGCCGGGCCGCGAGCATCATCCCGGACGACGTGGCCAAGCCGGCTGCCGCGCTGGCCACCCCGAACAGCAGCAGACCGGCCAGCAGCACCGGTTTGCGGCCCCACCGGTCGCCGGCCGCGCCGAGTGGCAGCAGTAGCGCAGCCAGGCTGATCGTGTAGAGGTTGATGAACCACAGGACCTCCGTCTGGGAGGCGTCGAACGTGACCGCGAGCTCCGGCTGCGCGACGTTCAGGCCGGACACCGAGGCGATCACCGCCATCAGCGCGACGCAGACCGCGACCAGGATCGCGCGCCGCCGCCGGGGGTCGTCGATGGTCGGCGCAGTGGCCGCCACGTGGGTGCTCATGGGCTTCCTTTCACAACATCGGGAGTCACCACCGATGGTTGCGAGCGAGCTGCCAAATCAGCAAAGCTTGTTGCCGAATGGCAAACTGGAGGACATGACTGAAGCGGTGAACAGAACGCTGGACGCGGTCGGGCCCAGGCTGAAGCAGTTGCGCCTGCGGCGCGAGGTCACGCTCGCCGACCTTGCCGCCGAGACCGGCATCTCGATCAGCACGTTGTCCAGGCTCGAGTCAGGGCTGCGGCGGCCGACGCTGGAACAGTTGCTGCCGCTCGCGGGCGCCTACGGGGTCACCCTCGACGAACTGGTCGACGCGCCGCCCACCGGCAACCCGCGGATCAACCTGCGACCGATCGCCTGCGGCGACGGGATGGTCATCCTGCCGCTCACCCGCCGGCCCGGTGGCATCCAGGCGTACAAGTTCGTGCTGCCGGCCGGCCGCGACGACCAAGTGCCCGACCTTCGCACCCACGAGGGGTATGACTGGGCCTACGTCCTGAACGGCCGGCTCCGGCTCGTCCTCGGCGACCACGACCTCGTCCTCGAGCCAGGCGAGGCCGCGGAGTTCGACACCCGCACCCCGCATTGGTTCGGCGCCACCAGCGCAGGTCCGGTCGAGTTCCTCAGCCTGATCGGCAAACAGGGCGAGCGCGTCCACGTCCGTGCCGCCCCCAGGCGCACACCGGCAGCCACCTGAGCGGAATTGTCGGCGGCGGGGTGAGAATGGCGCGGTGAACGATCTGGGGCAGTTCGGGCCGCATCGGTGGTCGGCGGGGTACCACGGTGCCGAGGAGAGGTTTCGCGGGGCGACGTTCATGGTGGCGGATCTGCGCGGCGCGCGGTTCGTCGACTGTGATCTGAGCGGGGTGAAGATCGTCGACGCGGCGCTGGTCGACGTCGACATCTCCGGGTGGGTGAGCAACCTGGTCGTCAACGGTGTCGACGTCACCGAGTACGTCGAGGCCGAGCTCGACCGCCGGCACCCCGAGCGCGTGCAGTTGCGGAACATCGGGAACGCCGACGACTTCCGCGCGATGTGGGCGACGGTGAACGGCCTGTGGTCGGAGCTGACCGCCCGCGCCGAGCGGCTGCCCGAGTCCGTTCGTCACGAGCGGGTCGCGGGCGAGTGGTCCTTCGTCGAGACGTTGCGGCACCTGGTCTGGATCACCGACTCCTGGGTGAGCCGCACGATCCTCGACCAGGAGCGACCGTTCCACCCGCTCACGCTCCCGCAGACCGCCTACAACCCCGCGGACGCGGCGACGTTAGGCATCGACCTCGACGCCGAACCGACGTACGGCGAAGTCCTCGAAGCCCGCGCAGACCGCCAAGCAGTGGTCAACGCCGTCCTCGAGGACCTCACCAACGCCGACCTCGGCCGCCTGTGCACACGCTCACCCGCACCCGGCTACCCCGAGGAGGACCGCGCCGTCGCCGACTGTCTCGGTGTCCTGATGGACGAGGAGTGCGAGCACTACCGCTTCGCCCTCCGCGACCTCACCACCCTGGAGTCTCGCCAGTAGCGTCAGGGCGCGACCACGATGAGTGTGACCGTGCTGCCCGGCCGGACCATCGTGCCCGGCTCCGGCATGACCCTCATCAGCTCGCCGGGGGTGTAGCTGGGCCACTTCCTGGTCTGGATGTCGGGCTTCAGCCCCAGTGCGCGGAGTGCGTCGGCGTACTTCGCCCCTGAGTTTCCGTCCTTGGGTTCCAAGGTGCGGAAGGCCGGTACGCCGACCCGGTCCGGGACGATCGTGATCCGCTCGAGCATCCGGTCGACCTCGGCGGCGTTCGTCGACGACTGCGCGTAGAACTTCACGTCGAGAGACGGGAGGTACACGGCGCCCGAGCACACCGTGACCTTGTCGGACGACTCGCTGACACAACTGGTGCGCTGACGTTCGGCACGCACGCCGTCGATCTGGAAGGTCTCGTCGGCGGCAAACTCGAAAAACCGCGTCTTGCCGTCAAGGATCCACACGCTTTCGACTCCAGCGGGGCGAGGCATCAGGCAGAGATGGACGAATCCCACGTCGAACATGACCGTGTCGGCCACCGGCGTCCCGCAGGCTTCCTTGTTGGTGCCCCACTCGGTCGGTATTCCGATGGCCGCATGACCAACGCCGACCAGGCGCGTTTCGGCGGGTGCGACCTGCGGGCTGGTGGATGTGACGGACGGTGTGTCCGAGGCGTTGGGTCTGGTGAGGAGGGCTGTTCCGCCGGCTGCGGCTACTACAGCGAGCGCGGCGGCGACGGACACCACTGCGGTGCGGCGGCGTAGTACTCGGGTGGTGCGGGCGTGCATCGCGTCGATCGGGGGAGGGCCGACGGTGGTCCGCTCGGCGGCTCGTTCGAGGAGGTCGGTCAGCTTGGATTCGTTCATCGGGTTCCCCGCAGTTCGGTCAAATCCGGGTCCTGGGCCAGTGCCTTCACGGCTCTGGACAGTCGGCTCTTCACGGTGCCGGCAGCGACGTCGAGCACGGTAGCCATCTGCTGTTCGCTCAGCTGGGCGTAGTACCGCAGTACCACCGCGGTGCGCTGGTCGCCGGGCAGTCGGTCGAGGGCACGCATGATCGCGTCGGTGTCGTCGACGTTGGTGGTGTGGTCGGCGTCGCCGTACTCGGGCAGCGTCGCTGTCGGCTTCTCGCCGGTCCAGCGACGGCGACGCGCGGACAGGAACGAGTTGACCAGGATCCGGTGCACGTACGCGTCCCGGTCGTCGGCCGCCTGCACCTTGCGCCACTTCAGCAGGCACCGTTCGAGCACGGACTGGACGAGATCCTCAGCTTCGGGATGGGTGCACCCAAGCAGCACCGCCGAGCGCACCAGCCCCGCCCACCGCGCCGCCACGTACTCGCTGAAGTCGTCGCTCATGCCACCCCCTCTCACCGTATAGACAGGCGAGGCCCGGGCCGAGGTTCCAAGCGGGGGTCAGAAGTCGATGCGCATCACCGTACGGCGCACAGTGGGCCGGGTGATCTCCTTGAAGCCGGCCTCTTCGAAGGCCTGGCGCGGCCCGACATGCAGCTCACCCCAGGTGATCTGCTTGCCGGCTTGGGTGACCATCGGATAGGCCTCGAGTGCCCGGGCGCCGCGCGTACGGGCGTGCTCGATAGTGGCACGGGCCAGCAGATAGGTGAGCCCGCGGCCGCGGTAGCCCTTGCGGACGACCATGCAGGTGACCGCCCACACCCCGTCGTCGTCCTTGTCCTCCGACCGGCCGGTCCACGGGATGCGGGAGGTGCGGAGCTTCGGGTACGCCGTCCGCGGCTCGACCGCTACCCAGCCGGCCGGTGTGTCGTCGACGTACCCGACCAAACCGCTCGTTGCCGGAGCGGTCGGATCGCCGCAGCCGGTCTGCTCCTGCAGCATCGTGGTCCGCTCGTCCTGGGAGGAGTCACGCCAGATCCAGCCGCGGATCTTGAACCGCTGGCACTGGCATTGCCCAGCGTCAGCGGTCCCGAAGACCGCTTGCAGGTCCTCCCAGGAGGCCTCGTTCGCGGGGACGACGGTCAACTGCTCCGCCTCGATCGGCGCGCTCACCCTGTTCATGCTCGGCAGGCTAGCCCGGGTTCCGGACGCTCTACTTCCGGAACACGTGCGCGAGTCGATCGGCGAAATCCGCCGGGAACTCGTGCCCCACCCCCGGCAACCACTCCACGGTGATCCCGAAGGGACTCAACCGGTCACCCTCGACCGCCTCACGCAGGTCGTCGTCCGTCCCCATCAACACCACCGCCGGCTCCAGCGGACCCCGCGCCGCGTCCGGTAGCTGCCGCAGCGCAGGAGCCAGTACGACGACGCCGGCAACAGGCCGCGGCTGTCCGGTGAGAGCCCAGTCGAGCGCCACCCGGCCGCCTGCGGAGAACCCTGCAGCAACGAGAGGCAGCGACTGCAGGTCCGCCGGCAAGGAGGCGAGCGCTGACGCCACGTCCGCACGAGCCTGCTCCGGAGACGGCCAGGTGCGGTACATGGGCGACATCAGCTGCGATGACTCCACAGACAAGAGCGCGTAGCCGAGCGCCGGCACACTCGCCCAGTCCCGCGCCGCATGCGTGGCCCGCTGCCCGGCACCATGTAACGCAACCACAACACCCTGCACTGCACCGTCCGGCAACTGCAGGATCGGTGCCGCAGGAGGTGTATCCGTGCGCAGCCTCCGCGACGAGTCGAGCAGCTCGGTGAAGCCCGGCAGCTCCTGCAGACCGGCCAGGTCGTCGTCATCGGTCAGAAGCGCGTCGACCCACCAAGAGCCTGCCGCAGCGGCGGACTGGAGAGCAGCCAGGGCTTCCGACGGTCGACCGAGTACGGCGAGCAGACAAGCCCGCGTGTGGGTCAGCTCGGCCCTCCAGGGAAGCAGAGAGTCGTCGACCTCGTCGAGCACAGCAAGAGCCTCCTGATAGAAGCCCTGCTCGTAGAACTCCTCAACACGATCGATCAGATCGTCGTACCTTGCTTCCGGTGTCTGCACGGCTCGATTGTGACCCACCTCAGAGGGCGTCCGCGCGCGATTGCAGGTAGCGCTGCTCCGGCAGGCTGCCCGTCAGCTGCGCAGCCTGCTGGTAGGCGGTGCGTGCCGCAGGCAGGTCGCCGGACAGCTCGAGAAGATGCGCGCGTACGGCGGCCACCCGGTGGTGGTCCTTCAACGCTGGATCCACGTCATCGAGCAGGGCGAGCCCACGAGCGGGCCCATGCACCATCGCCACGGCGACGATGCGGTTGAGGGTGACCATCGGGCCGGGCGCAGCCGACTCGAGCAGTTCGTACAGCATCAGGATCTGCCGCCAGTCGGTGTCCTCAGCCTGTCGAGCCTGGTCATGTACGGCGGCAATCGCGGCCTGCAACTGGTACGGCCCGACCGGTGCCGTCCGCAGCGTCGACTCGATCAGCTCGGTGCCCTCGGCGATCGCGTCGGCGTTCCACAGCGACCGGTCCTGCTCCGGCAATGGCACCAGCGCGCCGTCGGCCGTCGTACGGGCCGGTCGCCGTGCGTCCGTCAGCAGCATCAGCGCCAGCAGCCCGGCGACCTCGCCCTCGGCAGGCAGTTGCTCCCGCAGTTGCCGAGTCAACCGGATCGCTTCGGCGCTCAGCTCGACCCGGTGCAGCGACGCACCGGACGAAGCGGTGTACCCCTCGTTGAAGATCAGATACAGCACGTGCAGTACGGCGGCCAGCCGCGACGGCAGCTCCTCCGGCGGCGGCATCGCAAAGCCGGCGTCCCGCAGCTTCGCCTTCGCCCGGCTGATCCGCTGCCCGATGGTTGCCTCCGGCACCAGAAAGGCCCGGGCGATCTCACCGGTGGTCAGCCCGCCGACCGCCCGCAGGGTGAGCGCGACCTGCGACTGCGACGTCAGCGCCGGGTGACAACACAGCATCAGCAACGTCAGCGAGTCGTCGACCGAGGACGACTGCTCCGCCTCCGGCCACGCCGCCACCGTCTCCTCACGCCGTACCCGTGCTGCCTCGCTGCGCAGCACCTCGATCCGCCGCCGGGACGCGACCGTGATCAGCCAGCTGCGCGGGTTGTCCGGCACGCCGTCCACCGGCCACTGCTGCGCCGCCGCGAGCAGAGCCTCCTGTACGGCGTCCTCGCAGGCGTCGAAGTCGCCGTACCGACGGACCAGCGGGGCGAGCACCTGGGGAGCGAGCTCGCGCAGCAGCTCCTCGATCACATCAGCGCGCCGAGGTCCCGGACCGGGCGGATCTCGACGATGCTGAACGGCGCCTCCGGGATCTGCGGCACGATCTCGACCGCGCGCTCCATGCTCTCGCAGTCGAGCAGGTAGAACCCGGCCAGTTGCTCCTTCACCTCGGCGAACGGCCCGTCGGTGGTCAGTGCCCGGCCGTCGTGGACCCGCACCTGCTTGGTCAGCCCGGGATCGTCGAGCGACTCCGAGGCGAGCAGCTCGCCGCGCACGGCCAGCGCCTCGTGCAACGCCGTGTAGCCGGCCATCCCCTCCCGCTTCTGCTCGTCGGTCAGCGAGTCCCACACCTTCCGGGACTCCGGATTGCCGTAGATCAGCACCAGGAACTTCACCAGCTCTCCTCCCGTTCAGGTCAGCGTAGAGGCACCACAAGCATCACCCTCTGATATCGATCGGGTCACCGGTTCGCAGCAGGCGTAGCGGGCGCCGAGCGGCGGCGTTCTGGTATCAGGGGAAAGGCAGGGGCTGCCCCGGAGTGGCCGGGCGTAAACCTGTCGGGGCGGACAAGTAGAGTTACGACGGGTATCAGGGTGAGAGAGGGAGGGGTCGCGTGCCGGACTTGGAAGTGTCCGACCGGGTGCTGACGATCCCGAACGCGCTCAGCTTCCTCCGGTTGCTGGGTGTGCCGCTGTTCCTGTGGCTGATCCTCGGTCCGCAGGAGGACGGCTGGGCGCTGCTGGTGCTCGCCGTGTCCGGGTTCACCGACTGGGCCGACGGCCAGATCGCGCGGCGGATGAACCAGACCACCCGGCTCGGCCAGATGCTCGACCCGGTCGCGGACCGGCTGTACATCTTCGCCACCGTGCTCGGCCTGGCGCTGCGCGACATCATCCCGTGGTGGCTGGCGATCGCGCTGCCGCTGCGTGACCTGCTGCTGACCTTCACCCTGCCCGCCCTGCACCGCCGCGGCTTCAACGCGCTGCCGGTGCACTTCCTCGGCAAGTCGGCCACCTTCTGCCTGCTGTACGCGTTTCCGCTGCTGCTGCTCGGTGACGGCGACAGCACGCTGAACATGCTCGCCCGGGTGTTCGGCTGGGCGTTCGCGATCTGGGGCACCGGGCTGTACTACTGGGCCGGCGCGCTGTACTTCGCCCAGCTGCGGCACCTGGTCCAGACCGTGCCACCGATCAAGGACCCGGCCGGGTAGACCCGTGACACAGCAAGCCCCACCGCAGGAAGGCCCACCCAAGAGGCGTGTCGACGCGTCGATGTCGCTGCTGAACAACCTGATGGCCCACCCGCTCGACGAGGGGTACGCCGTCGCCGCCCGCACCCGGCCGAACAAGGACGGCAAGCCGGCCCGGACGCGCCACCGCGTCATGCTCATCGCCGCCACCCTGGTGCTCGGCTTCCTGCTCGCCGTCGCGGCCTCGCAGAACTACCGCAGCGCGCCCGAGGCGGAGAAGCAGCGCAAGGAGCTGATCACCCGCATCAACCAGGCCGACACCCGGCTGAACGGGATGCGCACCCAGCAGATGCAGCTGGCCGACGAGGTACGGCGCTTGCAGGCCAGCGGACTGAGCAACACCAGTTCGGGCGCCGCCCTGCAGCAGCAGCTGGACACCCTGGAGCTGCAGACCGGCGCGGTCGCCGCCACCGGTCCGGGGATCAAGGCAGTGGTGGACGACGCGAAGGACGCCGACAAGGAAGGCCGGCTGCTCGACGTCGACCTGCAGCAGCTGGTCAACGGCCTGTGGACGTCCGGCGCGGAGGCGATCTCGGTGAACGGCCACCGGCTCACCTCGATGACCGCGATCCGCGGCGCCGGCAGTGCGATCACCGTCGACTACAGCTCGCTGACCCCGCCGTACACGGTGCTCGCGATCGGGGACACCGCGACCATGCCGGCCCGGTTCGCGCAGAGCTCGGGCGGCCAGTGGATGCAGTACCTGGTCAGCAACTTCGATGTCCGGATGACGATCACGACGGAGGACTCCTTGCTGGTGCCGGCCGATGCGACCATCGCGTTGCGCTACGCGAAGGTGGGACCGAGATGATCGCCGTACTCGGGCTGGTGATCGGCGTCGTGGTCGGCCTGCTGGTCGCGCCCGACGTCCCCGAATGGGCCCAGCCGTACCTGCCGATCGCGGTGGTGGCGGCGCTGGACGCGGTGTTCGGGGCGCTGCGCGCGTTCCTGGACGGGATCTTCGACGACAAGGTCTTCGTCGTCTCGTTCATCTCCAACGTGCTGATCGCGGCGCTGATCGTCTACCTGGGCGACCAGCTCGGCGTCGGCTCCCAGCTGTCCACGGGCGTGGTCGTCGTCCTGGGCATCCGGATCTTCACCAACATGGCGGCGATCCGCCGGCACATCTTCAGGGCCTGACATGACTGACGAGACACCGGACCCCAAGCCCGAGCCGAAGCCCGACGCCGAGCCCGCGGCCAAGCCCGAGGTCGAGCCTGAGGTGAAGGCCGAGGCCAAGCCCGAGGTGGAGGCCGAGGCCAAGCCCGAGGTGGAGGCCGAGGCCAAGCCCGAGGTGAAGCTCGAGGTGGAGGCCGAGGTGAAGGCCGAGCCGGTCGCGGAGCCGGAGCTGCCGGCCGAGCCGACGCCGATGCCGCAGCCGAAGAAGCCGCGGCCGCCGAACCTGGCCTGGCGCCGGCTGAAGGCCGGCTTCAAGCCGTCGCGCGGCCAGGCGATCGTCGCCGTCGTGCTCGCGCTGGTCGCCTGCATGGCGGTCGTCCAGGTCCGGGTGAACCGGGCCGACGACGGCTACCAGAACGCCCGCCGCGAGGACCTGATCGCGATCCTGGACGGCCTCGGCCAGAACACCCGCCGGCTGGAGAGCGAGATCGCCGAGCTGGAGGAGCGCAAGAACACCCTCGAGTCCAGCGCGGACAAGGCGCAGACCGCCCGCGAGCAGGCCGAGGCGCAGGTCCGGGTGCTCGGCATCCTGGCCGGCACCCTGCCGGCCCAGGGCCCGGGGGTACGGATCACGCTGAACGACCCCGAGGGCAAGATGACCTCCAGCAACCTGCTGGACGCGATCGAGGAGCTGCGCGACGCCGGGGCGGAGGCGATCCAGATCAACGGCTCGGTCCGGGTGGTGGCCAGCACCGACTTCGTCGACGACTCGCCCGGCATCCGGATCGACGGCCAGAAGGTCACCTCGCCGTACGTGATCGAGGCGATCGGCGAGTCGCACAACCTGGCCGAGGCGGCCAACTTCCCCGGTGGCCTGGTCAGTGAGGTGACCGGTCCGCAGGTGGGCGGAACGGCCGAGGTGAACGAGCTGCCGCAGGTGTCGATCACCGCCTTGCACGCGCCCGAGGAGCATCGTTACGCTCGCCCGGCGCCTAGCCCGACCAAGTAGCTGACGGACAGATCTGTACTTGAGCGAAAGAGGAACAAAGGTGTACCCCGAAGACCTGAAGTACACGGCCGAGCACGAGTGGGTGAAGGCCGACGGCGACGGACCGGTGCGGGTCGGCATCACCGACTTCGCGCAGGACGCTCTCGGCGACATCGTGTACGTGCAGCTGCCCGACGTCGGCAGCAAGGTGCGAGCCGGCGACGCCTGCGGCGAGCTGGAGTCGACCAAGAGTGTGAGCGACCTGTTCGCCCCGGTGAACGGCACCGTGACCGCGGTGAACGAGTCCCTGGCCGACCAGCCCGACCTGGTCAACACCGACCCGTACGGCGAGGGCTGGCTGCTCGACATCGAGGTCGAGGACGCCGAGGAGGTCGAGGCGCTGATGGACGCCGAGACCTACCAGGGCCAGCTCGACCAGAACTGAGTTCCACGGCCGCCGAGTGCCTGGGCACCGCCCGTCACCGGCTTGGCGGCTCCTGATAGGTTGGCCGGACCTCAACCGCTGGTAGAGGGTTGAGGTCCGGGTTGTGGCGTCCACACTTGTTCATACGGGGTCTATCGAAAACGTCGCCGGACCGCCGGCGATCGGGAGGATCACAGCATGCCGTTCTGCAACCAGTGCGGGCACGAGAACTCCGAGGGCAGCCGGTTCTGCTCGCAGTGCGGAGCGATGCTCCCTGGCGCGGACCGCCCGGCGGCAACCCCGGCAGCACCCGGCGTCACTCCCGGTGTCACCGACACCGCGATGCTCACCCCGATCGGCGTCGAGCCCGAGCCCGCCGGCACCGGTGAGCCGCTGTCGCCCGACGACGAGGCCGCGGTCGGCGCGCTGCCGGCCGGGTCCGCGCTGCTGATCGTCCAGCGCGGTCCGAACGCGGGCAGCCGGTTCCTGCTCGACGTCGACGTGGTCACCGCCGGCCGGCACCCGGACAGCGACATCTTCCTCGACGACGTGACCGTGTCGCGCCGGCACGCGGAGTTCCGCCGGGACGCGTACGGCGTGAAGGTCCGCGACGTCGGCAGCCTGAACGGCACCTACGTGAACCGCGACCGGATCGACGAGGTCCAGCTCAACAACGGCGACGAGGTCCAGATCGGCAAGTACCGGCTGGTCTACTACGCCAGTGGCCAAGCCTGAGCCGTCCGCCGAAGGCCCTGCTGAGGGCAGGGGGATCGGTGCGGTGCTGCAGCTGCTGCAGGCCGAGTTCGACGGTGTCACCATCTCCAAGATCCGCTTCCTGGAGGCCGAGGGGCTGGTGACACCTGCCCGGACCGCGTCGGGCTACCGCAAGTTCAGCGCCGCCGACGTCGACCGGCTGCGGTACGTACTGACCGCGCAGCGCGACCAGTACCTGCCGCTGCGCATCATCAAGGAGCACCTCGCCGCGATGGACCGCGGCCTCCGCCCGGCGGCCGTGGGCCCGCCGGTGGCCCCGAGCTCGCTGCCGGAGACCCCCGGGCTGCCGGCCGCCGAGGACTTCGGTGCCTACGGCACCGAGCTCAAGCTGACCCGGGACGAGCTGCGAGCGGCGGCCGGTGTCGAGGCCGAGCTGCTCGACCAGCTGGAGAACCACGGGCTGGTGGTGGCCCGCGGCAACCACTACGACGGCGACGCGATTCTGGTCGCCAAGCTGGCCGGCGAGTTCGCCGGCTACGGGATCGAGCCGCGGCACCTGCGCCTGTTCCGTACGGCGGCCGACCGCGAGGCCGGCCTGATCGAGCAGGTCACCGGGCCGCGCCGTACCGGCCAGACCGAGGAGCTTGCGGCGCTCGCCGTCCGGTTGCACGCGGCGCTGGTCCGCTCCCGCCTGCCTCGCTGAGCCTGACTTGTCCCCAGAGTTGTCCCCAGAGTTGTCCACTGTGTTATCCACCGGCGCACCCGTGGGACTGCCCGGGGCTGGCCCGCGGAGTAGGCTGAAGGTGTGCGCGAAGTCGACGTAATCGGAGTCCGGGTCGAGATGCCCTCGAGTCAGCCGATCGTGCTGCTCCGGGAGGTCGGGGGCGAGCGGTACCTGCCGATCTGGATCGGCGCGGCCGAGGCCAGCGCGATCGCTTTCGCCCAGCAGGGCATGGAACCACCCCGGCCACTGACGCACGACCTGTTCGCCGAGACCATCCGGGTGCTCGGGCACACCCTCAGCCAGGTCCGGATCGTGAACCTGACCGACGGCGTGTTCGAGGCGATCCTGGTGTTCGACGACAAGACCGAGATCTCCGCGCGGCCGTCGGACTCGATCGCGCTGGCGCTGCGCACCGGCACGCCGGTGTTCTGCGCCGAGGAGATCCTGGCCGAGGCCGGCATCCCGGTGCCGGAGAGTGAGACGGCCGGCGCCGACGAGGTGGAGGAGGAAGAAGAGGTCGAACGGTTCCGCGAGTTCCTCGACCAGGTGACCCCGGAAGACTTCGACAAGAGCTGACCTACTGACGAGTCAGCAGAGGCAGATTTGAACGGTCTGGTACAAGGCACGCAAGGTAACGATTGAGGTCAGGGTTGCGACACGCTCTCGGACCAGGGCGGTGATCGTTGACCCTCCCTGATCGGCGGCTTACCTTGAAGGAGTTGTGGGGTGTTGTCACTCCACGGATGTGACCCGTTCCAGTCGGTACCCAGGGAGGCTCAGGCGTGACACGCACCGGCGACACGGATCTGACGGCGCAGTCGACGTCCGAAGCGCACGCCGAGGCGGCCGCTGCCGCCGGCGTCCAGGGTCTGCTCTTCGACGACGACCTGCGGCCGATGCCGGAGGACGTCGGGTTCCGCGGGCCGACGGCCTGCGCCGCGGCCGGGATCACCTACCGTCAGCTCGACTACTGGGCCCGCACCGGCCTGGTCTCCCCGTCGGTTCGCCCGGCGACCGGCTCGGGCACGCAACGGCTGTACGGGTTCCGCGACGTCTTGTTGCTGAAAGTGATCAAGCGCCTCCTGGACGCCGGGATCTCGCTGCAGCAGATCCGGACCGCGATCGCGCACCTGAGCAAGCGCGGCATCGACGACCTGACCCAGATCACCCTGATGAGCGACGGCGCCTCGGTCTACATGTGCACCTCGCCGGACGAGGTGATCGATCTGCTGGCCGGCGGCCAGGGTGTGTTCGGGATCGCGCTCGGCGGCGTCTGGCGTGAGGTCGAGGGCTCGCTGTCCGAGCTCCCGACCGAGCGCGCCGACGGTCACGACGACGGCGACCAGCACGCGAACGACGAGCTCGCCGCCCGCCGCCGCGCCCGGATGACCGGCTGACCGACCCTGACCACAGAGCGCCCACTCACCGCGCGGTGTGTGGGCGACTTTGTTGTCACCCCCGGCCGCGGTCGCGTCTGCGCGCGGAGGCTGGTGACCGAAGTGTTCGGCGATTCCTGGTAGCCTCGGGACAGCCGTACACAGCACTCGGGAGAGACCCGTTGATCCGGGCGCCGAAGGGGCAATTCCTCCCCGGAACCTCTCAGGCCCATGGACCGAGTGCCACAGGCGACTCTGGAGCGCGCACCGGGCGTGACAGAGGGGGAGGCCACCGGCAGCACTGTCAGCAACGGAGCCTCTAGTGAACGACACGCCACAGGTCTCGGCCGCCTTCGCCGACCGTCACATCGGACCGCGCCCGGACGAGGTCGCGCGAATGGTCCAGCTTCTCGGGTACGACGACGTCGACGCGCTCGTGGACGCCGCCGTCCCGGCGTCGATCCGGTCCGCCGAGGCGCTCCGGCTCCCCGACCCGGCCTCCGAGGTCGACGCGCTGCACGAGCTGCGCGGGCTCGCGGCGCGCAACAACGTCGCCACCTCGATGATCGGCCAGGGGTACTACGGCACCTTCACCCCATCCGTCATCGTCCGCCGTCTGGTCGAGAACCCGGCCTGGTACACGGCCTACACGCCGTACCAGCCGGAGATCTCCCAGGGCCGGCTCGAGGCGCTGCTGAACTTCCAGACCGTGGTCTCCGACCTGACCGGGCTGCCGACCGCGAACGCGTCGCTGCTCGACGAGGGCACCGCGGCCGCCGAGGCGATGACGCTGGCGCACCGGTCCAACAAGAAGAGCAAGTCCGACCGGTTCCTGGTCGACGCGGACTGCTTCGCTCAGACCATCGCAGTAGTGCAGACCCGGGCCGAGGCGCTCGGCATCGAGGTCGTGGTCGCCGACACCACCGACGGCCTGCCCGAGGGTGACTTCTTCGGCTTCCTGGTGCAGTACCCGGGCGCCGGCGGACTCGTCCGCGACCTCAAGCCGCTGGTCGAAGCCGCGCACGAGCGCGACACCCTGGTCGCGGTCGCGTCCGACCTGCTCGCGCTGACGCTGCTCGAGGCGCCGGGTGAGGCCGGTGCCGACATCGTGATCGGGTCGTCGCAGCGCTTCGGCGTACCGCTGTTCTACGGTGGTCCGCACGCCGGCTTCATGTCCGTCCGCTCCGGTCTCGAGCGGTCGTTGCCGGGTCGCCTTGTCGGGGTGTCGGTCGACGCCGACGGCGCACCGGCGTACCGGCTGGCGCTGCAGACCCGCGAGCAGCACATCCGCCGCGAGAAGGCGACCTCGAACATCTGTACGGCGCAGGTCCTGCTGGCCGTGGTCGCGTCGATGTACGCCGTCTACCACGGGCCGGACGGCCTGAAGTCGATCGCCGCGCGCGTCCACGACTACGCCGGCAAGCTGGCCGCCTCCCTGCGCGCCGGTGGCGTGGAGGTTGTGCACGACAACTTCTTCGACACCGTGCTGGCCCGGGTCCCGGGTCGCGCCGCGGACGTGGTCGACGCCGCCCGGCAGAACGGGATCTGGCTGCGGCTCGTCGACGCCGACCACGTCGGCATCTCCTGCGACGAGAAGACCGACGCCCACGCGCTCCGGTCGGTCTGTGACGCCTTCGACCTGCGGTACGACGGCGCGCTCTCGGCGACCGCGTTGCCCGAGGCGGTGCGCCGTACGTCGGACTACCTGACGCACCCGGTCTTCAACACACACCGGTCCGAGACCGCGATGCTGCGGTACCTGCGCAAGCTGTCGGACTACGACTACGCGCTGGACCGCGGGATGATCCCGCTCGGCTCGTGCACGATGAAGCTCAACGCGACCACCGAGATGGAGCCGGTCACCTGGCCGGAGTTCGCCGACCTGCACCCGTTCGCGCCGGTCGAGGACGCGGCCGGGTACGTGAAGCTGATCGGCCAGCTGGAGCGCTGGCTGGCCGAGGTGACCGGCTACGCGAAGGTGTCGATCCAGCCGAACGCCGGCTCCCAGGGTGAGCTGGCCGGCCTGCTCGCGATCCGCGGCTACCACCGGGCGAACGGCGACCAGGACCGCAACGTCTGCCTGATCCCGGCCAGCGCGCACGGGACCAATGCCGCCTCCGCGGTGATGGCCGGTATGAAGGTGGTCGTTGTCAAGGGCAACGACGATGGCACGATCGACCTGGACGACCTGCGGTCGAAGGCTTCCGAGCACGCTTCGAAGCTTGCCGCGATCATGATCACCTACCCCTCGACGCACGGTGTGTACGAGGAGAGCGTGCGCGAGGTCTGCCAGATCGTCCACGACCACGGTGGCCAGGTGTACGTCGACGGCGCGAACCTGAACGCGTTGCTCGGCCTGGCCAAGCCCGGTGAGTTCGGCGGCGACGTCAGCCACCTGAACCTGCACAAGACGTTCTGCATCCCGCACGGTGGCGGCGGCCCGGGGGTCGGCCCGGTGGCGGTCGCCGCGCACCTGGCGCCGTACCTGCCGAACCACCCGCTGCTCGACCAGGCTGGGCCGGAGTCCGGTGTCGGGCCGATCAGCGCGGCGCCGTTCGGGTCCGCGGGCGTGCTGGCGATCTCGTGGGCGTACATCCGGATGATGGGCGCCGAGGGCCTGACCGCCGCGACCAAGGCTGCCGTACTCACCGCGAACTACGTGGCGAAGCGGCTCGAGGGCGCGTTCCCGGTGCTCTACACCGGCGAGAACGGCCTGGTCGCGCACGAGTGCATCCTCGACCTGCGGCCGATGACGAAGGAGACCGGGATCAGCGTCGACGACGTCGCGAAGCGGCTGATCGACTACGGCTTCCACGCGCCGACGATGTCGTTCCCGGTGGCCGGCACGCTGATGGTCGAGCCGACCGAGTCCGAGGACCTGGGTGAGCTGGACCGGTTCTGCGACGCGATGATCGCGATCCGGCACGAGATCGACCGGGTCGCGGCGGGGGAGTGGCCGGCCGCGGACAACCCGCTGGTGAACGCCCCGCACACCGCCGAGTCGGTGATCAACGACAAGTGGGAGCACGCCTACACTCGCGAGGAGGCCGCGTTCCCACGCTCGGTCGACCGCACCTCGAAGTACTGGCCACCGGTCCGCCGCATCGACGGCGCCTACGGCGACCGCAACCTGATCTGCTCCTGCCCATCCCCGGAGGCCTTTGAGTGACCGAAGTTCGTCCTGCGACCGCCGCTGCTCTGTTTGCCGAGGTTGCGGCGGCGCAGAGCGAATGGAAGTTGCCGTCGGTCAACGCTGGGGTGCTCCGGGACGGGGAGTTGGTGTGGACCGGGTCGCGGGGGCAGTTCGCGACGGTGGACGGTGGGGCGCCTGGTCCGGACGTGCAGTACCGGATCGGGTCGATCACGAAGACGCTGACCGCGGTCCTGGTCATGCAGTGCCGTGACGACGGGTTGCTCGGGTTGAACGATGCTGTGGGCAAGCATCTGCCCGGGATCGCCTTCGGGGACCGGACGATCCGGCACCTGCTCGCGCACAGCGGTGGCATGAACGCCGAGCCGGAAGGCCCATGGTGGGAACGCAATCCGGGTGTCTCGTTCGAGCAGTTGGCCGCGGCGATGGACGAGTCGCAGGCCGCCGGTCCGGCCGATCGGCGGCACCACTACTCGAACCTCGGGTACGGCCTGCTCGGTGAGCTCGTCGCCCGGCTGCGTGGCGCGTCCTGGCTCGAGCTGGTCCAGGACCGCATCCTCGACCCGCTGGAGATGCGCCGTACGACGTACTTCCCGGCCGGACCGTCCGCGCAAGGGTTCTCGGTGCATCCGTTCAGCGGGCAGCTCCTGGAGGAGCCCGCGTACGACTCCGGTGCGATGGCGCCGGCTGGGCAATTGTGGAGCACGATCGAGGACCTGGCGACGTACGCGCGGTTCTGGATCGACCCGGTCCACGAGGTGCTCAGCCGGGACACGGTGGAGGAGATGGCGGCGCCGTCGGCTGCCGATCCGCGGGAGGGTCTGACCGCGTCGTACGGTCTCGGCCTCCGGCTGATCGCCGACGACCCCAACCTGCTGATCGGCCACACCGGCTCGATGCCTGGGTTCCTGGCCGGGCTGTTCGTCGACCGGGCCCGCCGGATCGGTGCGGTGACGTTGGGCAACGCGACGTACGGACGGGTCGCGTCGCTACCGCCGGACCTGCTTCGCATCCTGGTCACCCACGAGCCCTCGCTGCCGCAGGAGTGGGTGCCCGAGCCGACGCTGGACCAGGGCTCCGAGCTGCTCGGTCACTGGTACTGGGGCAACTCGCCGGTGACCATGGTCGTCTCCGGCGGCATCCTGCAGCTCACCGGCGCCCTCACCTCCCGCTTCTCACCCCTCGGCCCCGACCTCTACCAGGGCCGCGACGGCTACTTCGCCGGCGAGAAACTCCGCGTCATCCGCGACAACGGCAGCACCCGCCTCAACGTCGCCACCTTCCTCCTGACCCGCACGCCCTACGACGCCTGATCGCCGGGACGGGATGCGCAGCGTGTAGAGCCCTCCTCGCGGGTCAACCGCCTTGGCATGGGGGTCCACGGAGGCGCGCGACGGGCGGTCGGTTGCAGGTTCTGGGCGGGCAGTTGCCGGTGAGCTGGGTGGGGTGGGACTCAGCCACGTGAAGCTCGCCACACCGGTGGATCGGTGATTGTGGTTTCTCCTGCGGGGATGGGGTTTCAGTTGCCGGACAGCCACGCAGCGGAGTTGACACGGTACTGAGCAGCAGGACTAAGTTAGGGCTGCCTTACTAAGGTTTACCTAACAACTTCTTCGGGAGATCTGGATGCCGCAACCCGCGCGTCTGACTGCGCTGCCCGCCCGGGCGCGCAGCCCGTTCACTTCGTGGCCACTGGCCTCGACCGTCTCCGATCCCGGCCGCGGGCCGTTGCCGGCCGGTTCGCCCGCCGACGTGTTGCGGCGGACCGCCGACGTACTGGGGGAGCCGCGCATTCCCTCGACCGGGGTCGGTGAGTCGGCCGCGCTGGACCTGATCGCGGGACTGCTCGCGGACAACGGAATCGACCTCAGCCACCCGCACGCCGCCGCCCACCTGCAGCCGCCGGTCCTGCAGGTCGCGGTCGACGCAGACGCCCTGGCCTCGGCGAGCAACGCGTCGATGGACACCTACGACTCCGGTCCGGCGACACTGGCGATCGAGCGCTGGGTCGTCCAGGCGCTGGCCGGGCTGGCCGGATTCGGTCCGGACGCGGACGGCGTACTCACTCCGGGCGGTTCGATCTCCAACCTGCTCGCCGTACTGATCGCCCGCGACAGCGCGGCCGCGGCGGTCGGCGTCGACGTACGGCGCAACGGCCTGCAGGGACTCGACCACCCGGTCGTGTTCTGCTCCGAGCTCGCCCACTTCTCGGTCCAGCGGGCGTGTGCCGCCCTCGGGCTCGGAGAGGAAGCCGCGGTCACCATCGCCGCCGACGAGAACTTCCGGATGCGCACCGACGTGCTGGCCGACGAGCTCGCCAAGCCGGGCCGCACTCCGGTCGCGGTGGTGGCGACGGCCGGTACGACGGACTTCGGCTCGATCGACCCGATCGCGCCGATCGCCGAGTTGGCCCGGCAGTACGGCGCCTGGGTGCACGTCGACGCGGCGTACGGGTTCGGCGCGCTGTTCTCCGAGCAGCTCGCCCCGCTGCTGGCCGACCTGTCGCACGCTGACTCGGTGACGCTGGACCTGCACAAGATCGGCTGGCAGCCGGCCGCGACCAGTGTGCTGCTGGTGGCGGACAAGAACCGGTTCGCCTCCTTCGGGCGTTCGGTCGACTACCTGAACCCGGCCGACGACATCGACTCCGGCCTGGACGGCCTGCTCGGCCGGAGCCTGCAGACCACTCGCCGCCCGGACGCGGTCAAAGTCGCCACCACCTTGACGGCATACGGACGGGCCGGCCTGGGCACAATGCTCGACACCTGTCACGAGCTCGCGCACGCCGCCGCGGCCCGGGTCGTTGCCGACAGCAACTTGGAATTGCTGGCGCCGGTGACCCTGACCACGGTGCTGTTCCGGGTCGCGGGGGAGGGCCTGGAGGCGGCCGAGGCGGACGCCCTCCAGGGGGAGGTCCGGCGCCGGTTGCTGACGTCCGGACGGGCGCTGATCGGCCGGACCAAGCTGCCGGCCCGGGGCGGCCGGCCGGCTGCGGTCGCGTTGAAGCTGACGCTGCTGAACCCGAACGCCACCGCGACGGACATCGAGGAACTGCTCGACCAGGTCGTCGCCACCGGCCTGGACGTCCGGGCGGAAAGTGGCGAAGGAGCCGCGTGATATCCATTGCCGTTGCTGCTCACCTGAATGCGATCCTGCGGTGCTACACGCGGGAGACACCGGTCCCGGTCGCGGTCGGTCCGCTGGCGTTCGACGTCGGCTCGTCGACCGTGACGGCGCGGGTCGAGCACGCGTCCCGGACCGGCCTGCACCAGTTCACCGACGTACTTGTGGACGGCGTGCCGCCGGCGCCGGAGGACCTGGTCAGGTTGCTGTCCACCGGTGCGGACCCGGCCGAGGTCGAGGATCTGGCGACCCGTACGGCGGAGTCGGTCCGCAACGTCGACCGGTTCGTCGCCGAGGCAGACGGCGAGCGTGGTCCGGGACGGTTCCTGGAGCTGGAGCAGGCGCTGCTGTTCGGTCATCTGAACCACCCGGCCCCGAAGAGCCGGGACGGACTGAGCGGTGACGAGCTGGCGGCGTACTCGCCGGAGCTCGGCGGCCGCTTCGCAGTGCACTGGTTCGAAGCCGACGCCGAGCTGGTGTCGTCGGACCAGGTGGCCGGCTCGCCCGCGCTGCAGGGACTGGACGCTCTGCAGTTGATGGGCGCGCTGGCCGGCATCACTCCCTCCGCGGGCCGGGTGCTGATCCCGGCACACCCATGGCAGGCGGCGTCCGTGCTGCAGCGCCCACGGGTGGCCGAGCTCGTGTCTGCTGGTCGCGTCAAGGCACTGGGTCCGCAGGGAGCCCAGTGGTACCCGACGTCGAGCCTGCGGACCGTGTACCACCCGGACCTGCCGGTCATGCTGAAGCTGTCGCTCGGCCTGCGCATCACCAACTCCCGCCGCGAGTCGACGCCGACCGAGCTACGCCGCGGCCTGGAGATCAACAGGTTGCTGGACGCGGCGTACAACGCCGGTACGGCGACCGCGCACCCCCGGTTCACCATCGTCCGCGATCCGGCGTGGGTAGCCCTGGATGAGGGCGGACCCACGCTGACCGGCCTGGACGTCGCCGTACGGGAGGTGCCGGCTGATGTCGACAGCTACGCGTGCCTGGCCGGTCTGGTCGCGCCGCGGCCCGGTGGGGTCAGCCGGTTGAGCGAGTACGCCGCTGAGGACCCGGTCGGCTGGGTGGCGTCGTACATCGACAACGTGCTGATCCCGATGTTGCACCTGTATGCCGAGACCGGGATCGGACTCGAGGCGCATCAGCAGAACACGCTGGTGCGGCTTGACGGTGTCGGGCGGATCAAGGGCGGTGCGTATCGCGACAACCAGGGGTACTACCTGGCTTCGTCGTACCTGCGTGGTCTGTTGGCTGTGACCAGGCTGCGGGACTCCACACTGGCGGTTGTCGATGATCCGATTGTCGACGATCGACTGACCTACTACCTGCTGCACAACCAAGCGCTGGCCGTTGTCGGGTGTCTGGCGTACGACGGGATCGCCGACGAGGATGCGTTGCTTGGTGTGGTGCGTGATCGGCTGACGCTCGCGTTGCCGTTGCTGAAGGCTGCTGGGCCGGATGGCGATCGGTTGGCTCGCCGGTGGCTCGAGGCGGACACGTTGCCGTGCAAGGCGAACATGCTGACTCGGTTGCGCGGTATCGACGAAGTAGTTGCGCCTCTGGACGCTCAATCGGTCTACCTCGACATTCCGAATCCGCTGCGATGAGGTGCGACGTCCGACCGATGTTGCATCTCGACAACGGCTTCGACCTGCGACCCGCAGGGCCTGACGACGCCGCGACGATCGCGCTCTGGATGGCACAGCCGCACATCAAGCGCTGGTGGCACCAGGACTGGTCGGTCGAGCAGTGGGCCGAAGAGCTGAGCACGCAGACGGCAGGGGAGCACTCGACACCTTGTGTGGTGTCAGTCGACTCGGAGGACTTCGGGTACGTCGAGCTCTACCGGGTGCGATACGACCGGCTGGCCGAGTACTACCCGAGCGACGACCACGACTGGGGAGTCCACGTCGCCATCGGCGACCTCACCCGGATCGGCCGCGGCCTCGGTCGTCGGCTGCTCCGTGCATTGGCCGACGCCCTCCTGGAGTCCGACGCGGACTGCCGGCGGGTCGTCGCCGAGCCCGACATCGACAACACGCAGTCCGTCCGCGCGTTCGCCGCGGCCGGGTTCGTCCGGCAAGGGGAGCTACAGCTTCCCGACAAGACCGCACTACTGATGGTCCGCACCCGGACCGTGGAGGCATGACATGTATGACGTGATCGCGATCGGCTGCGGGCCGTTCAACCTCGGCCTGGCCGCGCTGGCCGACGGTGTGGACGACGTACGCATCGCGGTGCTGGACAGCCGTCCGGAGTTCACCTGGCACCGCGGGCTGATGTTCGACGACGCGATGCTGCAGGTGTCGTTCCTGGCCGACCTGGTCAGCTTGGTCGAGCCGGCGCATCCGCTGTCGTTCCTGTCGTACCTGCGGGACAACGACCGGCTGTACCAGTTCTACGTCCGGGAGAAGTTCCACCCGACCCGCCGGGAGTACGAGGCCTACCTGCGCTGGTGCGCGGCGCAGCTGGACTCGCTGCACTTCGGTCACCACGTCCGGGACGTGACGTGGGACGGCTCGGCGTTCCAGCTCACAGTAGAGCGCGCCGACGGAGTGGAGGTGTTCGCGGCGCGGCATCTGGTGGTCGGTGTGGGTACCGAGCCGTCCGTACCTGCCGCGTTGAGCGGTCTGCCGGAGGAGCGCTTCCTGCACTCTGCTGACTACCTATTCCGTCGCGACGACCTACTGCGGGCGGGGCGTGTCACTGTCGTGGGCTCGGGGCAGTCCGGTGCCGAGTGTGCACTCGACCTGCTGCGTGCCAACGGCTCTGGTGGGCCTGCAGTGTCCTGGCTGACCCGTACGCCGTCGTTCGCCCCGCTGGACTACTCGAAGCTCGTGCTGGAGATGACGACGCCGTCGTACGTCGACTACTTTCACGCACTGGATGAGTCGACCCGCGACAAGCTGGTCAAGGATCAGTGGCGGCACTACAAGGGCATCTCGTCCGACACGCTCGACGACATCCACGACGTGCTCTACCAACGCGACCTCGGCGCTGCGCCAGTCGCACCGGTCGAGCTGCAGTGCGGCGTAGCCATCGTGTCCGCGGTGGCCCGTGCCGACGGCATCGAACTGACGCTGCACCACGCCGACAGCGGCAAGACCTTCCAGCACTTCACCGACGCGGTGGTGGCCGCGACGGGCTACCGCAACCGCCCGCTGCCCTTCATGACCGCGTTGGAGGAGCAGGTACGACGGGACGCCGCCGGCCGGTGGATCATCAACCGGGACCACAGCGTCGCCACCGAGGACACGCTGACCGGCCGACTGTTCGTCGCGAACGCCGACCTGCACAGCCACGGTGTCGCGGCGCCGGACCTCGGGATCGGTGCCATCCGCAACGCCACGATCCTCAACGCAGTGGCCGGGCGCGAGGTGTTCCGGCTGCCCAAGTCCACGGCCTTCACCAGCTTCACCATCCCCGGATGAGCTCGGCCCGGATGAGCGAGTGGACCCGGTGTTCGTCGGAGCTCCTGGCGAAGCTGATCTCCCAGTTCTGCACCGAGAACCTGCTGCAGCCGGTCGACAATCGCCTCGACCTCGGGCCGGTGTCCTACACCTTCGCCGCCACCCGAGGCGCCTTCGGCAGTTGGCGGGTGGCTCCGGACTCGGTACGCCGTACGACGGCCGGGATCCTGGGCAACGACGAGAGTGAAGTCGCGACCGACCCAGTGCAGTTCCTGGTCGACGCAGCCGACGTACTGGGGCTGGACGGGTCCACTGTGGCCGGGTACGTGGCGGAGCTGGCGAGCACGTTGGCGGCCGACGTACGGATGGCGTCGACCGCAGTCCCGCGGTCGGAGTTGCTGGACCGTCACCACAGCCGCTTGGAAGGTCACCTGACCGGACATCCGTTGCTGGTGGCCAACAAGGGGCGACTGGGCTTCTCGGCCGACGACAGCCTGCGGTACGCGCCGGAGGCACGGACTCCGCTGCGTCTGGTGTGGCTCGCCGTACGTCGGGGGCTTGCGGAGTTCCGTGGTACGCCGGACCTGTCGGAGCACTCGGTGGTCGGGCGAGAGCTCGGACCGGACGCGTTGGAGGCGTTCCGGGGTCAGCTGGTCGATCCGGCCTCGTACGTGTGGTTGCCGTGCCATCCGTGGCAGCTGGACCACGTCGTACGGACGCAGTGGGCGCGTGAGCTGGCCAACGGGGAGATCGTCGTACTGGGGGAGGGGCCGGACGACTACCTGCCGACGCAGTCGATCCGGACCATGGTGAACATCTCCCAGCCGCTGCGCTACCAGGTCAAGCTGCCGCTGAAGATCCTCAACACCTCGGTCTACCGCGGCATCCCCGAGCACTGCACGCTGGCGGCGCCGATGATCACCCAGTGGCTGCGCGGCCTGTGGTACCGCGACGAGATCCTCGGTCGGCTCGGCACCGAACTGCTCGGCGAGGTCGCGTCCGTCACCGTCCGGCACCCGCAGCTGTCGAGTGCTCCCGGCATCCCGTACCAGTGGACCGAGACCCTCGGCTGCATCTGGCGCGACCCACTGGACCCTCGTCTGCACCCGAACGAGACCGCTTGGGCGCTGGCCGCCGTACTGCACACGACTCCCGAAGGTCCCCTCGTCGAGGCCCTGATCGACAAGTCCGGCGCCGCACCCCGCGAGTGGATCTCACACCTGCTGTCGGCGTTGCTCCGCCCGCTCCTGCACCTGATGCACCACTACGGCATCACAGTGAACCCGCACGGCGAAAATCTCGCCGTCGTCTGCGGCCCCGAAGGCCTCCCCGCCCGCATCGTCATCAAGGACCTCGTCGACGACATCAACATCTCCACCACCCCCATCCTTGCCCGAGGCCCCGAACCCGACTCCCACACCCGAGTCCTCCCGCGCAAGCCGTGGCCCATCCTCCGCCAGTACCTCGTCGACGCCCTCCTCCTGGGCGTCCTCAACCCCCTCGCCGACCTCCTCGAAGAAACCAACCTCCTGGACCCCGAAACCTTCTGGGCCCTGACTCGAGGCGAGATCGACCTCTACACCCAAACCCACCCCGAGTACGCCGGCCGCCTGGCCGCCACCGCCCTGACCGCCGAAACCTTCACCCAATACCCCCTCAACGCCTACCGCCTAACCCTCGGCTACACCGACCTAGCCACCCGCCCACCCATCCCCAGCACCGGCCGAATCCCCAACCCGCTGTCGGCCGTCGAACCCCTCCCACCGCTGCGACCTTGGTAGGACGGTCCCCTTCCTGGGTAGGAACCACACCGCGGACGCGATCCGACCGCGCTCTGGGGAGGGGGATCCATGGACAGCTTGCTGCTTCTCTCGTCCGACGACAAACGGCGCTACGCCGAGGACATCCAGACCGTCCTGGCCGCGCCGGAGGGCTTCGTCGTCCAGTTCCGCTACAGCGCCCGCTGGGCGACGCCGGCGGTACGACGCGCGGTGTCGAACAGCCGGGCCGAGGGCGTCCCCGCAGTGCTCGGGTTCGCGGCGAACACGATGGCAACCGATCCCTTCGTGCTGCCGATCCGCTACGCCACCGTGGTGAAAGCCGAGAAGGTGGCGCAGATGTTCATCTTCCAGTTGCGCATCGGCGGCTACCCGAACCTGCAGGACTACCCGGACTCGTTGCCGGGCATCGTCGCGCAGAGCCGGATCACGGTCGACCAGATCACTGCCGCCGAGAACGGCGTGTTCCACTCCGCCACCTCGAACTTCCCGCTGTTGCCGGCGGAGGCTACTGACAACGCGCCCGACCGCTGGCTCGCGGCCGCGGAGCGGCTGGCCCTTCATCGCACCTACGAGAGCTCGTTCTTCCTGCGCGTCGCGTCGGTCGAGACGCACCAGGGGAAAGCCGTGCGCTACGACGGCGACGGGCGGCTGGAGGCGGTCGACGGCCAGTCGCTGCGGATCGTCACGAACATCTACACCAAGCGATACCTGCCGGACGCCGGCTTCAAACTGACCTGTACGCCCGGGGGTCCGAATCTGCGGATCGCGTCCGACGAGGTGTACGACGTCGCGCTGAAGTACGACGTGGTCGACTTCTGGCTGTTCCCGGCGGTGCAGAACTACGACACCTTCTCGCGGGTGAGGATCAGCCTGGCGAGCGAGAAGAGCGATCTGCGAACGGTCCCGGCGCACGTCCCACTGTCGTTCCGGATCAACCGCTCGAGATCACGGAGTCTTCGGCGGTGGCTGGCGACCAGCGCCGGCGCCGTACTGGTCGCGCTACCGGCGATTCTCGGAGAGCAGTCTCCGTTGGGGGTCCGGGTCGCGGCGGCGTTGATCGGGGCAGGGCTGCTGGCCCTGAGTGGGGCTGCGCTCAGTTCTCAGCGGTAGCGGTCGGCGGGCCGTGGCGCCAGAGTTGGAGGTCCTCGTCGATGCGGATGCCCCAGGCCAGCAGATCGGCCTCGCGTTCGGGGAGGGCCGCCAGGGACAGGCCGACAGGGAGGGCGCGGGCGTCGAAGCCGGCG
Organism: Kribbella sp. NPDC050124; assembly: GCF_044460355.1. Lineage (NCBI taxonomy): Bacteria > Bacillati > Actinomycetota > Actinomycetes > Propionibacteriales > Kribbellaceae > Kribbella > Kribbella sp. NPDC050124. The sequence continues at coordinate 423,116 of NZ_JBITJU010000002.1, forward strand.
GGGACGCTCAAGGCGGGGAAATCGGCGATCGACCAGGGGACCGACAGGCGGATGCGGGGGCCTTTGGGTGGTCGGGTGTGGTCAATCAGTGGGGGAGCGGCGTCGATGGTGGGATGGGCGATCGCGTCCAGGCGATGGATTTCCATGAGCTGTCGCCAGTCCCGGGTCCACTGGTCGCGCAGGCGGAGCGCTTTGCGGTAGCGCTGCGGGCTGATGCGCTCGCCTTTGCGGACGCGCTCCCGGACCTGCGGGGTGTAGAGGTGGCTGCGCGGAACAAAGGCGTCGTGGAACTGATGGGCTTCGCTGTCGTTGATGGTGTCGAAGACGCCGGTGGACTTCTCCAGGACCTCCTTGGTGTTCGGCGGGTTCTCGATCTCTACCAGTTCGGCGCCGCGGCCGACCAGCAGGTCGAGTGCCTCCCGGCAGACGACCGCGATCCGCGCGTCGACGTCCTGCCAGGACATCTCGACCGGCAGGCCGATCCGGATCCCGGTCAGGTCGCGCGGCGGTTCGAGCGGGTACGGCGGACACGGACCGTCCAGCGTGGCCGGGTCGCGGGGGTCGTGGGCAGCCAGGACACGCATCAGGATCGAGATGTCGAGCATTCTGCGGGCCATCGGACCGGCGACGTCGAACGACGGGCTCAGCGGGATGACGCCGTACCGCGAGATGCGGCCGCGGGCGCTGCGGAGGGTGGAGACGCCGCAGGCGGCGGCCGGGATCCGCAGCGAGCCGCCGGTGTCGGTCCCGGTGGCGATCGGAACCATGCGCGCGGCCAGGGCGGCCGCGGATCCGCCCGACGATCCACCGGGGGTACGGCGGACGTCCCAGGGATTCGCCGTCGGAGTGGACGCCGTACCGTACGCGAACTCGTGTGTGGTCGTCTTGCCGAGCATCCCGGCGCCGGCGGCGGCGAGACGCTCCCAGACGGCCGCGTCCTCGACCGGGACGTAGCCGGCCAGAACCTGGCTGCCCGCCGTGGTGAGCACTCCTTCTGTGAGAAACACGTCCTTCACTGCGACCGGTACGCCGGCCAACGGGCCGACCGGCTTGCCCGCAGCCCGAGCCTTGTCTGCTCGCAGCGCTGCCTCCAGGGCAAGGTCGGGGGTCCGCGTGACGAACGCGCGGATGGTCGGCTCGGCCAGCTCGATCCGGCGCAGGCAGTCCTCGACGAGCTCGCGCGCGGAGAGCTTGCGCCGCTCCAGTAATCGGAGCACCTCGATCAGGCTGAGATCCGCAGCGGAGTCACTCACGTCTGCGAGCCTACGAAAAATACCCGCCCGGGGAACCCCGGGCGGGTGTCGAGCGGCTGAGATTGCGGCGGAGCTCAGTGTCCCATCGCGGCGGCGACGTTGTAGAGGCCGAAGCAGAAGACCAGGACCACTCCGAAGAGCAGAATGAACAGGATCTGTTTCCAGAAGGAGATCAGGAGTACCGCACTGGCCAGCACGACGACGGTCGCGACGAATTCGTTGGGAGGCATGGCGTTTCCTCTTTTCCTTCGGTTCACTTCCCTTGGTTGCTTCTCTTTCGCCGCTCCTGAGTTAGAGTGAGTCGGCGTATCGGCGGATCTGGTTACGCTTTCAGTGAACGTCACGACAATCGGTTGTCAATCCAGAAAAATTGGCACCACCAGATATGTCCGGACATGATTTTGGCAACCGTGTCCGCAGCGGAGGGTGCGAGTTTGGCGGCGTCCGGCAGTACGCCGGCGCGTTTCGGCGTACTGTTCCGCGCCAGTTGGCACACGTCGGCTGCCAACTGGCAGTCAGGAGTGCAACACGCCGCCAAAACACGTTTGTTTGGGACGTTGCGATGACGCGGCAACGGTCGGTTAGCATGCTGGCGTGGTGATCAGCGCCGCCGACGTGGCGGCTTCCGCGGTCGTCCCACCGCCTTCAGTTCCAGTAGCCGGGCCCACCCGGATCTCCTTCGATGCTTGCCGAAGGCACGCTCCGGAGTTCGCCGGCCTGCTGGCCGATGCCGCGCGCCGGCACCGCGTTCCGCAACGAGCCCTGAGCGTTCGCACCCTGCTGCACCTGCCGCGGTGGGCACGTGCGGACGGCACGGTCGGCCGGAATCACGTGATCGACGAACTGAATCGCAACGGCGGGCGTCTGGCGCACGATCAGCGCGCGATCCAAGAATTTATTCCGCGGCACCGGTACGAACTCTCGGACCTGCGTTTCGTGCAGCTCGGGAATCGCCAGGCGGACCCTGTTTTCAGTCGGCTGCATTACCTGCGCAGTGCCCGCCCGGGGTCGCTCAACTTCGGTCTGGTCGACCCGGTGAGCAGGCTTCCGGTGACGTTGTGCAGCGTTTCGTCGCTGGAATGGAGGCAGGTCGGACGGCAGTTGCAGACACAGTTCGGTGTGCCGCTCGGCGCTGCCTGGGACGTGTCCCGGGTGTATTCGTTCGACGTGGCGCCGCCGAATGCGATCTCCTTTCTGCTGGCGAAAGTCAGGCAGGTGATCCGGCAGGAGATTCCGGCGGTTCAGCTGCTCACCACCGCGGTCGATCCCAATCTGGGATTCGTCGGCGCGAGCTACCGGGCGGCCAACTGGCAGCAGTGGATGTCGATCGAGGCCCGTCCCTACCTGTACGTCCACGGCGTCTACGCGAGCCCGCGTCAACTCCGGACGCGCTTCGGCGGAACCAACCTGGCCGAGTTGCGCGCTGCCTATCCGCAGGAGAAGTTCGAGCAGAGTCCGACCAAGCTGCTGCTCCCCTCGGTCATCTACTGCTGCCGCATCCGTGGCGACACCGAAGCTGTCCTCCCCGGCGACCAGCGCCGCCTCCGGCGCTGACTCCCCACGCTTCCGCTCAGGCGCGTCCGCCGTTCGCGCCGAAGGGGGAGCGCGCGAGGAAGCCCTCGATGCGTTTGCGGTCAGGCATCGAGTTGGACAGCGGGAAGTCGGCGGTGGCGCAGGACATGGCGGCGGTGGCCCAGATGGCCACCTTGTCGGAGAACCTTCGGTCGTTGTCGATGAGCTTGGCCGCCAGGGCCGCGCAGAAGGCGTCCCGGGCGGCGGACGACTCTTTGTAGATCGACGCGATCGTCGGCACGCTGAGGACGTCGTGCGCCGGCCCGGAGTAGACCGTGCAGCCGCCGTTGACCAGCATGCAGAGCGTCTCCACGCCGAAGGCGAGCAGATTCCGGGCGACCGGATCCGGGTCGAAGGCGCCTGGGCCCTGTGAAACGAAGCGGCCGAGCTCCCAGGGGTGCGCGACGAGGTAGTCGATCCGGCCGAAGGTCTCGCCCGAGACACGTTCGTCTTCGTACGGCTGACCCGGGGTGACGATCGCCACCGGCCGGTTGTCCGGGTCGCGGTGGACGATGGCCAGCGTGTGCTGCATCGTCTTGCGCGGCACTTCGAACGTCATCAGCAAGGCGTCGCATGCGGAGAGCTGCTCGTACCGGTCGTCCATGTCGTGCTCGGACAGGAAGACCTCGGCCTGGTTGCGCCAGTTGACCGCGATGCTGTCGCCGAGCTCCTTCTCGAACACGCCGGTGAACGGCGTCTGGCTGCCCCGAACCCGCTTGATCAGCGAGGTGTCGACCCCCTCGTCCCGCAAGTACTGCACGATCTCTTCGCCGAAGCGGTCGTCGGCGACTGCGGCGATCAGGGAGGTGTGCAGGCCCAGACGGGCTGCTGCGACCGCCTGGTTCAGGCCTTTGCCACCGGGGGAGAGGTCGAAGCCGTAGGCCTCGGTCGAGGTTTCTGGCGCAGGCAGCGTCCGCATCCGGAAGGTGGCGTCCATCACCGCGCCGCCGACCACGATGATCCGGCCGGCTGGACCAACGTCGATCGCCGGGGCGGCGTCGAGCATCACGACGGTCTTCGAGCCGACCGAGTAGATGTCGCGGCGGATGAGTTGGTTGGCGAGCTCTCGCAGTACGGCGGGTTCGGTCGTGCCGCGGAGGGCGCGATCGCTCGGAGCCTCGCCGGGTTGCTGGCCGAGAGCCTGGTGCAGGCGGTGCCAGTTGCCGAGCAGGGTCTCGCGGCGGCGGCCGAGAGAGGTGCTGTAAAGCGAACGTGTGATGCGGTCCTCGATGCCGGCCTGGTTGTGGACCTCGGCGTGCAGGCCGAGGGCGAGGATTGCGTCGGCGACTATTTGCTGGGTGCCGTGGAGGTCGTCGCGGACGCAGGTGGCGACCAGGTCGAGGGTGGCGGACGCGGGGTCGAGCTCGTGGACCGTGGCGAAGCGGCGGGTCGCGGCCAGCTCCATCAGCGGGACCGCGATGCCGTTCCGGGTGGGGTCCTTCAGCCGGGCGAGGGTCAGGCCGTCGTGGGTGCGGAGTTTTTCGAGCACGCTGGCAAGCAGCAGCACGTCCGCCGTCTGCTTGTCGCTGCGGTTGGTCATCCGGCCCCCGGGCTCCCCGATCCGTCTCGAACCAAGTATGCGGATCAGGGGGCCACCGGGGAACCCGGATGCGCGCGTCAGCGGAGGGCGGTGAGCCAGTGGGCGGCTTGTTTGGCTTGGGTCAGGCGGCGTTCGTAGGTGGCGCCGACGGCGAGGAGGGTGGCGCCGGCTGTGCCTAGGGTGATCCAGCGGGGGATCAAGGGGGCCACCTCGAGGAATTGCCAGATGCCGACTTTGGCCAGGACGGCGGCGCCGATGACGAAGGGGGCCTGGAGGCCTAGTTGGGCGCCCAGGACGATGACGGTGAGGGCGGCGGCTACGACGAGCGTGACGCGGATCCAGCTGTCGTTGCCGTCGGCAATCAGGGCGGAGGGGACCAGGCCGATCAGGAGGCCGGGGCCGAGGAAGACCCAGCTGGGCTGGTCGCGCCAGGCCAGGACGCCGATCGCGATCATCACGATCGCGGGCGGGACAGTGAACCACTCGATCGTGGTGCCGCCGGCGGCCAGGACGAAGGCGGTGTTGGCGACGATCAGCAGCAGGCCGGCCACCAGCAGGGCGGGGCGCCGTACCTGGTTCATGCCGTACGCAACCAGCGGCGCGGCGGCGATCGTGAGCACGACCCCGGTGGCGGCGTCCGTGGACACCATCACCGCGACAACCTCAGCGACCAGTACGGCGCTCGCCGACGACCACATCAATGTGCGCTCGAGCGGCTGACCGATGTACCGGCAGGCAAGGCCGATGCCGCACGCTCCGATGACCGCCAGGCTGACTGCCCCCGCCCACAGGCCGATGAACTCGTCCAGCACGAACATCACGACGGCGAACTGCGCGCCCGCACTCGCCACCCCCGTGGCTGGGACGGCGTCGACCACCTTGCGCAGCGCGGCGAAGACGGCCAGTACGGCGACGATGCCGGCGATGAACCCGAGTTGCCGGACATCCGCCTGCCACAAGCAGAACAGGAGATTGACCAAGGCAACGGTGATCGTCGCGGGGTGCAGGAGCAACGAGAGCGTTCCGGTACGGCGACCTCGCAGGACCACCGCGAATCCGAGCGCTGCGAAGAGCCCCGTGGTCAGCCAGCGACCCGGTCCGGGGATCTGCGGCAGACACGTCGCGACCACGAAGCCGGCGGCGGCAGCGCAGACTGCCTCGCCGAGGCCCTGGGTGATCGATGCGGGCAGCGGCCGCTTCCGCAGGATGAGGACGCCGGTGAGCGCGGCGACACAGACCACCACGGTGGTGGCGACGACGGTCGCGAGTGGCGCGATGAACGACGTTCCGACGGTGCGAGTGAAGTCCACGGAGTAGCTGGACAGCAGCGCGGTGAAGGTCCGGACCATGCCGCTGACGAGGATGCCGCAGAAGACGACGGCCGACGTGATCTCACCGGTTCGGCGGACGATCGCCGTACCCTTCGCCGACAGGATGAGCGTGGCGACCACCTGGGCGAGCAGAGCCGCGAGCAGCCAGGGCAGGCTGACGCGGTCGGCGAGGACCAGCGGAAGCGGGAGTTGGCCGGCGATGACTGTGGTGACGCCGAACGTGACGACCTTCGGCGCCGGCCGGGTCATCAGGAGGTTGATCAGGGCAACGGCAGCGAAGACGATCGCGCTGTACGTGAGATCGTCGACGGTCTCGGCGGAGAACAGTCCGAGGGCGCGGGCGCCGTACAGGTCGAGGATGAGGAGACCGGAGCCGAGGATGCCGAGGGCTTCGGCTGACGCGGCTAGCGAGGTGCGGCTCGCGGGAACGGCGCCGGCGAAGGCGAGAGCGGCGAGGGTGCCGATGATGCCGGCTTGCGCACCGACGGGCAGGCTGTCCCAGTTGACCGCGAGGAAGGTGACGCCTGCCGCGAGCAGCAGGAGTACGCCGAGGCTGAGCAAGGTGGCCTGTGGACTCAGCCGGCGGCGTGGCGGTGCGGGACGCCGTACTGGCTGAGGTGGTGGTGGGAGCGGCTGCTGGAAGGTGGTGGCCGGCCGGCGCATCGGCGGCGGCGTGTACACAGGCGCCGGGATCCCACGCGGCGGAGGCGGTGGGTAGGAAGGTGCAGGTGGGTAGCTGGCCACGGACTGTGGGGGTGCTTCCACCGTGAGGTGTAGCAGTGTGTGACAAGCCGGGCACTCCAGCGGGGCGGAAACCTGCGGGTTCATGGCATTCCTCCTGAGTCTCACCTCACTATCGCGACCCGGAACGGGCGCCCGCGTGAGTACGTCTACTCAATTCGTGACGTAGGCTGCTGCGGTCTGCCGGTCGTCCAGACCGGCGTGACGAACACGGGGAGCACCATGAACACTGGGCATGTCGAGCTCGCGAGGGCTCAGCAGGAACGCTGGCAGACGGCGTACGAGCTGCAGCCGCACCTGCACGGGACGGAACCGTCCGCGGCCGCGCGCTGGGCTGCCGGGGCATTCGGTGCCGCAGGCATCGATGACGTCCTGGAGCTGGGCGCCGGCCAGGGGCGCGACGCGCTCTTCCTGGCGCAGCAGGGATTCAGCGTGCACGCCACCGACTTCTCCGAGTCCGCGCTCGACCAGCTGCGGCTGGATGCGCAGCGTGAGGGCCTCGACGACCGCGTCACGGCGGCGCTGCACGACGTCCGCGATCCGCTACCGCCGGCTGACGCGACGGTCAACGCGGTGTTCGCGAACCTCCTGCTGAACATGGCGTTCGCACGCGCCGAGCTCCGCGCACTGGTCGGTGAGATCCACCGCGTCCTGCGCCCGGGCGGCCTGTTCGTGTACGCCGTGTGGTCAGTCGATGACTCGTGTTCGGGCCGTTGGCAACCGCTCGAGGACGGGCTGTCGGAGCACGACGGGTTCGCCGGCCGGTTCTTCGACGAGGCGCTGATTCGCGAGTTGGCCGACCGCTGGCGGGTCGACGACATCACGTCGTACGCCGAAGGGCCGCGCCAACTGTGGCGGGTCGCGCTCGCGAAACCCAACCCAGCAAGCTGATTCAGCACTCTCCATGGGGAAGCTGAAGCCGGCTCTAGCAGTACCCGGTTCCGAAAAGGTGAAGTTCACTCTAGCTGCGGCGTGCCAGGTTGCGGTGTGGTCACCAAAGCGAAAAGTTGCATTGACGAACCCGACCGGTTCCGACAGGCTCTGTCCGCGTCTCACATTCGACCATCGGAGAATCAGCAATGCAGTGGTACATCGAGGTCCTCAAGAAGTACGCCGTGTTCGACGGGCGAGCCCGGCGCAAAGAGTACTGGATGTTCGTACTCTTCAACGTGATCGTGTCGATCATCCTGAGCATCGTCGACAACGTGATCGGGACGACGTACGGCGCGGCGAACTCGGGTGTGATCAGCTCGATCTACAGCCTGGCGGTGCTGCTGCCGTCCATCGGCGTGGGCATCCGCCGGATGCACGACACCAACCGCAGCGGCTGGTGGATCCTGATCAACCTGATCCCGTGTGTCGGTTTCATCTGGTTCATCGTGCTGGCCGCCCAGGAGGGCACCGTCGGCGACAACCAGCACGGCCCCGACCCGAAGGCCGCCGAGCGCGGCCAGGGCTTCGGCCAGCCGGGCGGTCCGGCCGAGCCGGGCTACCCGACGGTCTGAGCTGCCCGTTCAGAGCTGACGACGCCCCGCGAACTCAGGTTCGCGGGGCGTCGTGCTGTCCGGTGGACAAGAATCAGCTGGCCTGGCTGACCGTCGACATGTTGAAGTCCGGCACGAGCAGCGGCGGCGTCGCGGTCCGGGAGAAGTAGTCACCCCACTCGCGCGAGAACGACGGCACGGTCGCACCGGCCTTGGTGAACCGGGCCAGCAGGTCGACCGGGCTCTCGTTGAACCGGAAGTTGTTCACGGCACCGGTCACCTCGCCGTCCTCGACCAGGTAGACGCCGTCGCGGGTCAGTCCGGTAAGCAGCAGGGTCTGCGGATCGACCATCCGGATGTACCACAGGCAGGTCAGCAGCAGCCCGTGGTCGAGCCCGGCGACCAGGTCGTCGGTGGACCCGCTCGCGCCGTCGACGGTCAGCACGTAGTTGTCGATGTCCGGCGTCACGGTCTGCGCACCGATCAGGTCGGCGGTGTGCCGGCTGGTCATCAGCGCCTCGAGTTTGCCGCTGCGGATCCAGTCCGTCGCGCTCAGTGTGAGCCCGTTGTCGAACACGCTGGACGAGCCACCGGACGACCGGGCCACCGCGAACGGGAACGTCTCCAGCCCGGGTAGCTGCGGGTCCGACCGCAGATGCACCGGCTGCGACGACAGCACGTCACCCACTCGCGTTCCACCTGACGGATTGGCGAACACGCTGCGCCCCTCGAACGCCTCCCGCCCGTCCAGGCACCAATAGAGGTACGTCGTAAGGTCCGCAACGGCAGCCGGTGGCAACACGGTCGCGTGCCGGCCGGCCTCCACCGAAACCGTCCGGCGCGCCCAACCGAGGCGACGGGTCAACTCGGCGTCGATCGCGTGCGCGTCGATGTCGGTGAAGTCGCGGGTGGCGGCGCCGACCCAGGCGGACTGGCTGAGGTCACCCGACTTGCCGGTCGCGGTGACGTACCCGCGGGGGAGTGCCTGGCGCAACCGCAGTCCGGCGGACGAACCGACGTACACGGTCATGACCTGGTGGTCCGCGAAGCCGTAGAGCCAGCGGTTCTCGTGGCCGGCCCGCTTGAGCGTGTCGCCGAGGGCGGGCGCGAACTTCTCGTACACGCTGACCGAGGTCTCCTCGGGCTCGGCGTCCCAGTCCGCGCCGGCGGAGCCGTCCACCAGCGGACGGGCGTCCTCGGCCGGGCTCGACGCCCGGGCGGTCGCGACCGCGGCCGAGACGATGTCCCGCAACGACTTGTCGGTGACCGAGGACCGGCCGACGACTCCGGCCGCCGTACCCTCGCCGGCTCCGACGGTCGCGATCACGGTCACGCTGGAGCCGTGCATGGCGCCGTTGGTGGTCAGGGTGTTGTTGGCCCAGCGCAGGTTCGTGCTGGACGTCTCGGTGACGATGACGACGCAGCCGTCGGCGCCCTCGGCCGCGGCCAGGGCGAGACCCCGCTCGATGGTGTCCTGCGGGGTGAGCTGAATGGCGGTCGTCACCGGCCGGCCTCCTGCGTGGTGTTGAGAATGCGGACGCTGCGGAACAGGGCGGACGGGCAGCCGTGGCTGACCGCGCCGCTCTGGCCGGGCTGGGCCTTGCCGCAGTTCAGCGCGCCGCCGAGGACGTACGTCTGCGGGCCGCCGATGGCCTCCATCGAGCCCCAGAAGTCCGTGGTGGTCGCCTGGTACGCGACGTCCCGGACCTGGCCGTCCAGCCTGCCGTCGGTGATCTTGTAGAACCGCTGGCCGGTGAACTGGAAGTTGTACCGCTGCATGTCGATCGACCAGGACTTGTCGCCGACGATGTAGATGCCGTTCTGCACCCGGGAGATGAGCTCCTCGGTGGACGGGCCGTCGGGCGCCGGCTGCAGCGAGACGTTGGCCATCCGCTGGATCGGGATGTGGCCGGACGAGTCGGCGTACGCGCAGCCGTTGGACCGCGGGGTGCCGAGCAGGCCCTCGTTGACCTTGGCCATCCGGCGGTCGACCTGGTAGCCGACCAGGACGCCGTCCTTGACCAGGTCCCACTGCTGGCCGGCCACGCCCTCGTCGTCGTACCCGACGGTGGACAGGCCGTGCTCGGCGGTGCGGTCGCCGGTGACGTGCATGATCGGCGATCCGTACTGCAGGGTGCCGAGCTTGTCGGTGGTGGCGAAGCTGGTGCCGGCGTAGTTGGCCTCGTAGCCGAGCGCGCGGTCGAGCTCGGTGGCGTGGCCGATCGACTCGTGGATGGTGAGCCAGAGGTTGGTCGGGTCGATCACCAGGTCGTAGACGCCGGCCTCCACGGTCGGTGCGGCCATCTTCTCGGCCAGCCAGCCGGGCAGCTGGGCCAGCTCCTCGTCCCAGTTCCAGCCGGTGCCGGTCATGTACTCCCAGCCGCGGCCGGCGGGCGGCGCGCAGGTGCTCATGGAGTCGAAGCGGTCGGCCTGCACGGCGTGCGCGGTGAGCTTCGGGCCGATCCGGACCCGTTGCTGGGTGTACGACGTACCGGCGGAGTTCGCGTAGTACTTGCACTCGTGGATCGAGGCGACGCTGACGCTCACGTGGTCGACGCCGTCGGCGTTGAGCAGCCGGTCGCTGTAGTCGGTGAGCAGCGCGACCTTCTCCGCGCGCGGCACGCTGAACGGATCGATCTCGTACGACGACACCCAGGTGGCGCTCTTATAGACGGGCTCGCCGGCCAGCTCGATGGTCTCGGCGTTGATCGGCCGGGACACCTGGGCCATGTTCACGGCCTGCTCGGCGACCTGGACGGCCTCGTCCTTGGTCAGCGCGACGCCGGCGGCGAACCCCCAGGTGCCGTCGTGGATCACCCGGACCGCGAGGCCGAGGTCCTCGTCGTCCTGGGCGTTCTCCAGCTGGCTGTCGCGCAGGGAGATCGACTCCGACCGGATCCGCTCCAGCCGGAACTCGGCGAACGTGGCGCCGAGGTCCTTGGCCCGCTGCAGGGCGGCCTCGGCAAGCTCATGACGGGGCAGGGCGAGAAAACTCGCATCAACTTCTGGCACATCACGACCCTATACACGGAACCTGCTGTGCGCCTGCGGTGTAGTCACAATGTCAGCAGGTTGACCAGGAGGCGCGATCAGCGGGAGCGGCGAGGCGGAGATTTTGGCTCGGGTGCGGGGTGGGGAGTCTGCCGCGTACGGCGAGCTGGTGGTGCTGCATGCCCAGGTGGCGAAGCGTACGGCGGTGTTCCTCGGAGCCGGTGCGGACGCGGACGACGTGGTGCAGGAGGCGTTCGTCAAGGCGTACCGGGCACTCGGGAGCTTCCGGACCGGTGCCGCCTTCCGGCCCTGGTTGCTGCGGATCGTGGCCAACGAGACGCGGAACGTACTGCGGTCGCGCAGCCGCCGGTCTCACCGCGAGGAGCTCGCCGCGCCGCAGGACGTCGTACTGGACCCGGCAGACCAGGCGGTGTCGCTGGAGCGGCGACAGGAGCTGCTGGCGGCCGTGCGGGAGCTGCCCGAGCCGTTCCGCCTGGTGGTCACCTGCCGCTACCTGTTGGACCTGGACGAGCAGGAGACGGCCGTGGTGCTCGGCTGGCCGCGTGGGACGGTCAAGTCCCGCCTGCACCGAGCATTGGGCCGCCTGCGGGACTCGCTACCTGACAAGGAGGTGCAGCGATGAACTTGGACGACGAGCTGAGGGCTCTCGGCCAGTCTGCTGTCGTGCCTCCGGTGGACGACGGCCTGACGGCAGCTGTGCTCACCCGGGTGGCCGACATGCCGATCAGGCGCTCACTGCGGGACCGCTGGCGCACATTCCTGGCCCTGTTCCTCGTGCTGGTCGCAGGTGCGGTCGCCACGCCACCAGTCCGGGCGACCGTCGCGGAGTGGCTCAACATCGGGGGAGTGCGGGCCCAACCTGTCGCGAGTGCACCGACCAGTGCGCCGACACTGCCGTCGGTCACTGGGCAGCTGTCGCTGGCGGAAGCGCAGCGCATCGCGGGGTTCAAGCCCGGCGTGCCTGCTGAACTGGGCGCACCGGCGGGTGTCGAAGCCTCACCGGGCTTCGTGGCTGTCGGCTGGACCGGCGTACGGCTGGAGCAGTTCCGCGCCGAGGTGTCGCCGCTCTACGTGAAGAAGTACTACAGCAGCCTGCAGGAGGTGACGGAGCTCAACGGCTACTGGTTCGACGGGCCGCACGAGCTAGTCCTGGAGGAGGCCACCGGGACCGAACGGCGCGTCCGCGTGGCCGGTCCGACACTGGTCTGGGTGGACAGCGGTGTCACGTTCCGGCTGGAAGGGGTCGCCGACAAGGAACGCGCGATCCGGCTCGCTCAGGGAACCTCGTAGCCGTCGGCGGTGTACCAGAGGTAGTCATCGTTCCCAGGGGAGGGCTGCCATGGTCCGCCGTACTCTTGCGTTCTGCATCGCCCTGTTGGCTGTCGCCGCGCTCGGAGCCGCGCCCGTCCAAGCCGGCGGGCCGACCAGCGTGGTGCTCAGCAGCCCGCCGACAGTGGTTGCCGTCGGCTACGAGGACGGCGAGTACGCCGAACTCCAGCGATTGACCGACGTCAGCGGAGCACGCGACCCGGTCGGCAAGGAGCCGCACGAGGTCGGCCGGTTCGTCCGTGCCACCTGGCTGATCCACGACATGTCGGTCTGGCGCGTCGACATCATCTACCCGGATGCTCCTGGTGGCCCCTGGATCGCGACCAGGGCGTCGCTGGACGGCAGCACACTGCCGGAGAAGCCCGTCTGGCACACCGCCACCGACCGCGTGGCGCTGCTGAAGCTCCTGGGCTCCATGAAGCTGCTCGACGGCGACGCCTGGGGCGGTCCGACCGACTCCTACGGGCAGGTCGACGCGGCTCCCGCGGCCGAGGAACCAACGGCGGAAGCAGCCGTGGCCGAGACCACGGGCTTCTTCACCGGCTGGCGCTGGACCATCCCCGGCTTCCTGCTCGGCGCAGTGGTGGCGGTGATCGCCGTACGCATGCTGCCCAAGCGTCGGGACTGGCAGCTGGTCGACGCCGAGTGAGCAGTCAGACCGGCTGAGCCGCCAACTCGAACCCCGCGAACAGCCTCCCTCCGTGCTGGTCGAGGAGGCGTCGCCGCGTACGACGCTGCCGCCGAGCCACGCTGCCCGCGCGTCCGGATACTCCTCGTCCACCAGTTGCCGTGCGACCTCCGCCGCGTCGATTGCCATTGGCCCAGTGTCCGCTGGCCGGCAGCGCGGCTCCACCGAGTTTCAGGCCTACACGGTTTCAGGCCTGCACGGGGGAGGCGATGACGACTGTCACGTCGGCCGAGCTGCCGTTGGTGTGGTAGCCGTGCGGTGCGTCGCCGGCGAAGGCCAGCAGATCGCCCTGCCCGAGTTGGCGGAGATCACCGGACGGTCCGGCCGCCAGTTGGCCCGCGGCAACGAGCAGGTGTTCGTTCGTGCCCGGGGCGTGCGGGACGCCTTCAACCGTGGTGTTCGGTGGCAGGCGGAGCCGCCAGATCTCCAGGCTGTTGCCGCCACTGATTCGTCGGAGCAGCTCTCTGGTCGGTCCGTCGGCGTCAGCCTTGGTCGCCTGCAGGTGCAGCGTGCCGGTGTCGGCAGGGCGAGTCAGCAGGTCAGTGAGGGGGAGTGCCAAAGCGACTGCGATCGCGTCGAGGGTGTCGATCGTCGGATTGCTGGTACCGGCCTCCAGTTGGGACAGAGTCGCCTTGCTCAGACCGGTCCGCCGTGCCAGCTCGGCCTGACTCATCCCGCGCTGCTGACGGCGCCGCAGTACCTGCAGACCGGCCGCCGCAGCCGCACTGCTGACCGACCGCGTCACCGCAGCGGCCGATGGGTCGCCGTGTAGGACACGCGGATGCGTCCCTTCTTCACCTTGACGCCAGAGACAGTGACGGACGCCAGATCCGCGAGGCTGCGTACGTGCGTGCCCCCACAAGGTGCCTCGTGCAAGTCCCCAACCCGTACGACCCGCAGCCCGTCTCGCTCGGTCGCAGTGACGGTCAGATCTGCAGCGACCGCCGCGTCCACACCGGCCTGGATCTGCGACGCGGCATCGGTCAGGTCGAAGCCTTCCGGTGCGGTGAACTCGATGCGAGCCTGCCCAGGGAAGTGGTTGTTGCCCGCCCACGTCCACCCCAGGCCACGAGCAACTCCGTCGACCACATGCCCCGCGGTGTGCAGAGCCGCGTGCAACAGCCGAGCCTCAGCATCAACCCGCGCCCGTACGACGTCCCCCTCGGCCAGCCCGGTCGGCCCAGCCAGGTAGACCAACCCGGCGTCGCCTCGGACTGGCACACCTTCGACATCGCCGATCCATCCGCGGTCCGCCGGCTGCCCGCCACCCTGCGGATGGAACAGGTTGTCCCGCACGGCAACCCCGGCCTCTCCGGCGCTGAGGACCCGCGTCACCACCTCGGTCAGGTAGCTGTCCTCGAGGTAGATCGGATGCTGAACCGCCGGGGCAATCTGATGAACCATATGTTCACTATATCAAACGCAGTTATGCTGACACTCGTGCAGAAGAAGCTGACCCTTCAACCCGCAGCGCCGGACGAGCTCGTCGACGTCCTCGCCGTCCTGGACGAAGCCGCCGCCTGGCTGCGGGAATCGGGGATCGAGCAGTGGCCCGACAGCTTCAAGCCCGCGTGGGTCGAGCCGGCGATCGAGGACGGCGAGACCTGGCTGGCGCGGATCGACGGCGAGGTCGCCGGAACGATCACGCTCGACTGGGACGATCCGTTGTGGGAAGACGTCGACGGTATGGCGGGCTACGTGCACCGGATGGCGGTCCGTCGGTCGGCGAGCGGTCTGGGGGCGGCGCTCCTCGACTGGGCTGCTGCGACCAGCACTGCACTCGGCTGCGCCTACCTGCGGCTCGATTGCGTCGGATCGAACAGCCGGCTCCGGTCCTACTACGAGGCCCGGGGTTTCCAGCATCACGGCGATGTCCGGATCGGCGGCCCGATGGTCTGGGTGAGCCGGTACCAGCTGCCGCTCTGAGATAGCTGAATCTGGAGTTCCCGAGTTGGATTTCTCGGGATTCGAGATGGCACTGGCTGGTGGGAGGATGCGGCCTACCGTTTGTCGGCTGCATGCATCGACCCGTCAGGAGTGCTTGTGAGTTCGTCGGTCGCCGGGACCGTTTCGCCGACCCGGCAAGCGTTGCGCCGGGTACGTCGGGATCGCAGCGCCCGCCTCGGAGTGGCGATCGTCGCCGTGCTGATCGTGGTCGCCGCCGTGGCGCCGTTGCTGGTCAAGTTGGCCGGGCAGGACGCGTACACGTACCACATCGACCTGCTCGATCCGGCCCGCGGCAACGCGCCGAAAGGATCGATGGGCGGCGTGAGCGCCGACCACTGGTTCGGGGTCGAGCCTCTGACCGGTCGCGACCTGTTCTCGATCGTGGTGCTCGGCCTGCGTACCTCGCTGGTGATCGCGATAGTGGTCACCGTCGTCACCACCGTGATCGGCACCCTGGTCGGCATCAGCGCGGCGTACTTCGGCGGCTGGTTCGACGCGCTCGTCTCGCGCCTGCTCGACTTCCTGTTCGGCTTCCCGCAACTGGTCTTCATGATTGCCCTGGGCATCGTTGTGCCGGCCAGCGTGCCGCGGTCGCTGCTGCTGTGCGGGGTGCTCAGCGTGTTCGGCTGGGCGACCCTGGCCCGGCTGATCCGCAACCAGGCCCGCTCGCTGGTCAACCGCGAGTTTGTCGAAGCAGCCCGCAGTGTGGGCTCGAGTGGCTGGCACGTGATCGCCCGCGAGCTACTGCCGAATCTGCTGGGCCCGGTCCTGGTCATCGCGACGCTCGCGATCCCGGGCTACATCGGCGCCGAGGCCGCGCTGTCCTTCCTGGGGGTCGGCGTGCCACCACCGACACCGAGCCTCGGCCGGTCCATCTCCGACTCGATCGCCTGGGTCTACACCGGCGCGGATCCGTGGTTCCTGGTCTTCCCGGGGGTCGCGCTGTTCTTCGCCGTCCTCGGGTTCACCCTGCTCGGTGACGGGGTCCGGGACGCCTTCGACGTCCGGCTGCGGAGGGCGAACTGATGCCGGACCTCGCCTGGTTCGTCGTACGGCGGCTCGCTGCCACCGTCCTGGTGATGCTCGCGCTGAGCCTCGCCGTCTACCTGATCTTCTACGCGATCCCGGCCGACCCGGCCCACCTCGCGTGTGGCAAGCCGTGTACGCCGGATCGGCTCGAGCAGGCGCGGCACTTCATGCAGCTGGACCAGAGCACGATCCAGCAGTACGTGAACTTCCTCAAGGGCATCTTCGCCGGCCGAACGTTCGGCGAGGGCGCGGCCGCGGTCCATTGCAACGCGCCCTGCTTCGGGTACTCGTTCCCGCTGGCCCGTCCGGTCACCACGCTGATCCTGGAACGCCTGCCGGTGACCGCATCGATCGCGATCGGCGCCGCCGTACTCTGGCTGCTCGTCGGTGTCTCGCTCGGTGTGGTCGCCGCGCTGAAGCGAGGCAAGCTGGCCGATCGCCTGGCTGTCGGCTTCGCGCTGATCGGGGTCGCGTCACCCTCGTTCCTGGTCGGTCTGCTGGCCATCCTGGTGTTCGGGTTCTGGCTCAACATGGTCCCGGTGAACGGGTACGTCGCGCTCACCGAGAGCCCGGTCGACTGGGCCTGGCACCTGATCACGCCCTGGCTGGTACTCGCGCTGCTGCAGGCGGCGGCGTACATCAGGCTCACTCGCGCCCAGATGCTCGAGGAGCTGAACCTCGACCACATCACCACCGCCCGGGCCAAGGGCGCGGGCGAAGCGCGGGTCGTCCTGACGCACGGGCTGCGCGGCGCGCTGGTGCCGATCGTGACGCTGTTCGGTCTCGACCTCGGCGGTCTGCTCGGCGGCGCGATCCTGACCGAGAAGGTGTTCTCCATGCAGGGCCTCGGCGAGTTGCTGATCAGCGCTGTCGGCCAGCTGGACGTCGCCGTGGTGGTCGGCACGACGCTGTTCTCGGCCTTCCTGATCATCCTCGCGAACCTGGTGGTGGACATCGTGCATGGAGCGCTCGACCCGAGGGTCAGCCATGGCTGACCGGCCGGTGCTGGAGGTGCACGACCTGCACGTGACGTTCCGGACCGAGAACGGCCTGGTCCCGGCCGTCGACGGGATCGACTTCGCGGTCGCGCCCGGCAAGACGCTCGCGATCGTGGGCGAGTCAGGCTCGGGCAAGAGTGTCAGCTCGGCGGCCGTGATGGGTTTGCTTCCGGCGAACGCCGACGTCAAGGGCGAGGTGCTGCTCGACGGGCGCGAGCTCGTCGGCAGGTCCAGCGAGGAGCTCCGGAGCGTCCGCGGCAACGACATCGCTCTGGTCTTCCAGGACGCGTTGTCCGCGCTCAACCCGTACTACAGCGTCGGCTGGCAGGTCGCCGAGGCGTACCGCCTGCACCACGACGTGCCCAAGAAGGAGGCCCGCCGGCGCGCGGTCGAGATGCTCGACCAGGTCGGCATCCCGGCCGCGGCCCGCCGGGCGAACGACTACCCGCACGAGTTCTCCGGGGGAATGCGGCAGCGGGTCGTGATTGCCATGGCCCTGGTGAACAACCCGAAGGTGCTGATCGCGGACGAGCCGACCACCGCCCTCGACGTCACCGTGCAGGCGCAGATCATGCGGCTGCTGGAGGATGTTCAGGCGGAGTTCGGTACGGCGCTCGTCCTGATCTCGCACGATCTCGGGGTGGTCGCGGAGACGGCCGACGACGTCCTGGTCATGTACGCCGGACGCGCGGCCGAGCGGGGCACGGTCCGCGACCTGTTCCAGCGGGCGGCGCACCCGTACAGCCTTGGTTTGCTCGGTGCGATGCCGCGGGTCGACGTACCACCGAAGCCGCGACTGACCACGATCCCGGGCAGTCCGCCGTCGCCCGGGTCCATCACCACCGGATGCCCGTTCCAGGCGCGGTGTGCCTACACCGAGCGGGTCGGCGAGCGCTGCATCACCGAACGCCCCGAGTTGACGCAGCGACCGGGCGAAGGCGATCACGAGGCCGCCTGCCACCTGGGACGGAGGCCGTCCGACGTCTGAGGAACTGCTTCGCCTCGACGGAGTCCGGAAGTACTTCGGCCTGCGCGGCGCACCGTGGCGGTCCGGCCGTTCGGTGAAGGCTGTCGACGGTGTCGACTTCGTCGTCCGCAAGGGCGAGACGGTCGGACTGGTCGGCGAGTCCGGCTCCGGCAAGTCGACGCTGGCCCGGGTTGCGACCCGACTGCTCGACCCGACCGCCGGCCGGGTCGCGATCGGCGGCCAGGACGTCACGAAGGTCAGCGGGCGCAAGCTGCGGCCGGTACGGCGCAAGATCCAGATGGTGTTCCAGGATCCACAGGCCTCGCTCAACCCGCGGCAGTCGGTCGGCACGATCCTGACCATGCCGTTCCGCGCGCAAGGCGTTCGTCCGACCCGCGCCCAACTCGTCGAGCTGCTCCAGCAGGTCGGGCTGTCGGAGGAACACCTCGAGCGTTACCCGCATGAATTCTCCGGCGGTCAGCGCCAGCGCATCGGGATCGCGCGAGCCCTGTCGGTGAAGCCCGATCTGCTCATCTGCGACGAGCCGGTCTCCGCCCTCGACGTGTCCGTGCAGGCGCAGGTGCTGAACCTGCTCGCCGACCTCCGCGACGAGCTCGGCCTGTCGTATGTGCTGGTCGCTCACGACCTGGCCGTCGTACGGCAGGTGGCGAGCCGGGTGGCCGTCATGTACCTCGGCACGATCGTGGAGGAGGGACCGGCGGCCCAGGTGTACTCGGCCCCGGCGCATCCATACACGAAGGCCCTGCTGTCCGCCGTACCCGTGCCTGCTCCCGGGATCGAGCGGGATCGGATCGTGCTGTCCGGCGATGTGCCGACGCCGATCGATCCGCCGTCCGGGTGCCCGTTCCGGACCCGCTGCTACCGGGCCGAGGACGTCTGTGCGACGAAACGGCCGGTGCTCGAACCCGTCGAGGGCACCGCCGAACACAGGGCCGAACACCGCGCCGAACACCGGGCCGCCTGCTACTTCCCTGAGCCCCCCACCTCTGAGAGGACACTATGGAGCGCATCACAAGAGCGGTCGCGGTAGCGGCCGCACTGGCGTTGGCGGTCGCCGCCTGCAACGCCAATAGTCAGTCGACCAGCAGCGGTGCTGGCACCACGGCGGCAGCCGAGGCAGGCGGCACGTTCCACGTCCTCAGCACCAGCAAGGAGATCGCCGGGCATCGAGGGCTACCAGAAGTACGACCTGTACCAGGCGCCGCCGCAGGGCGACCCGGAGAAGGCCAAGTCGATGCTTGCGGCGGCCGGGGTGAGCAACCTCAACCTGGTCCTGGCCACGGAGAACGAGTCGACCAAGCTAGCCGTCGCCCAGGCGATTCAGCAGGGTCTCAAGCGGGCTGGCATCACGGTCACCCTGAAGCCGCTGGAGTACGAGCCGCTGACCGACCTGATCACCGGCAACAAGCCCGACTTCGACCTGACCGTGGGGAGCTGGCTGCCCGACTACCCGAGCGCGCTCGGCAACATCCAGCCGTTGTTCGCGTCCTCGGAGGCCGGCAACGGCGGCTACAACATCTCGCGGTACTCCAACCCTGCAGTGGACGCCGCGATCAACGCGGCCACGGCCGAGTCGGACCCGGCCAAGGCAGCCTCGGCCTGGGGCGCGCTGGACCAGCAGATCATGAAGGACGCCCCGATCGTCCCGCTGATCTACGCCCGGAACGCGTTCCTGCACGGCTCCAAGGTGCAGAGCTTCTACCTGCCGCCCTACCCGCCGTACCCGAACGTGCTGATCGTCGGGCTGAGCAAGTAGTCCTCAGGTCCGTCCTTCGGCTTCCTGAGCTTCGAAGAGGGTCGGCTGGGTCTCGGCGTCGAGTCCCCAGTCGGCCCTCAGCACTGTGTACCCGGCCCTCTCGGCGGCCGCGCACACCTTCACGTCGTCGTCGACCAGGACGGCGACCGGGCGCTCCTCGGCCAGCCGCTTCAGCCGGCCGAGCTTCATCGTCACCGACGGGCGGCGGTCGGTGTTGCCGCGCATGTAGACCTTGCCGTCCGGGAAGCCGTTGTCCTTCAGCCACTTCAGCGTGTCCCGCCGCAGCCGCTCGGGCCGTCCGGTCAGGTAGACGATCTCGTGGTCGGCCGCCAGCGTGGTCGCGACCGCGAGCCCTTCGTCGAGGACCGCGTCCTCCTTCGCGTGCACGAAGAACGAGTCCCAGTCCTTCGGCCGCTTCTCGAGGAAGTGGATCCGCTGACTGGTGTCGGACAACGTCGCGTCGATGTCCAGGACGGCGTACGGGCGTTGATCAGGCACGTCGTCCAGCTTCCCAGGTACGGCGGTCGACGGCGTACTCGACCTCGCCGAACTCGGTGCCGGGCAGCGGGTCGTCGAAGTGCTCGTGGAAGATCCGCACGAACCGCAACCCGGACCGCCGCATCACCGCACGGGACCGGTGGTTGACGGCCATCGTGTCCGCGACGACGCGCTCCATCCCGAGCTCGGCGAACGCCTTGTCGATCAGCGCCTTGGTGCCTTCGGTCGCGTACCCCTTGCCCCACGCGACCCGGTTCAGCCGGTAACCGACGTCCACGGTCCGCGGCTCCTTGGTCGGCTGCAGCCCGAACCACCCGACGAACTCGCCGTCCGCCTTCTGATGCGCCGCGAACGTACCGAGCTGCGGGTGGTCGCCGTACGCCTTCAGGATCTCCGGCAGGACGACGCGCTCGATCTCCGCCCGCGGCGTCGGCTGACCGGTCAGGAACCGCATCACCTCCGGATCCGAGTCCAACCCAGCCAGCAGCTCCACGTCCCCGTCGGTGAATCGCCGCAGCATCAAACGCTCGGTCTCGAGATACCCATCCACGCGGCCCATCGTCTACTATTCACGGGCTAGTCACACCGCACCGCGCGGTACATCGGAGCCGGGGCCGGGACTTGAGGAGTCGTGCCTGAACCGATCGTCGTCGTACTGCTGTCGGCCCTGATCGTCGGCCTGCCACGGCTGGCGATCGTCATCCTCGCCTTTTGCGTGTTCGAACGAACCGGCGACCCGGCGAGCCTGCGCGAGATCGTGCCGTTGCTGCGGCTCGGTCCGAGGCTCTGCATCCACCGCGACGCGCATCCCGTGGAGCCGTCCGATGACGCCGCCTGAGCGCCGGGCTGTTCGGATGGCGGGCATCCGGACTGGTTCTGGTGTGTTGGGTTGGGCGGTTGTCGGTGGGTCGGGTTAGCGTTCTCAGCGCGATGGAAGAGTCGATCACGTTTCTGCACAGCTCGGACTGGCAGCTGGGGATGATGCGCCGGTTCCTGGGGCCGGACGGTCAGGCCCGGTGGGGTCAGGCCCGGCTGGATGCTGTCGCGCGGATCGGTGACGTCGCAACCACCTCCGGAGCGGCCTTCGTGGTCGTGACCGGCGACGTGTTCGAGCACAACCAGGTCGAGCGGCAGACCATCCTGCGAGCCTGTGAGGCACTCAAGCGGATCCCGGTCCCGGTCGTCCTGCTGCCCGGGAACCACGACGCCCTCGAGCCGGGCTCGTTGTGGACGTCGGCGCAGTGGCAGGCGCACGCGCCCGAGCACGTGACCGTCCTGACCGACACCAAGCCCCTGGAGATCCTGCCGGGGGTCGAGATCGTCGGCGCGCCGTGGCGGTCCCGCCGCCCGCTGTCCGACCCGGCGGCTCCGGGGTACGGCGACCTGAAGCCGACGCCGGCCGGGACGACGCGGATCATGCTCGCGCATGGCCAGCTGACCAGTCTCAGTGGCGGCATGTCCGACGTACCGACCATCGACCAGGCAGCCCTCGAGGCGGCCGTCGCGGACGGGCGACTGCAGTACGTCGGTCTCGGCGACCGGCACTCCACGACGCAGGTGACCGAGCGGATCTGGTTCTCCGGGACGCAGGAAGTCACGACACCGGAGGAGACCGATCCGGGCAACGTGCTCAAGGTGACGATCGGCGCGGGCGCGATCGACGTCGAGCCGGTCCGCGTCGGTGCGTGGCACATGGTCGACCACCGGGTCGAGCTGTTCGACGAGGAGTCGCTCGGCGCGCTCGAGGACTGGTTCGCCGAGCTTCCGGACAAGGAGCGGACCTATGTGCGGCTGGCAGGTGACGGGTCGCTTCCGCTCCCGCTGCACAGCCGGCTCGACATGCTGATCGACGCGCAGGGCGAGGTGTTCGCCAGTGTCGAGCGGTGGGCGAAGTTCTGGACGGTACGGCCGGCACCGGACGCGGCCGACCTGGACGCGTTGCAGTTGAGCGGACCGGCGCGGGCCGCGATGGAAGAGCTCCGGCAGGCGCTGGCCGCCGGCGACGACAGCGCCGGCGCAGCGCTCTCGCTGATGCACCGACTGGCCCGGGACGCGGGATGAGGCTGCATGCTCTGACGCTGCGGGACTTCCGCGGCGTCAAGGACCGTACCGTTCGGCTGCCCGCGCTCGGCACCACCGTGGTGGTCGGCGACAACGAGGTCGGCAAGTCCAGCCTGGTCGAGGCGTTCGGGCTGATCTTCGATCTGCCGGACGACTCGAAGTCGACCCGGATCCGCGACATCCAGCCGGTCGGCCAGGACGTCGGTCCCGAGGTGACGGCCGAGCTGACCCTGGGCGGTCGCGAACTGACCTACACCAAGCGCTGGCTGAAGAACCGCGCCACCGAGCTCACGGTCGTCGACGCCGATGGCCGCCGTACCTCCTGGACCGGGCGCGAGGCGCACAACGAGGCCGAGCGGCTCTTCCACCAGCACGTCGACCCGGTGCTGTGGCAGACCTTGATGGTCAGCCAGGGGCAGTCGCTGGTGCTGCCGACTCCGGCCGATGCGGAGCCGTTGATCACCGCGGTGACCGCGGAGTCCGGGACTCCGATCGACGGTGCGTCGATGCCGCTCGTGACGGCGGTCGAGCACGAGTACCTGCGCTACTGGACGCCGCGCGGCCGGCCGACCGGCGACTTCGCCCGGTCCGAGAAGGCCGTGACCGCCGCCGAGCTCACCGCGGCGCAGGCGCTCAAGGCGATGGAGGAGGTCCAGCAGGACATCCGCCGCGCCGAGCGGCTGGCCTTGGATCTCGAAGACGTCACCAGCCGGCTCACCGATCACCTCACGTCGGTCGAGGAGGTGCGCGAACGCAAGAAGGCGACCGACGAGATCCTGCTCCGGCGTGACTCGGTGCGCGCCCGCGCCGAGACGGCCCGGGCGCGGCTGGAGAACCACACCCGCACCCGGGTCGAGCGGGAGCGGCTGCTCGACGAGGTCGAGCGGTTCACCAAGACCGATGCCGAGCTGACCGGACGCCGTACCGATGCCGAAACGGTCGCCAAGACAGCGGCCGAGACCGTGCACGCGGTCGAGTCGGCGCTGGCCGAGGTGGTCGAACTCAAGGACGGCCGCCGTACCGAGGTCCAGGAGGCCGAGCGCCGGGTCGCGGAGCTGACGGACCGCGCCGAGCTGGACCGTTTGCTCGGGCAGCAGGCCGAGCTGGTCGACGTCCGGGCCCGGATCGCCGCGGCGGGGACGATCCTGGACCGGATCAAGGTCGACGACGCGAAGGTCGCCGCCCTCGAGGACGCGCACGCCGCGGTCGTCGAGGCCCGTGCCGCGCTCGCCGCCGGCGTACCGGAAGTCTCGGTACGGCGAGTCGGCGCCGAGCCGGTCGAGTTGTCGGGCACCGGGCTGGACGTGGCGGCCGGCGCGCTGCCGTCCGAGCTGGGCTTCGACGAGTCGGCCGAGGTGCTCGTCTCCGGTGAGCTCGTCGTCGGCGTACCGGGACAGGTCGAGGTGACCGTCCGGGCCGGCGGGGAAGCGGCCACGCTGCGGTCGCGGGTGGACGAGGCGGTCCGGCGCGAGAAGGACCTGCTGAAGAAGGCCGGGGTGAAGGACGTTGCCGCGGCTCGGGAGCTGCTGCGGAGGGCGGACACGGCCTCGGCGGAGCTGAACGAGGCGCGGCGGACCGAGCGTTCGCTGACCGCTGGTGGTGATCCGGGGGAGCGGATCGCGGTGCTGACAGCACGGCTCGGGACGGACGAACCTGAGGAGACCGCGGACAAGCAGGCGGCGGTCGAGGGTGTACCGGGGCAGATGTCGCTGTTCGAGGAGTTCGCCTCGCCACTCGACACGTTGTTCGAGGGGTTCGAGCCGCCGGTCGCCGAGCCTGGCGATCTGGCTGGTGCGCAGCGGTTCCTCGAGGATGCGCGGGCCGGGCTGGCCGAGGTGGAGCGGTTGCTGGGCGACGCCGAGTTCGCGGCGGCGCACGCTCGGAAGGCGGCCGATGAGGATCGGTCGGAGGCACAGAACGCGCGAGCCCGGTCCGAGATCGCGGCCGAGCGACTGGCCGCTGCTGTCGACGCGTTGGAGTCGGCTCGGGGTGTGCTCGACGACGACGCCGTGGCTGCGGCAGAGACTGAGGCGACCGCTGAGGTCGAGGCGGTGCTCGAGGAGCTGACCGCCGTACAGGAGCAGGCCGACGCGGCTGGGGCCGATCAGGTCGCCGGTGAGTTGGCGGACGCGTTGTCGGTTGCCCAGCGGTTGCAGGGGGAGCGGGACACCCTGCGCGACGCCTTGCGTACGACGGAGGGGCGGCTGGAGCAGTCGGGTCGGGACGGGTTGGCGACTCGGCGCGATGTGGCTGAGCTGGAGCTGGCCGCCGTACGTGCTGAGCACGACAGCTTGCGGCGCCGGGCCGAGGCGGCTCGCCGGGTGTACGAGACGTTGAGCCGGCATCGAGCCGAGGCGCAGACGAAGTACTCCGAGCCGCTGCAGAGCCGGATCGAGTCGCTCGGGCGCAGTGTGTACGGGCCGACGTTCCGGGTCTGGCTGGACGACGATCTCGCGGTGTCGGAGCGGGAGCTGGACGGCACGCGGCTGTCGGTCGAGGCGCTGTCGACGGGTGCCCAGGAGCAGTTGGCGATCATTACCCGACTGGCGATCAGCCACCTCGTCAGCACCGGCGAGGGCAGCGTGCCGGTGATCTTCGACGACGCTCTCGGCTGGTCGGACAAGGCCCGGCTGCGCGACATGGGTGCGCTGCTCGGCCGGGCCGGCGACCACGGGCAGATCATCATCCTGACCTGCATGCCGGACCGCTACGAGTACGTCCCGCGCGCCACCTTCATCAAGCTGGACGCGTGATCCGTTCCGGCGCGCTGTAGACGACGCAGCGGTCGCCGCGGGTGAAGCCGGCGACCGTGACATTGAAGCGGCGGGCGAGGTCGACGGCCAGGCTGGACGGTGCGCCGACGGCTACGATCATCCCGATCCCGGCGGCGACTGCTTTCTGCACGATCTCGTAGCCGGCGCGGCCGCTGACCGCGAGAATCAGGCCCTGGCGGCTGTGGTTCTTGAGGACGGTCCAGCCGACCACCTTGTCGACGGCGTTGTGCCGGCCGACGTCTTCCTTCACCACGACCTGCTGGCCGTCGGCGGTGAACAGGCCGGCCGCATGCAGTCCGCCGGTCCGCGAGAACATCGGCTGGCCCTCGCGCAGGAGGCCGGGCAGCCGCCGTACGACGTCGATGTCTGCTACGACCGGATCGACGGGGGCGTAGTCGCGCTCGGCCAGCTCGTCGAGGCTCTGCTGGCCGCAGACACCGCAGGCTGCCGACGTCACGCCGTACCGCTGGGGTGGCTCGCGGTCGGGCGGGCCGTCGAACGTGACGGTGACCGTGTTGAACTGCTGGTCCGGCGTCAGCTGCACATCGGTGCAGTAGGCAACGGTCTTGATCGCGTCCGGGCGCACCGCGAACCCTTCGCCGAGGCAGAACCCGGCCGCCAGCTCGAAGTCCGAGCCCGGCGTGCGCATCGTCACCATCAGCGGCTCGGGCGGACGGCCCGGCCACTCCAGCCGGAGCTCGAGCGGCTCCTCGGTGACCACGACGTCCTCCCGCCGGGACGTCCGGTCGCCGTCCAGCACCTCGACCTTGAACCTGGTGGTGGGACGTTTGGTCATACCTTCACCGTAGCCACTCCCGCCGTACGGCGAGCCACTCGAGGAATGTCCACGCGTAGAACCGCTGGTGCTCACGCAGTGCCGGGGTGCATCCGAACGGTGGAGGCTCGTCCGCCCTCGTCATCATGTACGCCGCGACGGCCGCGATGAAGCAGTCGAGATGATCAGCCGGTACGTCGGCCGTCAGCGGACTGCTCCGGATCGCGGCGGCTGTGTCGATCCCGTGGTGCTGCGCGACCGGGAGGAGGCCGACCCAGTCCATCCAGCGCGGGCCGAGCGCCAGCCAGTTCCAGTCGACCGTCCAGCAGGTGCCGTCGCCGTCGATCAGCAGGTTGTCGGGCCGCAGATCACTGTGCGTCGCCGTCTCGCCGGCGAACGCCTCCTGCGCCAACTCCAGCAGACCCGTCACCTCGGGCAGAACCTTCGGCACCCACGGCTGCAGTCCCGCCGGGAGCGGCACCTCACCCGCCAGAATCCGCCCCGGCGTCCGCAACGGCGACCCGCCCTCCTCCAAGTCCGCCAAGAAGCTCCGCAACCCCTCCAACGGACTCGGCTCCATCACCACCGCAATCCCCTCACAAGCCGCAGTAACAGCCGCAAAGTCCACCGCCGTCCACGGATTCCCCGGCATCCGCCCATCAACCCACTCGGACACCACAGCAAACCACCGCCCGTGTCCGCCGGCCGAAGAAGCAGGAGCGGTGACGCCCGACCGTCCACTTTCGGCGACTGCGTGGGCGGTTGCGAGGATGGCGGGGACCCGGATCGCCGGTGGGAGTTGGGGGACTACCTTCGCCTCGCGTTGGTAGGCGCGGTAGGAGTGGAGGGTGTTGTCGGAGGCTTTGGCGAAGACTCGGCGGCCGTCGGCCAGCAGGAGGGGTGCCGCGAAGCCGCCGGTGAAGCCGGAGCGGACTGACGGGCCGGCGTCGACGATCTCGCTGCCCAGGGCAACGGTCAGGTTTTCGCGGAGGGCGAGCGGGAGCGCGTGCCAGTCAGGGCGGAGCGAGGTTGCGGTGTAGTCGACGGCGGGCGCTCGGGTCATGTCCAGAGACGATAGAACGGCAGGGCAGGCCGCCGCCTGTGGTTTAGCGTGCGGGCATGGCTCTGCATGTGCTCGACCTGCTCGGGATCTTCGTGTTCGGCATCACCGGGGCGCTGGTCGGCGTACGCAAGAAGCTGGACGTGTTCGGCATCCTGGTGCTCGCGCTCGTGACCGGGCTGGGCGGCGGCTTCATCCGGGACGTGCTGATCGGCGCCACCCCGCCGGCCGCGCTGGAGGACTGGTGGTACCTCGTCGTCCCGGTCGTGGCCGGATTGCTGACCTTCTTCCTCCATCCCGGGATCGGCCGGCTCGAGCGGCTGGTGAACATCTTCGACGCCGCCGGCCTCGCGCTGTTCTGCGTGACCGGAGCGCAGAAGGCGATCGACCACGGTCTGTCGCCGCTCTCGGCCGCCCTGCTCGGCACCATCTCCGGGATCGGAGGCGGCGTGATCCGCGATCTGCTCAGCGGCCGCGTCCCCGTCGTACTGCGATCTGAGATCTACGCCACCCCGGCCTTCCTCGGCGCCGGCATCGTGGTGATCGCGGCGGCTCTCGACTACGACGCGCTCTGGGTGCCGATCGCGGCCGCGGTGACCTGCTTCGGCATCCGCCTGCTCGCGATCCGCCGCGGCTGGAACGCTCCGCTACCCCGCAACTCGTGACGGCGGCGCCCACCCGTTGACCACGGCCAGCAACTCCAGGTACCGGTCCCAGCGGGAGTCCGCCTCGGTACGACGGAGCTCGATCAGCCGCCCGCGGAGCTGAGGATCACGCCAGTCGCCGGCGAGCGCGCGGTAGCCGACGGCCATCCGCCGTACTGATGATCGGAAGTCCTCGTCCTGGACCAGCGCCGCCAGCTCCAGCCAGGCTTCGACCTGCTGCGCGTCGGCGTCCTCGGAGAGCACGGGCGTGAGGTTCTGCCGGGCCGCGGCGAGGCCGGGGTCGTCGCCGAGCGTCGAGGTCAGGAAGTCCGTGATCAGCGCGCGGCGCTGCTCGGCGGAACGGGCGGTCAGTTCGTGCATGAGTTCGAGGTCCTCCGGGGTCGAGTGCCGACGGGCGGCGACCGACAGCACCGCATGCTGCAACTGCAGCGTCCGGATCTGTACGGCGACCGCGCCGGCGTGCGCTGTGAGTACGTCGGCAAGCGTGCGCTCCTGGTCCAGCACGGCACGGACCGTGGCCAGATCGATGCCCAGGGCACGCAACGTCCGGATCAACTCGAGCCGGGCCGGCGCGTTGCCGTCGTACCGGCGGTGCCCGGCAGCAGTACGGCGAGACGCCAGCAGACCCTGGTCCGAGTAGTACCGGACCGTCTTCACCGACACCCCCGCCCGGTGCGCGAGCTCACCAATCGAGTAATCCACCAGACAACCCTCACATCTCCCCTCAGAGGAGATACAACCCTAGTTGTGGGCGAACCTGGTCTTCGGCCTCGCGAAGGTGATGGATACGGCGGCGACGAGGGCGCAGGCGATGCCGATGGCGAACGGGACCCAGTAGGCGGTGGACGCGCCCCAGACGTCGACGGCGTGGCCGGCGGCGGCGTTGCCTGGGGCGACGCCGAGCAGGATGCCGGTGACGGTCCAGGTGATCGCCTCGGTGAGGCGCTGCGGTGGTACCCACTCCTCGACGCAGGCGGTGACGGCGACCATCGTCGGCGCGATCGTCATACCGCAGCCGAACAGGACCACGCCGAGCTGCCACACGCTGTTGACCCAGGGGAGCGGCGCCAGCGTGATCGCAAGCGCGATCGTCCCGATCAGCAGCCGCCGCTCGACGGGCGCTCGCCAGTGCACCGAGCCGTACCAGAGACCGGCCAGCAAGCTGCCGAACGCCCAGACGGCCAGCACGACGCCGGACATGCCGGCCTGGCCGCGCTCGGTGGTGAACGCGACCGTGATGACCTCTGTACCACCCAGAGTCGCGCCCAGCCCGAGCCCGATCAGGCTGAGCAACATGATCGAGACCCAGGGGAGTGGTGCCTGCTCGGTCCCGTCGGACTTGCCGCGTCCTGGCGGGTCGGATGCCCGCAGCAGCGCCAGCCAGATGCCGCCCGCCAGTCCAAGCACTCCGGCTGCGGACAGAGCGGCGTACGGGCTGACCTGGGTCGCGAGCAAGGTGACCAGCACCGGGCCGACGATGAAGACGACCTCGTCACCGACCGCTTCGAGAGCGAAGGCGGTCTGCAGCGCGCGACCGCGGCCGAGTAGGTGCGTCCAGCGCGCGCGGACGAACGAGCCGACCTGCGGACGGGTGCCACCGGCAACGAACGAGAGCACGTACAGCACCCAGGTAGCGGCGTCGGCACGTACGGCGACCAGCAGGGCGGCCAGCGCGATCGTGCAGACCACGGAGCCGATCATCAGCAGCACTCGCTGCCCGAACCGGTCGACCAGGCGGCCCTGGATCGGACCGGTCAGCGCCCCCGCGATGACGGCCACCCCGGACACCGCGCCGGCCAGGCCGTAGGAGCCGCTCTCCTGCGCGATCAGGATGACGATGCCGAGACCGATCATCGAGATCGGCATACGCCCGAGGATCCCGGCGGCGAAGAACGCACTGGCACCGGGACGGCGCATGAGGTGGACGTAGGGCTTGAGCATGAGGAACCGGCAACACCTTAACTGCTGGATCGCCAGGCCATCACAACCACCGGCACCGGCCCCGGGCGGCGCTCGATCGGCCCGGGGCGGCGCGATTGTGATGGCCTGGCGGTCCGCGCCTCGACCCCAACTGCGAAACTTGGGGCATGCCTGTCGATGCTTCGCCGTACGACGCGGTGCTGTTGCTGTCCTTCGGAGGGCCGGAGAAGCCGGACGACGTGTTGCCGTTCCTGCAGAACGTGACCCGGGGCCGGGGGATTCCGGACGAGCGGCTGAAGGAGGTCGGCGAGCACTACTACGCGTTCGGCGGGAAGAGCCCGATCAACGACCAGAACCGGGCCCTGCTGCAGGCGCTGCGGGAGTCGTTCGACGAGATCGGCCTGGACCTGCCGATCTACTGGGGCAACCGCAACTGGGCGCCGTACCTGACCGACACCCTGCGCGAGATGGCCGCCGACGGCATCCGGCGGGCCGTGGTGATCGTGACCTCGGCCTACCCGTCGTACTCGGGCTGCCGGCAGTACCGCGAGAACCTCGAGGACGCCGCCCAGCAGATCCCGGACGCACCCCGGATCGACAAGCTCCGGCACTACGCGAACCACCCCGCCTTCGTCGGCTCGTTCGTCGAGTCGACCGCGAAGGCGCTGAGCGAGCTGCCCGACGGCTCGGCGATCGCCTACGTGACGCATTCCATTCCGAACGCGATGAACGCCACCAGCGGACCGGACGGCAACGGGTACCTCGACTGGCACCTGGACGTGGCCGCGGAGATCAGCGCCGAGCTCGAGCGCCGTACCGGCCAGACCCGCCGGACCGACCTCGTCTACTGCTCGCGGTCCGGCCCGCCGCAGGTGCCGTGGCTCGAGCCGGATGTGAACGACCACCTGGAGGCGCTCGCGGCGGATGGCGCACCGGGGGTGGCCGTCGTACCGATCGGGTTCGTCAGTGACCACATGGAGGTCATCTACGACCTCGACACCGAGGCGGCCCAGACCGCCGAGAAGCTGCGGCTGCCGATGGCCCGGGCCGCGACGCCCGGCACCGGCAAGCCGTTCGTCACGATGCTGCGCGACCTGGTCGTCGAGCGGGCCGCGGCCGAGCGCGGCGAGCAGCCGGCCCGGCCGTGCGTCGGCAAGCTCGGCCCGGCCTGGGACGACTGCCGCCACGACTGCTGCCCACCGCTACGCCGTCCTACCCCTAAGGAAGCTGTATGACTGACCCTCAGGACCTGCTGAAGTTGGCCGTGGAGGTGGCGGAGGAGGCAGCGAGGCTGATCGTCGAACGCCGCCGGGGCACGATCACGGTCGCCGACACCAAGAGCACCGTGACCGACGTGGTCACCGCGGT
Organism: Kribbella sp. NPDC050124; assembly: GCF_044460355.1. NCBI lineage: Bacteria > Bacillati > Actinomycetota > Actinomycetes > Propionibacteriales > Kribbellaceae > Kribbella > Kribbella sp. NPDC050124. Next base: position 453,905 of record NZ_JBITJU010000002.1, read on the forward strand.
CGACCGGGAGTCCGAGGAGCTGATCCGGGCCCGGATCCTGCAGGCCCGCCCGGACGACTCGTTCCTCGGCGAGGAGGGCGACGACGTGGTCGGCACCAGCGGCGTCCGGTGGGTCGTCGACCCGATCGACGGCACCGTGAACTACCTGTACGACCTCCCGACGTACGCCGTCTCGATCGCCGTCGAGTACGACGGGCAGACCGTCGCCGGCGTGGTCGTCGACGCGCCGAAGGGCGAGGTGTTCACCGCGACATTGGGCGGCGGCGCGTTCCTGGACGGGAAGCCGATCCAGGTGTCGGGGTGCACCGAGTTGAGCACCGCGCTGGTCGGCACCGGGTTCGGGTACGACCCGGAGCGGCGGCAGGTGCAGGCCGAGGTGATCCAGCACCTGATCACCAAGGTGCGCGACATCCGGCGGATCGGGGTCGGCGCGCTCGACCTCTGCTATGTCGCCTGCGGCCGGCTGGATGCGGTCTACGAACGCGGACTGAACCCGTGGGACTACGGAGCGGGTGCGCTGATCGCCGCCGAGGCCGGCGCGGCCGTCGGCGGTCTGAACGGGGCCGCGGTGTCGCCGGAGATGTCGATCGCGGCCAGTCCGGCGCTGTTCGAGCCGTTCCACGCGTTGCTGGCCGCCGCGGACCCGTTGCGTGCCTAGACGCCGCCGAGTGCTCGTTAGTGCGTGTACTGAGCATTAACGAGCATTTTCGTGTTCGGTCCTGACATTTGTTGCGACACGCTGGCCGGAAGGTGGACCCTGACGCGCGCGTAGGGCCCTTCATAGGGCACAATCCCGTCCTCGGGAACGGTAGCTGCCGGTCCCGGCCTGGCTGTCAAGGGTTTCGGGGGACGAAAGATTCAGCGTGCGGTCCTGGCGCGGAATTTCTCGGCCGCTCTACCCGTTCAAGGGCTCAGCAGGCAACACCACGGGTACGAAGAGGGCAGGGAAACACCATGGCGACTGATTACGACGCCCCGCGCAAGACGGACGAGGACGCTTCCGAAGAGTCGATCGAGGAGCTGAAGACTCGCCGTCACGACAAGAACTCCGGCAAGGTCGACGAGGACGAGGCCGAGGCCGCGGAGAGCTTCGAGCTGCCCGGCGCCGACCTGAGCCACGAAGAGCTGGCGGTGCGGGTGCTCCCGCGCCAGGCCGACGAGTTCACCTGTTCGAGCTGCTTCCTGGTTCACCACCGTAGTCAGCTCGCGGAGACGAAGAACGGGCAGCTGATCTGCCGCGACTGCGCAGCCTGACACCAGCGCCCTACTTCGGATTCACCTCAGCGGGACCGCCCCAGACACCTGGGACGGTCCCGCTGTTGTGCTTGAAGCCAGGCCTCAGTCCTGTTTCTTGCTCAACGCCGTGTCTGTCGCCTTCACCAGCACACCGTTGACCGCGTCCTGCTCGTAGCCCGGGGGTGCGTACCCCGTGGACTTCAGCCAGTACGCCGCCGCGCGCCGCTCGGCGAACAGCTTGGCAGCGGCCGCCGCGGCTCCACTCGCGACCGCCCACGTCACCACCTCGGCGTAGCCGCCCTGGCCGCCCTTCGGCGGCTTCCCGCCCGAGCCGAGCTTCCAGGCCGTGCTGACCGCCTTGTTCGCGACCAGGCCCACGACCAGCGTGAACGCGGCCAGCACCAGCTTCCAGCCGATCTTCGCTCCGACCACAACAGCCTCCTAACAGCAAGTCCCCGACATCAGGATCTTGCCACGCTGTTCCCCGTCAGCGCTGCTGCCAACCGGTCCGGGTGCCGCGTGGCGATCAACCAGTACGGCGCCGGGTCGCGCGGATCGGTGATTTCGACCCGGACCGCCCCCCGCACGTAGCTGCGCAGCAACAGGTACGCCTTCGGGTCGCAGTCCCGCCCGAACGCGTGCCGCGCGTCGTCCCCGGTCAGCGCCTCGACCTTGCCGAGGTGGGCCCGGTCGATCACGGCCCGGCCGGCCCGGAGCCGTTCACCGTCCACCTCGACCAGCGCGGCGCCGTACTGCAGGAAGAAGAGGACCGCCAGGAGCGCGGACGTGCCGCCGACGACGGCGCCGCCGAAGCGGCCGACCGGCACGTAGGTGATCACGAACAGCGTGATGACCAAGGCCGCGGCGATGATCCACCAGGACACCGGCACGCTCAGGCGTTCGCGATAGCTACCCACGAGGACCAGCCTGGCACGTGACCGGCGCGGGCGGGTCGGTAGGGTCGCCTCCCGTGACCGAGGTTTTGATCCAGCGACTCGACCCCGACCTCCCGCTCCCGTCGTACGCGCATCCCGGCGACGCCGGCGCGGACCTGGTGGCGGCCAGCGACATCACTCTGAAGCCCGGTGAACGCGGTCTGGTCGGCACTGGGATCGCGATCGCGCTGCAGGACGGGTTCGCCGCCTTCGTGCACCCGCGCTCCGGGCTGGCCGCCAGGCACGGCGTCTCGATCGTCAACGCCCCTGGCACCGTTGACGCCGGCTACCGCGGCGAGATCAAGGTCTGCCTGGTCAACCTGGACCCGCACGCCGAGGTCACCCTGCGGCGCGGCGACCGGATCGCACAGTTGGTGATCCAGCGGGTGGAGAAGGCCCGGTTCGTCGAGGTGGCCACGTTGCCGGGATCGGCCCGCGGCGACGGGGGGCACGGCTCGACCGGTGGTTTCGGTGGTGTGACACGCTGATCAGGTGCGCCCGTTGACCTGACGGATGCGCGAGACTACGGCGGCTGTACGAATTCGGACACCAGGAAGTAGGCAAGAGGCTGTGATCTTCCGCCGCAAGGCAAAGAACGAGGAGCCCGAGACGTCCGCCGAGGAGGCGGTCGAGGAGGCAGCGCCGGAACCCCGCGCGGAGGGCCCGTTCGATTCCACCGAGGTCGACCCCGAGGTCCTGGAGGCGGAGGACCGGATCGACCTGGGCGCCCTCGTGATCAGCGGCCGGCCCGGGATGGAGCTGCGGCTGCAGGTCGACGAGCAGTCCGGCCAGGTGCAGGCGATCCTGCTGGTGCTGGAGGACTCCGCTCTCGAGCTGCGTGCGTTCGCGGCGCCGAAGACCAGCGGCATCTGGACTGAGGTACGGCGCGAGATCGCCGCCGAGGCCAGCCGGATGGGCGGGACAGCGACCGAGACCGACGGTCCGTTCGGCACCGAGCTGGTGCTGGTCGTGCCGGTCGAGGACCCGGACGGCCAGATCTTCAGCCAGACCTCCCGGGTGATCGGTGTGGACGGCCCGCGCTGGCTGCTGCGCGCGACCGTGCTCGGCCGGGCCGCCGTCGAGCCGGACGCGGCGCCGCCGATGGAGGAGACGCTGCGCAGCACCATCGTGGTCCGGGGCAGCGAGCCGATGGCGGTGCGTGAGTCACTGCCGTTGCGGCTGCCGCCGGGTGCTCAGCCAGCTCCCGAAGCCGAAGCCTGACGGACTACACTCGAAGTATGGGTAGCGACAAACCCGCGGGGCTGTTGCGGCGCGCGTTCCGTGGGCTGGCAGGCGACCGCGAGCAGCGGGACGCCGAGGTCCTCCAGGACTTCGCGCAGGACTGTGGTGCGCGGTCGATCACCGGCTGCCACGACCGGGAACTGGTCACCTTGTTCGGCACGCTGCGCACGATCACGTTCAGCCCGCGCGGCGGCGTGCCTGCCTTGGAGGGCGAGTTGTACGACGGAACCGGCACGGTCAAGCTGATCTGGCTCGGCCGCCGCAAGATCGCCGGGATCCACCCGGGGTCCGAGCTGATCGCCTCCGGGCGGATCGGCGTCGTGGACGGCGACCGGGTGATGTTCAACCCGCGCTACGAGCTGCGTCCGCAGGCAGCGCATGGCTGAGCCGCGGCGCGACCAGGTCGATGACGACCAGCAGGCCGAGTCCGGCCTGCGCAAGCAACTCGATGACCATCTCGACGAGCAACTCGTCGAGATGTTGCGTCCGGAGGTCGAGGCGGCCGAGGCGGAGCTGACCAGCGACGAGACGAAGGCGAAGTCGCCGTCGAGCGACAAGGACTTCTTCCACGCTCTCGGCGGCTGGGGCGCGCTGCTCGACATCGGGCTGCCCTGGATCGCGTTCCTGGTCGTCTACGCGGCCACCGACCACAACCTGCAGGTCGCGCTGATCGTCGCGATCGGCGGTGCGGCCGCGATCGCCGTACTGCGCCTGATCCGCCGGCAGCCGCTGCGGAACGTGTTCGGTGGGTTCGTCGGCGTGCTGATCTCGGCCTGGGTGGCGAACCGCACCGGCAACGCCAAGGATTTCTACGTCCCCGGCCTGCTCACCAACCTCGGGTACGGCGCGCTCTACCTGATCACTGTGCTGATCCGCTGGCCGCTGTTCGGCGTCCTGTACGGCGTGATCACCCAGACCGGCACCGCCTGGCGCAAGGACCCGGCGATGCTGCGGGGCTTCTCCCGGGCCACGATGGTGTTCGTCGGCCTGTTCGCGGTCCGGCTCATCGTGCAGGTGCCGCTGTACTTCACCGGCAGCCTGAACGCGCTCGGCATCGCGAAGATCGGCCTGGGACTCCCGTTCTACGCGCTCGCGCTGTGGCTGGCGTACGCGGTACTGCGGGGATCACTGCCGCAGGACAAGTGGGACGAGGCCCGCGACCATGTCACCCACCTGCTGCGCGGCAACAAGAAGTAAGTAGGTCAAAAGGAAGCGCCCGGGGATTCCCCGGGCGCTTCGTTCATTCCGCTTCTTGCTTGCGGTGGTGCGGCGAGAGCATGTCCTCGAGTTGTTCCTCGGTCTCGTCGGCGGCGACGAACAGCAGCTCGTCGTTGAGCTCGAGGGTGCCTTCGGGGTCCGGGCGCAGTACCCGGCCCTCGCGCAGGATCACCACCAGCGCGGTGTCCAGCGGCCAGTCGATGTCGCCGACCCGCAGGCCGATCATCGGGGAGTCCTCGGGCAGGGTCAGCTCGACCAGGTTGGCGTCGCCCTGGCGGAAGGTGAACAGCCGGACCAGGTCGCCGACCGAGACCGCCTCCTCGACCAGCGCGGACATGATCCGCGGGGTGGACACCGACACGTCCACGCCCCAGGCCTCGTTGAACATCCACTCGTTCCGCGGGTGGTTGACCCGGGCAACGGTCCGGGGGACGCCGAACTCGGTCTTCGCGAGCAGCGAGACGACCAGGTTGACCTTGTCGTCGCCGGTGCTGGCGATCGCGACCTGGCAGCGCTGCAGCGCCGCCTCCTCCAGCGAGGACAGCTCACAGGCGTCGGCCAGCAGCCACTCGGCGCGCGGCACCGACTCGGCCTTGATCGCCCGCGGGTCCTTGTCGATCAGCAGCACCTCGTGGCCGTTCTCCAGCAACTCGCCGGCGATCGAACGACCGACGTTGCCGGCGCCGGCGATGGCTACCCGCATCACAGCTCCTCAGGCTTGGTGCCGAGTTGGGACTCGACCGCGGCGACGTCCCGTTCGAGCATCACGACGTGGACCAGGTCACCCTCCTGGATGACCGTATCGGCCTTGGGCAGCAGGCCCTCGCCCAGCCGGGTCAGGAACGCGACCCGGGCGCCGGTGGCCTTCTCGATGTCGAACGCCGGCCGGCCGACCCAGCCGGAGTGCACGTGCACCTCGGCCAGCCGGACCGTGGCGGACGGATCGCGCCACTCCGGCTCCGAGCCCTCCGGCAGCAGCCGCCGCATCATCTGGTCGACGGTCCAGCGCACGGTGCCGACGGTGGGGATGCCGAGGCGCTGGTAGACCTCGGCGCGGCCCGGGTCGTAGATCCGGGCCACCACGTTGTGCACGCCGAACGTCTCCCGGGCCACCCGGGCGGCCAGGATGTTGGAGTTGTCGCCGTTGGACACCGCGGCGAACGCCTCGGCCTCCTCGATCCCGGCCTCGGTCAGGATCTCGCGGTCGAACCCCATGCCGGTGATGGTCCGGCCGGTGAAGTTCGGGCTCAGCCGGCGGAACGAGTCGGCGGACTGGTCGATGATCGCGACCGTGTGGCCCCGCTTCTCGAGGGTCCGCGCGAGCGTCGATCCGACGCGGCCGCAGCCCATGATGACGACGTGCACTCGGCTTCACTCCTTGCCCCGTTCGCGGGGCCGCTGGCTCGGTTCGGCGGGATAGACGCTACACCGGACCGGGGCTCCCTCTAACATCACCGGTGTGACTCCCGCTTTAGGCGATATCGGCAAACGGCTGCTGCTCGGCCGCAAACTGCGCAGCACCCAGTTGGGTGAGACGCTGCTGCCCAAGCGCATCGCGCTGCCCGTGTTCGCCAGCGACGCCCTGTCGTCGGTCGCCTACGCGCCCGACGAGATCTTCCTGACCCTCTCGCTGGCCGGCCTGACCGCGCTGACGATCTCGTGGAAGGTCGCCATCGTCGTCGCCCTGGTGATGCTCGTGGTGGTCGCGTCGTACCGGCAGAACGTGCACGCGTACCCGTCGGGTGGTGGCGACTACGAGGTGGCGAACGTCAACCTCGGGCCGACCGCCGGCCTGACCGTGGCCAGCGCGCTGCTGGTCGACTACGTGCTGACGGTCGCGGTGTCGATCTCGTCCGCCGCGCAGTACGCCGCCTCCGCGATCCCGTCGCTGGAAGGGCATCAGGCGACCGCGGCGGTGATCGCGGTGCTGTTCTTGACGACGATGAACCTGCGGGGGATCCGGGAGTCCGGGGCGGCGTTCGCGATCCCGACGTACATCTTTATGGTCACGATTCTGGGGATGGCCGCGTTCGGGTTCGGGCGGATGGTGTTCGGGACGCTGCCGCAGGCCGAGACCGCCGGCCTGGACCTGGTCGCGGAGGACCCGTTCGTGCAGGGCGCGGGTGGCTTCGCCATGGCGTTCCTGGTCCTGCGGGCGTTCTCGTCCGGGTGTGCGGCGCTGACAGGTGTCGAGGCGATCAGCAACGGAGTGCCGGCGTTCAAGAAGCCGAAGAGCAAGAACGCGGCGACCACGCTGCTGCTGCTCGGCTGCATCTCGATCGCGATGATGATCAGTGTGGTGGCGCTGGCGAACGTGATGAACGTGCGCTTCGCGGAGGACCCCGCGCACCAGTTGCTCCGCGACGGCGTACCGGTCGGGGACAGCTACCACCAGGACCCGGTGATCGGGCAGTTGGCGCAGGGGATCTTCGACCACTTCTCGCTCGGCTTCTACCTGGTCGCCGCGGCCACCGGCGTCATCCTGGTGCTGGCCGCGAACACCGCGTTCAACGGCTTCCCGGTGCTCGGCTCGATCCTGGCCCGCGACGGCTACCTGCCGCGACAGCTGCACACCCGCGGTGACCGGCTCGCGTTCAGCAACGGCATCATCATCCTGGCCGCGTTCGCGATCTTCCTGATTGTCGCCTTCGACGCCGAGGTGACCCGGCTGATCCAGCTCTACATCGTCGGCGTGTTCGTCTCGTTCACGATCAGCCAGATCGGCATGGTCCGGCACTGGACCCGGCTGCTGAAGACCGAGACCGATACCTCCAGGCGGCGGCAGATGCACCGGTCGCGGGTGATCAACACGATCGGCCTGACCATGACCGGCGTGGTGCTGGTGATCGTGCTGCTGACCAAGTTCACCCACGGCGCGTACATCGCGATCATTGCGATGGCGGTGCTGTTCTTGATGATGAAGGGCATCCGCCGGCACTACAACGCGGTCAGCAAGCAGATGGCGGTCGAGGGCGACGAGCAGCTGATGCTGCCGTCGCGGGTGCACTCGATCGTGCTGGTGTCGAAGCTGCACAAGCCGACCCTGCGGGCGCTGGCCTTCGCCAAGGCGGCCCGGCCGTACATGCTCGAGGCGGTCACGGTCGACGTCGACCGGGACGAGTCCGAGGCGCTGCAGGCCGAGTGGGATCGCCGCGGCATCCCGGTCCCGCTGAAGCGGCTGGCGTCGCCGTACCGGGAGATCACCCGGCCGATCCTGCAGTACGTCCGCGACATCCGGCGGCAGTCCCCGCGGGACGTGGTGATGGTCTACATCCCGGAGTACGTCGTCGGCCACTGGTGGGAGCACATCCTGCACAACCAGAGCGCACTCCGGCTCAAGGGGCGCCTCTTGTTCACACCTGGTGTCATGGTTACGTCCGTTCCTTACCAGCTGATCTCGTCGCAGGCAGCCGAGGAACGGCACGACCGGGAGGAACGGGTGGCAGGCCAGGTACGGCGTGGAGCCCGCAAGTCGTCAGGAGATCGGTGACAGACGAGAACATCGTCGGGACGGTAGTCGAGCTGGAAGTAGGGCCAGTAGCGCACGGGGGACACTGTGTAGCCCGGCACGAGGGGCAGGTGGTCTTCGTCCGGCACGCGTTGCCGGGTGAGCTGGTCCACGCCCGCGTCACCGAGCAGAACGCGAAGTACCTGCGCGCCGACGCCGTACAGGTCCTCACACCGTCGCCGCAACGGATCGATCCGCCCTGCCCGTACGCCGGACCGGGGCGGTGCGGTGGCTGTGACTTCCAGCACGCCAACATCGTCGAGCAACGGCGGCTGAAGGCCACCGTGGTGTCGGACACGCTGCGGCGGATCGGCGGGATCGAGCGCACGATCGTAATGGAGTCGCCGGGCGACGACGGCCTCGGCTGGCGGACCCGGATGCGGTACGCCGTGGTGGACGGGCGGCCCGGGATGTACGCGCACCGCTCGCACGACCTGATCCAGATCGACAAGTGCCTGATCGCGCACCCGGACAGCCCAGACGTCCTGGGGGAGCGGTGGCCGGGCGCGACGTCGGTGCAGTCGGTGGTGTCGTCGGAGGGCAAGACCGCTGTACTGACTGGCGAGGAGCCTGGTGGTCGCGTGGTCGAGGTAGTGCGGGGCCGGCGGTTCCGGGTGGAGGCCGATGGGTTCTGGCAGGTGCACCCGGCGGCTCCGGAGATGCTGGTGGACGCCGTACTGAGTGGACTGGAGCCGGCGGCGGGGGAGACAGCGTTGGACCTCTACTCGGGGGTCGGGCTGTTTGCTGCCTTCCTCGCTGAGGCTGGGTGCCCGGTGCTGGCGATCGAGGGCGACAAGGACGCGGTGCGCAATGCACGGCGGAACCTGCACGACCTGTCTGACGTGACGCTGGAGACCGGTGACGTCGGCCGCGTACTCAACACGGCCGCGGGGCAGGGGCTCGAGCATGTCGACCTTGTTGTCCTGGACCCACCACGGACGGGCGCCGGGAAGGACGTCGTACGGCGGATCGCGGCGCTGACCCCGCGTCGGGTCGCGTACGTTGCCTGCGACCCGGCGGCGCTGGCGCGGGACCTGAAGTCCTTCGCTGGGCTCGGTTATGGGATCGCGTCGCTGCGGGCTTTTGACCTGTTCGGGATGACTCACCACATCGAGTGCGTCGCCATACTCGAGCCTGTGGACGGCTGAGTCGCGAGTGTCGGGGGGCTCGGGTAGCGTTCTGGCCCTGGATTCCAATGCGCTGGAGACCTGATGCCGCTCGTTGACCTGGACGACCCGGAGGAGTTGCGTTCCCGCTGGACCGCACTCGCCGCGGTCGCCCATGCCACGGGGTTCGACCGGCGTTGGTACGCGGACGAGGCCGGCTACCACCATCAGGACGAGACCGCGTCCTTCCTGAACATGGTCCGGCTGGACGGCGGGCGGGCGGTGCTGTTCGGGTTCCACACCGAGCACAGCCAGACGGCTGGGGCAGACCTGCTGGCGGGATCGCCGGACTGGATCGGCCAGCCCGAGGTCCGGCAGCTGATCGCGGCGGGCGAGCTCGGGTTCGTGTACGGCGCGTTCAACGGGACGTGGGCGCGGGCGTCGTACCCGGGGGATCCGTGGCAGCCGGCCGAGGACGGGTTCGCGCCGATCGGGCAGTGGATCACCTCCGACGAGGACACCGCCGGCGAGATGATCGAGTGGGTCGCCGAGTGGTGCGACTACCTCGGCGGCCTCGACGAGCTGGTGCCGTTCGGGGTGCAGCTGATCCGGACCGGGGTCACAGTCGACTCCCTGGCGGAGTTCTTCGACCATTTCGGGATCGATCCGCGCTCGCCGGTCCAGCCGGATCTGCCGGCCGGCGCGGCCGCGGCCGGCGACTTCAAGCTTGCAGTCGCCGAACAGTTGGCCGACGAGCCTGACACAGCCGAGGTCTCGGTCGTTGAAGATGTCGTGATTGGAGCACCCGAGGGCCCCGACGACGAGGAGTCGTACGTCGTTCCGCCCGGCATCAGCCCGTTCACCGGCCAGCCGATCGACGAAGCGGTCGACGCCGGGCCTGCGTATGCCGAACCGGAGCCCTACTACGACCAGACGCCGTACCTTCCGCCTGCGCACGAGGACGACTACGGCGTCGTCTCCAAGAAACAAGGCTGGCTCCGCCGCCGCAAACACGAGGACGCCCCGCCTGACCCCGCCGCGGACGGTCCTGCCTACCCGGCCGGCGGCCCTGCGCCGGGTTACCAGGCCGGCGCGCCTTCTGCGGGTTACCAGACTGGCGGCCCCGCGCCCGGCACCTTCGTCCCGGACGGCATCGTCGGCTCGGGCCTGCCGTACGGCGCCCTGCCTTCCTCCGAGCCGCCCCGAGTGGGTGGAGGAGTGCACGAGGGCGAGGACTTCTACGCCAGCCTCTTCGCCGACGCCCCCGCGGCCGCCTACCAGCAGCCCACCCCACCCACCGACGAACAAGACTGGGAAACCACCGAACAACCCTCCTGGTCCGACGAAGACGCCACCAGCGAATACAACCCCTTCCCCGATGACACCCCACTCCCCGACCCGTCCCCCGACTGGGTAGGCGGCGCCTGGATCAACGGCGAATGGGTAGAGGACCCCGCGACCGCCTCCCACGCCCACCCCGCCCACACACAAGCGCCCGGCCCACACCCCTCAGCCACCCCCCGCCCAGACCTCCACCCCTCGGCGACTCACCGGCCGCATGCCCACTCCTCGGTCGCCGACCGGCCGGACGGCTCTGCCTCAGCCACTGACCGGCCGGAGGCCTACCCGTCAGCCGCACCCGGCTCGCCTTCTTCATCCGCCGACGCGCCGCCCTCAAACCCGTTCGCCCCCTCGCCTCCCACCCAAGTACCCACCGCCGCTGCCGCATCCCAGAACCTCGAAGACGACGACGCCCCCACCGCCGAAATCGCCGCTGTCCCCGACCCCACCGACAACGAAGAAGACCTGGCCTCCTTCACCGGCCCATCCCCCTTCGCCCCGATAACCCCAACATCCGCCGAAACCTCGCCTGCCCCCGGCACCTCCGCAACCGCACGCCCCGAGCCCACCGCCTCCCGCGGCAACGGCCTGCCTCCTCCCAGCGCTCACCCCGGCACCCGCGCGGACGAACCGCCCAACCGCACCGACCAAACCATCGGCCGACTCCCGGAGCCCACCAACCACCGCGATCCTGCCGCGGCCGGCCCGCCTACTCCCACCGGGCGCGTCGACGAGCCCGCAGCCGAACACCCGGCAGCGCGCCCCGACCGCCCGGACGCCGACGTCCAGCACCCGACGGAGCTCGCCAACCAGGCTGACGATGGCCTCCACGAGTCGACGGCGTCGGTCGACGAGGCGGGCGGGTGGACGGGCCAGGGTGGTGAGGTTTCGGCGCGGTATGACGAGGGGTCGGACGATGCCGCCGTACCTGGCGTGCACTTCGACGAGGCCGAGGATGATCTGACCGCGGAGATTCCGGTCGTGTCAGAGGAGCCTCCGGCGGTCGAGCATTCCGCGGCGGAGGCTACTGAGCAGGCCGAGCGGACGGCGGCGGAAACTGCTGCTGAGCAGGTGCGGTCGGCTGAGCCGGCCTTGCGGTTCGACGTGGCGGCGGACCCGGATGCTGAAGAGGATGAAGTCTTCGGAACGGCGCCTGCGGCTAAGGCTCAGGTCGAGCCTCACCCTCAACCACAGCCCTGGCCACAACCGCGCCCCGAGCCATGGCCCCAGCCCGACCCACACCCAGCGCCCTGGCCCCAGCCCGACCCCCACCGCGAGCCGACGCCAGCCCCCGGCCCGACACCAGGCCCACAGCCGACACCAGGCCCCGAGCCGGCCCCAGGTCCCGGCCCGACACCAGGCCCGCGGCCAGAGCCGACGCCTCAGCCTGAGCCGACACCCGGCCCGATCCCCGGACCTGGTCCGGAGCCCGAGCCGTGGCCCGAGCCCGAGCCGCAACCCACACCGGAGCCAACCCCGGAACCCGAGCCCCAACCGGAGCCTGAACCTGAGCCCGGCCCCTGGCCGGAGCCCGAACCACAGCCGGAACCCACCCCCGAGCCGATGCCGTGGCCGGACCCGGAGCCGTCCCCGCAACCGGACCCCATGCCCCGCCCCGAGCCCACCACCCACGTGGCCCCGGCCGCTCACCAGAACCCCCTGACCACCCACCCAGGCCCCTCCTCCCGACAGGGCCCGCCACCCGACGCCATAACCCATGCAGCCCAACACGAGCCCCCTCACGCCGACGCGACCCGACCGGACGCGCCGTACGACGGCGTGGCACGTGCGGGGTCGTCGTACGACGGCGAGGCGCACGCGGTGCGCGCAGAGTCACCGTTCGGCGAACGGGCGCAGCCAGGCCGGCAGCAGTCCCCGGACGACGTCGGTGGAGAGGCGGCCCGGCGCGAGTCGGCTTACGGCGACGCGCGGCAGGAGTCGCCGTTCCGCGACGGTGCTCGGGCGGGTGCGTCGTACGACGATTTGGCGCAGGCGGCTCGGGAGGAGGCGCCGTTTGGTGGTGGGGCGCGGCGCGAGGCGGCGGAGTACGACGGGGCGGAGGCGCAGTACGACGGCGCAGCCCGGGCGGAGGGGGCAGACGACGGCTCGGCGCAGGGGTACGCGCCGTACGGTGACTCGGCGGAGCAGTCGTACGACGATGCGGCGCGGGTGGCGGAGTACGACGACCTGGCGTCGGCGGGGCGGGGGGCGTCGGGGTATGACGCGGATGAGCTGGGGGCGTCGTATGGCGGTGTGAGCGGGGGGCGGCGGGAGGCGTCGTACGGGCGGGGGGTGGCGGCCGGGTTTGGGGATCCGGATGATGAGGAGCCGACGAGCTTCATTCCGGTGGTGGATGCCGAGCCGGTGGCGGATGTGGCTGCTGCGGTGCGGATGTCTATTCCGGGGTTGGGGCTGGTCGGGGCCGACGGGCCGCGGATTCAGCCGGTGCCGGGGTCGATCGAGGAGGCCATGCGGGCCGAGGTGGAGCGCCCGCGACCGCGTCCGCGGGAGTCGGAGGCGTTCGAGGCTCTGCACGCATGGTGCCGGGCGCGGACTGCGGTCGTGCCGTCCGGGTTCACGATTCAGGTCCAGGTGCTCGACCCCGCGGCCCCGTCGTACCGGTTCGACCTGGAGCCGCCGGAGGTGGATGATCCGGAGCTCGCCGCCGACAAGCTCAGTGGCCTGCTCGGCGACCTGTGGATCACCGAGGCGGACGGCGACCCGGGCGGCTGGTTGTTCGCGCGGATCGACGCGGCCGGGCGGACGTTGCGGATCGACCGGTGGTACGACCAGGTGCCCGACTGGTGGGACAACCCGGTGGAGCCGCGGCTCGACGTACACGGCTTGGTACGGCGTCTGAACGACCGCGGTCCCGAGTGGCAGCCGTCGTACATGGAGAGGCTGTACACGACCGCGAGATAGCGTGTCCGCATGCTTCTCAGGATCTTCACCGAACCCCAGCAAGGTGCCTCGTACGACGATCAGCTCGCGGTGGCACGCAAGACCGAGGAGAACGGCTTCGACGCGTTCTTCCGTTCGGACCACTACCTGGTGATGGGCGACCACGACGGGCTGCCCGGACCCACCGACTCGTGGATCACGCTCGCCGGGCTGGCCCGGGAGACGAGCCGGATCAAGCTCGGCACGCTGGTCAGCTCGGCCACGTTCCGCAACCCTGGAGTGCTGGCGATCTCGGTGGCGCAGGTCGACCAGATGAGCGGGGGCCGGGCGGAGCTCGGGCTGGGCGCCGGCTGGTTTGAGGCGGAGCACAAGGCGTACGGGCTGGACTTCCCGGACACGCCCGGCCGATTCGACCTGCTGACCGAGCAGCTGGAGCTGATCACCGGGCTGTGGGACACGCCGGTGGGGGAGAAGTACGAGTACGCGGGCAAGCACTACCAGCTGACCGACTCGCCGGCGCTGCCGAAGCCGGTCCAGCAGCCGCACCCGCCGATCATCATCGGAGGCGCAGGCAGGAAGCGTACGCCGTCCCTCGCAGCGCAGCACGCGGCCGAGTTCAACGCGGGGTTCCGCTCGGTCGAGGAGACGGAGACACTGTTCAAGCGCGTCCGCGCGGCCTGTGACGCAATCGGCCGCGACCCGCAGACGCTGGCCCTGTCCACCGCCCACACCGTCGTGGTCGGCAAGGACGACGCCCAGGTCAAACAACGCGCCGCCGCCATCGGCCGCGACGTCGATGAACTCAAGCAGAACGCCATCGCCGGCACCCCCGCCGAGGTCGTCGACCGCCTCGGCCAGTTCGCGTCCGTCGGCTCCCAACGCCAGTACGTCCAGATCATGGACCTCCAAGACCTCACCCACCTCGACCTCATCGCCGCCGAAGTCCTTCCCCAGGTGTAGCTCGCCGTCCGACCGCCTAAGTCGGAATAACTCCCGCGCTATTCCGACTTAGGCGACGCAGCCGGTTGTCCACAGGTGTGTGGTTGGGGTGCTGGGGTGGCTCGATGTCGTGTATCTTGATGTCGAGAGAGTTTGTGGTGTGGGGTTAGGGGAACCTGATCTCGCGGCCGGGTGCGGGGCTCGGCAGGATGGGCACAGCGGAACTGGACCGGATAGAGGAGCAGGTTGATGGCGAGCGTCGACAGCTTCGGTGCCAAGGGGGCACTCGAGGTCAACGGACAGTCGTACGAGATCTTCAGGTTGGCGGGTATCGAGGGTGCGGAGACGCTGCCCTACTCGCTCAAGGTGCTGCTGGAGAACCTGCTGCGCACCGAGGACGGTGCGAACATCACCGCCGAGCACATCTCCAAGCTCGGCAACTGGGACCAGAACGCGGCGCCCGACACCGAGATCCAGTTCACCCCGGCCCGGGTGATCATGCAGGACTTCACCGGGGTGCCGTGCGTGGTCGACCTGGCCACCATGCGCGAGGCGGTCGCCGAGCTCGGTGGCGACCCGACCAAGATCAACCCGCTCGCTCCCGCCGAGCTGGTCATCGACCACTCAGTCATCATCGACGTGTTCGGCCGGCAGGACGCGTTCGAGCGCAACGTCGAGCTGGAGTACGAGCGCAACCGCGAGCGCTACCAGTTCCTTCGCTGGGGCCAGACCGCCTTCGACGAGTTCAAGGTGGTCCCGCCCGGCACCGGCATCGTGCACCAGGTGAACATCGAGCACCTGGCCCGGACCGTGATGGTCCGCAACGGCCAGGCCTACCCGGACACCTGTGTCGGCACCGACTCGCACACCACGATGGTCAACGGTCTCGGCGTGCTCGGCTGGGGCGTCGGCGGTATCGAGGCCGAGGCCGCGATGCTCGGCCAGCCGGTGTCGATGCTGATCCCGAAGGTGGTCGGCTTCAAGCTGACCGGCGCGGTCCCGGCCGGCGCGACCGCCACCGACGTCGTGCTGACCATCACCCAGATGCTGCGCAAGCACGGCGTGGTCGGCAAGTTCGTCGAGTTCTACGGCGACGGCGTGGCCGCCGTGCCGCTGGCGAACCGGGCCACCATCGGCAACATGAGCCCCGAGTTCGGCTCCACCTGCGCGATCTTCCCGATCGACGACGTGACGCTGGACTACCTGCGGCTGACCGGCCGCTCCGACGACGACGTCGCGCTGGTCGAGGCGTACAGCAAGGAGCAGGGCCTCTGGCACAACCCGGCGATCGAGCCGCGGTACTCGGAGTACCTGGAGCTCGACCTGTCGAGCGTCGTCCCGTCGATCGCGGGGCCGAAGCGGCCGCAGGACCGCGTCGAGCTGAGCGAGGCCAAGGAAGCCTTCCGCGGCGCGCTGACCGACTACGCGACCGAGGAGCTGGAGGTCGACCCATCGGAGACCGGCAGCTTCCCAGCCAGTGACGCGCCGAACGGTCACGGGAACGTGGACGACGAGCCGCACGTGCCGCACGGCGCCAACGGCCGGCCGTCGAAGAAGACCACGGTCAGCCTCGAGGGTCAGGAGACCGAGCTCGACCACGGCCACGTCGTGATCGCCAGCATCACCTCCTGCACCAACACCTCGAACCCGTCGGTGATGCTGGCCGCCGCGCTGCTGGCCAAGAACGCCGTCGACAAGGGCCTCGCGTCGAAGCCGTGGGTGAAGACGTCGCTCGCGCCCGGGTCGAAGGTCGTCACCGACTACTACGAGAAGGCCGGCGTCACGCCGTACCTGGAGAAGCTCGGCTTCCACCTGGTCGGGTACGGGTGCACTACCTGCATCGGCAACTCGGGTCCGCTGCCGGAGGCGATCTCGGCCGGCGTCCAGGAGGCCGACCTGGCGGTCGTCTCGGTGCTGTCCGGCAACCGGAACTTCGAGGGCCGGATCAACCCGGACGTGAAGATGAACTACCTGGCCAGCCCGCCGCTGGTGATCGCCTACGCGCTGGCCGGGACGATGGACTTCGACTTCGAGACCGATGCCCTGGGCAAGGACGCCGGCGGCAACGACGTGTTCCTGCGCGACATCTGGCCGAGCGCGGACGAGGTGGAGCAGACGATCGCCACCTCGATCAACAAGGAGATGTTCACCAAGGACTACGCCGACGTGTTCGCCGGTGACGAGCGCTGGCAGTCGCTGCCGACGCCGGAGGGCAAGACGTTCGCCTGGGACCCGGAGTCGACCTACGTGCGCAAGCCCCCGTACTTCGAGGGGATGGCGAAGGACCCGGCGCCGGTCACCGACATCGCCGGCGCCCGGGTGCTGGCCAAGCTGGGCGACTCGGTCACCACCGACCACATCTCCCCGGCGGGTTCGATCAAGGCCGACAGCCCGGCCGGCACCTACCTGGCCGAGCACGGTGTCGCGCGCAAGGACTTCAACTCGTACGGGTCGCGCCGCGGCAACCACGAGGTGATGATCCGCGGCACGTTCGCGAACATCCGGCTGCGCAACCAGATCGCGCCCGGCACCGAGGGCGGGTTCACCCGCGACTTCACCCAGGCCGACGCGCCGGTCACCACGATCTACGACGCCGCGCAGGCGTACGCCGAGGCCGGCACGCCGCTGGTGATCCTGGCCGGCAAGGAGTACGGCTCCGGTTCGTCGCGCGACTGGGCCGCCAAGGGTACGGCGCTGCTCGGCGCCAAGGCCGTGATCACCGAGTCGTTCGAGCGCATCCACCGGTCGAACCTGATCGGCATGGGCGTGCTCCCGCTGCAGTACCCGGAGGGCGAGACCGCGGAGTCGCTCGGCCTGACCGGCGAGGAGACGTTCGACATCTCCGGCGTGACCGAGCTGAACGACGGCTCGATCCCGCGCACCGTGCACGTCAAGGTGACCGCGCCCGACGGCTCCGAGAAGGAGTTCGACGCGGTGGTCCGGATCGACACCCCCGGTGAGGCGGACTACTACCGCAACGGCGGCATCCTGCAGTACGTCCTGCGGTCGCTGATCGCGGGCTGACCCAGCACTTGAGGAGCCGGCCGGGGCGAACCTGGCCGGCTCTTCGGCGTCTTGTCGGCGGTCGCCGCTTTACTGGTGTTCATGACCGATCGGCAGCCACCGCGCGAGATCGTGCTCGAGGCGTGCGCCCGGTACGGCGAGGACGCGGTGATCGACTTCGCGATCGCCGTACTCACGGGTGCGGTGAGCCCGGAAGAGGCGTTCACGACCGAGGTCGACAAGCTGAAGTGGCTGGTCGGGCCGACCGTCGGCGGCTGGTCGAAGCTCGATCCGGTCAACTTCTACTGGGCTCGTGTCTGGGCGGCCCGGCTCTTCCTGTACGTCTGGCGTGACGATGCGGTCGACGCCTTGCTGATCGCCGCCGAGGACCCGGCCTGGCGGGTCCGCGAACACGTCGCCCGGATCACCGCTCAACGCGAGCTCGGTCAGTTGGTGGACGCGCTGCTCCCCGGGCTGAGCCACGAGTTGCCCCGGGTTCGTTCAGCCACTGCCCGGGCGGTCGGCGCTGCCGGCGAGGCCGAGCATGCCGAGGCGTTGCAGGAGCTTCTCGACGACCCGGACAACACTGTCCGGGCTGCCGCGGAGAAGGCGCTCGACCGGCTGGAAACCCGGCTGGACCGCAGCCTCCGCTAGCGCCTGCGGCACCGGGGTGCCTGGACGCCGAGCGCGACCAGCGTGGCCAGGGCAGCTGCTTCGTCACCCGTTGGCCATCTGGATGTCAACGGCCGCACATTCTTGACGGGAACGGTCGGGCGCATGGAGACCTCCCGTAGATCCGTCCTGAAAGCCGGTCTGGCTTCCACTGCGGCCGTCGCCGGCCTGACCCCGGCCCTCGCCACCTCGACCACTGCCGCCGCGACGCCGGTCCGGCAGGACCCGTTCACCCTCGGCATCGCCAGCGGCGACCCGTGGCCGGACGGGTTCGTGCTGTGGACCCGCCTCGCCGTCGACCCGATCGCGCCGGACGGCCTCGGCGGCATGCCGAACCGCGCGTACGCCGTCCAGTGGCAGGTCGCCACCGACTCGCGCTTCCACCGCGTCGTCAAGGCCGGCGTCGCGGTCGCGCGGCCGGAGCACGCCCACGCGATCCACGTCACCGTGCAGGGCGTCGAGCCCGGCCGCGAGTACTACTACCGCTTCCGTGCCGAGGGCTACGTCTCCGGCACCGGCCGCACCCTCACCTCGCCGGCCCGCGGTACGACGCCGCGCGAGCTGCAGATGTCGTTCGTGTCGTGCTCCCAGTTCGAGCACGGCTGGTTCACGGCGTACCGGCGGCTCGCCCAGGACCACCCGGACCTCGTGCTCCACCTGGGCGACTACCAGTACGAGTACACCAAGGGCGCGTACGTCGCTCCCGGTGGCAACGTCCGTGATCACGACGGACCCGAGACCACCGACCTGGCGTCGTACCGGCAGCGGCACGCGCAGTACAAGACCGATCCGGACCTGCAGGCGGCGCACGCGGTCGCGCCGTGGCTGGTGGTCTGGGACGACCACGAGCTCGACAACAACTGGGCGAACGAGACCCCCGAGCGGCCCGAGGACGGCTTCCTGGCTCGTCGTGCGGCCGCGTTCCAGGCGTACTACGAGAACATGCCGCTGCGCGCCTCGTCGAAGCCGCGCGGGATCGACCTGCAGCTCTTCCGCCGGGTGAAGTGGGGTGAGCTGGCAACGTTCCACATGCTCGACACCCG
The DNA here is from genome assembly GCF_044460355.1 of Kribbella sp. NPDC050124. Classification (NCBI taxonomy): domain Bacteria; kingdom Bacillati; phylum Actinomycetota; class Actinomycetes; order Propionibacteriales; family Kribbellaceae; genus Kribbella; species Kribbella sp. NPDC050124. Next base: position 473,049 of record NZ_JBITJU010000002.1, read on the forward strand.
GCAGTACCGCGACGACCAGGGCTGCGGCGACGGCTACAAGGACTGCCCCGCGGCGGTCGACCCGAAGCGCTCCATCACCGGCGAGCGGCAGGAGAAGTGGCTGATCGACGGCTTCCGCCGGTCCGAGGCCCGCTGGGACATCATCGGCCAGCAGGTGTTCTTCGCCCAGCGCGACAACAACTCCGGTCCGCTGAAGGTGACCTCGATGGACTCCTGGGACGGGTACGTCGCCTCCCGCGACCGGATCACCCGTGGTTGGGTCGACGCCCGGGTGCGGAACCCCGTCGTACTCACCGGTGACGTGCACGCGCACTGGGCCTCGGACCTGAAGCTCGACTACGACGACCCGACCTCGCGGACGGTCGGCTCGGAACTCGTGTGCTCGTCCATCACCAGCGGCGGCAACGGCGCCGACTCCGCGACCGGCTCCCACCCGTGGTTCGCCTGGAACCCCCACCTCCGCTTCCAGAACAACCTCCGCGGCTACGTGAACACCACGATCACCCGCGAATCCCTGGTCGCCGACTTCCGCACGGTCCGCGCGGTCCAGACCAAGGACGCCGAGGTCTTCACCCGCGCCCAGTTCACGATCGAAGACCGCAACCCCGGCCTCAACCTCACCGCCGACACACCACCGGCCGCCGCCGCCCGCACCTTGGCCGCCGCCGCAGACGACACGGTCGCTTGGGAGACGTCCCGCCCGTAGCAGCCCACGTTGGTCAGCCCGCGCGAGCCGGGCTCACCAACGCGGCACGCCTGGGTGTACTACCCCTCCAGGGCGGCGCGGAGTTTGCCGGCGTATTCGGCGGCTTCGGTTTCGTCGGTGTACTTGGTGCGGGGCCAGAAGAAGCCGCGCAGTCCGTCCCCCTTCGTGCGCGGTACGACGTGCACGTGGAGATGGGGGACGGACTGCGACACCACGTTGTTGACGGCAACGAACGAGCCCTGCGCGTCGAACGCCGTACGCACGGCCGCCGCCAGCGACCGCGCCGCCCCAAACAGCGGGATCGTCAGCTCGTCAGGCAGCTCAACCAGCGTCGCCACATGCTGCCGCGGCACCAGCAGTGTGTGCCCCTTGAACACCGGCCGTGCGTCGAGGAACCCGACGACCTCCGGGGTGTCCAGCACGATCTGGGCCGGGGTGGATCCGGCGATGATGGAGCAGAACAGACAGTCGGCCATCAGCCCAGCTTCTCGTCCTCGAAGCACCAGCGCCAAGTCTCACCCGGCTCGAAGCTCCGCATCACCGGGTGCTTGGTCAGCGCGTAGTGCTTGCTGGCGTGCTTCATCGGCGACGAGTCGCAGCAGCCGACGTGCCCGCAGCCGAGGCAGAGCCGCAGGTGTACCCACGTGCCGCCCACGGCCAGGCACTCCTCGCAGCCGTCCGGCGTGTTCGGCGCGCGCACCAGCGGCGCGCTTTCCAGGTGCTCGCACGCACCAGCAGCCGATGGTGGCACCCGCAGGTCCTCCGACCGCCCGCCGACGTCGTCGTCCTCCTCGCGATCGAGCATGGACTCCTCGACGTCGAGCGCGATCTGGGCCCGCTGCAGCACCTCGTCCGCCACCAGCCCGGCATCCCGGACCTTCAGGATGTGCGCACGCTCGGCCTCCAGCATCTCCATCCGCAGTCGCCGGTACGCCTCACTCGGCGTCTCGTACTCGGTCTCCGGCCGGCCGAGGCGCTCCCAGGCGGCCTGCGCCCGCGCCTCGCCCCGCTGCCGGAGCACCTTGAGCACGATCGGCGGGTCGTCCGGCGTGGACACCTCGTCCAGCTTGTCCATCGCCGCCTTGTGAGCACCTTGCAGTACGGCGGCCTCCTGCAACGCATCTTCCGCCGGATCCGGGCCGGGCAGGCGCAGTCGCCGTACCAACCAGGGAAGCGTCGAGCCCTGGACCAGCAGCGTGCCCGCGGTGACGGCCAGCGCGATGAAGACGAGCACCTCGCGGTGCGGTGTGTCCTCGGGCAGCGTGAACACCGCCGCCAGCGTGACCACACCGCGCATCCCCGCCCACGACACGACGATCAGGCTCTGGAAGGAGACCGGACCGGGCCGCGATCGGCCGAGGACCTTCCGGGACAGGAACGTGGACGGGATGATCCAGATCGGCCGGAGCAGGACGACGGCCAGGAACACCGCCACCGTCGACGCCGCGATCAGCCACCCGGGCAGCGGGCTCTCCGCGAGGTCGTCGAGGATCCATCGGGTCTGCAGGCCGATCAGCAGGAAGACCGTGTTCTCCAGCAGGAACTGGAACGTCCGCCAGTTGGTCCGCTCCGACATCCGGGACTTGGCGGACTGGATGACCGGCGACTTGTGGCCGAGCAGCAGACCCGTGACGACGACGGCCAGGACACCGGAAGCGTGGATCTCTTCGGCGGCGATGTAGGCGATGAAGGGCGCGGTCAGGCTGAGCGTGGTGTCGAGCACCGGGTCGGTGAACCGCCTGCGGACCTTGGCCAGCACGATGGCCACGACGAAACCGATCGCCACGCCGCCGCCGGCCGCCAGCAGGAAGTCGAGCCCGACGTCGAGGACGGTCGGCGTCACGGCCGCGGCCGCGATCGCGGTCCGCAGGCAGACCAGCGCGGTCGCGTCGTTGACCAGGCTCTCGCCCTCGAGGATCGTGACCACCCGGCGGGGGAGACCGACCCGCTTGGCGATCGCGGTCGCGGCGACGGCGTCCGGTGGAGCGACCACGGCGCCGATCGCGAACGCGGCCCACAACGGCAGCGGCTCCTGGCCCTGCGCCTCGGCGACAGAGCCGAGCAGCCAGTACGCGACCGCGCCGACGCCGAGCGCGGTGAAGGCGACCAGGCCGACCGACAGCAGGCCGATCGAGCGCCGGTGCTTGGTGAAGTCGACCAGGCTGGTCCTGATCGCGGCGGCGTACAGCAGTGGTGGCAGGAAGCCGACCAGGACGACCTCCGGCTCGAGCTCGACCCGGGGGACGAACGGGAGGTACGACGCGGCGATCCCGAGGACCACGAGGAGGAGGGGAGCCGAGATCCCGAGCCGCCGGGCCAGCGCGGCCCCGGCCGCGACCACGGCGACGAGGGCCACGACCTCGATCGCGATATGCACGAGGCACAGTCTCGCAGCTTCCGACCGCGGGTTCGCCCACAGCGCAGCCGGGATCTGGTCAGCGTCGCCGCGGTCGTCTAGCGTGTGCGCAGCGGGATTCGTCGATCACGGGGAGTGACTGATGCATCGTCGTGTGGCTTCGCTGGCCTGTGCCCTCGGTTTGCTCGCTTCCACGCTGGTCGCGCTGCCCGCTTCGGCCGCAGTCAGCACCGGTTGCGTGGCGTCGGTCCCGGAGCCTGGTACGACGACGCCGGTCAGGATCTGCTACTCGCTGTTCAAACCCGCTGGCGCCGGCGGATCGCACACCGTCCCGATGGTCATGCACAGTCACGGCTGGGGCGGGAGCCGGACCAAGGACCCGGCCGCGTTCAAGGCCTGGCTCGACGCGGGCTTCGGCGTACTGAGCTTCGATCAGCGCAGTTTCGGCGAGAGCACCGGCGTCGCGCACGTGATGAACCCCGACTACGAGGGCCGCGACGTGATCAAGCTCGTCGACCTGGTCGCCGGTCTGGACTGGGTGACGAAGCAACGCCCGGGTGACCCGTTGCTCGGCGCGATCGGTGGGTCGTACGGCGGCGGGTTCCAGTTCGCCGGCGCGTTCACCGAGCTACGCGACACCGGGCGGACCCGGTTCGACGCGCTGGCGCCCGAGGTGACCTGGTGGGACCTGAAGCAGAGCCTGGCCCCGGACGAGGCCGCCCGGACGATGTGGCTGTCCCTGCTGTACGCGGGTGGCGGTACGCACCTTCCACCGGCCGTCTCCGCGGCGTTCGTCGTACTGATTGCTACCGGAGCCTGGCCGCCGGGGCAGGCAGGGCGGGACCTGGACGAGTTCTTCGCTCGCAATGGACCCGCTTGGCACGTCTCAGAGGGGCGGAATCTGGACATCCCGGTGCTGTTCGGCCAGGGGATCTCGGACAACTTGTTCAACCTCAACCAGGGGCTGGCCAACTTCGAGCGAGCCCTGACGCCGCGGGCGCGGGCGCGATCGATCTTCGTCGGCTACAACGGCGGTCACACGCTGCCGAGCGTGCTGCCGCCGGGGTACGCGACGCCAGGCGACCCGTGCTCGATCGCGCTCGGTTCGTCGAGCTTCCCGGGCCTCGCGCTGCGCTTCATGTCGACCAAGCTGTTGGGCAAGGCGACCGACCTGTCCGGGTACGGCGCCTACCACCTGGCGACCGCGGACGGGCGTTGCCTGACGCAACAGAGCCTGCCGGCCAACGCCCGCTACAAGCTAGGCAAGATCGCCACGCCGACCGGGGTCGGCCTGCCGGTGAACGTGAAAGTTGCCGAAGGCCCGCTGACGGTTTCCGGCGTGCCGCGCGTCGACGCCCGCGTCTACACCGTGCTGCCGGACGCGGGCGTCTTCCTCGGGCTCAGCGTCGGGACGAACCCACTGACCGCGAAGGTCGTGCAGAACAACACGATGCCGCTGCGTGAGAAGCGGGTGGTGAAGGGCGAGCGCCGGTCGATCGAGTTGCCGGCGGTCGCGGTCGACGTACCGGCCGGGAAGAACCTCTACCTGACCGTCACCCCGGTCGCCGACATGTTCGCCGGCCAGCGTGGACCGCTGCCCGGCGCCCTGCTACTGAAGGAGACCTCGCTGAGCGTTCACCGCACCCGGTCGAGATAGGTCTTGTAGACACTGAGGAACGGCTCTTCGGTCGCGACCACGCCGGCCAGCCAGTCGCAGGTCGCCTGCGCGGTCTCGATCACGGCGGCCGGGTAGCCGTACCTCACCTGGTGCTCGGCGAACTCGTCCTCGTCGTCGATGATGACCGTGCCGTCGCGCTTCTTGATCACGTCCAAGTCGAGGTCGATCATCGTGAACACGTCCTCGCCGAACTCCACCGGCGTGGTGATGTCGCAGTAGATCTCCGTCGACCGCGGCTCGTCGTTGAACATCGCGGTGAACCACTTGTCCCGGGGAAACAACTGCACGTGAGCCTGCTCCTGCACCACTTCGGGCTCGTCCCCACGCTGCGACACCGACAACGCCGGCGCACCGAGCCAAACGCCGTACTGGTCCTCACCCAAGTACCGCATCCACTGATGCCAATGCAGCCCCTCGTCGTACTTCCGGTAAACCACCCTGACATCACGCATGCCCCAAAACCTATCCCGCCAGGGTGTTACAGAAATTGCAGGTTGTTGCAGTTTCATGGCGCCGGCCGGGCCGCATCGACGAAGATGACCCGTCGGTCACGACCTGGGGAGGACTAGATGGTGGGGTGGGCTCAACGGAGCCGGTTGCGGCTCGCGGTGGCGATCGCTGCGGCGGCGCTGGGCGTCGGAGCGCTGACGGGGCCGGCGGCCGCTGCCGACGACCCGCCGACGCCGCCGGCGGTCACGGCGACCTACCAGGGCGCCGAGTTGGCGAACTGCCTGAACCAGCCGGTCTGCCCGAAGGTCGTGGTGTTCGACGACCCGGTGACCTTCACCCTCACGGCGACCTCGCCGGACGTGGTGCGGTTCCGGTACTACTTCCTCGGCCAGAACTACAGCGAGGTCGACGGCTCGACCGCGACGCTCGAGCTCCGCCCGCCGGACGACGGACTGATGCGGCTGGCGGTCCAGAGCATCAACTCGATCGGTCAGTTCAGCACCACGACGTACTTCATGTTCAACGTCGCGCCGGCGCCGGGACCGGTCGGGTCGTGGACCTTCGACGACGGCAGCGGTACGACGGCGGCCGACGGCCCCGGTCTCACACATCCGCTGACGTTGCACGGGGGAGCGGCGTTCGACGGCAAGGGACGGCTGCAGGGCTCGTTGGCGCTGGACGGCGTCGACGGCTACGCGGAGGCGAGCGAGTCGGTCATCGACACGTCACAGAGCTTCACGATCGCGGGCTGGGTGCGGCCGACGAGCGCTACCAAGCTGGGGGTCGTTGCGGCGGTCAACGGCACCAACAGCCCGTCGGTGGCGCTCGGGTATGACCCGTCGACCAAGCGGTGGATCTTCGCCCGTACGTCGGCCGACGTACAGGCGCCGACGCTCTACCGCGCCTCGTCGAAGGAGGCTCCGGTCAACGGCACGTGGTCTCACCTGCTGGCGTCGTACGACGCGACCGCGCACGAGCTCCGGCTGTACGTCAACGGCCGGCTGCAGCAGACCACCGTCGTACCGGCGACCGCCGTTTGGAAGGCCGACGGTCCGCTGACTGTGGGGCGGGGTGTTTACGCGGGTACGGCGATTGGTTCGTTTGCCGGCTCGTTGGACCACTTGCAGGTCTGGCAGCGGGCACTTCGTACGGAGGAGATCGTCGGTCTGCAGGAGCCTCGCAGTCCCAACGGTCCGATCGAGTCTGGGATCGTGGCGCACTGGCCGCTCGACTCCGCCGTACGTGGGGCCGATCGGGAGTGGCGGACGGCGGAGACCGTGCGTGGTGCCGACCTGACCGTGTCGGGGTTCGGCAACGACCAGTCGCAGGCGTTCGTCGATGACCCCGAGCGTGGGCGGGTGCTGTCGATGACCGGCGCCTCTCGCGAGTCGGTCAGCCTGGGCCGTCCCGTGATCGACGGCAGCGCGAGCTTCTCGGTGGCGGTGTGGGTGAAGGTCGGCGATCCGTCGAAGCCGATGGTCGTCGCCCGCCAGGGGACCAGCACGAAGGACGCCTGGCGGTTCGAGTACACGCCGGTGGACGAGTACTCGTACCAGTGGTCGTTCGCCCGCGGGAACGCCGACTCCGACACCGAGACAGTCGCGACCTCGACCGCCGACCGCGAGTTGGAGCCGGCTGACGGTTGGCACCTGCTCGTCGGCACCTACGAATCGACTGGCGAGGATGCCTTCGGCAACCCCACCGGCGAGATCTCCCTGACCGTCGACCTCAGGGGCAGCAACGGCGGCACCCAGACCTACCTGGCCCCCACCCGCGCCGGCAACACCGTCCTAGGCACCCCCGGCCCCACCGGCACCCCGTTCATCGGCCGCCTCGACGACATCCGCATCTACGCCGGCGTCCTCTCCCAGTCCAAAGCCTGCACCGAATGGCCCGACCTCCAAAACTGCGGCTCCTGATTCACCCTCTCCCTCGCCGCCGTAGGGGGGCCTATCCGGCGAGGGAGAGGGCCCTACCGTTTCTAGGTGCTCAGAGACCGGGTGAGGTCTAAATAGGGTTTGTAGGCGGTGGTGAAGGGTTCTGTGGTGGTTATGTGGGTGGCTAGCCAGGTGCAGGTGGCTTGGGCGGTGGCTACTACCTGGGGTGGGTAGTTGTACTTCACCTGGTGGGCGTGGAACTCGTCTTCGTCCATGACTCGGACGGTGCCGTCTCGCATCAGGCGGATGTCGAGGTCGAGGTCGACGGCGGTGACGGTGTCGACGCCGAACTCGGGCGGCATGGTGACGTCGCAGTAGATCAGGGTCTGGTGGGGTTCGTCGTTGAAGAGGGCGCTCCACCACTGGCCGCGGGGGAAGAGCCGGACGCGGTGGTGGTCGATGGTCTTCCAGGTGCCGTCGGCGCGCTGGCCCTGGGTGCCGGGGACCGAGCCGACCCACAGGCCGTGCTCGTCCTCGCCGAGCCGGACTGCTTCCACGAGGCGATGCGGCTGCCCGTCGTACTTCCGGAACAGCGTCCTCACCATATCCATGCCCGTCACTCTAGGTGAAACTCGAACAAAGTACGCCGACCTGGCGTCTTGGAGTGTGAGATTCGCCCGGAGGTGCCGGCGAGTTCGGAAACCGGGCGGCGGGTGCATAGACTCAAGCATTCGAGGACGACCGCGGGAGGAGCTCGATGCGCGTGCTGGAGACGGTCGGAGGGCCGGCGGACCTCAAGAAGCTGACCGGTCAGCAGCTCACCGATCTCGCGGCGGAGATCCGGGATCTGCTGGTGGAGACGGTGTCGCGGACCGGCGGGCACCTGGGGCCGAACCTGGGCATGGTGGAGATCACGCTGGCGATGCACCGGGTGTTCGACTCGCCCCGGGACCGGCTGATCTTCGACACCGGTCACCAGACCTACGTGCACAAACTGCTGACCGGCCGGGCGCCGAAGTTCGACACGCTCCGTCAGCAGGGCGGCCTGAGCGGGTACCCGAGCCAGGCCGAGTCCGAGCACGACATCGTCGAGAACAGCCACGCCTCGACCGCGCTGTCGTACGCCGACGGCCTGGCCAAGGCCTACCGGCTGCGCAGCGAGGACCGGCACGTGGTCGCGCTGATCGGCGACGGCGGCCTGACCGGCGGGATGGCCTGGGAGGCGCTGAACAACATCGCCGCCGCCAAGGACCTCAAGCTGGTCATCATCGTCAACGACAACGGCCGCTCCTACAGCCCGACCGTCGGCGGCCTGGCCACCCACCTGACCAGCCTGCGCACCAACCCGCGGTACGAGAAGATCCTCGACCTGATCAAGAAGAACCTCGGCCGGACCAAGTTCGTCGGCCCGCCGATGTACGAGGTGCTGCACGGCGTGAAGAAGGGCCTGAAGGACATGCTCGCCCCGCAGGGCATGTTCGAGGACCTCGGCCTCAAGTACGTCGGCCCCGTCGACGGGCACGACCGGCAGGCCATGGAGGACGCGCTCCGCAACGCGAAGTCGTTCGGCGGGCCGGTGATCGTGCACGCGGTGACCAAGAAGGGCTTCGGGTACGCCGCCGCCGAGCAGGACGAGGAGGACAATTTCCACCAGGTCCGGCCGGTGAACAAGCCGCGTGGCTGGACCGACGTGTTCGCCGACGAGCTGGTCCGGATCGGCCACCGCCGCCCGGACGTGGTCGCGATCACCGCCGCGATGCTGCACCCGACCGGGCTGGCGCCGTTCGCTCAGGAGTTCCCGGACCGGATCTTCGACGTCGGCATCGCCGAGCAGCACGCGGTGACCAGCGCCGCCGGCCTCGCGATGGGTGGTATGCACCCGGTCGTCGGCCTCTACGCCACCTTCCTCAATCGGGCGTTCGACCAGTTGCTGCTCGACGTCGCGCTGCACAAGTGCGGCGTCACCTTCGTGCTGGACCGCGCGGGTGTCACTGGTGATGACGGCCCGAGCCACAACGGCATGTGGGACATGTCGATCCTGCAGCTCGTCCCCGGGCTCCGGCTGGCCGCGCCGCGCGACGGCAAGCGGTTGGAGGAGCTGCTCAACGAGGCGGTCGACGTTTCCGACGCCCCGACCGTACTGCGCTACGCCAAGGGGGAAGTGTTCCCGGATATCGAGGCGATCGACCGGATCGGTGAGCTCGACGTGCTGGAGCGGACCGGCACCGACGTACTGCTGGTCGGCATCGGCTCGATGGCGGCCACGGCGATGGACGTCGCGCGCCGACTGGAGGCGCAGGGATTCGGCGTCACCGTGGTGGACCCGCGGTGGGTGAAGCCGGTCGACCCGAAGCTGGTCGAGTTGGCGGCCAAGTTCAAGTACGTCGTCACCGTCGAGGACAACGGCCGGGCCGGCGGCTGCGGGTCGATGATCGCGCAGGCGCTCCGCGACGCCGGGGTGACGACGCCGGTGCGCGACTTCGGTATCCCGCAGCAGTTCCTCGACCACGCCAAGCGTCCCGCCGTACTGCAGGAGATCGGGCTGACCGGCCAGGAGTTGGCCCGCGACATCACCGAGCTGATCGCGCAGCGCTCCGGCGACCCGATCAGCGAGCCCAACCCGGCGGGCGGCCGCCCCGGCGGAGCCTGAGCCGGCCGGCATGTCCGGGCGTCACGCCGCGCCCCCGAAGAGCCGGCACGCGGCCGCCAAGGGCACGAGGTTCTGGCCGCTGCTGCTGTCGCTGGCGCTGGTGGTCGTCGCGGTCGCCGGCGGCCTCGCCCTGCACCGGGCGAGTGGCCGCGCGGACGGGAGCGGCACGTCGACGCCGAGTACGCCGGACATCGACCTGGCAGCGCGGTCCGCAGCGGTCGACCTGGTCCTCAGGAAGCGCGCTCAGGCCGTGCTCCAGGACGACCAGGGCGCGTTCATCGCCGACGTCGACCCGGGCAACAAGAGCCTGGTCGCCCGCCAGCGCACCCTGTTCGCGAACCTGCGCCAGTTCGGCTTCGCCCGGCTCGTCTACCAGCAGCTGAGCCAGCAGTACGACGAAGCAGTCACCACCAAGCACGGCCCGTCGACGTACCTGGTCGCGGTCGCGATGACGTACCAGATCCGCGGCATCGACGCCGTACCGGTGCGCTCGATGCTCGGCTACACCTTCACCGAGCGGGCGGACGGTCGCTGGATGCTGGTGTCGGACACCGACCTCGACAAGCGGCTGCCGCGCGGCTCGCACCAGGAGGCCTGGGACACCGGCGACGTGCTGGTCAAACGCGCGCCTCGAGTCCTGGTGGTGGTCGAGAGGGGGCAGGACCAGCTCGCGAGCAAGCTGCTCGGCCAGGCGGCCGGCGCGGTGAAGGCCGTGAGCAAGAGCTGGCCGGGCGGCTGGACCGGCTCCGGTGTGGTGATCGCCCTCGACGACAAGGTCGTCCGCGGCGCCGACTACACCGTGCCGAAGAATGCCGAGGACGCGATCGCGATGGCGACCTGGGTCTACCGCACGTTGCCCGGTGAGGCCACCGGCGAGGGCGAGCGCGCCGACTCGTACGTCGTCGTGAACCCGCGCAACCGCTCGAAGGTCGACGCCCGCATCCTCGCGCACGAGTTCACCCACGTCGCGACCGCGCCGTACGGCGCCCATGCCCCACGCTGGCTGGTCGAGGGCGCGGCGACGTACGTCGAGTTCCTGCCGATGGACGGTGCACCCAAGCTCGCGGTCGACACCTACCGGCAGGCGGTCCGGACGAGGTACCTGGCGAAGGCGAAGAGCCTGCCGGCCGATGCCGTGTTCTTCCAGCAGTCCGACAGCTCGTATCCGCTGTCCTGGCTGGCCGTCGACTACCTCTTCGAGAAGTACGGCGCGACCGAAGTCGGCACGCTCTACCAGGAGTTGGCGGGCCTCGGCACTACCCAGGCCGAGCGGGACCGGATCATGCTGGAACACATCAACCTGACCGAGTCCGGCCTCTTCCAAGCTCTCAAGGCGGCAGCCGCTTGACGGCGTGTCGGTGATGGAATCCGGGGAAGCGAGTAGGGTAGCCGGGCTGCAGCAGACGGGTACTCGGAGGATCGACCCGACGTGAGTGTGACCAACCCCAGCGCCGAACCGCCAGGCGCTCAGGTTCCGCCGCATCGCCCTCGGCGCTGGCTGGGGTTGCTGGCGGCGGTCGCGCTTGTCTCCGGCGGCGTGGTGTACACCGTTGAAGACCGGGAACGGGATGCCCGGGCCAGGCCCGCCGCGACGGTCACGCCCGGACCGAACCAGTCCTCCAAGCCGTCGAAGACCGCCGCCGCGGTCGCCGCCCGTCGCATCGCGATCGACACGATCCTGATCCGCCGGGCGCAGGCGGTGCAGACCGTCAACGAGGCGATGTTCCTCCAGGATCTCGACCCGGCCGACAAGAAGCTGCGGGCCGAGCAGAAGGTGCTGTTCGCGAACCTGGTCGAGCTCGGCTTCACCGAGCTCGGCTACAGCCAGGCCGAGGAGCGGTTCGCCCCGGAGGTGGCCAAGGCACACGGGCCGACGACGTACCTGGTCCGGGTCCTGATGTGGTACCAGATCCCCAAGGTCGACCTGACGCCGGTCACGACCGAGCTCGGGTACACGTTCATCAACGTGCGTGGCCGCTGGGTGCTCACCGACGACGACGATTTCGACGACGACCTCGGCCCGGGCGCGCACAAGGAGGCCTGGGACCTCGGCCGGATCGAGGTGCACCGCGGGCCGCGGGTGCTGGCCGTGGTGGAAAAGGGCGACACCACGCGCGGCCGGGCGATCGTCATCGAGGCGACCGAGGCGCTGAACCAGGTAACCGCGTACTGGCCGCGGAGATGGCGCGGGTCGGTGTTCGTGATCGCGCTGGACGAGCTCGACGTCCGCGACGCACGGTTCGCCGACGAGGACATCGAGTCGGCGGCGAGCGCGGGGTCGACGTTCTCCTCGCTGCCCGGCCAGGACACCGCCGACGGCACCGTCGCGGGCGCCTACATCGTGATCAACCCGAACGAGCGCGACCGGGTCGACGAGATCCTGCTGTCGCACGAGATCACCCACGCCGCGACCGCCGATCTCGGCGGCTACGAACCGCTGTGGCTGGCCGAGGGGGCGGCCGAGTACGTGTCGTGGCGGGGGATCGAGGCGATCAGCGGCGCCGGCGAGGTCGGCAAGTGGGAGCAGGAGGTCATGGACGACGCCCTGCCGGCGTTGACCGCGCTGCCGAGTGACGCCGGCTTCTACCAGAACAGCGCCGACGTGTACGGCGTCAGCTGGCTGGCGGTCCGGTACTTGGTCCAGCGGCTCGGGCTGCCGCAGGTCGCGGAACTGTACGAGGACATGGCCCGGCACGGCATCGACCAAGCGGCCCGGGATCGCATCCTGATGGACCGCAGCGGCCTCACCGAGGTGACGTTGTGGACGTCACTCAAGACCTACCAGCCGCAACGCTGAGTGGCGGTTTGACCTCGCGGTGTCAGAGGGGCAGTCTCGAATGGGTCCGTCCACTTCGAGGAGGCGCAGATGAGCCTGTTGCGGAAGAAGACGATCGAGCAGTCGATCGCCGACACCGACGAGCCGGAGTACCAGCTCAAGAAGCGCCTCACCGCGGTCGACCTGACCGTCTTCGGGATCGGCGTGATCATCGGCGCCGGCATCTTCACCCTGACCGGCCGGGCGGCCAAGACGTACGCCGGGCCCGGGATCGCGCTCTCGTTCGTCCTCGCCGCGATCTGCTGCGCCCTGGCCGCGCTGTGCTACGCCGAGTTCTCCTCCACCGTGCCGGTGTCCGGGTCGGCGTACACGTTCTCGTACTTCTCCCTCGGTGAGATCTTCGCCTGGATCATCGGCTGGGACCTGTTGCTGGAGTTGTTGCTCGGGGCAAGCGTCGTGGCCCAGGGCTGGTCGACGTACGCCGCCTTGTTCCTGGAACAGATCGGGTTGGGCTGGCCGGAGTCGATCGGCCCGGACAGCAGCGTGAACGTGCTCGCGATGCTGCTCGTGGTGGCGCTGGCGACCCTGGCGACGATCGGCATCAAGGAGTCGCTGCGGGTCAACCTGGCCCTGGTCGCGGTCAAGCTGTTCGTGGTGCTGTTCGTGATCGTCGCCGGCCTGTTCTACGTCCAGGGCTCGAACCTGTCGCCGTTCATCCCGCCGAGCGTGCCGGCCGAGAACGGCGACGTCACCATCACCACGCCGCTGTTCCAGGCGTTGTTCGGGTTCACCCCGTCGACGTTCGGGATCATGGGCGTCATCTCCGGGGCTTCGCTGGTGTTCTTCGCGTTCATCGGGTTCGACGTGGTCGCGACCACCGCCGAGGAGGCGAAGAATCCGCAGCGCGACCTGCCGCGCGGCATCATCGGCTCGCTGGCGATCTGCACCGTGCTGTACGTCCTCGTCTGCATCGTGATCACCGGCATGATCAACTACACCGACATCAACAGTGAGGCAGCGCTGGCCGAGGCGTTCCGGTCGGTGGGCCGGCCGGGCTTCGCGACGCTGATCTCCGCGGGCGCGGTGGCCGGCCTGACCACGGTGGTGCTGACGCTGATGATCGGCGCCGCCCGGGTGGTGTTCGCGATGAGCCGCGACCACCTGATGCCGCGTGAGCTCGGCAAGACGCACGCCAAGTGGGGTACGCCGTACCGGCTGACCATCGCGATCGGCATCCTGGTCGCGCTCGTGGCGGGACTGACTCCGATCGGCAAGCTCGAGGAGATGGTGAACATCGGCACGCTCGCCGCGTTCACCCTGGTGTCGATCGCGGTGCCGATCCTGCGCAAGCGGCGGCCGGACATCAAGCGGTCGTTCCGGGTGCCGGGCAACCCGGTGATCCCGATCCTGGCCGCGCTGATCTGCGTCTACCTGATGCTGAACCTGTCGCTGGAGACCTGGCTGCGGTTCGCGATCTGGATGGCCCTCGGCTTCTTGGTGTACTTCCTGTACGGCTACCGGCGCAGCCGCGTCGGCATCGAGGAACGCACCGGCGAGAGCACACGCGCCTAGGTCTGGACCACTCTGGGGCCGGCTGGCGATAAGATCCGTCAGCCGACCACCGGAGGGGGAGACGATGAAGCACCCGCGGCGCCTGTTCGCAGGCTTGGCCGCGCTCGTGCTGGCGGGGACGTCCGGAGTGGTCGCCGTACGCCTCCAGCAAGGCGGCACGGTTCCTGGCGGCAGCGCGGTCGCGGTCAAGGCCACGGCGACGCCCGGTCAGCTGACCGACGCGCAGAAGGCGGAGCGGAAGGCCGCGGTCGACGCGATCCTGGCCAAGCGGTCCGCTGCGGTGCTGAAGGGTGACCTGAAGGGCTTCCTCGCGGCCGTCGACGCGAAGCAGCCAGAGCTGGTCGCGCGGCAGCAGATGCTGTTCACGAACCTGCGCAAGTTCAAGTTCACCAGCTTGAAGTACTTCGTCGACGACGAGCGGCGATCGCCGGAGCTGATGGCCAAGTACGGCGCGGCCGTGTTCTCGACCCGCTTGATGATGCGCTACCAGCTGGCCGGCTTGGACCGCAGCCCGGTGCAGACCGACCTGGGCTACGCGTTCGTACCGCGCGGCGGCGCCTGGGTGCTGGTCGAGGACGGCGCGATCGACGAGGCGCTGAGCCCGGACGGCCACCGGCAGCCCTGGGACTTCCGGGAGATCGCGGTGATCCGGCGCGGCCGGGTGCTGGTCGTCGTCGACAAGGGCGAGCAGGCGCTCGGCGAGAAGATCGCGCGGGTGTCGCAGGGCGCGGTCGACGGCGTACGGCGGCACTGGAAGCGCTCCTGGGACGGCGCCGTGATGGTGGTCGCGATGTCGGAGCCGCGGGTGATGGCGACGCTGTGGAAGTCGGGCAGCAACTCCGGCTGGACGATCGCGGCGAAGGCGGTCTCGCTGTACGACGGTGATCCGTGGAAGCAGAAGTCGGTGCCGCCGGTGAGCAGCCGGATCGTGGTCAACCCCGACGTCCGCAAGAAGCTGGCCGAGGACCTGCTGGTGCACGAGATGACGCACGTCGCGACGCTGCAGTTGGGGGTTCGGACACCGATCTGGCTGGTCGAAGGGATCGCCGAGTACGTCCGGTGCGCGTCGATCGAGGACGATCCGCAGTGGTCGGTCGACCCGTACCGCAGGACGGTCCGGACCAAGTACCTGCCGTCGATGAAGGTGTTGCCGGACCGGGCCCAGTTCGATGCCGCCGGGGACCGGTCGTACGGCCAGAGCTGGTGGATCACGTCGTACCTGGTCGACGAGTTGGGGGAGAAGGGCGTGGCCGACCTCTACACAGACCTCGCCCAGCACAACACCACCCAGGCCCGCTACCTGGCCATCGTCAAGAAACACACCGGCAAAACCCCCGCCCAGCTGGTAGCCGCCGCCAAGAGGTTCAAGGGTTGAGCTCAGCGGGTCCCTGTGACCACGAGCATTTCGCAGGGTCCGGCGAAGCCGTCGGGGCCTTCGAACTGGGCTAGCTGGTCGGTGATCTCCTGCCAGGCTGCGGCTCGGCCGGATTCGTCGAGGCCGGACAGCATCTGGTGGAGGGCGCCGAAGGACTCGCGTTCGAACCGGACGCAGTCGGCGGCGGTGGGCACCCGGACCGGCGACGGGACGACGTCCACGGTGATGTCCTGGAACCCGGCCGTGCTGAAGGTCTGTTCGGCGACGCCCGGGCTGCCCAGGCTGAACGGACCAGGCTGGCCGGGCGCCGGCGGCGGGAGCTCGGCCCGGCGGCGGATGATGCCGACCGGAATCGAGAAGAAGCCGTTGCGGTCCGGTGTCGAGTAGACCACCGCGGAGAACTTCCCACCTGGTCGAAGCGCCCGATGGATGCCGCGCAGAGCAGCCTGCTGGTCCGGGAAGTAGATCAGGCCGACCCGAGAGATGGCGGCGTCGAAGCTGCCCTCGTCGAGCCCGGACAGGTCCTCGCCGTCCGCCTCGAGGGTTTCGACCGTCTCCAGGCCGGCTTCGGCAGCCTGCCGGTCGGCGTACCCGAGGATGGCCGGCGAGATGTCGGTCGCGAGTACCCGGCCGGTCGGCCCGGCCAGCCGTGCCGCGGCGAGCGTCTGCCCACCGGCCCCGGCGGCCACGTCCAGCACGCGTGCGCCGGCGTCGACACCGGCAGCGTGGAGCATGGCCGAGGTGGCGTCGCCGAGCCAGTCCTCGATCGTCGGGCCCCAGCGATGCCAGGCCTCCGCGGCGTCTTCCCACTGCGCGCGGGTGGTCTGCTTGTAGACCCTCGGGTCGAATGTGACGGTCATTGGTCCCCTCCTGTGGTGAGGGTCCCAGCGCATCAGCCGAGCGGTACGACGTACTAGTACTGGTTCTGGACCTGTCTGGTACACATCCTGGACCGGGGCGCACAATGAGCCATGCGAGACTACGGCCAGTACTGTCCGGTGGCCCTGGCGAGCGAGGTGCTGGCCGATCGCTGGACGCCCCTGATCGTGCGTGAGCTCGTGCTCGGGAGCCGGCGGTTCAACGACATCGACCGCGGTCTGCCCGGCATTTCCCGCACCTTGCTCAAACAGCGCCTGAATCACCTGGAACGGAAGGGCGTGCTCGAGCTGATCCCGGTCGCCCGCGGTCACGAGTACCAGCTCACCCCGGCGGGTCGTGACCTCGAGAGCGTGATCATGTCGTTCGGGGAGTGGGCGGTGCGCTGGATGTTCAGCGAGCCACAGCCCCGGGAGGTCGATCCGGTCACCCTGACGTGGTGGATGTCGCGACGGGTCGATTTCGAGAAGCTGCCCCGGCAGCGGGTCACCGTGGAGTTCGAGTACCGCGGCGACGATCCGACCCGGATCTGGTTGATCCTCGACCGGCTGGAGGCCTCGGTGTGCACCGACCACCCCGGGTTCGACTCGGACGTCGTCGTCACCACGGAGCCGGTCGGCCTGATGCGCGTCTTCTCCGGCATCGTCAGCCTGGCCCAGGCCACGATGGACGGGACGGTGACCCTGACCGGCCCGCCACGGCTCCTCAAGGCGCTTCCGACCTGGTTCCTCTGGAGCCCCTTCGCCCCGGCGGTCCGGGAACGCATCGGCTGACCAAGCTGCTGGGGGCCGGAGCGGGCTTCCGGCTCCACACCGACCCCCAGCGGTTCTAGGTGAGGCTGGCGACGCCCTTGGGCAGGAATCGGGTCCCGTTGGTCTTTTCCGCGAGGCCGGTGCGGTCCAGGTACGGGGTGATGCCGCCGAGGTGGAAGGGCCAGCCGGCGCCGAGCAGGAGGCAGAGGTCGATGTCCTGAGCCTCGGCGACCACGCCCTCGTCGAGCATGATCCGGATCTCCTCGGCCAGGGCGGTGAGGACTCGGGTGCGGAGCTCCTCAGGGGTGGACGGCTTGTCGCCGACGGTGACCAGTTCCGCGACCTCCGGGTCCACGACCGGCTTGCCCTCCGGCCAGACGTAGAACGAGCTCTTGCCTGCGGCAACGACCTTGGCCAGGTTCGCCGAGACCGCGAACCGGTCCGCGTACGCCCGGTTCATCGTCTCCGCCACGTGCAGCGCGACCGGCAGCCCGACCAGCTGCAGCAGCACGAACGGCGGCATCGGCAGCCCCAGCGCGGACAGCGCCTTGTCGGCCTCCGGGATCGGCGTCCCCTCGTCGACCGCCGCGCTGACCTCGCCCAGGAACCGGGTCAGCAACCGGTTCACCACGAACGCCGGCGCGTCCTTCACCAGCACGCACGACTTCTTCAGCGTCTTGCCGACCGCGAACGCGGTGGCCAGCGTCGCGTCGTCGGTCTGGTCCGCCCGGATGATCTCCAGCAGCGGCAGCACCGCGACCGGGTTGAAGAAGTGGAACCCGACCACGCGCTCCGGGTGCTCCAGGTCCGCGGCCATGTCGGTGACCGACAGCGAGGAGGTGTTGGTCGCGAGTACGGCGTCCGGCCGCACGACCTTCTCCAGCTCCGCGAAGATCGTCTTCTTCAGCTGCAGTTCCTCGAACACGGCCTCGATCACGAAGTCCGCGTCCGCGAACACCGCCCGGTCGACCGAGCCGGTGACCAGCGCCTTCAGCTGGTTCGCCTTGTCCGGCCGGATCCGGCCCTTGCCGAGCAGCTTGTCGATCTCGCCGTGCACGTACCCGACCCCGCGGTCCACCCGCTCCTGGTCCAGGTCCGTGAGGACGACGGGAACCTCGAGCCGCCGGACGAACAGCAGCGCCAACTGGCCCGCCATCAGGCCGGCGCCGACGACACCGACCTTCGTGACCGGCCGGGCGAGCGACTTGTCCGGCGCACCGGCCGGCCGCTTGGCCCGCTTGTTCACCAGGTCGAACGCGTAGAGCCCGCTGCGCAGCTCCTCGCTCATGATGAGGTCGGCCAGCGCCTCGTCCTCGGCGGCGAACCCGCGGTCGCGGTCGTTGTCCTTTGCTGCGGTGATCAGCTCCAGCGCCCGGTACGGCGCCGGCGCCGCACCGCTCACCTTGAGGTCGGCGAACGCCTTGCCCCGGGCAACCGCCGCGTCCCACGCGTCACCACGGTCGATCTCCGCCCGCTCGACCGTGACCTCGCCGGTGAGCACCTTGCTCGCCCAGATCAGCGACTGCTCGAGGAAGTCGGCCGAGTCCAGCAGTACGTCGCCGATGCCGAGCTTCACCGCCTCCGGCCCGCTGAGCATCTTGTTCTGGTTCAGCGCGTTCTCGACGACGACCTTGACCGCGTGGTCCGCGCCGATCAGGTTCGGCAGCAGGAAGTTGCCGCCCCAGCCCGGGATCAGGCCGAGGAAGACCTCCGGCGTCGACAACATCCC
Source organism: Kribbella sp. NPDC050124 (assembly GCF_044460355.1). Taxonomy (NCBI): domain Bacteria; kingdom Bacillati; phylum Actinomycetota; class Actinomycetes; order Propionibacteriales; family Kribbellaceae; genus Kribbella; species Kribbella sp. NPDC050124. Next base: position 491,846 of record NZ_JBITJU010000002.1, read on the forward strand.
GGCGGCCACCGAGACGGTCCGGTAGGTCGCGTGCAGGGCGACCTCGAGGCCGCCGCCCAGCGCGACGCCGTTCACGAACGCGAACGACGGCTTGCCGCCGTCGACCAGCTTGCGCATCACGCCGTGCCCGATCCGGCCCAGGTTGAGCGCCTGCTCCCGGTCGGTCAGCTTCGGCACCCCGGTCAGGTCGGCGCCGGCGGCCAGGATGAACGGCTTGCCGGTGACCCCGATCGCGACGACCTCGTCGCGCGCCAGGGCCGCGTCGATCGCGGTGTTGAGCGAGGCCAGGCCCTTCGGGCCGAACGTGTTCGGCTTGGTGTGGTCGTGCCCGTTGTCCAGCGTGATCAGCGCCATCGTGCCGGCCTTGTTCGGCAGTACGACGTCCCGCGAGTGCGCGAGCGTGACCACCTCGTCGGTCTCGATCGCGACCGCTTCGTCGATCAGATCCTGCAGAGTCACGCGACGTTCCCTTCCCAGTTCGGGTTCTCCCAGATGACCGTTCCGCCCATGCCGAGGCCGACGCACATGGTGGTCAGGCCGTAGCGGACCTCGGGGCGCTGCTCGAACTGCTTGGCCAGCTGGTTCATCAGCCGGACGCCGGACGACGCGAGCGGGTGGCCGTACGCGATCGCGCCGCCGTACGGGTTGACCCGCGGGTCGTCGTCGGCGATGCCGTAGTGCTCCAGGAACGCCAGCACCTGGACGGCGAACGCCTCGTTCACCTCGAAGGCCTCGATGTCGTCGATCGTCAACCCGGCCAGCTTGAGCGCCTTCTCGGTCGCCGGGACCGGGCCGACCCCCATCACCTCGGGCTCGACGCCGGCGAAGCCGTAGGACACCAGCTTCATCTTCGGGGTCAGCCCGAGCTCCGCGGCGGCCTCGGCGGAGGCCAGCACGCAGGCGGTGGCGCCGTCGTTGATCCCGGCCGAGTTGCCGGCCGTGACCCGGCCGTGCGGGCGGAACGGCGTCTTCAGGCCGGCCAGGTCCTCGGCCGTCGTACCAGGACGCATCGGCTCGTCGGTGCCGGCGTAGCCCCAGCCCTGCTCGGCCGAGCGGGTCGCGATCGCGACGAGGTCGGGCTGGATCAGGTCGTTGGCGTAAGCCTTGGCCGCCTTCTCCTGCGAGGCCACGGCGAACGCGTCCGCGCGCTGCTTGGTGATGGCCGGGAACCGGTCGTGCAGGTTCTCCGCGGTCGACCCCATCACCAGGGCCGAGGTGTCGACCAGCTTCTCGGAGACGATCCGCGGGTTCGGGTCGACGCCCTCGCCCATCGGGTGCCGGCCCATGTGCTCGACCCCGCCGGCCACGACCACGTCGTACGCGCCGAACGCGATCCCGGCGGCGGTGGTGGTGACGGCGGTCATCGCGCCGGCGCACATCCGGTCGATCGCGTAGCCGGGCGTGGTGTTCGGCAGGCCGGCCAGCAGGGCCGCGGTCCGGCCGATGGTCAGGCCCTGGTCGCCGATCTGGGTGGTGGCCGCGATCGCGACCTCGTCCACCCGCTCCGGCGGGAGCTCCGGGTTCCGCCGCAGCAGCTCCCGGATGCACTTGATCACCAGGTCGTCGGCGCGCGTCTCGGCGTACTGGCCCTTGGCCTTGCCGAACGGGGTGCGAACGCCGTCGACGAACACGACATCGCGGATCTCACGGGGCACGAGGGCCCTCCTCTGGGGGGTCGGGAAAGCTACTCAGATGCTACCCGTGGGTAACAGAACTGCCCAACCACCCCGCGCTGTGCGGCTGCTCACAAACCACAACCGTGTGGTCACGCTGGCCGTAACCCGTGGCGAAGACCGGCGATTCGGCGCATGCTGGTGGCAGGTAGCTATGGGGAGTCGGACATGAACAACCTTGATCTCGCCGTACCGGTCCTGAGCCGGGGCAAGCACCGCAATCCACGCAAAGGCGCCTGCTTCATGGAGTTCGCCTCCTACCTGGCCGGCGAGCCGTGGTCGGACCACCCGGCCTGCACGCACGCGCTGCTGGCAGGTGTGGCGCGTGACGTCAACGACTGCACGACCGACGCCGGCCGGTCCCGGCTGGCGCCACTGATCCCGTCCGTGATCGGGCTGACGCCGGACGACCCGCACGTCGTACCGCGGGTGACGGCGGTCTGCATCCAGCACGCCTTGCCGATCGTGTCGCAGGAGCGCCAGTACATCCTCGCGGTCGCGCTGCTCGTGGGGGAGCGGCACCTGGCCGCGCTGGACGGACGGCCGCTTGACGACCTCGAGCCCGCCTCGCAGGCGGCGCTGGAGTCGGTCCCCGCCGCGACCAAGTGGGCGCGGTCCTTCACTTCCCGGGCCCACCGGGGTACGCCGGACTTCGCGAAGCGGACCGCTCCACGCGCCGTGTCGTGCGCGGTGGAGGGGATCTCACAGGCCTGCGTGCCGGACCCGGACGACCGGCTGTACAAGCTGCTCACGTCGGCGATCGACGAGTGCAAGGCCTGGATGCCGAAGCCGGCACCAGCACCAGCGCCGGTCCAGCCACCCACGCTGGTCCCCGAAGAAGCCGCCCGCTGACGCACCCCTCCGGTTGGCTGACCCACCAGAGTGCGGGTTGGCCACCCGGATTCCGGTGGGCCAACCCCCAGCGGGGTGGGCCGGCCCACCAGAGGGAGCGTCCCCAGTAGGCTTCACTGTGTGACGTTGGAGATCGATACCGGTACGGGGTTGATGCCAGTCCACGAGTGGAATCCCGAGGGTGACGGACCCGGGGTGCTGCTCCTGCAGGAGATCTTCGGGGTCTCCGGCTACATCAGGCAGCGGGCCGCGGACCTGGCCGCCCTCGGGTACTACGTCGTCGCGCCGGAGATCTACTGGCGGCTGGACGACACCGAGCTGGACGAGTCCGCGCCGGATCTGCTGGAGAAGGCGATGGCGCTGCTCGGCCGGCTCGACTGGGACCTCGCCGTCTCGGACGCGGTCGCGGCGCTGGAGTACCTGCGTGGCCGCGACGCCGGCACCGGGATCGTCGGGTTCTGCTTCGGCGGCGGGCTCGGCTTCAACGTGGCCGCGGCGTCACCGCCCGACGTGCTCGTCAGCTACTACGGCTCGGCGTTGCCGCAGCTGCTGGAGCTGGCCCCCAAGGTGACCGCCCCGAGCCTGCACCACTTCGGTGACGCCGACACCTACCTGAACGCCGACGACGTGATCCCGGCGCTCGGCGATGTCGAGATCCACCGCTACCCGGGCGCCGGTCACGCGTTCGACAACCCGATGCCCGCTTTCCACCATGCCGAGGCCTCCGAGCTGGCGTGGCGGCGTACTGTCGCGTTCCTGTCCCGTGAACTTCCTACCTCCCAAGGATCCTGATGAGCCTGTACGACATCCCGCTGACCACCCTCGACGGCGCGGCCACCTCGCTCGGCGACTACAAGGGCAAGGCTGTGCTCGTGGTGAACGTCGCCTCGAAGTGCGGTCTCACCCCGCAGTACGAGGGCCTGGAGAACCTGCAGAAGAAGTACGCGTCCCGCGGGTTCACCGTGCTCGGCGCGCCCTGCAACCAGTTCGGCGGTCAGGAGCCGGGCACGTCGGAAGAGATCTCCACCTTCTGCTCGACGACGTACGGCGTGACGTTCCCGCTGCTCGGCAAGCTCGAGGTCAACGGTGCGGGCCAGCACCCGCTGTACGCCGAGCTCACGCAGACGCCGGACGCCGCCGGCGAGGCCGGTGACATCCAGTGGAACTTCGAGAAGTTCCTGATCAGCCCCGAGGGCACCGTCGCCGCCCGCTTCCGCCCCCGCACCGAGCCGGAGTCCGCGGAGGTCGTCGACGCGATCGAGGCCCAGCTCCCGAACTAGGCCGTGTCCGGCCTAGTCGAGCGGTTTCACCGGAGCTTCTGCTGCCATGGCGTCCGTGATGACTGCGGCTGTGAGGCCGATCTGCCACTCGCGGGCGCCGTGGTCGCGCAGGAACGTGCTGACGACCTCGAGGGTCGGGTCGGACGGCGGGGCCCAGGCCAGGCGGCGGATCGTGTCCGGCGCCATCAGGTTCTCGGTCGGGAGGCGGTGAGCCTCGGCGATCTCGCCGACCGCGGACCGCGCTGCCGAGAGGCGAGCCGCCGCGTCCGGGTCCCGGTCGGCCCAGGCGCGGGCCGGCGGCGGGCCGTCGTACCGGGGTCCCTGCTTCGGGAGCTGGGACTCGGGCAGCCGCCGCGCGTGGTCGATGGCCTCCCACCAGGTCCGCATGTGCCGGTGCGCGCCGCGGCCCTTGAACGCGGTCAGCCGCTGCAGCGTGTCCCGGTCGGCCGGCATCGCCGACGCGGCCTCGACGATCGCGGCGTCCGGCAGGATCCGGCCAGGGGAGATGTCCGCGGACTCCGCGATCTGGTCGCGGGCCTCCCACAGGGCGCGTACGACGGCCAGACTCCGGCGATTGCGGACCCGGTGCATCCCCGACGTCCGGCGCCACGGATCCGGCTTGGGCTCGCGCGGGGGAGCGGACAGGATCGCGGCGAACTCCTGCTCGGCCCACTCCCACTTGCCCTCGCGGCGCAGCTCGGTCTCGATCGCGTTCCGCAGCTCGATCAGCATCTCGACGTCGAGCGCGGCGTAGATCAGCCACGGGCCGGGCAGCGGGCGGGTCGACCAGTCGGCTGCCGAGTGCTCCTTGCGCATCCGGTAGCCGAGCACCTCGCTGACGAGCGAGGCGAGACCGACCTTCGGGTACCCGAGCAGGCGGCCGGCCAGCTCGGTGTCGAACACCTTCCGCGGCACCATCCCGACCTCGGCCAGACAGGCCAGGTCCTGGTTCGCGGCGTGGATGATCCACTCCGCGTCGACGATTGCGTCACCGAGCGTGGACAGGTCGCCGAACGGGATCGGGTCGACCAGGGCCGAGCCGGCGCCTTCACGGCGCAGCTGGACCAGGTACGCGCGGTGCGAGTACCTGTAACCGGAGGCGCGCTCGGCGTCGACGGCAACCGGGCCGGCCCCGGACCGGAACGCCTCGACCACCTCGGTCAGCGCGGGGTCGGTGTCGACGACCTCGGAGAGGCCGTCACGCAGTTCGAGCAGTGGCAGGTGCGCGGTCGGGTCGTCCGGTAGAGGCGACTGCTGGGTCTCGGCTGGGCTCATCGGCCCCGCTGTCCACGCCGGGTCGGCATCGCCACCACCCCCGGCGGCACTGGCGGCAGCCCGGCCGCCGTGCAGAGCACCTCACCCCATGCCTCTGCGTGCCTGGTCACGTCCACGCTGCCGGTGCCACCAGGTCCCGGCACGGGACTCCAGGACGCGCGGATCTCGATCTCCGCCGTCGCGTCGTCGTCGGCCATCCCGCCGAAGCTTTCCGATACCACCCTGGTGACGGTACCGCTTGGGGCCAGGAAGTCGGCACCCCGGTCGGTCAGCGCCTCCATCAGCCAGGTCCAGCCCACGCCGCCGAGCAGCGCGTCGGTCACCATCTCCGGCTCGACGGCCGCACGCACGTACGCGACACAGCGGAAGGTCGACTGCCAGGCGTCGTTCCCGTCCGGGTCGTAGAGGATGACGAGCCGGCCGGTGGCGACGTCGTCGCCGTCGACCGTCACGTCGGCGCTGACCGCGGCCGCATGCGGTGCGATCCGCTGCGGCGCGGGCATCTCCTCGACGAATACCTCGGGCCGGAACCGGGCACTGCGCAGTTGCGACACTGCCTCGGCGAACTCCGCGGGTGGCGCGTCGACCTGCTTGCGGGCACCCATGCTTGGCAGCCTACGACTGATTACTCACCGACGCTGGTCTCGACGCGCCGGTAACGGCCCGCGACGGCCGCTCACAAACGGATTTCCGGGCGTGGGATCATCGCTGTGTGCCCCTGACACCACCTGCTGCTTCACGCAGCGCGACCGTGCGCTCTCCCTTCCTCCTGGCGGCCCGGGGTGAACCCGGCCCGCACACGCCGGTGTGGTTCATGCGGCAGGCCGGACGTTCGCTGCCGGAGTACCGGGCGGTCCGCGAGGGCACCACGATGCTCGAGTCCTGCATGCGGCCCGACCTCGTCGTCGAGATAACGCTGCAGCCGGTACGCCGTTACGGCGTCGACGCGGCCATCTTCTACTCCGACATCGTGCTACCGCTGAAGGCGGTCGGCTTCGACATCGAGATCAAGCCGGGCGTAGGCCCGGTCGTGGCCGACCCGGTCCGGGACGCGGCCGGCCTGGAGGCGGTCCGTCCGGTCACCGACGCCGATGTGCCGTTCACCACGGACTCGGTGAAGCAACTGGTGGCGGAGCTGGGCGGTACGCCCCTGATCGGGTTCGCGGGCGCTCCGTTCACGGTGGCGTCGTACCTGGTCGAGGGTGGGCCGAGCAAGGACCACGCGAAGACGAAGGCGCTGATGCACAGCGACCCGGCGCTCTGGCACGCGCTTGCGGACCGGCTGGCCGACGTGGCGATCGCGTACCTGTCGGTGCAGGTCGAGGCCGGTGCGTCCGCGATCCAGCTGTTCGACTCGTGGGCGGGCGGGCTGTCGCCGCGGGACTACGAGCAGTTCGTGGCCCCGCACTCCGCGAAGATCTTCGAGGCGCTCGCGCCGTACGGCGTGCCCCGGATCCACTTCGGCGTGAACACCGGCGAGTTGCTCGGCCACATGAGCGAGGTCGGCGCGGACGTTGTCGGCGTCGACTGGCGAGTGCCGCTGGACGAGGCGGTACGGCGGATCCAGGCGGCCGGACTGCGGTCGAAGCCGGTACAGGGCAACCTGGACCCGGCGCTGCTGTTCGCCGGCTGGGACGCCCTGGAGCCCGAGATCGACCGGATCCTCGCGGAGGGCAAGGCGGCGCCCGGTCACATCTTCAACCTCGGCCACGGGGTGCCGCCGGACGCCGATCCCGAGGTGCTGCACCGGATCGTCCGCTACGTCCAGACGAAGTCGGTCCATGTACCTGCCTGATCACGACGTCACCCTCGAACTCCTCTCCGAAGCCCACGCGGAGGCGCTGCTCGCCTTCGAGCGGGAGAACCGGGCCTACTTCGCGGCGTCGATCCAGGACCGTGGGGACGCCTTCTTCGAGGAGTTCGGGGCGCGGCATGCGGCGCTGCTGGCCGAGCAGGAGGCGGGCATCTGCCAGTTCCACGTGCTCGTCGACGGCTCCGGTGCGGTGGTCGGTCGGCTGAACCTCTACGACCTCGAGAACGGCTCGGCCGAGCTCGGCTACCGGATCGCGGAGAAGGCCGCCGGTAAGGGGCTCGCCACGGCCGCGGTCCGGGCCGTCGCCGGGCTCGCCGCGTCGGACTACGGGCTCACCACCCTGCGAGCCGGGACGAACGTCACGAACGTCGCCTCGCAAACCGTGCTGACGCGAGCCGGCTTCCGCCAGGTCAGTGCGGTCGGGGACCAGAAGACGTACGAGTTGACGCTGGAGGACCGGTGAGCGAGCGCAGCGAGCGAACAGTTGGTAGAGCAGTTGTCGCTCACGCCGGAACCGAGCGCAGCGAGGTGGAGGCGTGAGTTCGGTGGTCGTGGTCGGCGGCGGGATCAGCGGGCTGGCCGCGGCTCACGCGCTGGCGACCGGCCCGAATCCGCCCCGGATCACCGTCCTGGAGGGCTCGCCCCGGCTCGGCGGCAAGCTGGCCGGCGCCGAGCTCGAAGGCGTCCCGGTCGACCTGGGCGCCGAATCGGTGCTGGCCCGGCGGCCGGAGGCGGTCGACCTGATCAAGGCGGTCGGCCTTGTCGGCGACCTGGTGCACCCGGCGACCACGTCGGCCGGGCTGTGGATCGGTGACCGGATCCGGGCGATCCCGCCGACTGTCATGGGCGTCCCCGTCGATCCGGCCGCGACTGCCGACGTACTGGGTGCCTCGGCCTCCGAGCAGGTCGCGCACGAGGCGGAGCTGCCCGCGCCCGCGTTGACCGAGGACGTCGCGATCGGGCGGTTCGTCGCGGAGCGGATGGGCTCCGCGGTGACGGACAAGCTGATCGACCCGCTGCTCGGCGGTGTGTACGCCGGCCGTGCGGAGGAGATCTCGCTGGCGGCCGCCGTACCCGACCTGTACGCCAAGCTGCAGACCGCGCCCAGCCTGCTCGCGGCGACTGCTGAGCTGCGGGAGGCTGGCCAGAAGCGGGCCGGTCAGCCCGTGTTCGCGGGCATCGTGGGTGGGATCAACCAGCTGATCTCCGCGCTGGAGCAGGATCTGACCGCCCGGGGCGTCCAGATCAGGCGTCAGCTGGCGGTACGGCGGATCTCGCGCACCGCCGAGGGGTTCGAGCTGGAGGCCGGGCCGGTGCCGGCGCCGACGCTGCTGGATGCGGACGCGGTGATCGTCGCCGTACCGGCGTCGCCCGCAGCCCGGATGCTGGCCGAGCTGGTGCCTGCCGCGTCGGCCGAGTTGGCGGCGATCGAGTACGCCAGCATGGCGATCGTGACGCTGGCCGTGCGTAAGCGGGACTGGCCGGCGGATGCGACCGGCTCCGGCTTCCTGGTGCCATCGGTGGAGGGGCGGACGATCAAGGCGTCGACGTACTCGCACGCGAAGTGGCAGTGGTCGAGTGAAGCCGGGGGAGAGCTGGCGGTACTCCGCGCCTCGGTCGGGCGGCTGGGGGAGGAGTACGTGCTGCAGCGGTCCGATGAGGAGCTGGTGGCGCTGGCCGTTGCGGACCTGCAGCGCGCAATGGGGTTGCAGACGCCGGTAGTGGGCTCACTGGTGACCAGGTGGGGTGGTGGCCTGCCGCAGTACGCCGTGGGGCACTTGGACCGCGTGGACCGTGTCGAGACGGCTGTGGCCGGGGAGCCCGGATTGGCTGTGTGCGGAGCGGCGTACCGGGGTGTGGGAATCGCCGCCTGCGTGGCGTCGGGCAGCAAGGCAGCCACCCGGGTGCAGGGATATTTAGGCACATTGGAGACAATGGCTCCGTGACGGAGAAGCCGAAGGCGCGTGAGCTGAACAATGTGATCCGGTACACCATGTGGTCGGTCTTCAAAGTGGAGACGCCGCTGGGCGACGTGGACCGGGACGAGTTGACCGCCGAGCTGTCGGACCTGATCGGGAAGCTGTCGGCCGACGACGTGGTGATCCGTGGGATCTACGACGTCGAGGGGTTCCGGGCGGACGCGGACTTCATGATCTGGTGGCACGCGCCGACGTCGGACGCCCTGCAGAAGGCGTACCACGCGCTGCGCCGGTCCCGGCTCGGGCGGCACCTGGCGCCGATCTGGTCGCAGCTCGCGCTGCACCGTCCGGCCGAGTTCAACAAGAGCCACATCCCGGCGTTCCTGGCCGACGAGGAGCCGCGGGCGTACGTGTGCGTGTACCCGTTCGTGCGGTCCTACGAGTGGTACCTGCTGCCGGACGAAGAGCGGCGGGCGATGCTGGCCGAGCACGGCAAGATGGCCCGCGGGTACCCCGACGTCCGGGCGAACACGGTCGCCTCGTTCGCGCTCGGCGACTACGAGTGGATGCTGGCGTTCGAGGCCGACGAGCTGCACCGGATGGTCGACCTGATGCGCGACCTGCGCGCCTCCACGGCCCGCCGGCACGTACGCGAGGAAGTGCCGTTCTACACCGGCAAGCGGACCGAACTCGGCGAGCTGGTCGCCAACCTGGCCTGACGCCGATGCACCGTAAGGCGTTTCCGGTGCTGTACGTCTCCAACGTGCGCCGGTCGGTCGAGTTCTACACGCTGCTCGGCTACGAACCGACGTACCAGTTCCCGCTCGAGGGCGACCCGCACTACGTCGGCCTCGAGCGCGGCGACTCCTCGCTGGGCCTGTCCGACGCCAACTGGCCGGAGGCTCAACTCGGCATCACCGTCGGTACGGCGCCGCGCTTCGAGCTCTTCGTGTACGTCGACGACGTCGACGCCGAGGTGGAAACCTTCCGAACCGCCGGTCACGCCGTCCTGCAGGAGCCGGCCACCATGCCGTGGGGCGAACGCCAGGCCTACATCGCCGACCCCGAAGGCAACCCGGTCGCCCTCGCGACCCCGATCTAGCTTCCGGGCCGCTGCAGCAGGTAGTCCTCCGCGCGCATCGAGGTCGGCTCCTTCACGTCCTCCGGGAGCAACTCGCGCAGGTCGCGCTCGGTGAGGCTGTCCGGGTCGCGCTCGGACAGCCGGGTCGCCTGGTTGGCGATGGCCTCCTCGAGCACGTTCCGGATGAACCGACCGTTGCCGAAGTTGTGGCCGCGCGGCGCGGGCGGGATGACCTGCCGGACCACGTCCAGCACGTCGTCGGTGTAGAGCATGCCGCGCTGCCGGGCCTGCAGCTCGAAGATGGCGACCAACTGGTCGTTGTCGTACTCGCTGAACGACAGCAGCTTCGGGAACCGTGAGGCCAGGCCGGTGTTGGACTCCATGAAGCGCTGCATCTCGCGGTGGTACCCGGCGACGATCACGACGCACTCGTCGCGGTGGTCCTCCATCAGCTTCAGGATGGTGGCGACCGCCTCCAGGCCGAAGTCACCAGGGCTGTTCTCCGGGACCAGCGTGTAGGCCTCGTCGACGAACAGCACGCCGCCGAGCGCCTCCCGGAACTTGCCCGCGGTCAGTGGCGCGGTGGTGCCGACAGTGGATCCGACCAGGTCGGAGCGGTCGACCTCGACCACGTGGCCCTTCTCGAGTACGCCGAGCTGGCTGTAGATCCGGCCGACCAGCCGGGCGATCGTGGTCTTCGCGGTACCGGGCTTGCCGACGAACACCATGTGCCGTGCGCGCTCGTGACTCGGCAGCCCGAGCTCCTTGCGGCGCAGGTTGGTCTTGATCTCGGCCACCATCCGGCGGACGGCTTCCTTGATCGACTCCAGCCCGATCAGCGAGTCCAGCTCGGCGAGCGGGTTCTCACTGAAGTCGACCGGCTTCGGCAGTGCCCGCTCCGAGGACTCCGGCGCTGCGGACTCCCGCGTGTCGACCCGGGCCAGCGGGACCACCTTGGCGAGCGGCTCGGGCTTGGCGGCAGGCCGGCGCTCACGGTCGAGGACCCGGAAGAACGCGTCCAGGTCCGGGAGCTGCGGCTCCGGCCACGGCGCGTCCGCGAGGACGCCGGACAGATGCATCGACACCCGGGTGGCCGCGGCGGCCCAGGACCGCGCGAGCACCCGCTGATCACCGCGCACGGCGCGGGCCAGCCACTCGGTGTTGGCGGCCACCCACGCCTGCGGGTCGAAGCCGCTCCGGATCTCGGAGAGCGCCTTCTCCACGTCCTGAGCTGCGGGGCCAAGGATCTGAGCGACGGCCGGCGGAAGTCCGCCCAGACGGGCGCTCAGGATCAATGGGGACAACAATTGGGCGAAGTCGCCGGTCTCCGTGTCCGGCATCGCCATCAGCAGCTTGGCATGCGCGTCCCGAAGCGAGTTGACCGAGTACCGCAAGGCCGCCGACGAGCCGGACAGCTCCGGCAGCACCAAGCGCTCGGCTTCGGTGAGCGCGGAGGTCCGCCAGAACTGCAGGATCGTCTCGTAGTCGGCGGTGGCGTGCATCCGGGTGTTCTCGCGGTCGGCCAGCACCCGGTCGAGCGCAGCGGTCAGAGCCCGGGCGCGGACCGCCATCGGCGGTGCGTCGACGAACAGGCCGACCACGTCCCGAGTCAGCTTCAGTGCTTGCCGTCGGCCCTCTTCACGGAAGCCCCGGACGCCCGACACGACCTGCAGGGGCCAGTCGGTGGCGCCGTACCGGACCACGTATCCGGCGCCGCCGATGCGGTACGTCGGCCGGTAGAAGTCGCGGGCCAGCTCGGTGCCGATGTCGGCGTACTCGCCGTGCAGCACCGGGATCCACCCGGTCAGCAGCGGCGCCACCTGGTGGGTGAACCACACCGGCGCAGGCGTGCCGCTCACGAACCCCGGGAACGCGTCCGCCCGCAGCGGCCGCAGTGTGCTCGGATCGTCGCCCCAGGCCCGCAACTGCCGCCGTACCCGTGCCACCCACTCGGCCGGCACCTCCCAGGCCTCATCGGCGGCGAGTACGTCGAGAACCCGTCGCCCGCGGGTGTCGTCAGCCACTCAAAACCCTTTCACCCGTCCCGGCACCTGGCTGGCCGAGTCTAGTCCGTCACCGGCCGATCACCGGGGTCAGGCGGGCCCGCGAATGATCACCCCTGCCTTTGCGAAGGCGTACCTGGTGTTCACGTGTTGGACCTTGGCCGGGACCGGTGCCGGTGTGAGAATCCGGCCATGTCTGCCCAGTACCGATCACGGCGCCGCCTGGGCGCCCTCGTGGTCACCTCAACTCTCGTCTTCGCCGGTACGGCGGTCGCCATCGTGGCCGCGCCTGCGGACGCTGCCTCGTCCACCGTGGTCATCACCGAGGTGTACGGCGGTGGCGGCAACACCGGAGCGCCGTACACCAACGACTTCATCGAGCTGACCAACAACAGCTCCTCGCCGGTCGACCTGACCGGCTGGTCGGTCCAGTACGCCTCCGCCGCCGGCACCACCTGGGCAGTCACCCAGCTCACCGGCAGCCTCGCTCCGGGCGCCGCGTACCTGGTCCAGGAGGGCGCGGGCGCAGGCAACGGCCAGCCGATGCCGACCCCCGACGCGACCGGCAACATCGCGATGTCCGCGTCGTCGGGCAAGGTCGCCCTGGTCTCGGCGACCACTGCGCTGGCGTGTGGCGCGACCTGCTCGACCGCGGCCGGTGTGGTCGACTTCGTCGGCTACGGCACGGCCAACGACTTCGAGACCACCGCGGCGCCGGGGCTGTCCAACACGACGTCGGCGACCCGCAAGGTCCCGACCACGGACGCGGACAACAACGGCACCGAGTTCGCCGCGGTCAACCCGTCGCCGAAGACGCTGACCTCGACGCCGCCGGACCCGAACCCGATCGACGCCAAGATCCACGACATCCAGGGTTCTGCCCACCTGTCGCCGCTGAACGGCAAGCTGGTCGGCAACGTCACCGGCGTGGTCACCGCGAAGAGCGGCAACGGCTTCTGGTTCCAGGACCCGCAGCCCGACGCCGACCCGGCCACCAGCGAGGGCCTGTTCGTCTTCACCAGCTCCGCGCCGACCGTGAACGTCGGCGACGCGGTGACGGTCAAGGGCACGGTCGCCGAGTTCCGCCCCGGCGGCTCGGGTGGCACCGACAACCTGACCACCACCGAGCTCACCAACCCGACGATCACCGTCACCGGCACCGCCGTGGTGCCGGCCCCGACGATCGTCGGCCCGGGCGGCCGGGTGCCGCCGTCGACCGTGATCGACGACGACTCCAACGGCGACGTCGAGACCACGGGCACGTTCGAGCCGGCGACCGACGGCATCGACTTCTGGGAGTCGCTGGAAGGCATGTGGCTGGGCATCGACCAGCCGCAGGTCACTGGCCCGACCAGCTCCTTCCGTGAGCTGTCCGTCGTACCGGCGGGTTCGTCGGTGCGGACCGTCCGCGGCGGCATCGTGCTGCAGAAGGCCGACAGCAACCCTGAGCGGGTGCTGCTCGACGACGTGCTGACGCCGATCCCGGACGCGAAGACCGGGGACAAGCTGGCCGGGGTCGTGAGCGGGGTCCTGGACTACTCGTTCGGGAACTTCAAGTTCCTGCCGACGCAGACCCCGACCGTCGTGGCCGGTGGCGTGACGCGTGAGACGACCAAGGCGTCCTCGCCGCTGCAGGTCTCGGTGGCGACGTTCAACGTGGAGAACCTGGACCCGTCCGACGGTGCGGCCAAGTTCGACGGGCTCGCCCAGGCAGTCGTGCGGAACCTCGCGTCGCCGGACATCATCGGCCTGGAGGAGGTGCAGGACAACGACGGCGCCACGAACTCCGGTACGACGGCCGCCAACGTGACCCTGGACACCCTTGCGGCCGCGATCGTGAAGGCCGGCGGCCCGGAGTACGCGTGGCGGCAGATCGACCCGGTGAACAACGCCGAGGGCGGCGAGCCGGGCGGCAACATCCGGGTCGCGTTCCTGTACCGGACGGACAAGCCGGTCAAGTTCGTCGACCGGCCCGGCGGCGGCTCGACGGTCGCGACCACGATCGTCACCGACCGGTTCGGCCGGCCGCACCTGAGCTCCTCGCCCGGTCGCGTCGACCCGGCGAACCCGGCCTGGGCGGCCGCCCGGGTCCCGCTGGCCGGTGAGTTCACCTGGCACGGGCAGAGCCTGTTCGTGGTGGTCAACCACTTCAGCTCCAAGGGCGGCGACGACCCGCTCTGGGGCCGGACCCAGCCGCCGGTGCAGGTGACCGCGGCCAAGCGGCACCAGCAGGCCGAGTCGGTGCGCGGGTTCGTGGACCAGCTCCTGGCCAAGGACACGGGCGCCAACGTCATCGTGCTCGGCGACATCAACGACTTCGACTTCTCCGAGACCACCGACATCCTGGTCGGCTCCGGGAAGACGGCGCTGATCGACCTGCCGCGGACGCTGCCGCTGCCGGAGCGCTACAGCTACGTGTTCGAGGGCAACAGCCAGATCCTGGACCAGATCCTGATCTCGCAGAACCTCAAGCCGGCCTCGTCGTACGACATCGTGCACATGAACGCGGAGTTCCCGGACCAGATCAGCGACCACGACCCGCAGGTGGCCCGGGTCGTGCCGCTGCCGTCCTGGGTGCGCTGACGGGACGCTTACGTATCGGTGCCCGGACAAGGTTTTCCTTGCCCGGGCACCGATACTGGGGTCGTGACAGATGACACCAAGCAGTACGCCGTACAGAAGTCCGAGGCGGAGTGGAAGGCGCAGCTGACGCCCGCCGAGTTCCACGTACTGCGCAAGGCCGGCACCGAGCGGCCGTTCACCGGCGAGTACACCGACACCAAGACGGTCGGCGTGTACAAGTGCCGGGCGTGTGACGCGGAGCTGTTCCGGAGTGAGACCAAGTTCGACTCGCACTGCGGCTGGCCGTCGTTCTTCGCGCCGCTGGCCGAGGACCGGGTGCAGTACATCGAGGACAGCACCCTCGGGATGAAGCGGGTCGAGGTCCGCTGCGCGAACTGCGGATCCCACCTGGGCCATGTCTTCGAAGGCGAGGGCTACGGCACCCCGACCGACCTGCGCTACTGCATCAACAGCATCAGCCTGACCCTGCAGCCCGCCTGACCGTCAGGCGTCCGGAGTGGTCAGTGCGACCAGGCGGTAGACCTCGAGGGGTTCTGTCTTGCCTTTGAGGTCCAGGCAGCCCAGCGACTCGGTGACTGCATCGGGGAGCAGGGCCTTGGTGGCGGGGCCGATGGCCACGCCACCGCCTGGGGCCTTGCCCTCGATCCGGGAGGCGACGTTGACGGTGTCGCCGATGACCGTGTGGGTGCGGCCGCCCTCGGTTCCGAGCAGGCTGACCGAGGCGACGCCGCTGTTGATGCCGACCCGGAATCGCGGCCATTGCGGGTGCGCCATCTGGACGGCGGTCGCCGCCTCCTGAAGCGCCAGCCCGGCTGCAGCCGCCCGCTCCGCGTGGTCCGGCTGGTCACCACGTTTGTTGAAGGTGACCATCAACGCGTCGCCGATGATCCGGTCGACGTCGCCGCCATGTCGTCGTACCACTGGAGGTACGACGACCTGGAAGTACGTGTTCAGCATCGCGGTGACCTCGGACGGGTCGTGGTGCTCGGAGAAGGTCGTGAACCCCTGCAGGTCGGCGAACAGCACGCTCAGCTCGCGCCGCCCGGACACGGTGTCCTCGACGTACAGGTCCGCGAACCGCTCCTCGTGCCACTGGATCCGGACGCCGAGCACGACCAGGATGAACGCGGCGAGCATCAGCACGTGCCACTCCCACCACGACAGCGCCCAGTTCCGCGCGAACACCAGTGCCACCATCGCCTCGGCCAGCAGGACGAACGCCGCGACCATCGACAGCAGCATCAGCGACGGCCGTTCCCACCAGGTCCGCAGATACCGCGCGGCCGCGATCGCGTAGAGCAGGATGGCCGGTACGGCGAGTGCGGCGAGGATGCCGTCCGCAGCCTCCGGTACGGCGGTCTCGTGCAGCGGAGGCAACCGCAGTACCGAGGCCAGCGCCCACAACGCCATCAGCGTCAACAACCCAGCCCGGAGCCAACGCCCCCACCGCACTGCCGAGACGACCCGATCGCCGGAGAAGTTCAAGCTCGACAACAACGCGAACACCGAGGCCAGCGCCACGCCGACCGGAGTCGCGAGCGTGAAGCCGGCATTGGGGGTGTCGAGCAGCACCTTCGGCGTCGCCAGGGCATGCAGCGCCAGGAACCCGGCCGCCGACAGGAACGCCAGCGAGACCAGCAGCACGCGCGGATCGCCACGCTGTACTGCAGCCGCGCCGGTTCCGTACGCGAGTACGGCGCTCAGCACCGCCGTCGCCAGCACCAGCCAAAAGTGCGCCGGGTGGTGCTGCCAGTGCACGTCCAGGTGTGGTTGCCGCAGCAGCAGGAACAGCCCTGCCAACGGGAGGAGCAACGCCAGGGCCGTCAGGACGACCATTGCCGGCGTGTAGACGAACCGCCGTTCAGGCATCGGCAGTGACCTTCAGATGGGTGTGGACCTGCGACACGACCACCGAACCCTCGCCGACCGCCGACGCGACCCGCTTGACCGACCCACAGCGCACGTCGCCGATCGCGAACAGGCCCGGCAGCGTGGTCTCGTACGGCTGTGGCGGCCGCGACTCGTTCCACTGCGGATCCGCCGCGGCGTCCGACCCGGACAGCACGAACCCGCGCGCGTCCCGGCCGACCTTGTCCGGCAACCAGTCGGTGCCGGGCACAGCGCCGATCATCACGAACAGCCCGTTGACCGGCAGCGACTCCTCGTCGCCGTTCCGCCGGTCGAGCAGAGTGATGTGCTCGAGCCGCCCGTCGCCGCCGCCACCGACGACCTCGCTGTTCGCCCGTAGGGTCACGTTGGGCGCGGCATCGATCTCGTCGATCAGGTACTGCGACATGCTCGCCGACAGATCGGGGCCACGGATCACCAGCGTCACGTGCCGGCAGTACCGGGCCAGGTGCAGGACAGCCTGTCCCGCCGAGTTCCCGCCACCGACCACGCAGGCGTCGAGCCCCTGCAGACCATGGGCCTCCGACACGCTGGCGCCGTAGTAAACGCCGTTGCCCATCAGGTCCTCGAGCGAGGGGACATCCAGCCGCCGGTACGAGACTCCGGTTGCCAGCACGACCGCGCGGGCCGTCACCTCACCCACGTCACCGATGACCGCGCGGAAGTGGTCGTCCTCCTTCTCCAGCGAGACGATCGACCGCATCAGCACGAAGTGCGCGCCGAACACCCACGCCTGCTGATACCCGCGCTGCGCGAGCTCCGAGCCCCGGATGCCGCGCGAGAAGCCCAGGTAGTTCCGGATCAGCGAACTCGTCCCTGCCTGCCCGCCGATGGACTCCCGTTCCACCACGAGCGTCCGCAAGCCCTCCGACGACGCGTACACCGCCGCAGCCAGACCGCCCGGACCAGCCCCGATCACCAGCAGGTCGAAGGCGTTCTCACCGTCGGCCAGCGTCGTCGGCACACCCCAGGCTTCGGCGATCTCCGCATCGGTCGGATCGTGCAGTACGGCGCCGCCGACTGCAGGCATCCACACCAGTACACCCTCACCGGGGTCCGGCTCGCCGATCCACTGCAGCGCTGCCTCGGCCAGCGCCGAACCGCTGACCCGGAACGCGCTTGGAATCCCGTTGCGCGCGAGCAGACTGCGGATCGCCTGACCGCGGACGGAGTGGTCGGAAGCGATGACCACCACCTCGCGGAGGTTGGCGACCTCGTACCGCGACCACTCCTGGATGAACTCCGCCACCGTCCGGTGGAACAGCTCGTCCCGCTCGATCCACGGTTTCAGCACGTAGTAGTTGATGTCGCCGACCGACATCGCGGCCAGGATCGCCGCCGCCGTCGACCGGTCCGCCCACGAACCCCACTCGACCAACAACGCCCGCCGCGCGTCCGGATGCAACGTCCGCGACAAGTCGAAGATCGCGGCCCGCTCGGCGTCGGCGAGCACATGGTCGACCAGTACGACGGCTACTCGCTGCTCCAGTTCGTGCGCGAGCCGCAGGGTGTCAGCCGCCGCGGTCGCGGTCAGCTCGCCGCGCACGCGGAAGTCCACGCCGAACGCGCGCTCGAGCTCTGTCTCACTTCGTTCCAGCCGCATCGGATCGGCGTCGACGACCAGTAGCAATGGCCGTGCCTCGCGCAGGCTGGACCTGTCCCCGGGTTCCCCTCCCATGCTTGCGACGGTAGGTCGGCCGCCACCGATGGGCAATGGAGAAAGCGATTGTTCGCCGGTCCTGTCCGCCCCAGTGGGACAGGACCGGCGAAGATTCAGACGCTGCTCAACCCGTCAGTTGACGCTGACCGCGGACCACGCGGCGGCGACGACTGCGCGCTCGGTGCTGCTCGCGCCGTACAGGTCGGTGGCCGCGTTCAGCGTTGCGGTCCGGGCCTGTGCGTACGTGGTCCCCGTGGTCATGTACGTGGTCAGCGCGCGGTACCAGATCTTGCCGACCTTGTCCCGGCCGATGCCGGAGACGGTCGAGCCGTTGCAGGTCGGGGAGTTGTGCTGCAGACCACCGATCACCTTGGCGCCGCTGCCCTCGGAGGCGAGGTAGGCGAAGTGGTTCGCCACGCCCGAGGAGTAGTGCACGTCGAGGTTGCCGACGCCGGAGGAGTAGCAGTCGACCGAGTTCCCGTCCTTGCTCGGCTTGTCCATGTACCGCAGGGCCGGCCGGTCCTTCATGATCTCCTCACCGATGTAGTAGTCACCCGGGTCGGAGGCGTTGTTGGAGTAGAACTCGACGAAGGTGCCGAAGATGTCGCTGGTCGCCTCGTTCAGGCCGCCGGACTCACCGGAGTAGGTGAGGTTCGCGGTCGCCGTGGTGACGCCGTGGGACATCTCGTGACCGGCCACGTCGATCGAGACCAGCGGACCGGCCACGACGCCGTCGCCGTCGCCGTACGTCATCTGCTTGCCGTCCCAGAACGCGTTGACGTAGTTGTTGCCGTAGTGCACGCGGCTCGGGACGCCCTTGCCGTTGTTGAAGATGCCGTTCCGGCCGTGCTGGGTCTTGTAGTAGTCCCAGGTGGTCGCGGCGCCGTAGTGCGCGTCGACCGCGGCGGTCTGCCGGTTGGTGTTCGCGCCGGTGCCCCAGTGGTTGTCGGCGTCGGTGAACCGGGTCGGCACCGGGCAGCCGAAGCCGAACAGCTGGCACAGGATCGAGTCGGTCTTGTTGTTCGCGTCCGCGGTGTAGCCGTTGCCGCGGGTCGGGTCGGTCAGCGTGAACCCGCCGGTGGCTGGCGTGCTCTCGATCGGCACGGTCCCGCTGTACAGGCTCTGACCGTCGCCGGAGGCGGTGTGGATGTGCTGCTCGGAGACCAGCTTCGCCCCGGTCAGCGCGTCGATCGTGGTCGTCACGTGGCTCGGCGTACCGTCCGCCTGGGTCCCGCCCGTGGCGACGAGGTAGGCCAGTCGCGGCGCGCCCTTGCGTGCCTCGATTACCAGCGTGGGCTTGCCCTCGGCCTTCTGGCCGCGGGTCAGCGCCTTGGTGGTGGCGCTGGCGACGCTGATCTTCGGCGTCCGGCTCACGTCGGCGCTGCGGCTCAGGGTCAGGCTGGCGCCCTTGAAGGCGCCGTCCGCGGCCTGGTGCACGACGACGTCGCCACCGAGCACCTTCAGCCCGCCGATGGTGCGGTCCATCCGGACGTGGCTGGAGCCGTCGGCGTCCACGATGACGTCCCGGACGACGAACGCGTCGGCGCCGGTGGCCTTCAGTACGGCGAGATGGTCGCCGATCGCGGCCTTGGCCCGGGCGACGGCCGCGCTGGGGCTCGGGGCGGGGTCTGCCGTCGGCGCACCGGTGGCGGTGGTGGCGCTGGTCAGTCCGAGGGCGGTAGTGGTCGCCACTGCGGTGGCAGCGGCGAACAGGGCGGATCTGTTCATCCTCGCGCTCCTTCTTCAGCGTCCCGGGGGCCTCACGCCCCGGGAACGAGGTGCAGGCACGTTACCGCTCGGTCACCCACCGTGGCCAGAGGTTGGGAAAAGTTGCCTTTCCGCTGCGCTGCAGCGGATTTGGTCGGTCCGGGCGATACCGTCTCGACATGGCGAAGACCACAGCGGTGATGCTCCCCGTGGGGGACCGGGAAGTCCGCGTCTCCAGTCCGGAGCGGGTCGTCTACGAAGCGACCGAGTGGGCCCCGGAGGTCACCAAGCTCCAGGTCTGTGAGTACTTCGCCGGCGTCGGTGCCGCGTTCATGCACGCGTCGGGCGACCGTCCGGTCGCGTTGGAGCGCTGGCCCGGCGGCTGGCGCGAGGGGATGACGCTGTCCGTCGATGCGACCGGCCGGCAGACCGGCGACGGCTTCTACTCCAAGCGCCTGCCGAAGGGCGCCCCGGACTGGCTCGAGACCTGCCGGGTGCTGACGCCGAACGACCGCCCGATCGACGAGCTGTGCCTGACCGAGATCGGGGCCGCGGTGTGGGCGGCCCAGATGGGCACCTTGACCTTCCACCCGTGGGCCGTGCGCAAGAGCGACCTCGACCATCCGGACGAGCTCCGGATCGACCTTGATCCGCAGCCGGAGGCGACCTTCGCCGACGCCCGGCGGGTCGCCGGCGTCGCCCGTGAGTTGCTCGACGAGCTGGGGCTTCGCGGGTATCCGAAGACCAGCGGCAACCGGGGGATCCACATCTACGTGCGAATCCGGCCGGAGTGGTCGTTCGACGAGGTCCGGCACGCGGCGATCGGCCTCGGGCGGGAGCTGGAGCGCCGCGACGACACCGTCACCACCGCCTGGTGGAAGGAGGAGCGCAGCGACGCCGCGGTCTTCCTCGACTTCAACCAGAACCTGCGCGACCGCACGGTCGCCGGCGCGTGGTCGCTGCGGCCGCGGCCCGGTGCGCCGGTCAGTACGCCGATGACGTGGGAGCGGCTGGCCGAGGTCGACGATCCGCGGGCGTTCAACCTGCACACCGTCCCGGAGTACCTCTCCGACGGTGACCCGTGGGCGGACATGGACGAGACGGCGTACTCGCTGGATCCGCTGCTGCGCCTCTGGGAGGAGCTGCCAGGCGGCGAACTGAACTTCCCGCCGGACTACCCGAAGATGCCAGGCGAGCCCCCGCGCGTCCAGCCCAGCAAAAAGGTCGCCGACCACTGGGACGCCCAAGGCAACCGCATCACCCCGTAACAGCTGGATCGGTCGTCGAGGTGTCGATCGTGGTCGGGAAACCCGCGTGGTGTCGACCGAAATCGAGGCCTCGGCGCAGACGTCAGAAGCTGCGCAGCGCGCCGCCGTCGATGGGGATGATGGTGCCGGTGAGGTAGGAGGCGGCGGGGGAGAGGACGAAGGCGGCGACGCGGCCGAACTCGTCGGGGGTGCCGTAGCGGCGCAGCGGGATGGTCTTCTCGGAGGCGCGGCGGGCGGCCTCGGGGTCGCCGCCCTTGGCGTCGAGCTCCTTGAGCCGGTCGGTGGAGATCCGGCCGGGCATCAGCCCGTTGACCCGGATCCCGTTCGGGCCGAGCTCGTCGGCGAGCGTCTTCGCGACCATCGCGAGCCCGGGGCGGAGGCCGTTCGAGATCGCCAGGCCGGGGATCGGAGACTTCACCGACGACGACAGCACGAACGCGATCGACGTGCCCTCCGAGCCGGCCCGGGCGACCGAGCGGGCGATCCGCAGGCCGCCGAGGAACACGCTGTCGAAGGCGTTGCGCCAGTCCTCTTCGTCGGTGTCCAGCGCCGTCCCCGGGCGCGGGCCGCCGACGCTGATCAGCGCGCCGTGCAACTCGCCCCACTTGGCGATCGCGGTCGCGGCGAGCCGCTCCGCGCTCTCCGGGTCGGCGTTGTCGACCGGGATGCCGACCACGTTCTCGCCGAGCTCGGCCGCGGCCCGCGCGATCGACTCCTCGTTCCGGCTGGAGATGACGAGCCGGGCGCCTTCCGCGGCCAGCGCCTTCGCCGTGGCGAAGCCGAGGCCGGCGCTGGCGCCGGTGACGATGTACGTGCGATCGCGCAGTCCGAGGTCCACGGCACCATCCTGCCTCACGGGTGCGGATCTCGCACGCCGAGGCCAGTTGGTGGCCGACGGCAAGTTCTTGCGGGCGCTAGTACGCCGACCGGCGCAGCGGACTCTCGCTGTTGTTGAGGTGCCAGGCGGTGTTCACCAGCCCGAGGTGTGAGAACGCCTGCGGGAAGTTCCCCAGCATCCGGCCGCCGACCGGGTCGTACTCCTCCGCGAGCAGGCCCACATCGTTGCGCAGGGCAACGAGACGCTCGTACAGGTCGCGCGCCTCGCCGACCCGGCCGAGCAGCGCCAGCGCGTCGGCCAGCCAGAACGAGCAGATCAGGAAGGCGCCCTCGTCACCCGGTACGCCGTCGTCGGTGTGCTCGGTGTGGTAACGGCGTACGAAGCCGTCGTACCCGAGCTCCTTCTGCACCGCGTCGACCGTCCCGGCCACCCGCGGGTCCTCCGGCGGCAGGAACCCGACCTGCGGGATCAGGAGTACGGCGGCGTCCAGCGCCTTGCTGCCATAGGCCTGGGTGAACGTGCCCCGGTCGCCGTCGAACGCCTTCTCGCAGACCTCACGGTGGATCTGGTCCGCGGTCGCCCGCCACTGCTTGACCGGACCGCTCATGCCGAACCGCTCGACCGCCCGCCCTGCCCGGTCGAACGCGACCCACGCCATCACCTTCGAGTAGGTGAAGTGCTGCCGCTCGCCGCGCACCTCCCAGATCCCTTCGTCCGGCTGGTTCCAGATGCCGCTCAGGTGCCGCATCAGGCCGCGCTGCATCGCCCAGGCGTCGTCACTCGGCCCGATCCCGGTCTCCCGGGCAAGCGCGAGCACGTCCATCACCTCGCCGAACACGTCGAGCTGCAGCTGTTCCGCGGCCGCGTTCCCGATCCGCACCGGCTGCGCTCCACCGAACCCGGGCAGCCAGTCGGCCTCGAACTCGGTCAGCCGGCGTTCACCGGTGACGCCGTACATGATCTGCAGGTCGGCCGGGTCGCCGGCGATCGCCCGCAGCAGCCAGTCCCGCCACTCGGCCGCCTCCTCGGTGAACCCGGACCGCAGCATCGCCGCCAGCGTCATCGTGGCGTCGCGCAGCCAGCAGAACCGGTAGTCCCAGTTGCGCTGCCCGCCGAGCGACTCCGGCAGGGAAGTGGTCGGCGCCGCGACGATGCCGCCGGACGGCGCGTACGTCAGCGCCTTGAGCGTGAGGATCGACCGGGTGACCTCCTCGTCGAACCCGTCGGCGTCGGCGGTCCGGCCGATCCACTCGGTCCAGTAGGTCTCAGTCGGCTCGAGCGAGGCGATCGCGTCCGTCGGCTTCGGCACCGGGTGGTGCGACGGGTGCCAGGTGAGCACGAACCAGGCCTGGTCGCCGGCCGACACTTCGAAGTCCGCGTACGTCGCGAAGTCGCGGCCGTACTGGTGGACGTCCGATCGCAGCGACACCGCGTCCGGCCCGGCGATCGCGACCACCTGGCCGTCGACCCGCCGTACCCAGGGCACCACGTGGCCGTAGTCGAACCGCAGACGCAGCTCGGACCGCATCGACACCGTCCCGCTGATCCCTTGCACGATCCGTACGACGTCCGGCGCAGCATCCCGCGGTGGCATGAAGTCGATCACCCGCGCCGAGCCGCTCGGCGTGCTCCACTCGGTCTCCAGCACGAGCGTGTCACCGCGGTAGTGGCGGCTGCTGGTCGCGTCGGCGTCTCGGGGTGAGAGTCGCCAGTGCCCGTTGTCGTCGGTGCCGAGCAGTGCGGCGAAGCAGGCCGGTGAGTCGAACCGCGGGAAGCACAGCCAGTCGATCGAGCCCTGCTTCGACACCAGTGCGGCGGTCTGCAGGTCACCGATCAGCGCGTAGTCCTCGATCCGCCGCTCCGGCAGGGATCTCGGGCCGGTCCTGGCCTGCCGCGTCGCCTTCGGGCGCCCCGTCGGGCGCCCCGTCGGGCGCGCCGTCGGATTCGGCTGCTGCGGAGTCACTGCGGAGCTCCTGTCGGGAGAAGTAGACCAGCCCGCCCAGGGCCAGCAGGGCGAAGAAGAACCATTGCAGCCCGTAGAAGAAGTGTGGCCCGTCGTCGATCTCCGGACCCGGGAACGCGCCGAACGCGGCGTCGTTGGCGGGCTCCTGCGTGTCGATGGTCAGGTAGCCGTCGTACAGGTTCAGGCCGAGGGCCTTGGCGAAGTCCGGTCCGTTGATCAGGCGCGCCGTACCGTTGTCCGGCGTACCGCCGGTGGTGTTCCCGCCGCGCTCGCTACGCCGCAGCCGACCGGTGATGGTGACCTCGCCGGTCGGTACGGCGGGGACGTGGCCGGGCGCGAGCTCCGCGCCTTGACGGGCCAGGAAGCCGCGGTCGACCAGGACCGCCTTGCCGTCGGGGAGCACCAGCGGGGTGACGATCTCGAACCCAGGGCGGTCGTTCACGTTGCGGTAGCGCATGACGATCTGCTTGGAAGCGTCGTACCGGCCGGTGACCACCGCAGTCCGCCAGGCGTGCTGGTCGCCGACCACACCGTCCGCCCCGACGATCCGGTCGATCGGGGCCGGGGGAGCGGCCAGGTTGGCGCGGGTGACGTCGTTGCGCGCCTTGCGCTCGTCGAGCCGGTGGAACTGCCAGCGGCCGAGCTGGACACACACTCCGGCGAGCAGCACCACCGCGAGCGCGGTGGCGATCCAGCGCACATTCATCAGACGACCCACATCTCGAACTTAAGCCATGCCCTGAAACAGTCGGTGCTCGGCACGTAGGCTGGGGGCGTGACGGCTACTGAAGAGGTGACGCAGCTGGGCCTGGCGGACAGGTTCGGCCGGGTGGCCACGGATCTGCGGGTCTCGCTGACGGACCGTTGCAACCTGCGCTGCACGTACTGCATGCCCGAGGAAGGCCTCGAGTGGCTGCCCAAGCCGGAGCTGCTGACCGACGACGAGATCGTTCGGCTCGTCTCCGTCGCCGTTCGGCTACTCGGCGTACACGAGATCCGCTTTACCGGTGGTGAGCCGCTGCTGCGTCGCGGTCTGGTCGACATCGTCGCGCGTACGACGGAGCTGCTGCCACGTCCCCAGGTGTCGCTGACCACGAACGGGATCGGCCTGTCCCGGCAGGCTCAGGCCCTCAAGGACGCCGGCCTGGACCGGGTGAACGTGAGCCTCGACACAATCCGGCCGGACACCTTCCAGCAGCTCGCCCGCCGGGACCGGCTCAAGGATGTGCTGGCCGGGCTCGAAGCAGCACAGGCGGCCGGTCTGAGGCCGGTCAAGGTCAACGCGGTGCTGATGCGCGGGGTGAACGACAAGCAGGCGCCGGAGCTGCTGGAGTTCTGCCTGGAGCACGGCTACGAGCTGCGGTTCATCGAGCAGATGCCGCTGGACGCCCAGCACGGGTGGAACCGGGCCACCATGGTGACCGCGGACGAGATCCTCGACCAGTTGGCCGAGCCGTTCGGGCTCGAGCCGACCGACGCGGCGACCCGGGGGAGTGCGCCTGCTGAATCCTTCGTCGTCCGGGGTGGGCCGCAGACCGTCGGCATCATCGCCTCGGTCACCCGCCCGTTCTGCGGCGACTGTGACCGGGTCCGGCTGACGGCCGACGGCCAGGTCCGCGACTGCCTGTTCGCCCGGACCGAATCGGACCTGCGAACGGCACTGCGTTCCGGCGCCGACGACGACGAACTGGCCGACCGCTGGCGGCGCGCGATGCGGAACAAACTCCCGGGCCACGGGATCAACGATCCGAGCTTCTTGCAGCCGACTCGTCCGATGTCCGCGATCGGCGGCTGAACCCGGTTCTATCTGGACCAATCCGGAAATGCAGTTTTTCGGGTGTCCGCCGATTCACCCGGAGAAAGGCTCGACCTCGCGCAGGAATGACCGGCGGTCGAGGAAGTCGGACAGGCTGTCCTTGTGAACGTCGCACGCCAGCCAGGTCTTGCGCCGATCCGGGGTGTGGATCTTCGGGTTGTTCCAGAGCAGCGCCCACCGCGCCGGCGCGTCGCAACCCCTGGCAGAGCAGGTGGACGGCAGGACTTCTTCGGTCATCTGAGCCATTCCTGGGGGATTGTTGCTGACCACTCAATAATCAAAAGAGTGGGGAAAATGAAGCGACGTCGGACAGCCACGGGGGGAGCCGTCCGACGCCGCATCAAGTCCCTGAATTTCATCAGTGAACTTCAGAGCACGCGGGAGATTCTGACACGGATGGTGCCAAAGTTTCCAGTCCCGGCACGGATCACTTTTCGGTGTCGATCCGGCGGCCCTGATCGGGGTCGTCGGCGGGCTTGGTGATGACGACCGGATGCGATCCGATCGCAGGGCGCTCGGGGGCCACGAAGGGGTCCGCGGCGTCCAGTGTCGTGGTCCGGTGCGCGTTCGCCAGCACCACCGCGATGTAGGGCAGGAAGACCGCCGCGACGATGAACATCCAGCGCCACGGCGACGGGGTGAGCACGGCCAGCACGAAGCAGACGATCCGGATCGACATCATCCACGCGTAGCGCGCGATCCGGCTGTCCAGATCCTCCGACCGGCCCGGCTGTGCACTCGTCACCGAAATGACGGTCTCGCCGGCCCGCTCACGGCGTCTCGACATCTATCCTCCTCACCAAGAACAACGGTACGCCGCGTCGTTCGCCCGGGCGCAGCCAGGATGGAGAGGTTCGTCTCATGACCGATCGCACCTACCGCGTGACCGAGATCGTCGGCACCTCCAGGGAAGGGGTGAAGGAGGCGATCACCAACGGCATCACCCGGGCCGGGGAGACGCTGCGGCACCTCGACTGGTTCGAGGTGACCGAGATCCGCGGCCACATCGTCGACAACCAGATCGACCACTACCAGGTCGGCATGAAGGTCGGCTTCCGCCTCGAGGACTCCTGACCCCACCGCAGCGTTCGAGGGGATATCCCGTCGGGTGATGGCTTCTCCCCTCGTACACCGACAGAGAACCCACCGTTCAGGGGGATAACCCCTCGAACGGTGGTTCCGGGGGCCGCGATAGCGTTCGTCCGACTGGCGACGTGAGGAGGGCTTGTGAGCAGGTCTGTGTTGGTGACTGGTGGCAGCCGGGGCATCGGGCTGGCGATCGCGACCGCGTTCCGGGAGGCCGGCGACCAGGTGGCCGTCACGTACAACACCAGCCCGCCGCCGGAGGGCTTCCTCGGCGTCAAGTGCGACATCACCGACCAGGAGCAGGTCGACGCGGCGTTCGACACGATCCAGGAGCAGCACGGCCCGGTCGAGGTGCTGGTGGCCAACGCCGGCATCACCCGCGACACGCTGCTGCTGCGGATGGGCGACGACGACTGGTCCTCGGTGATCGACACCAACCTCACCGGCTCGTTCCGGGTCGCCCGGCGCGCGGCCAAGGGGATGCTGCGGCTGCGCAAAGGCCGGATCGTGTTCATCTCCTCGGTGGTCGGCCTGCTCGGCTCGCCCGGCCAGGTGAACTACGCGGCCAGCAAGTCCGGCCTGATCGGCATGGCCCGTTCGATCGCCCGTGAGCTCGGCAGCCGCGGGATCACCGCGAACGTGGTCGCGCCCGGTTTCGTCGAGACCGACATGACCGCGGTGCTGCCGGAGGAGACCCAGAAGCAGTACCTGAGCCAGATCCCGCTCGGCCGGTTCGGCCTGACCGAGGAGATCGCGAGCGCGGTCCGCTGGCTCGCCTCCGCGGAGGCCGGGTACATCACCGGTGCGGTGATCCCGGTCGACGGCGGCATCGGCATGGGCAACTAGCCAACACCAACTCTAGAAAGGGACGCCGGTGGGCATCCTCGACGGCAAGCGGATCCTGGTCGCCGGAGTCACGCTGGACTCCTCGATCGGCTTCGCCACGGCCAAGGTGGCGCAGGAACAGGGCGCCACCGTGCTGATCTCGAACTTCGGCCGCGCGCTGAGCATCACCAAACGGATCGCCAAACGCCTGCCTGTCGAACCTCCTGTCCTGGAGTTGGACGTCACCGATCCCGACCACCTGTCCGCGCTGCCGGACGCCGTCCGTGAGCACGTCGACGGTCTGGACGGCGTCGTGCACTCGATCGCGTACGGGAACCCGGAGACCATCCTCGGCGGCAAGTTCCTGGACGGGCCGTGGGAGGACGTGTCCCAGGCTGTCCACGTGTCGGCGTACTCGCTGAAGGCTCTTGCGGTCACCTGCGCGCCGTTGATGAGCCGCGGCGGCAGTGTCGTCGGGCTGACCTTCGACGCCACCGTAGCCTGGCCCGGGTACGACTGGATGGGTGTGGCCAAAGCGGCGCTGGAGTCGACGAACCGGTACCTGGCCCGCGACCTCGGTGCCCAGGGCATCCGCTGCAACCTGGTCTCGGCCGGCCCGCTGAAGACGCTGGCCGCGAAGGCGATCCCGGGCTTCGAGAAGTTCGAGGAGCCGTGGGTGGACAAGGCGCCGCTGGGCTGGGATCCGGCCGACCTCGAGCCGACCGGCCGGACCATCGTTGCCCTGCTCAGCGACTTCTTCCCCGCGACCACCGGCGAGATCGTGCACGTCGACGGCGGCTACCACGCGATGGGAGCGTAGGGGTTGGCCACATCGCTGGTTGAGCTCCGCGTCCTGGACGGAGCCAACCTCTACTTCAGCCGTGCCGCCGTCAAGCTCACGCTCGACGTGTCCGCACTCGTCGACGCCCCGGCCCCGGCCGCGAAGGCGTACGCCCAGGCCATCGGGCTCGGCGCCACCCGCCCGGGCCGGATCGGCTCCGGCTTCCGGCAGCGGTTCGCGATCCGGGTCGCCGGTCACGTCGTACGGCGGATCGCTCGTGAGGCCGGGATCGGCCGGATCGGCGTCCGGGTCCGCCCGGAGTCCGACGTACGGCGTCTCGTCGTCGCCTTCCCATGGGCCCACGAAGGCCGGGCCCGCGCACTCGGCGCGGCGATCGTCGAGGTCCTGGACGCCTTCGGCACCGACGACCTGGCCGACCTGATCGGGACCGTCGGGGACCGGGTGCGCAACGAGCCGCCGGGCAACTCGCCGCCGACGCTGCGGCCGAAGGTGCCCGTAGTCGCGGTGACCGGGACGAACGGCAAGACCACCACCTCGCGGATGATCGCGCACATCGGCCGCGCCGCCGGCCTGCACGTCGGCTGGTCCAGCACCGACGGCGTGTACTTCGACGGCGAGCTGGTCAAGTACGGCGACTTCTCCGGCCCGAGCGGAGCCGGTCAGGTGCTGTCCCAGCCGGGCATCCAGCTCGCGGTCACCGAGACCGCCCGCGGCGGCATCCTGCGTCGTGGCGTCGGCGTCACCTCGAACGACGTCTCCGTCGTCACCAACGTCACCGCGGACCACCTCGGCCTCGGCGGTATCGACACCGTCGACCAGTTGGCCGAGGTGAAGGCGGTGATCACGCAGATCACCCGGCCGCGGGGCTGGTGCGTGGTGAACGGCGACGACCCGCGCACGTTCGCGATGCGGCTCGGCTCGCCGGCCAAGTGCTGGGTGTTCTCCCGCGACCCCGACTCGCCGTCGATCCGGACCGTGCTGGACGAGGGCGGCCGGGCGACCACGGTGCTCGACGGGTTCATCACCGTGCTCGATCAGGCCAGCGACCCGGAGCCGTTGCTGAAGGTCGTCGACGTACCGATGACGCTGTCGGGGTTGTCGCACTTCAACGTGGAGAACGCGCTGGCCGCGGCGTCGGCGGCGCTCGGGCTCGGGCTGCCGCGCGCCGCGGTGATCGAGGGGCTGAGCTCGTTCGCGCCGAACGAGAACAACCCCGGCCGGATGAACATGTACTCGCTGCGCGACTTCACCGTCGTGATCGACCTCGCACACAACGAGGCCGGCCTGGAGGCGCTGCTCGAGATCATGCACGGCGTCCGGCCGCCGGACGGACGGTTGCTGCTCGCTCTCGGGTCGCCGGGCGACCGGGCCGACGACATGGTGCTGGCGCTCGGGGCGATGGGCGCCCGGGCGGCGGATCGGGTGATGATCGGCCACAAGAGCGACTACCTGCGCGGTCGGCCGCCGTCGGAGCTCGACGCGGTGTTCCGCGAGGGCGCCGCATCGGTCGGCGTGGACGACGTGCCGTCGTACCCGACCGAGCTGGCGGCGGCGCAGGCGCTGGTCGCCGAGGCGAAGCCCGGGGACGTGGTCGCGGTGATGTCTCTGCAGGATCGGGCGAGTCTTGACGCCTGGTTGCGGGCCGAGGGGGCTACCGTCGACACACCGGAGATCTTGAAGAGCAAGGTCGAACGAGCCCAGCACTAGCCCTGTCCGCCCGCGGTCGGGGCGGGAACGGGGTGAGAGATGCGCTACCTGTGGTCGGTGCCGTCCGCGGTTGCCGCCTGGTTCGTGGCGGGTTTCGCCGCCACCTACCTGAAGGGACTCCCGGACGGTACGACGCTGTTCGTGCCGTCGCGGCTGGACCTGCTCATCCTGGGTGGGTACGCCGGCGGGATCGCCGCCGGACTGTTCGTCCGGCGGATCCGGCTGACCCTGCCGCTCGTCCTGGTCGTTGCCGCCGGCATGTGGTGGCTGACCGGGAACTCTTTCGCCGCCACCGAGTTCCTGCTGACCTTGCTGGTGGCAAGTGCCGTCGGCGGGCTGTTCGGTGCCCTGGGCACCCGAAGCTCGGTGGTCGCGGCGTTCGCCCTGGCGATCCCGGTCGCCTGGCTGGCGCTGCGTCCGGCGAACCAGCTGCAGGAGTGGCGCTGGCTGTGGCAGCTGAACGGTTTGCTGGTCGCAGTCGGTCTGGCGCTGCTGCTGTACGTCGCCTGCTGGCGGCGGGGCTGGCGGTCGGCGTTCTTCTGGGTCCCACTGACCGGCTTCTACCTAGTGGCTTTCGGAGTCGTCGCCGGCGTCCGCGTGATCAGCCTCGCTCCTGCCGGCCGGTCGGCCGACCTCACGGCTGACGCCGCGACGGATGCGTTCTTCCAGTCCTTCGAGCCGGTCCTGCGCGAGTACTGGCCCTGGCTGGTCCTCGCCATACTCCTCGCCATCCCGATGACTGCCCTCAAACTCCGCGCCCTGCCGCCACCCCCGCCACCACCCGACCCGTACGCCGAGCGCTCGAACGACGCCGTACTCTCCGACGACCTCGACTGGATCGACCGCGACGAACCGCGCCGCCGCTGGCTGCCCCGCCGTCCGGAAGCACTCGGCTGACGGGCTACTTGGCTGGGGTTGCCGTGACGCAGGTGGCGCCCGGGTCGGTGTCGCATGGCATGTCCGTTGCGACGCCGGTCGGGGCGGCGGCGAGCTTGCCGGTTGCGTCGAGGGGGGCCACCGCGGTGATTCTGATGTCCTTGCGCGGGATGACGAGGGCGAAGAATCGCAGCTTGTTCGTCGCGGGTGTGCCGACCGCGTCGGCTGTGTAGATCTTTGTGCCGACGTTGACCTGGACCCTGCGCGCGTCGGGGGAGACGGCGCCGAAGACGAGCGTCTGGTCGATCTTCGCGGCGTTCTTCTCCTTGGCGTACCCCTGGACGACGTGGTGACTCGCCCGCTGGCCGGGCGCCCACTCGTTGAAGCAGACGTACGGACGGCCGAAGCTGACCGCCGGGCCCTCGTCGCCGACCATGCAGCCGGACTCCGAGAAGGCGAGCATCGCCCAGCTCTCGGTGGGGATGGTGCCCTTCGCGACGTAGTAGGCGCGCGGCTTGTAGGCATTCGCGTCCGGCAGCTTGGTGAACACCTCGTCCGACCACGGCGCCGGCATCACCGCCGGCGTTGGCGTGACGACTGGGATCGACGCCCCGAAGCCCGCGACTCCGGGCTCGTTGTCTGCCGACCGGATCGTGTTCAGCACCGGCCCGGTCGCGAGTACGGCTGCTGTGGCTGCCGCAGTCGCTACCACGATCGCCGTACCGCGACGACGCCGTTGGCGGCGCTTGATGCGAAGGCGGATCGGTGCGGCAGGATCGGCGGGCTCAGGACGGTCATCGGTCAGTACGGCGAGCTTCGTGCTCAGGTCGTCGGTCATGCGATCCCCCTCGGGGCCAGGGTGGCCAGTTCGTCGGGTGTGGTGAAGGTCTGGTCGTTGCGCAGGGCATCGAGGCCGCGGCGGGTGTGCTGCTTCACGGCGCCGACCGAGCAGCCGAGCAGGTCGGCCACGGTCTGCTCGGACAGGTCCTCGGCGTACCGGAGGTAGACGGCGGCCCGTTGCCTCGGGCTCAGCCGGGCCATCGCCGCGCGGAGGGCGAGCCGTTCGTCCACCTGTGCGATCGCCGAGCCGGTCGCGGTGTCGGGTGGTGAGTCGGTGGGGCGTTCGCCGAGCCAGCGGCGGCGCCGGCTGGACAGGAAGAGCGTGGTGACGATCTTGCGCAGGTACGCCTCTGGGCTCCCGTCGCGCACCTTGTGCCAGTGGAACCACAACTTCGTGAAGGCCTCCTGCGCGAGGTCCTCCGCCTTCTGGTGATCCAGGGTCAGCGCGTACGCGAGCCGCGCCGTCGCGGTCCACCGCGCCCGCACAAAGGCATCGAAGTCACTCGAGTCATCTCTCATCGGCATCCCTTCCTCACCCCTTGAACGCCATCAGCAGCGTTGCAGGGTGACAGGTCAGCCGAGAAGGTACTGGGCCAGCCAGCCGCCGGGCTGGAAGCCGGGTGGGAGGGCGAAGACGGCGGAGCCGATGGTGGTGGTCCACTCGTTCAGGGTGTCGGCCGCGTCGAGGCGGGCGAGCAGGGGCAGGAACTGGCCGGCGACGTCGGCCTGGTAGCTGAGGAAGATCAGGCCGGACTCGCGGTTCGGACCGGTGTCCTGGACGTAGTTGAGGCCCTTGCGGAAGATCCGGCGGCCGTCGTTCTCCGAGTGGTGGGACAGGCGGGCGTGCGAGTTCTCGGCGATCACGAGCCGTCCGCCGGCGTCCCGGGCTTGCAGGTCGAGTTCGTCGTGTTCGGCTGCGCCGGTCAGGGGTGCGCCGTTCGACAGTTTCCGGCCGACCGCGCGCTCCTGCTCCGACCGGGTGAGCTCGTCCCAGGTGTCCAGGTTCATCCGGATCCGCCGTACGACGAGCGTCGTACCACCGCGGAACCAGTCGGGACCGTCAGTCGACCACACCGTGCTGTCGAACTCCGGCGTCCCGACGGCCGGGTTGCCGGTGCCGTCGACCTGGCCGAACAGGTTCCGGCCGGTGACCGGCTGACCGTCGGAGCCGGTCCCGTTCCAGAACCCGGTCTGCCGCCACACCGGGGTGGCGAACGGCTTGGCGTCGGCGACGAGCCGCCGTACGGCGTGCACCACGCTGACCGCGTCGTCCGCGCCGACCATCACCAGCAGATCGCCACCCGACCACGCGGGGTCGAGCCGATCGTGCTTCATCACCGGCAAGTCGTCCAGCCCGGCCGGCTTCTGCCCGGTCAGCTCGAACACCCGCGCCCCAAACCCGACCGTGACCGTCAACGCAACATTGGCCACCGCCAGCCCCGGCGCCGGATCCCCAGGCGCCGCCCGCCCATCAGCCAACGCCACGATGTCATTACTCCACAACCGCATCAGTCGCCCAAGCCCCGCCTTGTCCGCCCCCGGCAAAAGCTTCAGCGCCACCAACTCAGCGTTCTTAGGCGAGGGAGCGGCAATCGCGGGCTGATGCTCCCCATACGGCCCAACCACCCGAGCAACCGGCTGTGCCTCCGGCGCATCGGTGCCAACAGCAACAGCACCACCAGCTGCGGCCGCACCGACGGCGGCCGCGCCGGCGTACCCGAAGAACTGTCGTCTGGTGGTCACTTCGTCGTCGGTGTGGGGTGGTAGTGCTCTTCGCCGCCAGGGGAGAGGTGGGTGTGCGCCTTCAGCTTCACGGACAAGCAACGAGGCTTGCCTCAGGCAAGTTCCCGTCAGTCGTCGGCCGGCTCCTCGTCAGGCTGGACGAAGTCCGGGTCGCCGCCCTCGTCACCCGACCGCGCCCCTGCCTGCGCGAGGTGCGAGACCGACTCGAGCTCCGCCAGCACCGTCTGGTGCTGATCGACGCACAGTACGACGAGATCGCCCGGATTCGACCGCCCCAGCGCATGCCGGATCGCGGTCAGCTCGTCCAGCACGATGTCGACCTGACGGCAGCGGGCCCCGTTCTCCATCGCGGCCCGAACACCCGCCTCGACCAGCGCTGCCGACTCGCCGCGCTTGCGTCCACGCAGCCGGGCGTCCTCGCGGACCACGACCACGTCGAAGTGCTGCGCCGCGACCTCGCCGAGCTCACGGATGTCGTCGTCGCGCCGGTCGCCCGCGGTCGCGACCACGCCGATCCGGGACGGCCGCCCGAGCTCCGAGGACGCGCTCAGGCTCTCACCGAGCCGGTCGACGAAGTCACCCAGCATCCGCATCGCCGGCGCGTTGTGGCAGTAGTCGACGATCACGGTCCGCCCGTCCACGTCGATCTCGTTCAACCGGCCCGGCGACAGGTAGTACGACGTACTGAACGTCCGAAGCCCCTGCCGGATGTCGTGCAGCGGCGCGCCGGCGGCGAACGCGGCCGCCGCGGCCGCCATCGCGTTCTGCACGTTCATCATCGCCCGCCCGCCGAACGTTGCCGGGAGCAAGTGAGTCCAGGCCAGCTGCATCGACCGGCGGCCGTGCTTGACCACGATCATGTCGCCCAGGTCCGACCGTTCCAGAACGACCGCGCGTCCGCCCCGGCGGCAGTGGCTGTCGATGTAGTCGCGGACCTCACTGCCCGCCTCGGCCATGCTGAACCACACCACCTGGCCCGAACACTTCCGCCGCATCTTGCGCACCAGCGGGTCGTCCGCGTTCAGTACGGCGTACCCCGACCGCGGCACCGCTTCGACGAGCACCGCCTTCACGTCGGCCAGCTGCTCGAGGGTCTCCACGCCGCGCAGACCGAGGTGGTCAGGCTGGATGTTCAGCACCACCGCGATGTCGTTGCGCTCGTAGCCGAGGCCCTCGCGCAGGATCCCGCCCCGGGCCACCTCGAAGACGGCGAAGTCGACCCGCGGGTTCTGCAGCACCATCCGGGCCGACTTCGGGCCGGACGCGTCCTGCCGGATCACCAGCCGCTCGTCGATCACGATGCCGTCGGTCGAGGTCATCCCGACCTTGCGGCCGAGGCCCTTGAAGACGTGGCTGATCATCCGCGACGTGGTGGTCTTGCCGTTCGTCCCGGTCACCGCGACGATCGGGATCCGGCTGGTCGCGCCGGGCGGGAACAGCATGTCGACGACCGGCTTGGCGATGTACTGCGGCTCGCCGATCGTCGGGTTGGTGTGCATCCGGAAGCCCGGCGCCGCGTTCACCTCGCAGATCGCGCCGCCGGTCTCGCGCACCGGCTGGGTGATGTCGGGGCAGATGAAGTCGATGCCGGCGATGTCCAGCCCGATCATCCGGGCCGCCTCCTCGGCGATCTCGACGTTCTCCGGATGCGCCTCGAAGGTCCGGTCGATCGAGATCCCGCCGGTCGACATGTTCCCGGTCAGCGTCAGCTTCACCATGGCGTCTTCCGGCGGTACGTCGTCCAGCTCGTACCCCTGGTTGCGCACCAGCTCCCGGGCGGCGTTGTTGATCGTGATCCGGGTCAGGATCTTCTCGTGCCCGACACCTCGCCGCGGGTCGGCGTTGGTGATCTCGACCAGCTCGGCCACCGTGTGGACGCCGTCGCCGACCACGTGGGCCGGGACGCGCTCGGCGATCGCCTCCATCCGGCCGTTGATGATCAGGCACCGGTAGTCCTTGCCGGTGACGAAGTTTTCCACGATCACCCACCCGCGCCGGGACTGCTCGGCCGCGATCGGAAAGGCTTCGCGGACGGCGTCGGCGTTCTGCAGGTTCAGGCACACGCCGCGGCCGTGGTTGCCGTCGAGCGGCTTGCAGACCACCGGGTACCCGATCTTGTGCGCGACCGCGACCGCTTCGTCGACCGTACGGACCGACTCCGACCGTGGCACCGGCAGGCCCGCGGACGCGAGCAGTCGGGTGGTCAGGTCCTTGTCGCTCGCGATGTCGACCGAGATCGAGCCGGTCTCCGACGTCATCGTGGCCCGGATCCGCTTCGCGTGCACGCCCTGGCCGAGCTGGACCAGGCTGGCCTTGTTCAGCCGGATCCACGGGATGTCGCGGGACACCGCCTCGTCCACGATCGCCTGCGTCGACGGCCCGAACGCGGTCCGCTCGGCCTGCTTGATGAACTTCTCCAGCTCGGTGGTGAAGTCGAAGCCCGGGTCCGGCTGGACCAGATGGTTGACGAACCGTACGGCGAGCTCGCCCGCGGCCAGCCCGACCGACTCGTCGGCGTACGCGTAGGTGATGTTGTAGCGGCCCGGGACACCCTTCACCTGGCGGGTCTTCCCGCGGCGCATGTCGTGACCGGCCTCCTGCTGCAGCTGGAGGGCGACGTGCTCGGCGATGTGGCCGAGCCAGGTGCCCTCGTGCAGCCGCTCGATGAAGCCGCCCTTGCGGCCGCGCGAGCAGTGGTGCTGGTCGAGCCGGGGCAGGTCCGCGAGCAGCTGCTCGGTGAAGCCGGGGATGGTGTTCGACGGGAAGCTCTCCAGCGAGCCCAGGTCGACGACGAGATGGATGGCCGGGTCGTAGCTCCAGACGTTCGGCCCGCGGTAGACGCGGGTCTCGATGATCTTGAGGTCGGGAGCCGGGGTGCCTTGCGTGTCGGTCATGTGGATCCGTTGTCTTGGGTTGCGGGCAGGTCGGGGTGGTCGAGTTCGGCGCCGGCCGTGATCGGCTCGGTCGCCTCCGGTCTGGACTCCCCGGCCGCCGCCGGCCGTTTCGACGTACGGCGTCCGGCCCGTCGCTTGCGGTCCGCGTAGTACTTCGGTGACACCCCCTCGGCGGCGATCTCCTTGGCCAGCTTCTGCAGGTCCCGCTCGGCGGCCTGCAGTTCGGCGATCTCCTCGGCCGGCGGCTGCGGTCCGTACGACAGCAGCACCCGCGCCTGCAGGTCGAACGTGGCCGTCGCGGGCAACACATGCAGTACGACGCCCGACGCCAGGATCGGCTCGGATCGCTTGGCATAGTGGGCGTTGGACGTGATCCGGCTGCCGTCGAAGATCGTCACCGCGCCACGGCCGACGACCTCCAGGTGAGAGCCGCGGACCACGGCCGCGGTGTCCTCGTCGACGCCGATGCCGAGCAGCCCGGGGGACTGGGCGACCAGCGACAGCAGCCGGCCGTACCGGTTCCGCTGGGCGAAGTGCTGGTCGACGATCGCGCCCTGGACCAGGCCGAGGCCGCCGGACAGCTGGCTCATCCGCTGCCGCGGGGTGGCGCCGGCCCGGCCGAACGCGATCATGTGCTCGGCCAGGATGCTCGCGCCGGCCGACGTACCGCCGACGGCCGCACCGCGGGCGTGGGCGGCGGTGACCGCGCGGCCGAACGCCGTACCGGTGACGACCCCGGCGAGCTTGAGCTGGTTGCCGCCGGTCATGAACACGCCGGTGGCGTCGTGCAGCGGTTCGATGAAGGCCGGGTCGTCGGCGTCCTCGCGGGTCTCCGGGCGGACCCCGACGACACTCTCGGCGCCGAGTGCGGCGAACAGCGCGTGGTAGACGTCGACGACATCCGGGCCGAGTGCCGACGCGGTCGGCACGACCACGATCCGGGCCTTCGACCCACCGGCGGCCTCGACGAACTCCTGCAGCACCGTGCGCTTCTTCAGCTTGTCCTCGGCGCCGCCGATGGCGAACAGGGCCCCCGGCCCGCTGCTCACCCCACCCTGCTGTTCAGACATAGCCGAAGGATAGGTGCTGACCCCCTCCGGAGCCGTATCCGGTCAGCGGCCGAAGGTCAGCCAGTTGAGGTTGACGTAGTCGGCGGGTTGGCCGCTGGTGAAGGTGATGTAGACGTCGTGAACGCCGGTCACACCGGAGATGTTGGCCGGGACCGTCCGCCAGGACTGCCACCCGCCGGTGTTGGCGATCGCGAAGCTGCCGATCGGTGGATTGGAACGACTGTCCAGACGGACTTCGACCAGTCCGCTGACTCCACCCGCTGCACCCGACGCGACTCGCGCGACGAACTGGGTCGCGGCGGTGCTGCCGAAGTCGAGTCCTCGGTAGAGCGCCCAGTCCCCGTTGCTGATCTGCATCAGGTTCTGGCCACCACCGGTGTCGGTCGTCGCCTCCACGCCCATGCCGGACTGCTGGCTGTTCGACTCCGCCTGAATCGTGCTGTAGGCGCTGCCACCACTCGGCGGCGGCGTGGTCGGGGGAGTCGTGCCGCCACCGCGCGACCACACCGCGACGTAGTCCACGACCATCGGGTGCCCCGGAACGGTCTCGGGTCGCGGCGTCGGTCCGTTGAGCGCATCCGGGAAAGCACCGCCGATGGCGACGTTCAGCAGGATGAAGTAGCCGGCGTGCGACGTCATGTTCGTCCACGTGTCCGCGGGCAGCTGGCCTTGACTGACCGCGTGGAACTGCTGTCCGTCGACGTACCAACGCAGCTGGTTCGGCGAGCTGCTGGTGTCCCACTCGAAGCGGTAGGTGTGGAATCCGGACTGGCAGGTCGAGCCCGGGCACGCGCGGCTGGCGCCGAGGCCGCTGGTCTCGTTGCACGGGCCGCCGGGGTTCACGCCGCAGTGCAGCACACCCCAGACCGAGTTGATCCCGTTGACGTTCTCCATGATGTCGAACTCGCCGATCCCCGGCCAGTTCCAGTAGTTCCCCCGGTACGGCGCTCCGAGCGCCCAGAACGCCGGCCAGTAGCCGAGTGCCGCGGTGCCGGTGACATTCGGCATCTGGATCCGGCTCTCGATCGCGAGCACGCCGCCGGCGGGTGGCTTGAAGTTGCTGCGCTGGGTCTCGATCCGGGCCGACGTCCAGTTGCCGGCCGCGTCCCGGCGCGGCGTGATCCGCAGGTTGCCGGCGCCGTCCAAGGCCAGGTTGTTGGTGCTGTTCGTGTAGTTCTGGATCTCGCCGGTGCCCCAGTTGCCGGGGCCGCCCGGGTAGCCGTGGCCGGTGTCGATGATCCAGTTGGCGCCCGACGGCAGGGTGCCGCTGGGACCGTCGAAGTCGTCGCTCCAGACGGTCGTCCAGCCGGACGCGGGCGGCGGCACGCTGGCGTCAGCGGAGCCTACAGCGCCGGTGACTGCGCCGGTTACTGCGCCGGCGACGAGTAGTGGGGTGAGCAATGCGGCGATCAAGGGGCGGGAACGCATAGCGACCTCCAGGGTTGGTGAGGTCAATGTGAGCGCTCTCATGGCAACGTGTCAACAGCTCGTCACGGTCCGGATCAGAGCCGGCGGCGGTAGACCGTCGTACTGCGGCGCACGCGCATGCCGAGGTTTTCGTACATGGCGAGCGCGCCGGTCCCCGAGTGCGTCCAGAGGATGCAGTCCCCCCGCCCGAGCCGGCCGAACTCGGCGCAGGTGGCGTCCAGCATGGCCCGGGCGATGCCCTTGCGGCGCTGGTCCGCGCGTACGGCGACCTGCTCGACGTACCCCTCGTTGGTCTCCGGTAGATCGAGCGCGACGATGGCGCCGACGAGCTCGGCACCGGCGTACGCCAGCGTCGAGGCGTTCGGCAGGAAGGTCTCCCGCTCCACGGTCAGCCGGGCCCACTCGTCGTACGACTTCCGCCTCGGCTGGAACTCGGAGAACGCGGCGTCGATCAGCTCATGCACCGCGTGGGACTGCGCCTCGTCGTAGGCGTGGACTGTGATGCCGTCCGGAGCCTGACGCGAGGCTGCGGTCGCGATCGGCCGCTCCAGCAGCCAATTGGTCGCGAGCACCTCGTAGCCGCGCGACCGCATCAGGTCGTTCCCCGCCTTGTCCGCGTCGTCGACCGTCTGCGCCATCCACTCGCTGCCCACCTCGCGCGACCGTGCCTCCGTCCACTCGACCAGCGTCGTACCGATGCCCAGTCCCCGGTACGACGGGTGCACGTCGACCTGACCGCGTTTGCCCAGATGCAGCCAAGCCCACGCGGCGAGGTCGCCGTTGGCGGCATGGACGACGAGTGTGTCGCGTTCAACGTCGAGCTCGGGCCGCTCGAAATCGGCGGCGACCGCGTCCGGGACCACCTCGGCGCGGCCGTGCCACTGGATCTCGCCGGTCGCGATCAGCCGGTAGATCGCCTCGGCGTCGCCGATCGTCGCGGGTCGGCTCGTGAACCCCGGTGGGAACATGACCCGATCATCGCGCAGTCCGCGCGGGAAGTCCGCTCAGGCCGGATGATCCGCGTCCGCGGCTTCCACTTCCTCGCGGCTGATGCCGAGCAGGTACAGGATCGTGTCCAGGTAGGGCACGCTCAGGTGCGTGTCGGCCGCCGCGCGGACGACCGGCTTGGCGTTGAACGCGACGCCGAGCCCGGCGGCAGCGAGCATGTCGAGGTCGTTGGCGCCGTCACCGATCGCGACCGTCTGGGACAGCGGCGTACCGGACTTCGCGGCGAACCGGCGCAGCGCGACGGCCTTCCCGGCGCGGTCGACGACGTCGCCGATCACCCGGCCGGTGAGTTTGCCGTCGACGATCTCCAGCTGGTTGGCCGCCGCGTAGTCGATGCCGAGGTCGGCGGCCAGCTTGTCGGTGATCTGGCTGAACCCGCCGCTGACGATCGCGAACTGGTACCCGAGCCGCTTCAGCGTCCGGACCAGCGTCCGTGCCCCGGGAGCCAGCTGGATCGCGTCGTACACCTCGTCCAGCGCGGACACCGGCAGGCCTTCCAGCGCCGCGACCCGATGGTGCAGGGACTCGGCGAACTCGAGCTCGCCGCGCATCGCCCGCTCGGTGACCGCGGCGACCTCGTCCAGCCGGCCCGCGTGCCCGGCGAGCATCTCGATGACCTCGCCCTGGATCAGCGTCGAGTCGACGTCCATCACGATCAGCCGCTTGGCCCGCCGGTACAACCCGCCGGCCTGGACGGCGACGTCGAGCTTCTGCCGGACCCCTTCCATCGCCAGCACAGTGCGCAGCGCCTCCGGATCGGCGCCGGAGACGGCGATCTCCATCGCGGTCACCGGGTAGCGCGCCATCCGGCTGATCCGGTCGATGTTCGCGCCGGTGTCGGCGATCCGGCCGGCGATCGCGGCCAGTCCGGCCGCGGTCAGCGGATGACCGATCACGGTCACCTGG
The DNA here is from genome assembly GCF_044460355.1 of Kribbella sp. NPDC050124. Lineage (NCBI taxonomy): Bacteria > Bacillati > Actinomycetota > Actinomycetes > Propionibacteriales > Kribbellaceae > Kribbella > Kribbella sp. NPDC050124. Next base: position 532,670 of record NZ_JBITJU010000002.1, read on the forward strand.
CTGCGGCCTTCGCGCCGCGGCTCGTTGTCGCCGATGCCCTTCTTGACCGAGATGTCGACGTCGAGGATCGGCTCGAGCGCCTTCAGCTCTTCCTTGAGGGTCTTGTGATCGCGGGGTGCGGACACCAGCACACCGAGCACCAGCCGGCCGCGCAGCACGACCTGCTCGGCGTCGATCACCTCGACGCCGCGGGTGGCGAGCGTCGAGAGCACAGCGGAGGTCAGGCCCGGGCGGTCCGTGCCGGTCAAGGTGACCAGCAACGTCGGGCGGTCGGGCGGTGGCGTCTCGAGCTCAGCCTGTCCTGTCATCGCACCACGAACGCTACCCACATCAGCTGTCCGGCGGCCGTCCGGTCCATATCTCAGTCGTGAACGGGAGGGGCGCACGCGGCGACCAACGCGCGGCGGGCGGCGGCCGCGAGGTCCGTCAGCGCGCGGCGGCGTGCGTCAGCCTCGGCGCCGGTGACCGCGGCGCCGTCGTCCTCGAGAGCCGCGTCGGCGATGGCCAGGCAGCGGCGGGCAGTCGCCGCGGTCTTCACCGCGCGCGGCTGGTACCCGGGTGCGAGGTCGTCGTTGCGTCCGCTGCCGATCTTGCGGATGTCGATCAGCGCGTCGGCGATCTCCGGCTTCCACCGCGCCACGTCCAGCGCGGCCAGTGACTCGGCCGCGTCGATCAACGCCATCCGCAACCCGCGATCGGCCTCGCCGAAGTCGGCTGCCGGCGGGCTCGTCGCCGCCATCACGGTCCACTGCACGGCCGGACCGACGTACGCCGGAACCAGTCCGATCTCGGCGCCGGAGAGTACGACCGCCTCACCCGACTCCAGCGCGGCCTCGTTGAAAGCCGGGGGCCCGGCCAGTCCGATCGGATCGCCGGGAACCGGCAACGCGAGGTGCGCCTGAGTGGCTCCGGCAGCGCGCAGCAGGTTCAGCGCCACCGGCAACGTTGCAGGCGGGGGATGCGCGGCCAGGCCCGCGACGTGGTGCCCGACGTCGTCGCCGAGGATCTTCTGGGCGGCCGTGTCGGGGTCGCAGGCACCGGTCAGCATCGCGTTGGTCCAGACGGTGAACCGAACCGAGGCGGAGGTCGTCAGCACGCCCGCCAGTCTTGCACCACGCGGTCCGCCGGACGACATCAGCGGGCCGGGAGCGAGCGCGGGGGAGCGACCCCGTAGGTTTTGGGCATGACTGCAGTGGTGGAGCTGGCCGGTGTGTCGATAGTTCGTGGTGGGGCGCTGCTGCTCGACGGGATCGACTGGACCGTCGACGAGGCCGACCGGTGGGTGGTGATCGGCCCGAACGGCGCCGGCAAGACGACGCTGCTGCAGATCCTCGCCGCCCAGATCCACCCGACCGCCGGCGTCGCCGGTCTGCTCGGCGAGGTTCTCGGTACGGTCGACGTGTTCGAGCTCCGGCCGCGGATCGGACTGACCAGTGCCGCATTGGCCGACCGCGTGCCGCGTGGAGAGCGGGTGTCGGACGTCGTGGTCTCCGCGTCGTACGCCGTACTCGGTCGCTGGCGGGAGGAGTACGACGAGCTGGACCACCAGCGGGCCAAGGAGTTGCTGACCGAGCTCGGTATCGGCCACCTCGGCGACCGGACCTTCGGGACATTGTCCGAGGGCGAACGCAAGCGGGTTCAGATCGCCCGGGCGCTGATGACGGACCCCGAGCTGATGCTGATGGACGAGCCCGCGGCCGGCCTCGACCTCACCGGTCGCGAGCAGCTGGTGCGCTCGCTCAGCTCGATCGCGACCGCGGTCGGCGCACCGGCGATGGTCCTCGTCACCCACCACGTCGAGGAGATCCCGCCCGGCTTCACTCACGCCCTGCTGCTCAAGCAGGGCCGCATCGTCGCCGCCGGCCCGATGGACGAGGCCCTCACCTCCGAAACCATCAGCGAGACCTTCGACCTGGCCCTGTCCCTCAAACAAGAGGACAGCCGCTACACCGCCCGCGCCCTCTGACCGGCTCCCGACTTTGATGGGTTGACCCACCAGGTGGTGGGTTTGCCACCCTTGTTCCGGGTGGCAAACCCCCAACCTCGCTGGCGTGCCAGCGAAAAGCGGCAGGGGAGCGGGATGCGGCGCGCCAGCGAAGTGCCGCGGGCGGGATGGGGCGGGGGAGCGGGACGGAGGCGGCGCGCGTCCAACGACCGCTTGGTGCCCTCGAGGTGGATAGGCTTGGCAGATGATGGATTGGCTGCGGGACAACATCTGGGCGGCGTGGCTGACTGTTGCCGCCGTCCTCGGTCTGGCCGAGCTGGCGTCGCTCGACTTCACCTTGCTGATGCTGGCCGCCGGTGCGCTGACCGCCGCCGGCGTGAGCGCGGTGTTCCCGGGACTGTTGTGGCTGCAGATCGTGGTCGGGTTGATCACCGCGGCCGCGATGCTGGTCGCGATCCGTCCGCTGCTGGCCCGCAAGTTCCACCACGGCACCGAGCTGAAGACCGGCTCCGCGCACGTCATCGGCCGTACCGGCACGGTGGTCAAGGAGATCCACCCCGACGGCGGCGGCTCGATCCGGATCGGCGGCGACCTGTGGACGGCCCGCCCGTTCGACGAGATCTCCACCATCGCCCCCGGGACCCGGGTCGAGATCATGTCGATCGACGGCGCCACCGCCGTCGTGTACCCGGTCGGGGACTCGCTGCACCAGCTCCCGAATCCGCAGCCCACGCACCAGGATCCCAAGCCCACCGATCCGCCGCAGAGCTGAGCCGCGCCGTCCCGGTTGAGTGACCGGGAAGGCGAAGTACTGTCGACATCGAGGACGGCAGAACTAGCTGCGCGATCAGGCAGCCGACGCGCCGGGAACCGGTACGCCGGGTGGACCGTCGATAGGAAAGACTGTCCGTCCTGAGGGTTCTGTCGAGTGGAGGGTCTAGTGACCGCGTTCCTCGTAGTGCTGGCAGTGGTCGCCTTGCTGGTGATCGTCACACTGATCAAGTCCGTCCGGGTGGTGCAGCAGCAGACCGTCGGGATCGTCGAGCGGTTCGGCAAGTTCAAGACCGGGTTGCAGCCCGGCCTGAACCTGTTGACGCCGTTCGTCGACAAGGTCCGGTACACCATCGACATGCGCGAGCAGGTCGTCGCGTTCCCGCCCCAGGGCGTGATCACCGAGGACAACCTGATGGTGTCGATCGACTCGGTCATCTACTTCCAGGTGAACGACCCGGTCCGGGCGACGTACGAGATCTCCAACTACATCCAGGCGATCGAGCAGCTGACGATGACGACGCTGCGCAACATCATCGGTGGCATGGACCTGGAGCAGACGCTGACGTCTCGTGAGGAGATCAACGAGAAGCTCCGGTACGTGCTGGACGAGGCGACCGGCAAGTGGGGGATCCGGGTCAACCGGGTCGAGCTGCGCTCGATCGACCCGCCGCCGTCGATCCAGGACTCGATGGAGAAGCAGATGCGCGCGGACCGCGACAAGCGCGCCGCGATCCTGACCGCCGAGGGTATGCGGCAGTCCGCCGTTCTGTCGGCCGAGGGCCAGAAGCAGTCCGCGATCCTCACCGCCCAAGGTGACAAGGAGTCCCGGATCCTGCGGGCGCAGGCCGAGCGGGAGGCCCGGATCCTGAAGGCCCAGGGTGAGGCGCAGGCCATCACCACGGTGTTCAACGCGATCCACGCCGGCAAGCCGGACCAGGGTCTGCTCGCCTACCAGTACCTGCAGATGCTCCCGTCGATCGCTCAGGGCGACGCGAACAAGCTGTGGATCGTGCCGAGCGAGATCGGTGACGCGCTCAAGGGTCTCGGCAGCGCGGTCGGCCAGGTGGCCGGCATCCCGCAGAAGGCCGAAGGGTCGTGGGAGGCGCCGTCGCTGGCCAACGGTGAGGTCCCGGCGATCGACACCGGCGCCGAAGTGGTCAGTACGCCGGACGCCGCTGTGGCCGAGGCCGACCACGCCGTCGCGGAGGCGATCGCCGCCGCGCAGAACGCAGCCGTCAGCTCCCGGAGTCAGCAGCAGGTCCCGCCGTCGGTCGGCCAGACCCCGGAGCCCCCGGCTCCGCCGTCGGCCGAGCCGCCGCTGGAGCGCTGAGACAGCAGCACCCAAAGCCCTCCCGGGTCGCCCGGGAGGGCTTCGTGCTGTCCGGGCAGCTGGAACGATCGCTCAACGGATGGACCGATGAGCGGGCGAGCCTGTCAGGTGCGTAGAGTCTGGCAGCGATGACATGGTTCGAGGCGCTGTTCGTCCTGGTGGCGGGGATGGGCGCGGGCACGATCAACGCCGTGGTGGGGTCGGGCACGCTGCTCACCTTCCCCGCATTGCTTGCTGTCGGCATCCCGCCGGTAGTGGCGAACGTGAGCAACAGCGTCGGTCTCGCTCCCGGTACGGCGGCCGGCGCGATCGGGTACCGGCGTGAGCTGGAGGGCCAGCGCGGCCGGATGATCCGGCTGATCCCGGCCTCCTTGACCGGCGGCATCGTCGGCGCGGTGTTGCTGCTGACCTTGCCCGACTCGGCTTTCGACGCCGTCGTACCGGTGCTGATCCTGCTCGGCTGTGTGCTCGTGGCCTTTCAGCCCTGGCTGTCACGATGGATCAGCGTCCCGTCGCACCATCACCGGGGCGCTTGGTGGGTGATCCCCGCGGTGTTCGCGACCGGTGTCTACGGCGGGTACTTCGGCGCCGCGCAAGGCGTGCTGCTGATGGCGATCCTCGGCCTTGGGCTGGACTCGAACCTGCAACGGATGAACGGCCTCAAGAACGTGCTGGCGACCTTCGTGAACTCGGTCGCCGCGATCCTGTTCATCATCGTCGCCGACGTCGACTGGCTGGCCGCCGCGCTGATCGCCGTCGGCTCCACCATCGGTGGTTTCCTCGGCGCCCGCTACGGCCGCAAGCTCCCGCCGGCCGCCCTGCGCGCGCTGATCGTCTGCATCGGCATCGTCGCCATCGTCACGATGGTGTTCTGATCCGTAACCCTTCCAGCAACAAGTCCAGACCGTAGTCGAACTGCTCGTCACCACCCGTCGTCCGGGCCAGCTCAGGAGCGAGTTCGACCACCGACGGGAACTCGCGGGCGGACAGTGACTCCATCGTCATCCGCAACCGCCGCCAGGCTTCCGGGTCGCGGCGTTCGGCGGCCATCTGGATCTCCCAGGACGTTGCCCCGAGCACGTAGGTGAACAACGTGGTGTGCGTCCGCGCCGCCGTCTCCGGGTCGAATCCCGCGCTCCGCAGGACGCCGAGCAACCCTTCGGCGACCCGGGCCGTCTCGTGACCGCTCAGCGGCCGGCCGGATAGTAGTTGCGCAAGGCAAGGATGCTGCAACATCAGCAACCGCAGGCTCCGGCAGACGAACCGCACCTGGTCCGGCCAGTCCACCTCCTCCGGTACGGCGGGCAGCAAGCCCATCAGGTGGTCGCGGACAGCGTCGTACAGATCGTTCTTGTTGCGGAAGTACGTGTAGAGCGCCATCGGCCCGACCCCGAGCTCCGCGGCCACTCCGCGCAGGCTGAACCCGTCGGTGCCCTTGGACTCCATCAGCTCCAGGGCGGTCCGGACGATCAGCTCGGAACTGAGCGTGTTCCGCGGTGTCCTGGCCATGTGACGCAGCTCCCTTCGACATCCATAACGTACAGTGTATAGTACGGCGTATGCGAGCGATAGAGATCACCGAGTTCGGCGGACCCGAGGTGCTCAAGGTCAGCGACGTGGCGGAGCCGGTCGCCGGCGACGGGCAGGTCCTGATCACGGTCGACCGAGCCGGCATCAACTACGCGGACACCCACCAGGTCGAGAACTCCTACCTGTCCAAGACCGTGCTGCCGCTGATCCCGGGTGGCGAGGTCGTCGGCACGACCGGCGACGGTCGCCGGGTGGTCGCGCTGGTCGGGTCCGGCGGCTATGCGGAGCAGGCTGTCGCGCACGCGCCGTACGCGTGGGATGTTCCGGAGGGTGTCACCGATGGTCAGGCGCTCGCCCTGGTGCTGCAGGGGACCACGGCCTGGCACCTGCTGAAGACGTCGACGCATCTGCAGCCGGGGGAGTCCGTGCTGGTGCACGCCGGTGCCGGTGGTGTCGGGTCCCTCGCCGTACAGCTTGCGAAGCTGTGGGGCGCCGGTCGGGTGATCGCGACCGCGTCCAGCGAGGAGAAGCGCAAGCAGGTGCTGGAGCTTGGCGCGGACGCCGCGATCGACGGTGAGCCGGAAGGGCTGAAGGACCGCATCCTCGAGGCGAACGGCGGCAAGCCGGTCGACATCGTGCTGGAGATGGTCGGCGGACCGACGTTCGACGAGTCCTTCGCGGCACTCGCGCGGTTCGGCCGGCTGGTCACCTTCGGCGCCGCCTCCCGCCAAGCCGCGCAGCCGATCGACGCGAGCCGGTTGATGAAGGGCTCGAAGACGATCGCAGGCTTCTGGCTGGCGGACTGCTTCCGGGAGCCGGCGCTGCTCGGCGATCCGCTGGCCGAGCTGTTCGACCTGACCGCGAGCGGCAAGCTCCGCCCGATCGTCGGCGGCGAGTACGCGTTGTCCGACGCCGCCACTGCTCACGAAGACCTGCGAGCCCGCCGTACCGTCGGCAAGCTCGTGCTCGACCCCACCCGCTGAAACCCCAGGAGACACCGATATGACGATCGCAGTAGAGAAGGTTCTGTACACCGCGAAGGCCGCCGCCAACGGCGGCCGCGATGGGAAGGTGGCGACCAACGACGGCAAGCTGGACGTCGTCGTCGCGCCGCCGGTCGAGATGGGTGGCAACGGCAAGGGCACCAACCCGGAGCAGCTGTTCGCGGCCGGCTACGCAGCCTGCTTCCACAGCGCGCTCAAGCTGGTGGCCCGCAAGGCACGCCAGGACGCGGACGGCTCGACCGTCACCGCGGAGGTCGGCATCGGCCCGATCAACGGCGGCGCCGGCTACGGACTGGAGGTCGCGCTGGAGGTGAGCCTGCCGGGAGTTGAGCGCGTCGTCGCCGAGGAGCTGGTCGCGAAGGCCCACGAGGTCTGCCCGTACTCCAACGCCACCCGCGGCAACATCAAGGTCGACCTCGAGGTGGCCTGAGGTCAGTCCATCCGGGCCAAGGCGTCCTTGAGGAGGCTCTCGGTCTGGGAGACGGGTGCGGCCGCGATCGTGAGGGCTTCCATGATCGCGACGTACTCGTCGACCTCTTCGAGCTTGTCCAGGTAGAGCGCGCTGGCCGCGTGCTCGATGTAGACGATGTCCGGCAGGTCGCCCTCGGGGAAGCGCAGGATGCTGAACGCGCCGCCCGCGCCCGGGTAGCCGAGGCTGCTGAACGGCATGATCTGCAGGGTGATGTTCGGCTGCTGCGCCCACTTCATCAGGTGCTCGATCTGGGCCCGCATGATGTCCTCGCCGCCGACCGGGCGGCGCAGCACCGACTCGTCGATGACCACCCAGAGCCGGGCCGGATTGGCCCGGTTGAGGACCTGCTGCCGGGTCACCCGCAGCGCGACCCGCTGCTCGATCTCGTCGCCCGGCAGGTACGCCTTGCCCATCTGTACGACGGCCCGCGCGTACTCCTCGGTCTGCAGCAGCCCCGGGACGAACATCACCTCGTAGGTCCGGATCAGCGTCGCCGCGACCTCCAGGCCGACGTAGTTGGTGAACCAGGTCGGCATCACGTCGCCGTACCGGGACCACCAGCCGGGGTTGTTGGCGGCCCGGGCCAGCTCCATCAGCCGGAAGCGTTCTTCCTCGTCCTGCATGCCGTAGAGCTCGAGCAGGTCGCTGACGTCACGTTCCTTGAACCCGACCCGGCCGAGCTCCATCCGGCTGACCTTGGACTCGGAGGCGCGGATCTGCCAGCCGGCGTCGGCGCGACTGATCCCGGCCTGCTCCCGCATCCGCCGCAGCTGTCCGCCCAGCATGATCCGGAGAGCGGTCGGTCCACCCTCGCCACCCGCCACCGTCACTTGGTCACCCAACCCAGGACTCCACGCACCCATTTCAGCCCGCGATGCTACCGCCTGTCCACGGCAACAGGCCGCAACCCGTCCACAGACTTCCGTCGAGCACCTCTTACAGTGGCCAGCATGGACAACGAGATCAGCGTGGTGGACGCCAAGGAGCGCAGCCGGTATGAGGCAGTCGACTCCGCGGGGAACCTGATGGGATTCGTCGACTACAAGCTGTACCCCGAGGTCATCACCTTCCTGCATGCTGAGACGATTCCCGAGTTCCGCGGTCGCGGCGTGGCCGGCCGGATCGCCGTCAAGTCGCTGGAGGACGCCCGGGACGCCGGTCTGCGGGTGAAGCCCGCCTGCCCGTTCTACCAGGAGTTCCTCGCCGAGCATCCCGAGTACGAGGACCTGACGAAGCGGAAGTCCGAGTGACCGGGCCGGTGCTGGGCAAGCTCGACTGGCGGCCCGCCGCCGAGGTGCCGGAGTTGCTGGCCGAGCCGGTCCGGGACGCGCTCGGGTCGATCGACGGGTACGCGGCGGCGATCGACGCCGGCCTCGCGGACACGGCCGCCTTCTGCGCGGAGTACGACGTACCGATGGCCGCGTCGGCGAACTGCGTGATCGTGCACGGCAAGCGCGCCGGTGAGTCGACGTACGCCGCGGTGATGGTGCTCGCCACCCACCGCGCCGACGTGAACGGCGTGATCCGCAAGCACCTCGGGGTCCGGAAGATCTCGTTCGCCGCCCAGGACGACGCGGTCGGCTCGACCAGGATGGAGTACGGCGGCATCACGCCGATCGGACTGCCCGCGGACTGGCCGGTCCTGGTCGACGAGGCCGTCGTGAACGCCGGACCGGTCGTGATCGGCAGCGGCGTCCGCGCGTCCAAGCTGCTCGTCGACGGCGCCGACCTGGCCAAACTCCCCGCCGCCGAGGTGCTGCCACTCGCATCTCCCGCTGACTGACCGTCAGCGGGCCGCCCTCCGTCAGCCGAGCGCCCGGCGCAGGGCGGCCAGTTTGTCGGCCTCCATCCGCCGGGTGACGGCCGCGCCGCGGACCATCGACGAGCCGTGGAACGTGCCCGGGTAGTGGTGCAGTTCGGTGCTGACACCGGCCGCGAGCAGGCGCTGTGCGTAGATCAGGCCTTCGTCGCGGAGCGGGTCGAACTCGCAGGTCGACACGAACGCGGGCGGCAGCCCGGCGAGATCCTCGGCCCGCGCCGGAGCGGCGTACTGCAGGCCCAACTTCTCGGGATCACCGGACAAGTAGTACTTCCAGCTCAGTACGGCGGCCGGACGGTTCCACAGCGGGGTGTCGACGAAGGTCGTCATCGACTCGGTGTCGAGCCGGTCGTCGAGTTCGGGGATGTCGAGCAACTGGAAGCACAGCGCCGGCCCTTGGCGGTCCCGGGCGAGCAGCGCGACAGCGGCCGCCAGACCGCCACCGGCGCTCTCACCGCCAACGGCGATCCGGTCCCGATCGACGCCCAGCTCGTCGGCGTTCGCAGCAAGCCATTCGAGGGCGGCGTAGCAGTCCTCGAGCCCAGCCGGGAACGGGTGCTCCGGAGCGAGTCGGTAGTCCGGGGCAACGACTACCGCGCCGCAGGTCGCGGCGACGTCGACCGGCGCCTGCTCGAACGTGTCGAGGTCGCCGAGGACGAATCCGCCACCATGAATCTGGACGTACCCCGGCCGCAGCGAGTCGCTCGCCTCGGTGGGCGCGTAGATCCGGGCCTTGATGTCGGGTGCGCCGTCGCGACCCGGGATCGACACCTCGCGGATGCCGATGCCGTCCGGGACCTCGACCGGTGGCAGGTGGCTGATCAACTCGTCGGCCTGATCGCGACTGGCCACGATGTCGGCCAGGTCGATCTCGGGCAGCATCGCGAGCCAGGGCTGGAGCTCGGGGTCGAACGGGTAGTCGGTCATCGCGGTCTCCTTGCTCGAGGGTGAGTCGAGCATGCGGGTCCACCATGACACGCCACAGCCGCCGGATGGCGGTAGTCCGGACCCGGGATTCCGCCGTCTGGCGGAGGACTGCTTTCGTCGTCCGGGCCGGTAGCCTCGATTCATGAAGGGCCTGTTGCTGCGGCTGTCCGCGCTGGACGCGGATGCGGAGAGCGCCGTGCGTGTGATCGGGTTCTTCGACGCCCTGATGACCGGCAAGGCCGACCTGACCACGCTGCTGAAGAGTACGGCGGCACTCGCCGAGAGCCCGGTCGGGATCGAGGCCGCCGGTCGTGGCCTGGTGCTCCGGGCGGACCCGTCCGGCGCCGTCGACATCGCCGGACCGCCGGCTGCCGCGCAGGTCCGCGAGTACGGCGACGCGGTGTTCTGGCTGGCCCGGGACGGAGCCGCGCTGTCCCTCGACGAGATCGTGCTGGAGCGCTTCGCGTTGGCCGGCTCGGTGCTGCTCGACCGGACCGTGAGTGGTCTACCCGCGGTCGGTGATCCGGCCCTGGTCGAGCTGGTGGTCTCGGCCTCCGCAGGGATCGCGGAACGGTCTCGTGCCCTGCATCTGCTCGGCGTTGCGCCTACTGCGTCACTACGCGTCGCGGTGTCCACCGGTCCGCCCGCGATGCGTACGCTCTCGGCGGTTGTCGGCGACCGCGTGGTCACCTTGTGGCCGGGCGACGTACCGGTCGAGGCAGCGAGCGGAGTGCGGACCGGCGTCGGGCCGGCGCTGCCTGCGATTCGCGCAGCGGAGTCCTGGCGGGACGCGTGCACCGCGCTGCGGCTCGCCTCACCGGAGGAGCCGGTCGTCATGACTGACGATCTGGGCGGCCTGCTCGTCCTGGCCGAGCGACTGCGTCCCGAGGACATCGCAGCCTCGCCGGACGTGGCTGCACTCGACCGGATCGCGGCTGAGCCCGGCGGAGACGATCTGCTCGCGATCCTCCGTGCGTACTGCTTCACCGACTCGGTCCGGAAGGCGGCCGCGCTGGTGTACCGGCACCACAGCACGGTGGCCTACCGCCTCGAGCATGCGGAGAGCGTGTTGGGCTTCGAGCTGGGCAATCCGAACGGTCGCTTCCGCCTGTACCTGGCCCTGGTGATGCGCGCACTAAGGTAGGCCGGGTGGGTTCGCTGCTGATTGCCGGTACGACGTCCGACGCGGGCAAGACGACCGTGGTGACCGGGCTGTGCCGCTGGCTGGCGCGTCAGGGTGTCCGGGTGGCGCCGTACAAGGCACAGAACATGTCGAACAACTCGATGGTGTGTGCGGACGGCGCGGAGATCGGCCGGGCGCAGTGGATCCAGGCCGTTGCCGCCGGCGCCGAGCCGGAGGCCGCGATGAACCCGGTCCTGCTCAAGCCGGGCAGCGATCGCCGCAGCCATGTCGTCCTGATGGGGGAGCCGTGGGGTGAGCTGAGCGCGCGCGGCTTCCTGACCGAGCGGGCTGAGCTGGCGAAGGCGGCGTTCGCGGCGTACGACGATCTGGCGTCCAGGTACGACGTGGTGATCAGCGAGGGCGCGGGCAGCCCGACGGAGATCAACCTGCGGCAGTCCGACTACGTGAACATGGGACTCGCGCAGCACATCAAGGCGCCGGTCGTCGTGGTCGGCGACATCGACCGCGGGGGTGTGTTCGCGTCGATGTTCGGGACGGTCGCCCTGCTCGACGCCGCGGATCAGGCGCTGCTCAGCGGGTTCCTGGTGAACAAGTTCCGCGGGGACGTGTCGCTGCTGCAGCCGGGGATCGACATGCTCACGTCCGCGACCGGCCGGCCGACGTACGGCGTACTCCCGTGGTTGCCCGAGCTGTGGCTGGACTCGGAGGACGCGCTCGACATCCCGGTACGGCGGAGCGCGCCGGCCGACCTGCTCACGGTCGCGGTGGTCCGGTTCCCGCGGATCAGCAACTTCACCGACCTGGACGCGCTCGCGGTCGAGCCGACGAACAGCGTGTTCTTCACGACCAGCCCGGCCGAGATCCGGGACGCCGACCTGGTCGTGCTGCCGGGGTCGCGGGCGACCGTGGCGGATCTGCGCTGGCTGCGTGAGCACGGGCTGGCCGACGCAGTGGCGACCCGGGTCGCGGCTGGTCGACCGGTGCTCGGGATCTGTGGCGGGTATCAGCTGCTGGGTGGTGCGATCTCGGATCCGCACGGCGTCGAGGGCGGCGGGGAGCACACCGGCCTCGGGCTGTTGCCGGTGGCAACTGCGTTCGCGGCCGACAAAGTGCTGGCCCGGCCGGCGGCGACGGCGTACGAGATCCACCACGGCGTGGTGACGGTCACCGGGGAGGCAGAGGCGTTTCCGGGCGGGTGCAGGGTCGGGAACACCTGGGGCACGATCTGGCACGGGCTGCTCGACGACGATGCGGCCCGGCACGCGTTCCTGACCGAGGTCGCCGGGCTGACCGGCAAGCCGGCGCCGGACGGGACGATCTCGTTCGCCGCGCTGCGCGAGGCCCGGCTCGACCGGCTGGCCGACGCGATCGACTCCTACGTCGACACGGCTGCGCTGATGAAGCTGATCGAGCACGGACCGAGCGCCGTACCCTTCGTCCCGCCGGGTGCGCCGGAAACTGTCTGAGGCCTCGGTTAGCGTGCTCAGTCATGAAGGCTGAGCTGCAGAAGTACCTCCAGGCCACCCGTGCACTGATGCTCGCGAAGCTCGACGGTTTGAGCGAGTACGATCGCCGCCGCCCGCTGGTGCCGTCCGGGACGAACCTCCTCGGCCTGGTCAAGCACCTCACCGGGATCGAGTACGTCTACCTCGGTACGAGCGTCGGTCGCCCACCGGAGAAGCCGCTGCCCTGGGAGGAGGACGGCTCGGTCTGGGAAGGCGCGGACATGTGGGCGCTGCCGTCCGAGAGCACTGAGTACCTCACCGATCTCTACCGGACTGCCTGCGCGCACAGCGATCGCAGCATCGCCGACCTCTCACTCGACACCCCGGCGGAGGTCCCACACTGGGCGGAGGGGAAGCGCAGCACGACGTTCGGCGCCCTGCTGGTCCGGGTCGTTGACGAGACCGCCCACCACGCCGGCCACGCCGACATCGTCCGCGAGCTGATCGACGGCCAGGGCGGCGCCGACGCCGACATGATGGACCAAGCCGCCTGGACCGACTTCTACACCAAGATCCAACGCGCCGCGGAGACCTTCCGCTGACGCTTGAATTCGATGCGGAAGACTAGGCGTCGTGGATGACTTCGAGCGCCTGCGGGGACGGTTGTTCGGGATCGCCTACCGGATGATGGGTACGGCGGCGGACGCCGAGGAGATCGTCCAGGAGGCGTGGCTGCGCTGGCAGGGCGTCGATCAGGACGCGGTGAAGGACCCCGACGCCTACCTGGCGAAGATCGTCACCAACCTGTCGATCAAGCAGCTCACCTCGGCCCGGGTACGACGCGAGACGTACGTGGGGGAGTGGTTGCCCGAGCCGGTGCTCACCGGCGGGCGTTTCGAGGAGCTCGGTCCGCTGGACGTGGTCGCCGAGCGCGACTCGGTGTCGATGGCGTTGCTGGTCGTGCTCGAACGCCTCACTCCGGCCGAGCGGGCGGCGTACGTGCTGCGGGAAGCCTTCGCCTACAGCTATCGCGAGGTAGCCGAGCTGATCGGCACCTCGGAGGCCAATGCCCGGCAGTTGGTCTCCCGGGCGTCGAAGCGGGTGGCCGCCGAGCCGCGGCGCGAGCGCCGGGTCGACCGGTCCGAGTGGCACCGGCTGGTCGAACGGTTCATCGCGGCCGCCCAGCAGGGCGAGATCGAGGAGCTGGAGGCGCTGCTCGCCGAGGACGTGGTGTCGCGGGCCGACGGCGGCGGCAAGGTCTTCGCCGCGCGGAACGCGCTCACCGGCCGGGAGCGGGTCGCGCGCTACCTGGTCGGCGCCCTGCAGAAGTACGGCGAGGGGCTCGAGGTCCAGTTCGCTGAGGCCAACGGGCAGCCCACCTTCCTGGCCGTCAGCCCCCGCGGCGTCGAGGCGGTGTGCTTCGTCACGTTCGGCGACGACGACGGTGTGACCGACCTCCGGTTCGTGATGAATCCGGACAAACTCACCTTCGCGGCCGCGCAACTGTCACGAATCGGAGGGCTATCAGATCTTCATTGGTGACCGAAAGGACACCACAATGACTCTACTGATGCCACGCCTCCGGCGCGGCGGGCCATGGGGCTGGAACTCCCGGCCTTCCCTCGTCCCTCCAGTCGCTTCGCTCCCTCCGCTCCTCAGTCCAGGCCGGGAGACCCCATGACCAGCCTCCTCGTCACCGGCGGCACCGGCAACCTCGGCCGGCCCACCGTCGAACACCTGCGCGCGGCCGGCCACACGGTCCGGGTGCTCAGCCGCCGGACCGGACCAGGCCTGGTCACCGGCGACCTGACCACCGGCAACGGCCTCCGCGCGGCCGCCGACGGCGTCGACCTGATCGTCCACCTCGCGACAGCGCAGGGGAAGAAGGACATCCAGCAGACCCGCAACCTGCTCGACGCCGCGCCGGCGTCGATGCACGTGCTGTACATGTCGATCGCCGGCATCGACCGGATCCCGCTGGCCTACTACCAGCACAAGCTCGAGGCCGAGCGGCTGATCGAGTCCCGGGCGTCGTACACGATCCTGCGGGCCACCCAGTTCCACAACCTGCTCGACCGGGTCTTCAGCATGAAGACGGGGCCCATCTTCGCCCCGGCTGCCGCGCTGCAGCCGATCGCCGTCTCCGACGTCGCCACCCGCCTGACCGAGCTGGTCGGCGAGCCGGTGATCGGCCGGGCGGCGGACATCGGTGGGCCGGAGGTCCGGCCGGTGCCGGAGCTCGCCCGCGCCTGGAAGGCCGCGCGCGGATCGCGGCGGCCGGTGCTGCCGGTTCGCGTCCCGGGCAAGATGTTCCGGGCCTTCGTGGACGGTTACGCGAACGTCGACGGCCCGCCGTACGGCACGATCACCTTCGACGACTACCTCGGCGGCAAGCAGTGAACCTGTACGTGCGGTCGGTTCTGGTCGTCTTCGCGGCGTTCGAACTCGTGCTGGGCGTGTGGATGACGTTCTTCCCGGCCAGCTTCTACGAGATGCCGACGGTGGACTGGACGCCGCCGTACAGCGAGCATTTGTTCCGCGACCTCGGTGGCATGAAGCTCGGGATGGCCATCGTGCTCGGCGCGGCCGCGTTCAGCTTCGACCGGCTGCTGACCAAGGTGGCGCTGGTGGCCTACCTGGCGTTCTCCACGACACACCTCGTGTTCCACCTCGGGCATCTCGTGGGCGATTCGCCCGGCTGGTCGGCCGTGCTGGTCGCCATCACCACGCTCAGTGTGCTGTTGCCGTTGAGCGCCCTGATCAGCGCCCTGACCGGCACACGCAGGTTGACTTGACGACTGTGACAGTGACGCTGTCACAATAGCGGGCATGGGTCCACTCGAAGGGGTCAAGGTCGTCGAGCTGGCCGGCATCGGCCCCGGGCCGTTCGCCTGCATGATGCTGGCCGAGCTCGGCGCCGACGTGCTGCGGATCGACCGGCCCGGCGGCGGCCTGTCCTTCGGCCCGCCCGAGCTCGACCTGGTCAACCGCGGTCGCCGCAGCGTGGCCCTGGACCTCAAGAACCCGGCGGCGATCGACGTCGTACGGCGCCTCGTCGCGCAAGCCGACGTACTCGTCGAAGGGTTCCGGCCCGGTGTCGCGGAGCGGCTCGGGCTCGGCCCCGACGACCTGTTGGCGATCAACCCGAAGCTTGTCTACGGGCGGATGACCGGTTGGGGGCAGGACGGACCGCTCGCGCAGACCGCCGGGCACGACATCGACTACATCGCGCTGTCGGGTGCGCTGCACCTGATCGGTCGCGCGGGCGGCCCACCGCAGGTGCCCGCCAACGTGCTCGGCGACTTCGCCGGCGGCTCGCTGTACCTGGTCGTCGGCGTGCTGGCGGCGCTGCACGAGGCGCAGCGGAGCGGTCGTGGGCAGATTGTCGACGCGTCGATTGTCGACGGTTCCGCGCACCTGACCACGATGATGCTCGGCGCGCTGGCCGCCGGGAGTTGGCGGCAGGAGCGCGGGACGAACCTGCTCGACACCGGTGCACCGTTCTACGACGTGTACGAGACGTCGGACGGCAAGCACCTGGCCGTCGGGGCGCTCGAGCAGCCGTTCTACGACGAGCTGATCGCCAAGCTGGGCGTCGCCGTACCGGACCGCAACGACCCCGCCAACTGGCCCGAGCTCCGCAAGGTCTTGACCGAGACCTTCCTCCAGCGCACCCAGGCCGAGTGGACGGACGTGTTCGACGGCTCGGACGCCTGCGTCGCGCCGGTCCTCCCACTCGCCGGCGAGCACCCCCACCTCGTTGCCCGAGGCACCTTTGTCGAGCAGGAGGGCGTCCGTCAGGCCGCTCCGGCGCCCCGCTTCTCCCGTACGCCGACCAGCCTCGGGCGACCGCCCGCGCGAGCCGGGCACCACACCCGCGAAGCGCTGTCCGACTGGGGCATCACCGACATCGACGACCTGCTGGACTCCGGCGCCGCCGTCCAGGACTGAGAGGAACCGCCTGTGGAACGTCAGCTCTTCGACGCCGATCACGACGCCTTCCGGGAGACCGCCCGGGCCTTCTGCGACAAGGAGATCGTGCCGCACCACGACGCCTGGGAAGAGGCCGGCATCGTCCCGCGCGAGGTCTGGGCCGCGGCCGGCCACGCGGGCCTGCTCGGCTTCATGATGCCGGAGGAGTACGGCGGAGGCGGCGCCCGCGATTTCCGTTTCAACGCCGTGGTGATCGAGGAACTGACCAGGGCCCGGGCGAGTGGGGTCGGTTTCGCGATCCACACCGACATCAATTCGGCGTACCTGCTGGACTATGCCACCGACGAGCAGAAGGCGCGCTGGCTGCCCGGGTTCTGCTCCGGTGAGACCATCACCGCGATCGCGATGACCGAGCCCGGCGCCGGGAGCGACCTGCAGGGCATC
This sequence comes from Kribbella sp. NPDC050124, assembly GCF_044460355.1. NCBI lineage: Bacteria > Bacillati > Actinomycetota > Actinomycetes > Propionibacteriales > Kribbellaceae > Kribbella > Kribbella sp. NPDC050124. Next base: position 549,437 of record NZ_JBITJU010000002.1, read on the forward strand.
CAGACGACGGCGCGACGGGATGGTGCTCATTATGTGCTGAACGGGCAGAAGACGTTCATCTCCAACGGCATCCTCGCCGACCTCGTCATCGTGGTGGCGAAGACCGACCCGGCGGCCGGCGCCCAGGGCATCTCGCTGCTGGTCGTCGAGCGCGGGATGCCCGGGTTCGACCGCGGCCGCAACCTGGACAAGATCGGGCTCAAGGCGCAGGACACCGCGGAGTTGTTCTTCGACAACGTCCGGGTTCCGGTCGAGAACCTGCTCGGCGAGGAGGGCAAGGGGTTCGTCTACCTGATGGAGAAGCTTCCTCAGGAGCGGCTGGCGATCGCGGTCGTCGCGGCCGCGGCGTGCGAGAACCTGCTGGCGCGCACGCTGGAGTACGTGAAGGAGCGCAAGGCGTTCGGCCGTCCGATCGGCTCGTTCCAGAACAGCCGGTTCGTCCTCGCCGAGCTGGCCACCGAGACGCAGATCGCCCGCGTTTTCGTCGACCGCTGCATCCAGGAACTGAACGCCGGCACCCTGACCGTCGCCGAAGCCGCGATGGCGAAGTGGTGGACCACCGAGCTGCAGAAGAAGGTCGCCGACCGCTGCCTGCAGCTGTACGGCGGCTACGGCTTCATGACCGAGTACCCGATCGCCAAGGCCTACCTCGACACCCGCATCCAGACCATCTACGGCGGGACCACCGAAATCATGAAGGAGATCATCGGCCGCACCATGGGCATCTGAGGGGGCATCTGAGGGGGCATCCAAACGCAGCTGAACCCGCCGCGATGCCCGGATGCTGGCGCAGAGCGGCGGGTTTCTGCGCCTGGTCCGTCAGTCGTGCGCCGGGCGTCCGCACGTTGATCACCGAAAGCCGCGCGACCCCTCCGACGTGCGGCACCGTCGGCCGCCGGGGTCTGGGGCACGCCTGAACAGGCTCGCTCAGCGTAACCCCGGGGCCGATCGAGCGCCAGATCTGTCGCACTGCGTAAGCGTCAGGCAGTGGGCGCGTCCGGGGTGGTGAACGAGATGCGGCCGTCGAGGACGTCCTCGGCGACCTCGGTGAGGCGGCGATTGTTCGTCCGCGCGTAGCTGCGCAGCGCCGCGAACGCCGCGTCGATCCCGACGCCGAGGCTGTGGGTCAGGTACCCCTTCGCCTGCTCGATCAGGATCCGGCTGTTCAAGGCCGTCTGCAGCTGCTCCGTGATGAACTCCTGACGGGCCATGGCGCGCTGGTGCACGATGCCGATGGTGGCCGCGTCGGCAAGCGCCTGCCCGAGCGCGATGGTGTCGTCACTCAGCGGACCGGCGACCTCGCTCATCAGGTTCACCGCGCCCAAGGTCGAGTCACGCAGCCGCATCGGCACCGCCTGGACCGCGAGGAACCCCGCCTCGAGAGCAGCCGGGGTGAACCGGGGCCACAGGCCCGCGGAATCGCGCAGATCAGGCTCCTGGATCAGACGCCCGGTGGTGTAGGCGTCCAGGCAGGGCCCTTCGAGGTTCTGCAACTGGGTGAGCTCGACCAGCCGAGCCTGTTCGGTTGATGCTGCGACGAGATTGAGCGTGCCGTGGTGGTCGACGAGCAGGATGCCGCACGCCGAGACCCCCAGCAGTTCGCTGCACCGGAACGCGAGGCGGTCCAGGAACTCGATGATGTCGAAGTCGTCGACCAGGGTGCGACGGGTCCCCGCAACCCTCGGACATCATCGTCGCCCTGACGCTGTCCGGTACCCGCCTTCGGCGCTGCTATTCCTCGACCGGTGGTTCCTCGGCCGGCAACGGCTCCGGCTCGTTCTCCGCCGGTGGCCGTGCCTCATTCGCCTGGGTGCGCGTCAGCGCCTCGGTGACGCCGATCGGGCGCAGTGCGTACCATTCGCTCACTCAGTCGCTCCCTTCGACAGCCGCGCTACCGCGACGCTGCCTTGGTCCGGGGCAAACCACAGTCCTGAATTTTAGTCCGGTGGACGCGCCGGCGGGACGACTCGCCGCGATGGATGTCCGCCGCGGGGATGGACTTGCGGCGGCATCGTGGTTGACTGCCCTCTAGGTGAAGAGGGGAGGTCGTCATGGGGATCGTTTCGCCGGGATTCGCCGGGCGCCGACGGGGTGGAACCCAGGTTCCGCCGGGGCAGTACCTGACCGAAGACTTTCCGGTGCTGTCGGCCGGTCCGACGCCGCATATCCTGACCGAGCACTGGGAGTTCACGGTCAGCACGGAGTCGGGGGAGACGTACCGGTGGGACTGGGCCGGGCTGCTCCGGATGCCGGCCGAGGAGATCACGAAGGACATCCACTGCGTGACCCGGTGGTCGAAGCTCGAGACGGCCTGGAAGGGCGTCTCGCTCGACGCCCTGCTGGCCGACGTCGAGACCGCGGCCGACTTCGCGCTCGCGCACAGCTACGGCGGCTACACCACCAACCTGCCGCTGGAGGACCTGCTGGACGGCCAGGCCTGGATCGCCTACGAGTACGACGGTGACCCGCTGGCCCCGGAGCACGGCGGACCGGCCCGGTTGCTCGTGCCCCACCTGTACTTCTGGAAGAGCGCCAAGTGGATCCGCGGCCTGGTCCTGTCCGACACCGAGGACCTCGGTTTCTGGGAGACCGCCGGCTACCACGAGTACGGAGATCCATGGAAAGAACAGCGATACGCCGGCGATTGACCTGGCAGGCTGCCACGGTCGCAGAGGTACGGCGGGAGACCGAGACGGCTCGCACGCTCGTCCTCGACGTACCGGACTGGCCGGGCCACTTGGCCGGGCAGCACCTCGACGTCCGGCTGACCGCACCGGACGGGTACCGGGCGTCCCGGTCGTACTCGATCGCGTCCGCGTGGGCGGGTGACACGATCGAGTTGACCGTCGAAGAGGTGCCCGACGGCGAAGTCTCGCCGTACCTGGTCGAGGTGGTGAAGCCTGGTGACCAGGTGGAGATCCGTGGACCGGTCGGCGGCTGGTTCGTGTGGAAGCCGGAGCAGGAAGGTCCGGTGCAGCTGATCGGCGGAGGATCCGGGATCGTCCCACTGATGGCGATCCTGCGCGCCCACGCTGCCGCGGCGAGTACGACGCCGGTCCGCCTGATCTACTCGGTACGGCGTCCCGCCTCGGTGATCTACGTGGACGACCTGAAGCGCCATGCCGCGTCGGAGCACGTGCACGTGAGTCTCGTCTACACGCGGGAGGCGCCGGAAGGCGAGCCCCGGGTCGGGCGGATCGACGCCCAGGTGATCGAGCGGCTCGCGTTCACCCCGACCGAGAACCCGACAACCTACGTCTGCGGGCCGACCCCGTTCGTTGAGACGGCGGCAGACCTGCTGGTCGCCGCCGGGCACGACCCGGCCCGAGTGCGAACCGAACGTTTCGGACCGACTGGAGGCTCGTAGTGAAGGAGCGAAGCGAGTTCACCATCAAGCACAGTCCGCTCGGTGCCTCATTGGCGCCCGCAGCGAAGCGAGGACGACAATGAGTGAAGCCACCCATCTTGACGGGAACGCGGCGGCAGGCGCCATGAGTCAGCTCTTCGCCGTCGACATCACCGCCGCGATCGCGCGCTGCGCAGGCTGCGGCCACACCGGTGTGTTCGCCAACACCCGCCTGTACGTCGACGCGCCCGGACTGGTCGCCCGTTGCACCGGCTGCGACGGCGTGCTGCTGCGCGTCGTGACCACCCCGACCGACACCTACCTGGATTTCCGAGGTCTCACGTACCTCAAGGTGCCGAACGAGTGATCTGCCGTCGGGTCGTCGTCCACGGACGCGTCCAAGGCGTGTTCTTCCGCGACTCCTGCCGCCGCGAAGCCCGGTCGGCGGGTGTCGCCGGATGGGTCCGCAACCGCCCGGACGGCACCGTCGAGGCGCTCTTCGAGGGCCCCGAGGAGGCAGTCGAGCGGATGGTCGACTGGGCTGCGCACGGACCGCCGTACGCCGCCGTCGATCACGTCGACGTGGTCGAGGAGCCGCCCAGCGGCCGGACGAGCTTCGACATCACCTTCTGAGAAGGGATCCGTTCAGCAGGGCCTGGCCCAGTGGCGTGATCACGTGCCGTGCGAACCTGCCGTGACGGGTGGTCGTGATGATCCCCGTTTCCCGCAGCACTGCGGTGTGATGCGTCACCGCGCCCGGTGTCACGCCGAGCGCGTTCGCGAGTTCGCCGGAGGTCGCGCCGTCCGCGATCCGCCAGAGCAGCTCGGCGCGCGTCGTGCCCAGCAGAGAGCTCAGTCGTCGATCGGCATGATCGACGGAGCACCAACCCTCGACCGGATGATCGATCGGGTACACGACGACCGGCGGTAGCTCCTTGTCGGACAGGGCGACCGGCTTGCCCCAGCAGAAGTACGACGGGATGAACGTCACGCCACGACCACCGAGCCGGATGTCGACCGCACACGGATATGGCAGGTGCAGCACATTGGCGTCCCAGCGCACTTCCGGCCCGAAGGACCTGAACAGCCCCTCGACTCCCGCCGCCCCGATCGCGCGCAGCCGAGTGGCCCGGTCCGCCGCGACCGCACGCTCGATGTGGGCGAGGTGCGGGCCGACCACCGTGCGGTAGTAGCCGGTGAGCATCGAGCCGAGCGACCTCATCGCCTGGTGCTCGGTCGCCGCGATCCGGCCCATCCACGGTGGCACCGGCCGGTCGCCGTACCGGCAGACCTTCGTCAGCTCGGCGGTCACCCTGGGCCGTGGCGTCGACAGGACAGCGTCCAGCCCGGACTCGAAACCGTCGCGCGACTCGGCCGGCGTGAGGAAGTCCGGGAAGTAGCGCTGCCGTGGCGCGATCGACGTCAGCAGATGGACCGCCCGCCGCTGCCGGCGATCGGCGAGCCGTCGACGAGTGGCGCGCAGCCAGCCGTCGTACACCAGTGCGCCGTGCCTGGTCTGGAGCCGCTGCAGGCTCAGCACGGTTTCCCACAGCGGATCGATCCCCGGCGCAAGCCGGACGCGAACGAGATCACCCGCCGAGAAGTGCACACGCAACATCCCGAACCCCCGAGTGCCGATGTCCCTCCGTGATAACACGCCACAGGGCCACACCGGCCGGATACTGCAATCAGGCTTGAACTATTTATCGCCGGGGCGGCTTGGTGCCCGTCCGTCTGATGGTGTCTCGCTGGGTTTCGCCGACGGCTCGTTCGTAGGCGAGGACGAGGCCCTGGATGGTGACGGGCTTGAAGCGTTCGACGAGCTGCTGGATGTGCTCGGGTGGGCCGCCGGAGTCGCGGTAGTGCGGCCAGACCTTGGTGCGGAAGACCTCGGTCAGTTCCTCGGCGATCGCGCGGCCGTGCTCGGTGAAGATCCGGCCGGCTGCGAGCACCGCCTCGACCGGCAGGTCCAGGTCGAGAAGCTCGACGCCGAGACTCAGGTGCGCGGTCGCGACCTGGAACACGTCCTCGTCCGGCGTCGGCTCGACCACGCCGAGCGCGACCAGCATCTCGATGTCGTCGTCGGAGAGCTCACGGCCGGTACGCCGTACCAGCGTCGCCCGGTCGAGCGTCTCTGGCAGGTCGCGCATCCACGGGGTCAGCAGCGTCCGGTGCAGCGCGATGTCCTGCGGCGTCGCGTTGGCCGGGATCCGGTCCAGGTAGCCCTCGATCGCCGACAGCGTGAACCCGTGCGCCTGCAGCTCCCGCACCAGGTCGAGCCGCGCGATGTGCTCCGGCCCGTAGTACCCGACCCGCCCACGCCGGGTCGGCGGCGGGATCAGCCCGCGCCCGGCGTAGAACCGCAACGTCCGTACCGTCATTCCGACCCGCGTCGACAGCTCGTCGACGGTCAGGGTCGCTTCGTCCCCCGCGACTTCCGACATGGCGGAGATCATAACGACCCCTACTTGACCATCGTGACACCACAACTGTCACAATCGGGACCATGACCAGTCAAGCGTTCCTGTACGACGCGATCCGCACCCCACGGGGCAAGGGCAAACCGACCGGCGCGCTGTACGAGGTCAAGCCGGTCCAGCTGATCACCGGCCTGCTGCACGAGCTGCGGAACCGGCATCCGGACCTCGACCCGGTCGCCGTCGACGACGTCGTTCTGGGCGTCGTGACGCCGATCGGCGACCAGGGCATGGACATCGCGCGTACGGCGGTCCTCGCAGCCGGCTACCCGGAGACGACCGGCGGCGTCCAGCTCAACCGCTTCTGCGCCTCGGGCCTGGAAGCGGTCAACCAAGCGGCCCAGCGGGTCCGCTCCGGCTGGGAGGACTTCATCCTGGCCGGCGGGGTCGAGTCGATGTCACGGGTGCCGATGGCCTCCGACGGCGGCGCCTGGGCGATGGACCCCGAGACCGCGCTGCAGACGAACTTCATCCCGCAGGGCATCAGCGCGGACCTGATCGCGACCCTGGACGGCTTCTCCCGCACCGACGTCGACGCGTACGCCGCCGAGTCGCACGCGCGGGCCGCCAAAGCCTGGGCCAACGGCTACTTCGCCCGCTCGGTGGTCCCGGTGAACGACCGCAACGGCCTGCAGATCCTCGACCACGACCAACTCGTCCGCCCTGGTACGACGGTCGAGACCTTGGCCGGCCTGCCGCCGTCGTTCGCGGCGATCGGCGAACACGGCGGGTTCGACGCGGTCGCGCTGGAGAAGTACCTGACGGTGGAGCGGATCGAGCACGTCCACCACGCGGGCAACTCGTCCGGCATCGTGGACGGCGCCGCCCTGGTTGCCATCGGCAACGAGAAGGCCGGCGAGGCGCTCGGCCAGGCACCGCGCGGCCGGGTGGTGGCGACCGGAGTCAGCGGGGCCGACCCGACCATCATGCTCACCGGCCCGGCGCCGGCCGCCCGGAAGGCGCTGGCCAAGGCGGGTCTCGAGGTGAGCGACATCGACCTGTTCGAGATGAACGAGGCGTTCGCGGCCGCCGTACTGCACTTCATGAACGACCTCGGCGTACCGCACGAGAAGGTGAACGTGAACGGCGGCGCGATCGCGCTCGGCCACCCGCTCGGCGCCACCGGCGCGATGCTGATCGGAACCCTGCTGGACGAGCTCGAGCGGCGTGAGCTCCGCTACGGCCTGGCCACCCTGTGCGTCGGCGGCGGCATGGGCGTCGCAACCATCATCGAGAGGCTGGCGGCATGATCTCCTGGAACAACGACGAAGGTGTCGTCACGCTGACGATCGACGACCCGTCGGCCTCGGCGAACACGATGAACGAGGCCTACGTCGCGGCGATGGGGGAGACCGTCGACCGGCTGCGGGATGAGAAGGACACGCTCAAGGGTGTCGTGATCACCAGCGCCAAGTCGACCTTCTTCGCCGGCGGCAACCTGCAGCTGCTGTCGCGGATCCAGCCCTCGCAGGCGGCCGAGGTGTTCGAGACCATCGAGGAGGTCAAGCGGCAGCTCCGGTTGCTCGAGACCCTCGGCGTCCCGGTCGTTGCCGCGATCAACGGCAGCGCGCTCGGCGGCGGGCTGGAGATCGCGCTCGCCTGCCACCACCGCATCGTTGCCGACGACAACCGGATCGAGCTCGGCGTTCCCGAGGTCACGCTCGGGTTGCTGCCGGGCGGAGGTGGCGTGACCCGGACGGTTCGGATGCTCGGCCTGCAGGATGCGCTGATGAAGGTCCTGCTCCAGGGGCAGCGGATGAAGCCCGCGCATGCTCTGAAGGTCGGCATCGTGGATGAGGTCGTCCCGGCCGACGACTTGCTCGAGGCGGCCTACCGGTGGATCGCGTCGTACAAGCGTGAGTTGCAGGGGGACGCCAAGCAGCCCTGGGACCGTGACGGCTACAAGATCCCTGGTGGTACGCCGGCCTCGCCGAAGCTGGCCGCGTTCCTGCCGGCCTTCCCGGCGAACCTGCGCAAGCAGCTGAAGGGCGCGCCGTACCCGGCGCCGCGGGCGATCATGAGCGCCGCGGTCGAGGGCAGCCAGGTCGACTTCGCCACCGCCTCGCGGATCGAGTCCCGGTACTTCGTGTCGCTGGCGACCGGGCAGATCGCGAAGAACATGATCCAGGCGTTCTTCTTCGACCTGCAGGCGATCAACGCCGGCGCTTCGCGACCGGACGGCGTACCGAAGTACTCGACTCGCAAGGTCGGCGTGCTCGGCGCGGGCATGATGGGCGCCGGGATCGCGTACGTGTGCGCGAAGGCCGGGATCGAGGTGGTCCTGAAGGACATTTCGCTCGAGGCCGCGGCTCGTGGGAAGGAGTACTCCGAGAAGCTGCTCGCCAAGCAGGTGCAGAAGGGCCGGAAGACGGCCGGCGAGGTGGAGGCGTTCCTGAGCCTGATCACGCCGACCGCGGAACCGAACGACCTGGCCGGCTGCGACCTGGTGATCGAGGCCGTGTTCGAGAGCGAGGAGCTCAAGCAGAAGGTCTTCGCCGAGATCGCCGGCGTGGTCGAGCCGGACGCGTTGCTGTGCTCGAACACGTCGACGCTGCCGATCACCTCGCTGGCCGGCGGGATCGACCGGCCCGACGACTTCATCGGCATGCACTTCTTCTCGCCGGTCGACCGGATGCCGCTGGTCGAGCTGATCGTCGGGGAGAAGACCTCGGACCGGGCCATCGCGAAGGCGTACGACGTGGTCCGGCAGATCAAGAAGACGCCGATCGTGGTCAACGACAGCCGCGGCTTCTTCACCTCGCGGGTGTTCGGCACGCTGGTGATGGAGGGCGCCTCGATGGTTGCCGAAGGCGTGGACCCGGTGACGATCGAGCGGGCCGCGACCCAGATGGGCTTCCCGGCGCCGCCGCTGGCGATGCTGGACGAGGTCACGCTGACGCTGCCGCAGAAGATCCGGGACGCGGCGCTCGCGGCCGGGGACAGCGCCGGCGCCTTCGACGACCACCCGGGGATGGCCGTGACGGACCGGCTGGTCAACGAGTTCGACCGGCGCGGGAAGGCGGCCGGCGCCGGGTTCTACGACTACCCGGCCGATGGGCCGAAGCGGTTGTGGCGGGGTCTGTGGGAGCACTTCGATCGCGCGGCGGACGCCGTACCGCTGGTCGACCTGCAGGAGCGGATGACGTTCGCGATGTCGCTGGAGACGGTCAAGTGCCTGGACGAGGGAGTACTACGCTCCGTCGCCGACGCCAACATCGGCTCGATCTTCGGCATCGGGTTCCCGCCGCTGCATGGCGGCGCGCTGCAGTACATCAACGCCTATGGCCTGCCGGCCTTCGTCGAGCGGGCGCGCGAGCTGGCGGCGACGTACGGCGAACGCTTTCAGCCGCCGGCGCTGCTGATCCGCAAGGCCGAGGCGGGCGAGACCTTCAGCTGATCTCAACAAACTCGAACAAAGAAGAGCGCGTCCGGTCTTGCGCCGGGCGCGCTTTTGAGCGATGGTGCTGCCACTTCTCCAACGATTCACCTGACCACAGAGCAGGACCGTCGGTGCTGGGTTTCGTGCTCGAACCGTCATCTGCCGAACTCTGTTGCGATGGTCGGCGGAGTTGTAGCGTGTGCGAAATCGGAGATGCTTAACGGAGTTAAGTAACTCGGACCGTCGGCGCCGTACCCCTGCGGCGCCGCTTTCGGGAAGGTGGAACTCATGCCTGCTCATGTTCCGAACGCCGGCCTGACCCGGCGGGACCTGCTGAAGCGGACCGGCGGCCTGGCCGCGCTGGCCGCGTTTACCGCCGCGTGCGGGAGCAATACCGGCAGGCCGTCCGGCGGCGGGGGAGACGGCGGCGGCGCCAAGGTCACCCTGTCGCAGTGGTACCACCAGTACGGCGAGACCGGCACCAAGGAAGCGGCGCTGAAGTACGCCAAGGCGTACACCGACGCGAACGTCGCCGTGCAGTGGACCCCGGGTGACTACGGCAGCAAGCTGTCGTCCGGGCTGCTGTCCAACAAGGGCCCGGACGTGTTCGAGAGCCAGCTGAACATCGGCATGGTGAAGAGCAACCAGGTGGTGGCGCTGGACGACATCATCGCCGACGTCAAGGACGACTTCCAGCCGGGCGACCTGGCCACCAACACCGTGGACGGCAAGGTCTACGGCATCCGGATGATTGTCGACCCCCAGGTCATCTACTACCGCAGGAGCCTACTGGACAAGGCCGGAATCAAGCCGCCGGAGACCGTCGACGATCTGATCGCCGCGGCCAAGGAGCTCACCACCAACAAGATGAAGGGCATCTTCGTCGGCAACGACGGCGGTCTCGCGATGGGCGGGCCGGCGCTCTGGTCGTCCGGTGGCGACCGGCTGACCGAGGACCACAAGCCCGGGTTCACCGACGCCCGCGCGGCCCAGGCCTTCGGGAAGCTGCACCAGCTGTACGCCGACAAGAGTGTGCTGCTCGGTGCGCCGACGGACTGGTGGGACCCGGGAGCAATCAACCAGGGCCTGGTCGCGATGCAGTGGATCGGCATGTGGGCGGTGCCGGGGATGCAGAAGGTGCTCGGCGACGACCTCGGGGTGATCCCGTTCCCGAAGCTCGACGCCCAGGGCCAGCCGGCCGTGTACTCCGGCGGCTGGACGCAGTTCGTCTCGGCCAAGAGCCCGAACATCGACGCCGCGAAGAAGTACGTCAAGTGGCTGTGGCTCGACAAGGAGGACTTCCAGGAGGACTGGTCGCTGAACTACGGCTTCCACATCCCGCCGCGCAAGAGCCTCGCCGCCAAGGCGTCCAAGCTGCAGAGCGGCGTCGCCGCCGACACGGTCAAGCTCACCCAGGACTACGGCCACACCGACGACCCGGCCTGGACGCCGAAGATGAACACGGCGTTCAACGACATGCTCACCAACATCATCCGGAAGGGAGCCGACCCCGCCGCCGAGATCGCGAAAGCCGAGAAGACCGTCAACACCGAGCTGACGCGGCTGTTCGGATGACCAGTACCGTTCCCGCGAAGACCGCGCGCCCCGCTGCCACTGGTGAGCAGCGGGGCCGGCGGCGGAAACAGGGCATCGCGGGGAACACCCGCTGGTTCTGGGTCTTCGTCGGGCCGTTCTTCCTCGGCCTGCTGGTCTTCTCGTACCTGCCGATCGTCTGGAGCCTGGTCCTCAGCTTCTTCGAGGCCTACAACACGGTCACGCCGTCGAAGTTCGTCGGGCTGCAGAACTACGTCGACATGCTCACCGACCGGGCCTTCCTGTCCGCCCTGGGCACGTTCACGGTCTTCGCGCTGTTCATCGTGCCGCTGACGTTCGTGCTGTCGCTGGCGCTGGCGTTACTGGTCAACCAGGTGAAGGTGGCCCGGGCGTTCTTCCGGTCGGTGTTCTTCCTGCCGACCGCGTGCTCGTACGTGGTGGCCTCGCTGATCTGGCGGCTGTCGATCTTCAACGGGGTCCGGTTCGGGCTCGCGAACACCGTGCTCGGCTGGTTCGGCATCGACAACATCGCCTGGCTGTCCACGGTCGACCCGCCGTGGTACTGGATCCCGCTGATCACCGTGCGGCTGTGGCTGCAGCTCGGGTTCTACATGATCCTGTTCATCGCCGGGTTGCAGCGGATCTCGCCGACGCTGTACGAGGCGGCGTACGTCGACGGTGCCCGGCCCGGATGGCAGGTGTTCCGCTACATCACGTTGCCGCAGCTGCGGACGACCTCGGTCGCCGTACTGATCCTGAACCTGATCGCGGCGTACCAGGCGTTCGACGAGTTCTACAACCTGGTCGGCAACGTGAACTTCGCCCGGCCTCCGCTGGTCTACCTGTACGGCATCTCGCTCGGGTCCATCCAGGACCTCGGGCACGGCTCGGCCGGCGCGCTGATCCTGGCGGTGATCATCATGCTCGTCACGCTGCTGCAGAACAGGATCTTCGGATTCGGGAAGGCGAGTGACTGATGGCCGTCTCCGAGCGTACGACGGGAACACCCCAGCCGATCGGCTTCAGCCGCAGCGCGGCCGGCCGGGCCGGGCTGGCCCTGCGCTGGGTGGCGCTGGTCGTGGCGGTGGTGCTGTTCCTCCTTCCCTTCTACCTGATCCTGCGCAACGCGCTGGCCACCGAGGCCGACATCACCGCGCCGGACTGGACGCTGTTCCCACGTGAACTGCAGTGGGGCAACATCAGCGAGCTGTTCAACGACACCGAAGTACCGATGGCACGGTCGCTGTACAACTCCGCCGTCGTCGGCATCGTCGGCACGGCCGGACAGTTGCTGCTGGCATCGATGGCCGGCTACGGCCTGGCCCGGATCCCGTACCGGCACGCCGACAAGGTGTTCTACGCGATCGTCGCCACCCTGATGATCCCGGCCGCGGTCACGTTCATCCCTTCGTTCATCGTGGTCTCGTCCCTCGGGTGGGTCAGTTCGCTGCGCGGGCTGATCATCCCGACGCTGTTCAGCGGGTTCGCCGCGTTCCTGTTCCGGCAGTACTTCCTGAACTTCCCACGGGAGCTGGAGGAGGCGGCGCGGGTGGACGGGGCCGGGCATTTCGGGGTCTTCTGGCGGATCGTCGTACCGAACTCCCTGCCGTTCTTCGCCGCCCTGGCCGCGATCACCTTCATCGGCAACTGGAACTCGTTCCTCTGGCCCCTGGTGATCGGCCAGGACTCCTCCTCCTGGACCGTCCAGGTCGCCATGTCCACCTTCGTCACCGCCCAAACCATCAACATCCACGAACTCTTCATGGCCGCGGCCGTCTCCATCCTGCCGCTGGTCCTGATCTTCCTCTTCCTCCAGCGCTACCTGATCCAAGGCGTAACCCAATCCGGCCTCAAAGACTGAACCGGACCCGTCGAGACCCCGGCGGGGAGTCCACCAGGCTCCCCGCCGGCCGCCCATCGAACACCGCCACGCGGCGGCTGCTTGTTGGCCGGCTCCGCCGACGCCGTCACTCAGATCACGCGCCGGTGCGGTCGGCGCGAAGCAGCTCCGTGAAGGGTGGAACGCAGGCAAGAGCTCGGCATGTTCTGGGGATGCTGTTCGGGATGATCTTCCTTACGCCGTTCGCCGGCGCTGCCATCGGGGCGGCGTCAGGTGCGATCGGTGGATCGCTGGTCGACGTGGGGATCAGCGACGACTTCATCAAGTCGGTCCGCGACCAGGTGACACCCGGTACGTCGGCCCTGTTCCTGCTCTCGAGCGACGCAGTCCAGGACAAGATCCGCGCAGCTTTCGCCGCAACCGGCCTCCAGATGCCACAACTCATCCAGTCAAACCTCACGAACGACCAGGAAGCCGCCCTCCGCGAAATGTTCGCCGACTAGCGGCAGGGCCGGTCCGGGGACCGCGCGCAGGAACTGGTGGCTCGGCACAAGGTGTTTCGGGTGGCAGCCCACTGGAAGGTGTGCAAGCCCTCGACAGCGGCCACGAGCTTTCGGCGGGACATGCAGGCGAACTTCGCCAAGCGCAGCACAACCATGCTCCGGTACTGCGTGAGGTGCCTGACGTCGTCGCTGATCAGTATGCGAACACTGACGTGCAACTGGCGGCGTCGGATAGGGACGGGGATCGGCTCGCGTACTACGCCGTCGACCTGCCGAGCGGCGTCAGCGTCGATGCGCGCAGTGGGCTGGTTAGCATCCGCCCGACTGTTGCTGGCTTGCTGAATTTGAGGTTCCGGGTGACTGACGGCGCGGCGCATGACGAGGTGTCGATCCGGGTGACTGTCCGCCCGCGGGGCACGCCGGTGGGGGAGAGGACGGAGGCGGAGTCGTACGTCGCTCAGCATGGGTGGACCGAGGGCGGCGCCAACTTCATCGAGAGCAACCCGGCGGCGAGCGGCGGCAAGAACGTCGGCTGGACGGCGGCCGGTAATTGGCTGCAGTACCGCCTGGACATCACGAACGCCGGCACCTACGGCCTCGAACTCCGCGTCGCCAACGGCACTGGCGCGGTAGCCCCCGACGCAATCTCCATCCGTGACAACTCCGGCGCCGTGCTCGCCAAACTCTCCATCCCCGACACCGGCGGCTGGTCCACCTACCAATCCATCCACACCCAACTAACGCTCCCCGCAGGAGACCAACTCCTCACCATCTACTGCGAATCCGGCGGCTTCAACCTCGACTACCTCCGCCTGACCTAGCACCCGTACGACGGGGCGGGGACTTACCCCGTGCGGCGGATGGTCGCGAGCCAGGCTGGTGCTTCGGTGCTGTTGGGAAGGTTGGCGCGGATCTCGGTCGGGCTGACTTCGACGATGGTCCAGCCGGTGGTGAATGGGGACTCGAGGTCTGCCCGGATGAGCGGGTGTGGGCCGCTGCCGGGTCCGGCGTCGCGGAAGCACAGGATGTAGAGGCTGCCGCCGGACTCGATCACCGCGGCCAGGCTCGCGACGTACGCCCGCCGCTCGTCGGCATCGAAGGTATGGAAGAGACCGCAATCGAGCACTGTCTGGAAGCGCCGTCCCAGACGTTCGAGCTGAAGCGCATCGGCGTAGGTGAATTCGGCCTTGAGCCCACGTGCGGCTGCCTTCTCGCGGGCGAGTGCTAGGGCGGTCTCGGCGACGTCGACGCCCAGCACGGGCAGCCCGAGCGAGGCCACGTGGAGCGCGTTCTCCCCGCTCCCGCAGCCGGCGTCGAGCACCGTGCCTGTGAAACGCGCGGCTGCCCGTACGACGGCCGGCTGCGGACCGCCGAAGTCCCAAGCCGGCGGCCCGTCCTGGTATGACGCATCCCAGGGCCGCCCCGCCATCCGCTCATGACTGGTCGGCTGCCGGCCTTCATCGGCTGAGACCATCGCGATCGCCTCCCGCAGCCGATCCTGCCACGGCGGCGGGCGAGCGTCAGGGCGTCGCGTCGACGATCGCGGTCCAGTCGTTTGGGTCGTGGGGGATGGAGATGTGTTCGTGGGTGATTTGCCAGTGGTTGGCGGTGCGGCGTAGGCAGACGGTGGAGTGGACCCAGACGGCGAGTTCTAGGCCGTTTCTGCGGGTGCCGCTGTCCAGGTGGAGCATGTGGGCGAACGCCACATCCCCGCTCACCGCCACGCGCTGGTCCTGGGTTTCCAGGCCGATCGGGCCGTCGTATTCGTCGAACCAGCGTACGAAGTTCCGCCGTACCTCGTCCGCTCCGATGAACTGCAGCGGTGCGATCACGTCGTAGTACACGATGTCGTCGGCGTACAGCGACATCAGCCCGTCGATGTCCTTCGCCCGGCAGGCCTCCACCCGCCGCTCCAGCAACTCGTCGATTGCCACGTCATAGCTCGTCTGTGTCATACGGGTACGACGAAGCAGCCGGCCGGACTGTGAGGCTAGCTGGACGCGCTCGCGTACGAACGAATCCCGTGCCGCCAGAACAGACGCACCAGTACGACGGCCACGAGAGCCAGCCCGACTCCGCCCGCCACCGGCCCCCACCCGATCCCGCCGGCCAGCGCCTGCACCGGGAACGTCGTGGCGAACGCCACCGGGAACGCGAACGTGAGGAACGCGCGCACCGCTGTCGGAAAGAACACGAGCGGATAGCGACCGGCCTCGACCAGGTTGACGAAGATGAATCCGATCGCTCTCACCGACTGAAGCCAGAACGCGAGGAACGACATCGCACTCCACACGCAGACGAGCAGCACCAATCCGGCCGCCGCGAGCACCAGGGCCTGCAGGATCTCCACCGCGCTCGGCCCGGCGTCGGCCTGCACCAGGCCGACCACCAGCACCACGATGCCGCTGGCAACATTGCTCAGCTCCGCGACGTTGATCCACCGCAGCGTGAGGTAGAACTGGCTCGACACCGGCCGCAACAGCACTCCGTCGAGTTCGCCCTCGGTGATGTACGACGTCATCCGGTTCAGGTTCGGGGCGACGAAGGTGGCCAGCAGACCGGTCGCGATCTGATACATCCCGACCAGCGCGATCACCTCGGCCCGCGACCAGCCGCGCACATCGTCGGTGTACCCGAACAGCAACAGGATCGGCACAGTGCCGAGCCCGAGCTGGACCAGCCCGACCAGCAACGTGGTCAGGAAATGCGCCCGGTAGTGCGTCTCCCGGACGATCGCCTGGGCGAAGAACCGTCGCCACATCCGGAGGTGCCGCCGCTGGACCTGCAGCCAGTTGCGGTCCAGCGGTCGCCGTTCGTCGGCGTGCGTACGCAGGTCGCTCATGCGCCGACCGCCGAGTACGCGCGGATTCCGACCGACCAGACGAGTCGGGCGAGTACGCCGAACACGACGACGTACCCGAAC
Source organism: Kribbella sp. NPDC050124 (assembly GCF_044460355.1). Taxonomy (NCBI): domain Bacteria; kingdom Bacillati; phylum Actinomycetota; class Actinomycetes; order Propionibacteriales; family Kribbellaceae; genus Kribbella; species Kribbella sp. NPDC050124. The sequence goes on from NZ_JBITJU010000002.1 coordinate 565,459, forward strand.
TGAATCGCCAAGCCCACCAGGAGATCCGTCCCGGACAGCGACCCCGCGACGATCTCCACCGGGAACGAGACCGTGAACCGGAACGGCTGGTGGTCGACGAACCCACGCGACCACTCCGGCATCAGCGCCAGCGGTACGACGGCGCCCGACAGCACGCCCGCGATGATGAGCCGGGCCTGCGCGAGCGCGGTCACGTCGTCCATCCAGAACGCGAGCGACGCGATCAGGATGTCGATCGTGAACACCAGGATCGCCCCGAGCACCAGGCTGACCGCGAACAACGCCCAGCGGCCCGGGCCGGCCGGGATGCTCATCGAGTCGCGGAAGATCCACCACAGCACGCCGATCATCGGGACCAGCGCGATCACCTTCAGGAACTTCTCCGACAGGTTGTTCGCGACGAACCCGATCAGCAACGACGCCGGCCGCACCATCCAGCTGGACAGCTTGCCGAGCCGGATGTCGTCGGCGAGGAAGCCGGTCATCCACGACGAGGTCGCCATCGTCACGAAGCTGAGCAGCACGAAGTACGTCGTGAGGTAGCTTTCGTCGACCGGGAGCTGAGCCCCGGTGGCGATCGCCGTACGCCAGATCAGCAACGAGATGATCGGCACACAGATGTTGGCCGCCATGAAGATGATCCAGGCGCCCCGGTAGACGGACTGCTGCGCGATCTCGGCCGCGGTCATCCGGCGCAGCACCCGCAGATTGCGGACCAGCGCGCTCACGAAGGGTCCGCCAGCGTGCTGCGGCGCAGGAACAGGTCGCGCATGATCTCCTCGATGTCGGCGTCCGCGACGTCGAGGTCGACGAGCGGGCCGATCCGCGTGAGCTGCTCCATGACCTGCCCGGCGCGCTCGCGATCCACCTCGAGCTTGACCCGCAGGCCGGAGCTTTCGACCGCGGTGACGCCGTCCAGCGTCGTCAGCGGGCCGGTGTCGACCTCGGTCGCGTACGTCGCCTGGACGAGCTTGCGGGGTCGCGCCGTACGGACGAGATCGTCGAGGCCACCGTCGTACTGCAGGCGCCCGTGGTCGATGATCATCACCCGCGAGCAGAGCGCCTCGATGTCGTCCATGTCGTGGCTGGTGACGAGGATCGTCGTACCGCGGACCCGGTTCAGGTCCTCCAGGAACGTGCGGACCCGCGCCTTGGCGACCACGTCGAGCCCGATCGTCGGCTCGTCCAGGAACAGGATCTCCGGCCCGTGCACGAGCGCAGCCAGCAATTCGAGCTTCATCCGTTCACCGAGGGACGTCTTGCGGACCTGCACGTTCAGCAGGTCCTGCACCTCGAGCAACTCGGCGAGCTCGGCAACGTTCTGCTCGAACTCGGCCTTCGGCAGCCCGTACATGTCCTTGTGCAGCAGCAGACTCTCCATGGCCGGCACGTCCCACCACAGCATCGTCTTCTGCCCCATGACGAGCGCGATCCGCCGCAGGTAGTCGTATTTGCGGTCCGACGGCGTACACCCGAGCACCTGCAACTCACCGGACGTCGTGTACAGCAACCCCGACAACATCTTCAGCGTCGTCGTCTTCCCCGCCCCGTTGGGCCCGAGCAGCCCGACAACCTCACCCCGCCCGACACTGAACGACACCGCATCGACCGCGAGCCGAGTCTCGTACTTCCGCCGTACCAGACTCTTGAGAGCCCCACCCAGCCCCGCCCCCTGCTGGTGAAACGTGTACGTCTTCGTGAGATCGCGGGCAGCGATCACCGGCAACTCATCAGAAACCACCACCAAGACGCTAAACGCGCCAGGAAACCGCTGTCCACTCCATTACGGCCCGACGTTGGAGGGTTTCCGGCACATAGAGAGCAAAACCCTCCACGGTCCGCCGCAAAACCCTCCACGGAGACGGCTACTCGGCTACCTGGTACGTCGGGGTGATGAGGGCTCGGGCGAGGGTGTGGAAGGCGAGGTTGAAGCTGACGACGGCGGGGGTTGCGTCGGCGTCGACGTCCAGGGCTTCTACGTCGATGGCGTGGACGGCGAAGTAGTAGCGGTGGACCTGGTCGCCGGCGGGTGGGGCGGCGCCGCCGTAGTTCTTGGTGCCGAAGTCGTTGCGGACGTGGAAGGCGCCGTTGTCGAGGCGTTCGGTGGTGCCGGCGCCGGTGTCGAGGGAGGTGACGGTCGCGGGGAGGTTGACCAGGACCCAGTGCCAGAAGCCGGAGACGACCGGCGCGTCGGGGTCGAAGCAGGTGACGACGAAGGCCTTGGTCTCCTCGGGGAACCCGGACCAGCTCAGCTGCGGCGAGGTATTGCCGCCGGCGAAGGCGTGGTCGTCGGACAGGGGCTCGCCGTCGGCGACGTCGGTGCTGGTCACGGTGAAGGTGCCGGCCTTCGGGAGGAGTTCGTACGGGTCCGGTGCGACGGGTCGGTCGAGCGACATCTGGGAGCCTCCGGGGTCTCGCGACGTGTGGTGATTCCGACATTACTGTCCACATCACACGGATACGTCCAGGGGCACCCGCGTGGAGATGCGAAGATCGGACCAGGCGACGAGTGGAGGACGTGCGGTGGAGGAGTACCTGGCCCGGATCGGCCCGGCGGACGCGGAGGCGATGCGGGCTGCGGCCGAGCGCCAGCTCGCGTTGACGAAACCTGCCGGTTCCCTCGGCGTGCTGGAGGAGTTGTCGGTCCGCGTGGCCGGGATGACCGGCAGTTGCCCGCCCGCCGTGCCGGCGCCGGCGGTGGTGACCGTCTTCGCGGCCGACCACGGCGTTCACGCACAGGGCGTGTCCCCTTGGCCGCAGGAAGTGACCGCCGCGATGCTGGCGAACTTCGCCGCCGGCGGTGCGGCGGTGAACGCGTTCGCGGCGAACAACCGGGTCGACGTCCGCGTCGTGGACGTCGGCGTGGCGGCGGACGTGGACGAGTTGGACATCGTGCACGCCAAGGTCCGCCCCGGCACGCGCGATCTGTCCGTCGAGCCTGCCCTGACCGAAGACGAGGTGAAGGCGGCGATCGCGGTCGGCTTCGACCTCGCGGACACCCTGGTCAAGGACGGCTACCGCTGCCTGCTCACCGGCGACATGGGCATCGCGAACACGACGGCCTCGGCCGCCCTGATCGCGACCTTCACCGGTTCGACCGCCGACGTGGTCACCGGCCGCGGCACCGGGATCGACGACGCCACGCTCGCCCATAAGACCAAAGTGATCACGGGAGCTCTCGCGCGGCACGACGTACCGGCGACGGAGCCGCTCAAGGCCCTCGAGGCGTACGGCGGCCTCGAACACGCGGCCCTGGCCGGGTACATCCTTGGCGCGGCGGCCAACAAGGTGCCGGTAATCCTGGACGGGGTGATCGCGGGCGCCGCGGCCCTGGTCGCGCAGTCGATCCACCCGGCCGTGATCGACTACTGCGTCGCCGGACACCGCTCGGCCGAGCCGGGACACGCAGTAGCGCTGAAGACGCTCGGCCTGCAGCCGCTCGTCGACCTCGACCTGCGGCTGGGCGAGGGGACGGGCGCAGTGCTCGCCTACCCGATCCTCACCTGCGCCGTCCGCGCGCTGGGGGAGATGGCCACCTTCGAGTCCGCGGGGATCAGCTCGTGACGAGTCAGTACCTGTCCGGCCTGGTTCTCGAGGGACGCCGCGTGGTCGTGGTCGGTGGCGGTGGTGTCGCCCAGCGGCGGCTGCCGCGTCTGATCGAGTCCGGCGCGCAGATCGACCTGATCTCCCCGGCGATCACCCCGACCATCGAGGGCCTCCTCGCCAACCCGTCGCTCACCTGGGTCGAGCGCGGCTACGAGGACGGCGATCTCGAAGGGGCCTGGTACGTCGTTGTCGCGACAGACGACCCGGATGTCAACGACCGGGTGTCGGCCGAGGCCGAGGAGCGGCGAATCTTCTGCGTGCGGTCCGACGACCGGTCCCGCGCCACCGCGTGGACGCCCGCCTCCGGGCAGCACGACAACGTGACGATCGGCGTGCTCGGCGGCGGTGACCACCGGCGATCGGCCGCGGTCCGGGACGCGATTCTCGAGGAGTTGCGCACCGGTGCGCTGGCCGCGCGCGAGGTCGACAAGCGCCCGGGCGTGTACCTGGTCGGCGGGGGACCGGGCGACCCGGATCTGATCACGGTTCGCGGGCGCAGGTTGCTCGCCGAGGCTGATGTCGTAGTGGCCGACCGGTTGGCGCCGCAGCAGTTGCTGGACGAGCTGCATCCGGACGTGGAGCTGTTCGACGCGGCCAAGCTGCCCCGGGGGCGTGCGGCTCAGCAGGAGGAGATCAACCGGATCCTGGTCGACCGCGGTCGGCAGGGGAAGGTCGTCGTACGGCTGAAGGGCGGCGACCCGTACGTGTTCGGCCGCGGCTTCGAGGAGGCGCTGGCGTGCGCGGAGGCCGGCGTACCGTGGACGGTCGTGCCGGGGATCACCAGCTCGATCTCGGTGCCGGCAGTGTCGGGGATTCCGGTCACCCACCGCGGAGTGACGCACGAGTTCACCGTGGTGTCGGGGCACATCCCGCCCTCGCATCCGGACTCGCTGATCAACTGGGACGCGCTGGCGCAGCTGTCCGGCACGCTGGTGCTGCTGATGGCGGTCGAGAACCTGCCCGCGATCACGGAGCGGCTGATCGCCGCCGGTCGCCCGGCGGACACGCCGGCCGCGGCCATTGCCGACGGCACCCTTCCGGGCCAGCGGATGGTGACGTCCGACCTGGCCGGGATCGCCGAGACGATGAAGGAAGCCGGCGTCGGCGCACCCGCAATCGTTGTCATCGGCAACGTAGTCGAGGTCGCCGCCCAAGGCCGCGCATGAGTCCACTGGTCCCGCTGGAGGATCCGGCTGACCGGCGGTTGGCGGACTACGTGCAGTTGCGGGAGGTGAATCTGCGCCGCCTGCTCGAGGAGGAGCACGGGCTGTTCATTGCCGAGGGCGACAAAGTGATCCGCCGGGCCGCGGACGCCGGCTTCGAACCGCGCTCGTTCCTGCTCGCACCGCGCTGGCTCGACTCCCTGCAGGACGTCCTCGCCAAGTGGCCCGACACCCCCGTGTACGTCGTCTCGGAGGAGCTGGCCGAGCAGGTCACCGGCTTCCACGTGCACCGCGGCGCGCTGGCGTCGTACCGGCGGCAACCGGCCGTCCCGTTGCCCGACCTGCTCACGAGCGACGTACGCCGGATCGCGATCTTCGACGACATCGTCGATCACACGAACGTCGGCGCCGGCTTCCGGGCGGCCGCGGCGATGGGGGTCGAGCTCGTCCTGGTCACCCCGACCTGCGCGGACCCGCTGTACCGGCGGTCGATCAAGGTCTCGATGGGCACGGTCTTCCAGGTGCCCTGGACCCGGCTCACGTCCTGGCCCGGCGACCTGGACACCCTGCGCGACCGCGGGTTCGTCGCGGCGGCGTTCGCGCTCACCGACGACTCGATCAGCCTCGACGACCTGGTCGCCCGTGGCGACGAGCGGCTGGCGCTGATCTTCGGCACCGAAGGGCACGGCCTCAAGCCGCACGTGCTCGAAAGGGCAGACCTGACCGTGCGCATCCCGATGGCTGGGGGTGTTGACTCCCTGAACGTGGCATCCTCGGCCGCAGTCGCCTTCTACGCGACGCGACGTTAGGGGGAGTCATGCGTACGACGGAACGCCTGGTACTGCGCCCGTTCCGCGACGAGGACCTGGACCCGTGGGCCGCCCTGAACACGGATCCGCAGGTGATGCAGTACCTCGGGAAGCCGTTGAGCCGGGATGAGTCTGACCGGATCGCGTCGGGCGTCAACAAGCGCTACGCCTCGGACGGCACCGGGTTCCTGGCGATCGAGCGCCGTACCGACGGAGCGTTCGTCGGCGCCTGCGGGCTGCAGTTCACGCCGTGGTACCCGGAGGACTTCGAGATCGGCTGGCGGCTCGCCCGCTCGTACTGGGGACACGGGTACGCGACCGAGGCGGCGGCGTCCTGGCTGGAGTACGGGTTCACGACGATGGGGCTCCGGCGCGTCATCTCGGTCACGGACACGCCGAACGTGCGCAGCATCGGCGTGATGCGCCGACTCGGCATGAGCTTCGACCACGAGGCACAGCTGGAAGAGGACGGCGACCGGTTCGACGCCACCATCTACTCGATCACGGCCTCAGCCTGGGGCGCGAAAACGGATGGACGCGGGTGATCTGATGGGGGCATGCCGAAGGTAGTGCTCGTCACCGGGATGCAGGCCGCGGGCAAGTCGACCATCGCGCCGCTGCTGGCCGCTCGGCTCGGACCGCCCGCCGCCACACTGGACGGCGACGTGTTCTACCGGGGCGTCGTCGCCGGCGCCGACATCATGACGCCGGATCCGTCCCCCGAGGCGCTACGTCAGCTAAGACTTCGGTACGACGCCTCGGCGCTGATCGCTCAGCATTACGCCGACGCAGGGTTCGACTTCGTCTGCAGCGACGTCATCCTCGAAGCCGACGTCGAGCGGTGGTTCGCCCGGTTGCACGACGTCGATCCGTACCCCGTGATGCTGACCCCATCAGTCGAGTCCGTCGTCGAACGTGAAATCGCCCGCGGCGGCACCAACGCCTACCGCGACTGGCAAGACTCAGGCGCTCTGATCGACGCCGTCCGAGCCTTCCAGCCGTACGTCGACAACACCCCACGCCGAGGCCTCTGGCTGGACACAACCAGCCTGACTCCAGAGGAGTCGGTCGAGGCGATCCTCACGGACCTGGACAAGGCCCGCTGGTAGCTCAGGTCGCCGGGGTGCCCTCATGGTGGGTCTCGTGGTCGATCATCGGGGAGACGGGCCAGTCGGCGGGGTAGTCGGGAGCCAGCTCCTCGGCTTCGCCGAAGAGGCGCTTGCGGTACTTGCGGGAGAGGCGGTCGCCGAAGACGGTGCCCTGGGTGTGGTCGGTCTCGTGCTGCAGGCAGCGCGCCAGCAGGCCGGTGCCCTCAAACGACACCGGCTCGCCGTGCTGGTCCACGCCGGTGACCCGGGCGAAGTCGGGGCGGGCGCACTTGGTGAAGGCGCCGGGCAGCGACAGGCAGCCCTCGTCGCCCTCGTCCAGGCGACGGTCCTTGCCCTCGGGCAGCTCGATGACCGGGTTGCACACGACGCCCTGGACCCGGATGCCGTCCTCGTCCGGGCAGTCGAACACGAACACCTGCAGGTCCACGCCGACCTGGTTCGCCGCCAGCCCGACACCCTCGGCCGCGTTCATCGTGGCGACCATGTCGGCGATCAGCGTCTGGAACTCGTCCCCGAAGTCGGTCACGGGCTGGTTGACCCGGTGCATGACGTCCTCACCCCACCGGGTGATGGGCCGCACCGAACCGTTCTCAGGCAACGTAGACATGCCCGAAATCCTATCCACCCCGGCGACCACGACGGCCGGGTGGCTCGCGCCACCCGGCAGCTACTGCTACTTGGCGTTGACCTCGTCGCGCCAGGCGACCCACTCGCGGAGCAGACCCAGGTCGTAGTCCGGGCCGGACGACGAGACCGTGAACAGCCGGGTGCCGACGTCGAGCAAGGACTTGCCGAGGTCCTCAGGGGATTTGTTGCCGACCCCGGCCGAGCGCTCGATCTCGCCCGGGTCGCGGCCGATCGTCTTGCAGTGCTCGTCCAGGACGGCGTGCTTGTGCGCGATCGTCTCGGCGTCGCCGAACCCGTGCCAGATGTTCGCGTGCTGCGCGACCAGCTTCAGGGTCTTCTTCTCGCCGCCGCCGCCGATCAGCACCGGGATGTCCCGGGTCGGCTTCGGGTTGAGCTTGGCCCACCGCTTCTCGATCCGCGGCAGCGCCTCGCCGAGCGCGTCCAGCCGGCCGCCCGCCGTACCGAACTCGTAGCCGTACTCGGCGTAGTCCTTCTCGAACCAGCCCGAGCCGATGCCGAAGATCAGCCGGCCGTCGCTGATGTGGTCGACCGTGCGGGCCATGTCGGCGAGCAGGTCGGGGTTGCGGTAGGAGTTGCAGGTGACCAGCGCGCCGAACTCGATCCGCTCGGTCGCCTCGGCCCAGGCGGCCAGCATGGTCCAGCACTCGAAGTGCAGGCCCTCCGGCTCACCGGACAGCGGGTAGAAGTGGTCCCAGTTGAAGGCCACGTCGACGCCGATCTCCTCGGCCGCGGCGACGGTCCGCCGGATGTCGGCGTACTGGGCGTGCTGGGGCTGGACCTGCAGGCCGATCCGGACCGGGAAGGCGGCGTACGGACGGTCGGTGGACTCGGAATCTGTCATGGTGGAGATCCTATCCGGCTTTGCGGAGGACCCTCCGGATCAGGCCGGTATCCGAACGAGGCGGGGGTACGGCGGGATGCCGAACGGCGACCAGATCGACGAGTTCGCGCGGCTGTTCACCGGGTTCTTGGAGCGGATGCAGCAGCATCGCCGCGGGGGCGACCGGGAGAGCCTGCTGGACCGGTTGCGGGCGCATCTCGGCGCCGATCCCGAGCAGTGGCCGGTGGTCGCGTCGAGTTTCCCGTCGTACGACCTGCCGAACGTGCAGCTCGCGATCGAGGCGTGGTTCGACTCGTTCGAGGTGATCGGGCTGGCCGGGTCGAACCGCGGTCACCATTCGCTCGGTGAGGTGCTCGAGCTCGCGCAGTACGACCGGTTCGGCATCGGCGCGGTCGACTACGAGCGGCTGCCGATCGACGTGGACGAGGAGATGGACTGCGTCGCGTTCGGGTTCTACCTCGGCGTGCAGGGCGCGGACCGGTACGTCGCGCTGCTGCGGTCGGCGAATCCGCAGTACGGACGGATGCGGGTCGATCTGGAGGTGCTGGCGACCGGGAAGGCGGACAGCTTCCTCGATGCGCTGCCGGAGCTGATCCGGGAGCACAACATCTTCCGCGGGAAGGTGGTCTCGTTCGAGGGCCACGAGTTCGGGCAGGGGGTCGGGCCGTTCCGGCTGCATCCGCGGCCGGGCATCACGCGGGAGGACGTCGTACTGCCTGCTGGGGTACTGGAGCGGGTCGAGCGCGAGGTGATCGGGATCGCCGACCACCGGCAGACGCTGCTCGATGCTGGTCAGCACCTGCGGCGTGGTGTGCTGCTCTACGGTCCGCCGGGGACCGGGAAGACGCACACCGTCCGCTACCTGCTCTCGCGGTTGCCGGCGTTCACCGTCGTACTGCTGGCGGGGACGAGCATCGGCTTCATCTCGCAGGCGTGTGCCCTGGCGCGGTTGCTGCAGCCGGCGCTCGTGGTCCTGGAGGACTGCGATCTGGTGGCCGAGGCCCGCGACTACTCGCACGGGATGGAGAACCCGCTGCTCTTCCAGGTCCTCAACGAGATGGACGGCCTGGCGGAGGACGCCGACGTCGCCTTCCTCCTCACCACCAACCGCGCCGATCTCCTGGAGCCCGCGCTCATGCAACGCCCCGGCCGCGTCGACCTGGCCGTAGAGGTACCGCTGCCGGACGCCGACGGCCGCGCCCGCCTCCTGAACCTGTACGGCCCGGGCCTGGACCTCCGCCCAGCCGTCATCGACGAGGTCGTCAACCAGACCGAAGGCACCACCGCCTCCTTCATGAAGGAGCTGGTACGCCGGACCGTCCTGCTGGCAGCCGAATCCGGCACGCCCCCCGCCGCCGACCACCTCCGCGCAGCAACCGCCGAGCTCCTGTCCTCCCGCGACGCCTTGACCCGCCGCCTCCTCGGTGCCACCAACGGCGACACTCCGTCCTACACCCCACCTCCCACAGCCACCCCCGGCATCTACCCCGGCTGACCGAAGTCCAATTGGATGCGGTCATCGGCGGCATTCTGAACCCTTCCGCGACGCACCACGCCGCGAACGCCTCCGGCTCGGTAAACGCCCGAGCCACCTCCACCGCCGGTGCCTCGACAACCTGCGTAACCCTGAACATCCCAAACCTCCTGGTGTGAACCAACCTGACCGCATGACTGTGCCGCGAGGCGTTTACGGTTTCTCTCCGCTGCACCGTGCGGGAGCGCTAGGGTCGGCTCATGAAGTCGTCGATTTCGCCTGTGCGATGGACACCGCCTGCCGCGCCGCCGAAGCGGGAGCCGACCGGGATCGAGGTGCAGACGGTCGCGTTGCCGGGGGACGGGCCGGAGGACACGCTGATCGACGACGACGGCAGTGTGCTCACCGGGCTGTACGACGGCCGGATCCTGCGCGTCAGCGCGGACGGGAAGACGATCACGACCCTCGCCGACACCGGCGGTCGGCCGCTCGGGCTGGAGTGGCTGCCGGACGGGAAGGTGCTGATCTGTGACGCGAACCGTGGACTGCTGACCCTCGACAACGACGGCCGGATCGCGACGCTGCTGTCCGAGGTCGACGGCCGGCCGATGCGGTTCTGCAACAACGCGGACATCACCCCCGACGGGACGATCTACTTCACCGACTCCTCGACGCGGTTCGGCGTCGACGAGTGGATGGCGGACCTGCTCGAGCACTCGACGACCGGGAGCGTGTACCGCCTGACTCCGGACGGCGAGCTGACGCTACTGGCCACGGGCCGGGCCTTCCCGAACGGCGTGGCGCTGAGTGGTGACCGTCGTACGCTGTTCTGGGCCGAGACAGCGGCGTACGGGCTCTACAAGCTCGACCTCACCACCGACGGTGCCGCGCCGGTGCTGGTCGCGGAGATCCCGGGACTGCCGGACAACATCGCGCGCGGGTCCGACGGGCTGATCTGGGTGACGATCGGCTCACCGCGGAACGCGCTGCTGGACTTCCTGCTGCCGAAGCTGCCGGTGCTGCGGACGCTGGTCTGGAACCTTCCCGAGGCGCTGAAGCCGAAGGCGGCCGACATCATCGAGATCCAGGCGTACGACGATACCGGCACGCTGGTGCACGATCTCCGCGGCCACCACCCGAACTTCCACATGCCCACCGGAGTCCGCGAACGCGACGGCCACGTCTGGCTGGGCAGCATCGGCACCAACACCCTCGCCACCTTCCCAACCCCCGCCCGCGGCTAGTGCCTCGTCAAGCAATATCGCCGCGGAACCGAGGCGCCTCCATCGGGTCCGTCCTGCGAAGTACGGCGCCCGATGTCGGAGGATTTTCGTCACATGCGCACCAAAACCCGCCAGGGTTGGCTGCAAAACCCGCCTAGGACCAGCGCCGGGTGGCGACCCTCAGGTCTCTTCCCGCCCCCGCCTGTCAACCACCCTGGAGTGGGTCAGCCCACCGGAGGGGTGGTTGCCCAACCAGAGTCCGGTGGGCAAACCCGCACTCTGGTTGGTTGACCCACCAGAGGGCCGAGATCACCGCAGGAGCCGGGACCTGCGAAGGCGGCGGCGCGGCTGGGTGTTACGACCTCAACGTTGCTTGCCGCGCTAGGTGTTGCGGGTCAGGAGGTTTCGCTGATCAGCGGATCTCGTTGTCGGGGTGGTCGCTGTCGTAGGACTCGCGGGCGCGGGCGATGTGGGCCCGGTGTGCGAGTGACCAGTCGGCCAGTGCCTTGACGAGGTGGGTCAGGCTCGTGCCCGTCTCGGTGAGCCGGTAGTCGACCTGGGCCGGCACGGTCGGATACACGGTCCGAAGGACCAGACCGTCTCGCTCCAGCCGGCGCACCGTCAGGGTCAGCATGCGCTGGGAGATCCCGTCGATGGCGCGCTGAAGTTGCCGGAAGCGCCGCGGGCCGTTGGCGAGCTCGACGATGACGAGGACCGACCACTTGTCACCGACCCGATCGAGGACGTCGCGGATCCCGCAGTCGGGGTGGTCCTGCTGTCCGCAGGGTTCGAGTTGAGCGGGTTCAGCGGTTACCTCGGTGTGCGTCACTGACACGAAACTGCCTCCTTGTGGGCCGACCTGGGCCGGTTGAAGATCTCTCCGTAGTTACTGAAGAGAACCACGGTAGGAGACAGAACCACAATGATCATGGTGACCGGCGCGAACGGACAGCTTGCCTCTCTCACGCTCCAGGAGTTGGCTGAGCGCCACGTGCCCGCCCTGGGCGGCACTCGATCGCCCGCAACAGGGCAGCGGCGACTTGATTTCGACGACCCCGTGAGCCTCGACCTCACCAGCGTTTCTACGCTGGTCCTCGTCTCGGCGGGGTATGCCGAGGACGACCAGGTCATCACCCGTCACCAGGCAGCTCTGGACGCAGCGGTGCGCGATGGCGTGAGCCACGTGGTCTACACCAGCCTGACCGGCGACGGTGACCACCTCGGCTTCGCGCTCGCCCATCGGGCCACCGAGCAGCTGATCAAAGCCAGTGGACTTGGGTGGACGATCCTGCGCAACGGGCTCTACGCCGAACTCTTCGGGGCGCTCCTGACCTGGACCGCTGATGGCGTGGAATCGGCGTTCGGCGACGGAGCGCTCGCCGCTGTGGCGCGGGCGGACCTGGCCGCGGCCGCAGCCATCGTGGCCGGCAATCCGACCGCGCACACCGGCAAGACCTATGACCTGGTCGGCGAACCGATCACCGCCGTCGGCATCGCCGAATCCCTCGGAGTCGCACACCGGGCCGTCGGGCTCGGGGAGTACCGGGCCCAACTCCTCGCTGACGAGACGCTGTTGCCGTTTCAGCCACCGATGCTCGCCTCGATCGCGACCAGCGTCCGCCACGGGTTCCTCAGCACCACCAGCCCCGACCTCACCCAGCTACTCGGCCGACCGCTCACCGACCCGCTCACCGTCGCCACCGACACCGCGGCCGCGATGCGCCCCGACGCCGGCTGACACAGATGGTCCGCCGCAACGCGTGACTGTCATCGAAGGCCGCACGGCTAGGGAGCGGCCTGGGCTGGGGGTGTCCAAGGGTGACTGCGTTCGGCGGATTGCCCGTGCGGGCTGTCCGGCCAGGCGACCGGATGCGTTGCGGCGCCGGCGCGGCCGGGTTGCCTGCGGGCCGCAGCGACTGCTGCGACCAACGCCTCCTGAGTGAGCTTGGCGTTGTAGCGGCTGGTGACCCAGTCTCTCGCGGCGAGCCGGAGCGGGTCGTGTGCCGATACGTCGACGAGGGCCAGCGCACGATCGGCGAGTAGGTGCGGGCGGGCGTCGGGGATCTCCCAGGTACCGGGCGCTTCGAAGAGTTCCACGCCGCCGCCGGCCGGGTAACCGACGACGAGGCAGCCGGCCGACAACGCCTCGGCGACGGGCAGGCCGAAACCTTCGGAGATGCCGAGCGCGATGAACACCGACGTCTCGCCGAGGGCTTCCGCGACCTGCTCCTCGGTGAGCCCTGAGAGGGGGAGGAGGTCGACATCCTGCGCTCGCGGGTCGTTGCGCAGGATGCGCTCGATGATCGTCGACTCGAGTGGGCGACGCCGTGGCATCCAGGCGATCCGCAGTACGGCGCGATCGCCGGGGCGGAAGAGTTCGCCGTCGACGGGATTGGGGATGTGGCTGAGCGGGAGGTACGGGTGGACCCGGGCCAGGACGTCCATGCTCTCCCGGGAGACCGCCCAGACGTGCGGCGCCGGATCCCAGCCCGGGTAGTTCTCGGTGTCGCGCCACGACCAGAACGTGAGGAAATGGTTCTGGTTGAAGATGACCTTCCGGGCACCGGGCGCCGGGTCGACTCCCGGGAGCAGGTAGAGCTCGGGCACCACGAGTACGTCGTCCGCGCTGAGCTCGAGGTGGTCGCCGGACAGCATCGGCAGGGAGTTCGCGAACCACGGGATGCGGTAGTCCGGAGTCCGGCACCAGATGGCCGCGTCGATGCCGGCCTCGAGCAGGAGTTCGACGTGATGGGCGATGACTCGGACACCGCCGCCGGGTGCCTCCGGTTCCTTGACTGCGTAGATGACGCGGCTGCTCACGTGGCGGTCACCAAGGTACGCATGGCCGGGAAGCCTAACGTTTGCCAGGGGCAATCGGCCCTTCCAACGTACGAGCGCCGGCCAGGCCGTCGGAAGACGATGCTGGCCGGCGCGCGGTGCCCACAGGTCAGGGCTTTGGCGGGGGTACCTCTCCCGGCGGCTGTGGGGACTCCGGGACCTCGGTGCCGGAGGTGTCGTGGCCGTTGCCCGAGACAACCAGGGTGAAGTCGTCACCGTGGTTGCTGACGCCCTCGATGACTGCCGCTTCGACCGCCTCCGAGCCGATCGCGTGCCGCAGCATCAGCGGATCCGTACGCAGGTCCTTCGCCAGCGAGACCGCGAGCCCGACCATCACCAGCGCGAACGGCAACGCCGCCACGATGGTCAGGTTCTGCAGGCCTTGGAGTGCCTCGGACCCGCCACCACCGACCAGCAGCATCACGGCGGCCACGGCGCCGGTAAGGACACCCCAGAAGATGACGACCGGTTTCCGGGGTTCGATCGCGCCGCGTTCGGACAGCGTGCCCATCACGATGGACGCCGCGTCCGCGCCGGAGACGAAGAAGATCGCCACCAGCAGCACGACCACGATCGTCGTCACCGCGGTCAGCGGAATGTGGTCGAGCACCCCGAACAGCTGGCCCTCGGTGGTGGACTGACCGGCCACGTCGACCCCATTGCGCTGCAGGTTGATCGCCGTACCGCCGAAGATGCAGAACCAGACCAGGCTGACCAGCGACGGCACCAGCAGCACGCCGGTGACGAACTGCCGGATGGTGCGCCCGCGGCTGATCCGGGCGATGAACATGCCGACGAACGGCGTCCAGGAGATCCACCAGGCCCAGTAGAAGACGGTCCAGCCGGACAGCCACTCGGACATCGCGTCGCCGCCGCTGGCCTCGGTCCGCGCCGCCATCTCGGCCAGGTCGCGGAAGTAGTCGCCGATCGCGGTCGGGACCAGGTTGAGGATCAGCACGGTCGGGCCGGCGACGAACACGAAGAAGGCCAGCACGACGGCCAGCACCATGTTGATGTTGGACAGCCACTGGATGCCCTTCGCGACACCGGACACCGCGGACGCGACGAACGCCGCGGTCAGTACGGCGATGACGCCGACCAGCAACGCGTTACCGGTCTTGTCCAGCCAGCCCAGGATGTGCACGCCGGAGCCGATCTGGAGCGCGCCCAGGCCGAGCGAGGCGGCCGAGCCGAACAGCGTCGCGAAGATCGCGAGACCGTCGATCACCTTGCCGATCGGTCCCTCGGTCCGGCGGCCGAGCAGCGGCGCGAACGCAGAGCTGATCAGCTGCGAGCGCCCGCGCCGGAAGGTGCCGTAGGCAATGGCCATTCCGACGACGGCGTAGATCGCCCACGGGTGCAGGGTCCAGTGGAACAGCGTGGTCGCCATCGCCGTCTCGAGCGCGGCGGACGACCCGGCTTCGACAGTGCCCGGCGGCGGGCTGGTGAAGTGGGTGAGCGGTTCGCTGACGCCGTAGAACATCAGGCCGATGCCCATGCCGGCGCTGAACATCATCGCCACCCAGGACACGGTCTTGAACTCGGGCTCCTCGTCGTCGCGCCCGAGCGGGATCCTGCCGTACCGGCCGGCCGCCAGCCACAGCACGTAGACGACGAAGGCGGAAGCCAGCAGGACGAACAGCCAGCCGGTGTTGGTCTCGACCCAGGTCAGCGCCGAGGTGGACGCCGTACCGAGGCCGGATGCGTCGGCGAAGCCCCAGGCGACGAAGGCCAGGGCGATGACCGCGGTGACGCCGAAGACGACGCGGTCGAGGCCGGAGCCGCGACTTCGGCTGCCGGGCGGTGGGGGTGCTGCGATCGCGGGGTGTTGTGCATGATCGGGGTTCGTGTTCTCGGTCGGGCTGTCGACATCGATCGCCACGGGTGAATCACGCCTCGCTTCGGCGCGCCTCCGTTTCTTGTTGGTAGGGGGACTGCCTCAAGACCGTGTCGAAGTTCGTGGCAAAACGCAACAATCGTGGTTTCGGACACACCAGGTTTAGGGTTCCCTACATGCGATTCGGGATCACGATCCTGCCGGAGTACCGGTGGAGCGAGGCGGCGCCGCGGTGGCGGCGGGCCGAAGAGTTCGGGTTCGACCACGCGTGGACCTACGACCACCTGACCTGGAGCGGCCTGCAGGACGCACCGTGGTACGGGACGACGCCGACGCTGACCGCGGCGGCCCTGGTCACGTCGACGATCAAGCTGGGCACGTTCGTGACCTCGCCGAACTTCCGGCACCCGCTCGCGCTGACCCGCGACATCCTGGCGCTGGACGACGTCTCGAACGGCCGGTTCCTGTGCGGGGTCGGTTCGGGCGGCGGGATCGACACCACGATCCAGGGTGGCGCCGACCTGAGTCCGCGGCAGAAGGTGGACCGCTTCGAGGAGTTCGTCGTACTGCTGGACAAGCTGCTGACGACCGACGGCGTCGACTTCAAGGGCGAGTACTTCGAGACGCGCAACGGCCGGACATTGCCCGGGTGCGTGCAGCAGCCGCGGGTGCCGTTCATCATGGCGGCGAACGGTCCGCGGTCACTGCGACTGGCAACCAGGTACGGCGCCGGCTGGGTGACGACCGGCGTGAAGTCGCCGGACTTCGACACGTGGTTCGCGTCAGTCGTCGACCTGAGCCACCGCCTGGACGACGTACTGGAAGGTCAGCCCTTCGACCGCTACCTCGCCCTCGACTCGGCCCGCTTCTCGCTCAGCAGTGTCGACGCCTTCGAGGACGTGGTCGGCCGCGCCGCCGACCTCGGCTTCACCGACGTCATCAGCCACTGGCCCCGCGCCGAGGGCGTCTACGCCGGCTCCGTCGACGTACTCGAGAAAGTGGTGGGGGAGGTCATTCCCCGTTGGCGTTCGCGCGGACCCAGGCGGGGATGACGTACCAGAAGAGGGTGAACCAGACGAGGACGATCGCGGTGATGACGATCGCGACGCCGCGGGAGAGGACGACGTCCAACGCGAGCAGCACGCCGCCGGCCATCGCGACGACGAGGAAGACGAGACCGGCGGACGCCATGTGCCCGGCGATCGGCAGCATCCGGTCGCGCAGCTTCTGCTGGTAGACGACGCGGTGGAACGACACCGGCGCCAGGAACAGGCCGACGGCCAGCGCGGAGGCGATCAGGGTCCCGGCGTACACGTCGTGGGTGAAGGTGTCCGCATCCTGGAACTTGGCCTGGAAGGCGATGCTCAGCAGGAAGGCGAACAGGATCTGGGTGCCGGTCTGCGCCAGCCGCAGTTCCTGCAGCAGTTCGTTCCAGTGCCGGTCGAGCCGCTCGGTCCGGTGCTCACCGTCGCGGTCGTACCGAGCCTCACTGTCGGTCATGTCCGTGCCGGTACCCCTGCACGAAACGGTAAAGGGGCCGCACACCGGTCGGTGTGCGGCCCCTTCACTTCAGTTTCTCGAAGGGTGATCTGAACGGATCAGATCGGGCGGATGTTCTCCGCCTGCAGGCCCTTCTGGCCCTGGGTGATCTCGAACTCGACCCGCTGGTTCTCGTCCAGCGAACGGAAGCCCGACATCTGGATGGCCGAGTAGTGCGCGAACACGTCCGCGCCACCGTCATCCGGGGTGATGAAGCCGAAGCCCTTGTCAGCGTTGAACCACTTGACAGTACCGACAGCCATTTGTGTCTATCTCCTCGATGGCTTGTAACAATCCGCGACCCACACCTCATGGGCCACGCGTCGCCGAAAGGCCCCAGACGACAGACCGGCCATGCAGCACAGCAAAAGTCAGGGAGTCCAAAACTGCAACGCGATAACTGTAGCCGTTATCCGGCCGGGTGGTAGGGGTGACCGAGAACACGTGTCGCTAATAGTCGCCGCCCGCCACGTTCCGTGAACACCTCGAAACAGGCCCGAAACGGCCCGCCGGGACCACGAAATCCCGCGCCGACCTGCTCGTTCGCCGCCGCGACCGGCCGCCGGACCGTTCCAACGTGGGACTCTGCTCGGTACGCCGGGTGATCGACGCGCGAACCTGATCGATAATTCGGGCGTGTCGCGCGGCTCTGGACAATCGTTGCGCGGACCGCCAGGGTGAGCCCGGAGGAGGCACGGTTGATCGTCACAGTGACCCGCAGCGGAGGGTTCGCCGGCCTGATGGCACACGGTGAGCTCGACACCACGTTCCAGCCGGACGCGGCCCGGCTGGAGGCCGCCGTCCGCGCGCTGGACCAGGCCAGGCTCGGTTCCGGCATGCCCCAGCCGGACCGGTTCGTGTACCGGGTCGAGGTGCGTGACGCGCCGGGCTCGCCCGCCACGCACCTCACCGTCGCCGAGCAGGACCTCGACCAGACCACCGCCTGGCTGCTCGACCGCGTCCTGGAGCCCTAGCGCCAGGCGATCTCCGGCGCGCGGTAGAAGTTCACGCTCAGCGCGTCCCACCGCGACCCCTGGCCGGCCAGCCGGTCCTTGTACGTCGGCCAGTCGAGCGCGGACGCCGGTGACCAGCCGAGCTCGGCGATCCCCGGCAGCCGCGGGAAGGCCATGAACTCGACCTTGTCCACCTCGTCGAGCGTCTCCGACCACAGCGGCGCCTCGACACCGGCGATGGCATCCGCCGGCAGGTCCGGGATGAGCGTCGACGGGTTCCAGCTGTACGACTTCTCCACACTGACCAGACCGGCCCACGACAGCCCGTACGGGGTGTCCTTGTGGTACTTCATGTCCAGGTACGCACGGTTGGCCGGAGACAGCACCACCTTGGCCCCCTGAGCCGCGGCTTGGCGTGCGAGCCCCTGCGACCGCGCGTCGTCGGTACCCCAGTACTGAGCGATACTGCCGGCGGGCAGCGGGGTCTCAGCGATCTCCTGCCAACCCATCACCCGTTTGCCGTGCTTCGCGACCAGTGCGGACGCCTTCGGCACGAACGTGAGGTAGTCCGAGTGCGGAGTCGAGTGCGCCTCGTCCCCACCGAGGTGCAGCACGTCGCCGGGCGCCTGCCGCGACACCTCCCGGAACACGTCGTCCAGGAACGTGTACGTGATGTCCTTGCCGACGCACAGCGAGCTGAACCCGACGGCGGTGCCCGTGTAGAGCGGCGGCGCCACCCCGTCGCAGTTCAGATCCGCGTACGACGCCAGCGCCGCGTTGGTGTGGCCGGGAGTGTCGATCTCCGGGATCACGGTCAGGTACCGCTCGGCGGCGTACCGGACGATCTCGGCGAAGTCGGCCTTGGTGTAGTGGCCGCCGGGTGTGCCGCCGACCTCGAGGCTGCCGCCGTACGTCGTGAGCCGCGGCCAGGAGTCGACCTGGATGCGCCAGCCCTGGTCGTCGGACAGGTGCAGGTGGAACTTGTTCAGCTTGTACAGCGAGGCGAGGTCGAGGTAGCGCTTGACCTCGGCCACGGAGAAGAAGTGCCGGGACACGTCGAGCATCGCCCCGCGGTACGAGTACCGCGGCGAGTCGGAGATCGTGGTGCCCGCGATCTCCCACGGGCCGTTCTGCCGCGTACCGGCGTCAGCCTTGGCGGGCAGTAGCTGGCGCAGAGTCGTGACGCCGCGGAACAGACCCTCGGGCGTGGCCGCGGTGACTGCTACGCCCGAGCGGTCAGCGCGGAGTTGGTAGCCCTCAGCACCAAGCGAGCTCGAGCCGTTGGTGGACAGGGTGATCGCGCCGGCGCCCGGCTGGACGGGCAGCGGGTAGCCAGTGGACCGGCGCAGTTGCGTAGTGAGCTGGTCGGCCACTCGGTGGGCGGCCAGGCGCTCCTTGGAGCTGGTGATCACGCCGACCGTGCTCCAGGACCGCAGCGTGAACATCTGGCCGTGCAGTGCCTGCTGCGACACCGGCTTGGGGATGAGGGCAGGTGCTGGTGGCGCACTGGCGGCCGCGGGACTACTGGCAACCAGGGGAGTGGCCAGCAGGGCGACGGTGAGGAGGGCTATGAGTGGACGACGGGGGCGGGCTAGTCGCTTCATGACCGGAAGTGTTCGCTTGCTTACTCTCCGGGTCAAGATCTTGCAAGGGTCTCAGCCATATTTGTGGGCCATGGCGATCGCCTGTGGCACGTAGCTGCCACCGAACAGCACCACGTGCGTCAGCAGCGGGTGCAGCCGGTGCAGCCCGACCCGGTCCCGCCAGCCATCCGCGAGCGGACGCACCTCGCCGTACGCGCGAAGCACTCGTTCGAGCTGTGGAAGCCCGAAGAGGCCCAGCATGGCCAGGTCGGTCTCGCGGTGGCCGCCGTGTGCCGCGGGATCGATCAGGTGGACGCCGTCGGTGCACCAGACGACGTTGCCCGACCAGAGGTCACCGTGGATCCGGCTCGGCTGTTCGGACGGGTCGTCGTACGTCCCGGCCTCCAGGCGGATGCAGACCTGCTCGAACACCTGCAGTTGGTGTCCGTCGATCGTGCCCTGGTTGTACGCCGACCGCAGGTACGGCCGGAGCCGCAGGTTCGCGTAGAACTCGCCCCACGACTTCACCGGCTCCCGGGTGTGCGGGAGCCGGATCGTGCCGATGTAGCCGTCGGTGTCCCAGCCGTCCGGCGGTACGCCGAAGTGCCTGGCGCCGGCGTCGTGCGTCACAGCCAGCCGCCGGCCGAACTCGTCGGCCGCGGCACCGGTCGGTGGAGCCAGCTCGAGCCGGACCATACTCAGGTGACTGGGGGAGACGTCCAAGGGCTCCGCAACCGGCACTCCACCGCGTACGGCGAGCCAGCGCAGCCCGGCCGCCTCGACCTCGAAGAATCCCGGTGGCGCGTCATGCCGCCTCTTGACGAACTCGACAGGCATCCTCGCACTCTTGCATCAACCGGCGGCCTCGGGCCAGCACCGGCTCGTCCGCTGTCATCGCCGTCAGTGCGACGATCGCGAGCAGGCCGCCGACCAGTGCCACGCTGCGTACGCCGGTGTTGTCGAGCAGCACGCCACCGATCAGCCCGCCGGCCGCGATCCCGACGTTGAACGCCACGTTGGTCCCGGCCGACGCAAGGTCCAAGCTCCCCGGAGCCACCAGCAGTGTCCGACTGAGGATGCCGACTGCCAGCATGCTGAAGGCCATCCCGACGAGCGCGATCAGCAACACCGTCGGCGCCTGCTCGTGCCCGACCGAGTACAGGCCCAGCAGTGACGCGCCGACCAGTGCCAGCGGTAGGACGACCGCAACCCACGGGTCGCGCTCGATGAGCCGTCCGATGAGCAGCGTCCCGGCCAGGCCGCCCAGCCCGCACGCGAGCAGGATCGGAGCGAGAGCGCCCGTGCCGAAGCCGCCGACGTCCAGCAGGAACGGCGTGACGTAGGTGTTGAACGTCAGGAAGCCAGCCACTCCGACTGACGTGCTGGCCACGAGCACGCCGTACCGGCGATTGCCACGAGCAGTCCCGCGGCGAGGGGCGGTCTCCTCTGCGCTGCTGTGAGGCAGCAGGGCCAGGACAGCCAGACCGGTCGCTGCAGCGACGACGGCCATCAGTGCGAACGGCAGCCGCCAGCCGGCCTGCTCACCGAGCCAGGTGCCGAGCGGGATGCCGACGACCGGAGCGAGCGCGGAACCGATCGACAGCTTGGCGACCACCCGGCCGCGGAGCGCCGGCGGGAACAGTCCGGTCGCGATCGGGAAGATGATCGACCAGAAGAGTGCGTGCGACAGCGCAGTCAGCAGCCGCCCGACGAGCAGGACCTCGTACGTCGGTGCCGCCGCAGACACGGCCGCGCCGACGGCCATCAGGCCGAGTGTGGCGCCCAGGACGAGCCGCCGGGGGAGTCCGAGGGTGAGCCGGGCCAGCGGGATGGCGGCCAGCGCGACGAGCACGGCGTACCCGGTGACCAGCAGGCCGATCTCGGAGCGGGACCGCCCCAGGTCGGCCGCGATCACCGTGAGCAGGCCGATCGGCAGGATCTCGATCGTCACGTAGGAGAAGGTGCCGGCTCCGAGCGCGGCGAGCACGGCCTGGGTTCGGCGGGACGTGTTGACCATGACGTCACCTGTGATTCCAGTAAAGGGGGTAATAGTGGTAGCATCTCATGTATGGCTGAGGACCGCAATGACGAGCTCCGGATCGTCGGAGGGCATCCCGCCCTCGAGTTGGTGAACACGGTGACGCCGCGCGTGCCCGGTGGCGTGGAGGACGAGCGCGACTACCTTCCAGGCCCCGATGAGCTGCTGGCGTGGAGTCGCCGTACCGGGTTGCTCGCCGAGGCTGAGGCGGATGCTGTCGGCGCGGCGTGGGGCAGTGCGCCGGGTGTGGCCGAGCAGGTGCTGCATGCGACGGTCGAGATCCGCGAGGCCGTCTACACGGTGCTGAGCCGGCGTGATCAGGCCGCCGAATTCGCCGCTGCGCTTGAGCTTCTGACGCTTCGGTGGTCCGCGGCCGCGGCACGCTCGGTGCTCGTGCCAGGTGGCGCTGTCGCCGACTTGATGGTCGGTACGTCGCCGGCGTCGATGATCCCGGATCGGTTGGTCAGCGCCGCTGTCGAGCTGGTGCGGACCGTCGACCTGCGGCAGTTGCGGGCCTGTCCGGTCGACGAGGGCGGCTGCGGCTGGCTGTTCCTCGACCGCAGCCGGAACGGGTCGCGCCGCTGGTGCTCGATGGAGGACTGCGGGACCAGGGCCAAGATCCGCAAGCTCAGTGAGAAGCGCCGATCTGCTTCCACCGTCTGACGGTTTGGCAGGTACGCTCACCGTCCGCAATCGCATGACCCGTCAAGGAGGCGTGTCGAAAGATGCGAAGTGTCCGTCCGACCTGTCATCGTAGGCGGCCGGGCCTTCCGACCACGACGGGCCTGGCCGGTCCTGCCCCGGACAGGGGCGGGCAGTTGAAACAGAAGCTGGAGGACAGATGACGCAGGTGGCAGAGCAGCCGGGCAGTACTGCCGGGCGGCTCGGCTCGGTGGTGCTGGATTGCCCGGACCCACTCGAGCTCGCCCAGTTCTACTCGGCGCTGCTGGGGCTGGAGATCGACGAGAACGGTGACGACGACTGGCGGAGCCTCACCGGCCCCGGCTCGTCGCTCGGGTCCTCGACGCTGGCCTTCCGGCGCTCGGAGGAGTTCGTGCCGGCGACCTGGCCCGGCACCGACGCGCAGGATCTCCATCTCGACCTCATCGTCGAGGACCTTTCCAGCGGCCACGCCAGCGTGACCGCGCTGGGGGCCGAACCGCTCGACCCCCTGGACCCACCACCCGCCGAGAACGCCCGCGGCTGGCGTATCTACGCCGACCCCGCAGGCCACCCGTTCCGAATCTGCCTGGAGTAGGAACAACTGCCTGGATCGACAGCCCGCCCCGGCCACCTGGCCGGGGCGGGCTTGTGCTGTCTCAGGACCACTCGCCGCTGCCGGTGAACGGGGTTGCTGGCAGCAACAAACGATCCGGTCGCGGTGATCGCCGAGCGGTGTGGGTTCGCGAGCCAGTCGTACTTCAGCCGCTGTTTCGCCGCCGCACACGAGCTGTCACCGCGGGAGTTCCGGCGTCGTTCCCAGCGCGCGTTCGTGCCCTAGCCCCATCGACCGATCGGTTGATGTGGCGGAGGGGCGCCGGCCGGGATTCTCGAGGCATGACAGTGATCGAGATCGAGAACCTCCGCAAGACCTACAAGTCGAGGACTGCGGTCGACGGCATCTCGCTGACGGTGGACCGTGGCGAGATCTTCGGCATCGCCGGCACCAACGGCGCCGGCAAGACCACCCTCGTCGAGTGCGCGTCCGGGCTCCGGCACCGCGACAGCGGCGTCCTCCGGGTGCTGGGCATGGACCCGCAGACCGATCGCCGGGCGCTCCAGCAGCGGATCGGCGTACAGCTTCAGGAGTCCGCGCTGCCGGACGCGCTCAAGGTGGACGAGGCCTTCCGGCTCTACGCCTCGCTGTACGACGACCCCGTCGACTGGCGCGTGCTGATGGACGAGTGGGGACTGACCGAGCGCCGCCGGGCCCGGTTCGGGAGCCTGTCCGGGGGATGGAAGCAGCGGCTGTTCATCGCGCTGGCTCTTGTCGGCGGACCCGAGGTGGTCTTCCTCGACGAACTGACCACGGGTCTCGACCCGGCGGCCCGCCGTACGACCTGGGACTTGATCAGGAAGCTGCGGGACCGCGGGCTTACCGTCGTGTTGGTCACGCACTTCATGGACGAGGCCGAGGCGCTGTGCGACCGGGTGTCGATTGTCGACAACGGCCGGATCATCGCGACCGGCAGCCCCGCCGACCTGATCCGCCAGGCACGCACCGACTCACTCGACAGCGCCTACCTCGCGCTCACCGGAAAGGACCTGTCATGAAGGGCATCCTGAACGTCGTCGCGATCGAGCTGAAGCTGATCGTCCGCGACCCGATGTCGGCGTTCTTCGCGCTGGCGTTCCCGGTCGTCCTGCTGTGGGTCAAGATGCGCAGTGGCGACGAGCTGCCCGGCGGCATCCGCGAGATCGACGCGAACGTGCCGATGCTGACCGTCTTCGTGATCGGCCTGGCCGCCCTGGTGGTGCTGCCCGGGACCCTCGCGCAGTACCGCGAACGCCGCATCCTCAAGCGATTGCTGGCCACGCCCGCGGCTCCGGGGATGTTGCTCGGCGCGCAGTGGATCGCACACCTGCTGCTCGCCCTGCTCGGTACGGCGGTCATCGTGGCGACCGGTGCGATCGGCTTCGACCTGGCCGCGCCGGCCAACGTGGCCAAGGTCGCGCTGGCGTGGATCCTGGGCGCGACGAGTCTGGGCGCGATCGGGATGCTGATCGGCGCGCTGGTGCCCAACAGCCGGAGCGCGACGCTGGTCGGGCTGACCGTGTTCTTCCCGATGGTGTTCGTCTCCGGTGCGATGGTTCCGCGCGAGCTCACCTCCGGTGCGATGCGGACGATCGGGGACCTGACACCGATGGCGCCGGTGGTCTCGACGATCCGCGCAGCCTGGTCCGGCGGCGACCTTTCCGCCACTACGCTTGCGGTCATGGCGATCATCACCGTCCTCGCCACCGCCGCGGCGGCCAAGGTCTTCCGCGCGTGAGCGCCACCCCGATCGAGCGGTGGGAGCGGGTCCTGCCGGCGTTGCCGTACCTGTTCCTGCTGCTGCCCGCGACCTTCGCGCTGATCGACGAGTGGCGTCCGGTGATCCTGCTCCTGACCATGGCGGGCGTCGCCTGGACGGCAGCTCTCTACCGCCGGTCCGAGACGAACACCGCGATCGCACTGCTCTACCTGGCCGGCACGCTGGGTCTCCTGGCTGCGCTCGTCCATCAGGACCCGTTGTTCTCCGTCACCGGCGTCGGTCTGTTCGTCCAGGTCTTCACGCTGCTCCCAGGCTGGCAGGCGTACGTCGGTGTCGCTGCTACGTCCGCCGTACTGGTTCTGGCTCGACCGCGCGGCGATGACGGGCTGCGCGAACTGCTGGCGTCGTTCCTCGTCGCGCTGCTGATCGCCTCGGCCACCGGGATGCTTTTCAACGCGATCTCCCGGCAGAGCGAGGAGCGCCGGCAACTCATCGACCGGCTGCAGGAGTTGGCCGAGGAGAACGCCGTACTGCAGTCGCAGCTTTTGTCGAGTGCACGCGAGGCCGGTGTCCTCGCGGAGCGGCAGCGGATGGCCCGGGAGATCCACGACACCATCGCCCAAGGGCTCACCGGCATCCTCACCCAGGTGGAAGCCGCAGCAGACGAGGGCGGTTCGACCGGCCGCCTCGACACCATCCGTGGTCTCGCACGGGACAGCCTCAACGAGGCTCGCCGGTCGATTCACGCTCTGCGGCCGGCCGAGCTGCAGCAAGGCGACCTCACGGCCGCGCTCCAACGCGTCGTGGACGGTACTGGCGTGCCTGCGGCGCTGTCGATCACCGGGGATCCGAGAGCTCTCCATCCCGAGGTCGAGCACACGTTGCTGCGTGTCGCTCAGGAAGCCCTGACCAACATCGCCAAGCACGCGAACGCGACCCGGGTCGGCGTCACCCTCTCCTACATGGAGGACGTGGTCGCCCTCGACATCCGCGACGACGGAGACGGCTTCACCTCGACAAGTACGACGTCCGGCTTCGGACTGATCGGGATGCGGCAGCGGGTGACGCGGCTCGCGGGGTCGTTCGAGGTCGAGAGCACGCCTGGCGAGGGCACCGGCATCTCCGCCACCGTTCCCGCGATCCCAGCTCCGGAGGACTGATGCCGATCCGGCTGATCATCGTCGACGACCATCCGATCGTCCGCGACGGGCTGCGCGGGATGTTCGCCGCCGACGAGGCCTTCGAGGTCGTCGGTGAGGCGGGCGACGGACCCGAGGCGCTGGCGCTGGCTCGCCGGACCGAGCCCGATGTCGTCCTGCTGGATCTCCGGATGCCGAACCTGCCCGGCGCCGAGGTGATCCGGCGGCTCCGCGAACAACAGCCCGCGGTCCGAATCCTCGTGCTGACCACGTTCGGCGACGATGCCGACGTACTGCCTGCCATCGAGCAGGGCGCGACCGGGTATCTGCTGAAGGACACGCCCAGAGCCGAGCTGAGGAACGCGGTCCAGGCGGCCGCCCGAGGTGAGAGCGTGCTGTCGCCCGCGGTCGCGGAGGTGCTGACCAAGCGACCCGAGCCGCGCGCGACGCTCAGCCCGCGCGAGCTCGAGGTGCTGGGCCTGATCGCGGGCGGCGCGACGAACCGAGACGTCGCGACCCGGCTGTTCATCACCGAGGCGACGGTGAAGACCCACCTCATCCACATCTACGCCAAGCTCGAGGTGAAGGACCGCGCGGCCGCAGTCGCCACCGCGTACAAGGCCGGTCTGCTGCAGCGTTGAACCGCGAGCCGCAGTGATCCGTTGGTCAGGGTGACGACGGGAGGGGCGTGCGTGCGGTTCAAGGTGCTCGGACCGCTGGAGATTCGCGACGGCCACGGCGAGCCGGTGAGGCTGGGTTCGCCGAAGTTGCGTGCCGTCCTGGCGGTGCTGCTGGTGAGCGCCAACCGGCCCCTGACCGCGGGCCGGCTCGTCGAGACCATCTGGCCGGAACGGCCGCCGCCGACCGCGATCGGAGCGCTGCGCACGTACGTGTCGACCCTGCGCCGCGACCTGCAGCTGAGCACCGGGCCGCCGCGCCTGGTCACGGACGCGGCCGGTTATCGGATGGACGTGACCGTCGAAGACCTCGACCTGCTGGCCTTCGAGGAGCTGACCAGCCGCGGCGAGCAGGCCCTGCGCGACGGCAATCCGCTGGCCGCCACCCAGCAGCTGGCTGAAGGCCTAGCCCTCTGGCGCGGCCAGCCTCTCGAGGACATCCCTGTCGACGCTGACCCCGACGGCCGCCTGGTGGTGGCTGAGGAACGACGACTGGCCGCCAGCGAGACCCTGGTCGAAGCCCGACTCGCCCTGGGCCAGCACACCGAGCTCACCGCCGAGCTGCGCGCTCTCGTCGAGGACAACCCGCTCCGAGAACGCCTGTGGCAGCAGTGGATGCTCGCGCTCTACCGGTCCGGCCGGCAGGCCGATGCACTCGCGGCCTACCGCCGCCTCCGCGACCGGTTGGCCAGCGAGCTCGGCACCGAGCCCGGCCGCGCAGCCCGGGATCTCCACCAGCAGATGCTCGCCGCCGACCCCGCACTCGACCTGCCGGACCACATGTCGCTGGCGAGACGGACAGTGGTCCCGCGCCAACTCCCGGCCGACGTGGCTGCCTTCACTGGTCGGCGTACCGAGCTGGTCGAGCTGACCAGCCTGCTCAAGGGCGACACTGCTATCGGGGCGGTCGACGGGGTGGCGGGCATCGGCAAGTCCGCCTTGGCCGTGCACGCCGCGCATCTCGTCGCGGCGAGCTTTCCGGACGGGCAGTTGTACGCCGACCTGTCGTCGGACGGCACGCCGATCGGAGTGCTCGGCCGGTTCTTGCGCGCGCTCGACGTACCCGATGCGGGGCGGTACGACCTGGACGAAGCCGCTGGCCGGTTCCGGGCGGAGACGGCGACTCGGCGGGTGCTCGTCGTACTGGACAACGCGGCTGACGCGGCTCAGGTGCGGCCGTTGCTGCCTGCTGGGCCGGGCTGCGCCGTGCTGCTGACCAGTCGGCGGGTGCTGGCGACGCTGGACGGCGTACGGCACCTGCATCTGCGTCCGCTGGCTGCCGGTGAGTCGCTGACCCTGCTGGGACAGCTGGCCGGGCCGGACCGGATCGCGGCTGACCCAGCGGCTGCGCGGAAGCTGGTTGCGTTGTGCGGCGGGCTGCCGCTGGCGGTGCGGATCGCGGGTGCGCGACTGGCCGCACGGCCGGCGTGGCCGGTCCGCACGCTGACTGACCGGCTCGCGGATACCCGCAGCCGCCTGGATGAGCTGCGGGCGGGCGACCTCGACGTCCGGGCGTCGCTCCAGTTGAGCCATCGAATGCTGGCCGACGGATCGGCTGCGGAACGCGAGGCTGCGGCGGCGTTCGGGTTGCTGGGTTTGCCCGAGGCAGCGGACCTCAGCCCGCCGTTTGCCGGGCGTTTGTTGGGCTCAGCAGACCCAACACCTGTGCTGGAGCTCCTGGTCGATGCACAGCTGCTGGAGAGTCCAGCGCCCGGTCGCTACCGACTGCATGAGCTGCTGCGGCTGCTCGCCCGCGAGCTCGCTGGCGAGCGCGACCTCAGCGCCGTACTGACGAGAGCCATGCGGTGGCAGGTCGCCACGGTGTGGAACGGGTACGCGATGCTGCGCCCGGGCGACCCACGGCTGCGTACGGCGGGGCAGTGGGCGGAGGGTGGTACGGCGTTCCGCGACGTGCGGGCCGCGTTGGACTGGTTCGAGACGGAGCGGGCGAATCTGCTGGCGACGGTCGAGCAGGCGGCGGCGACGGACGGCGTACCGGACGACATCCCCTCGCAGTTGGCGCGAGGGCTGTTCGCGTTCTTCCACATCAGAGGTCATCGCGCGGACTGGATCCGGCTCAACCAGACTGCACTGGCGGTGGCTCGCCGTACGCAGGACTCTGATGCCGAGGGGTTCGCGCACCGGGATCTTGGCGCGGCCTACGAGCTGCAGGGGGAGTACGACCAGGCTGCGGATCACTTGCGGGCCGCACTGCGGCTGTTCAGCGAGGCCGTAGACCGCGCGTCCTGTCTGAACGGCCTCGGGACCGTCTACGACAGCCTCGGACGCTACGACCAGGCCGCCAGGTGCCTGACCGAGGCTCTGGCGCTCGCGAGTGACCCGCACAGCAAGGGCATCTACCTGAACAACCTCGGTCCGGTGCTGGGACGACTCGGCCGGTACGACGAAGCACTCCGCTGCCTGGCGGAGTCCGGCGCGATCTTCGCCGAGTTGGGCAACCGTCGTGGTCGCGCTGCTGCGTGGACGAACGTCGGCGAGGTGTATGAGGCCGCCGGCTCGCCGCGGGAGGCACTCGCCGGTTTCACACGGGGGTTGGCGATGTTCCGTGAGCTGGCCGACGAGGTGGGTCAGGCGCACTGCCTGACCCACCTCGGCATGGCCCACCGCGACCTGGGCCAAGTCGACCGCGCGCTCGGGTACCTGCGATCCGCGCTGGCGATCTGCGAACGCACCGACGACCGGCGTGGTGCTGCGCAGTGCCTACGGTTGCTCAGCGAGGCGGTGCAGCAGCCCCGACCGCACGGCAACGGTCAGCGCCTGAGCGCGAACGAGTAGACGTTCCCACCACCGTTGTCGCCGTACGTGCCGGCGTAGACCTTGCCCTGCGCGACGACCGGGCCGGAGTCGACCGCACCGGACACCCGAGCGGACCACAGCCGTTGTCCGTTCGTGGCGCGCAACGCGTAGACACTACGGTCGTCCGAGCCGACGTACACGACGCCGTTCGCCACAACCGGAGAGGACATCACCACGCCACCGGTGCGGAAGCTCCACCGGATTGCACCGGTCGCCGCATCGAGAGCGAGCACTCGCCGGTCGTTGTTCGTGCCGATGTAGACCGTCCCGTTGGCAACTGCGGGGGAGGACTGGAACGACGCGAGGATGTTCGTGCCGTACTGCGTCTTCCACCGCTGCACGCCGGTTGCCGCGTCCACGGCGTACACATTGCCGTCCCGGGAACCGAAGTACACCGTCCCGTCGACCACTGCCGGCGTGGACGAGTTGTGCCCGCCGGTCGGGAACGACCACAGCACCGCGCCGGTCGCCTGGTCCAGGGCGTACAACCGCTGGTTCAGTGAGGCGGCGAATACTTTGCCTTCAGCAACGGTTGGCGACGAGTAGAAGCCGGATCCGCGGCCCCCGTTCGGTTTCGCGTCCCAGATCCGGGCACCGGTGGCGGCGTCGAGCGCCAGTACCTGATCTTCGGTCGTGGCGGCGTACAGCACCGATCCCGCCAGTGTCGGCGACCCGTTGATGTTGCTGATCGAGGCGCCGGTCCGCCACCGGGTCGCCCCGGTCACCGCGTCGAACGCCCAGATCTCGGCCGCCGGCCGGTTGATCCCCAGGTACACCACGCCGTCCCCGATGGCCGGCGAGGTGAACGTCCAGTCGCCGGTCAGCGCGCTGTCCGGTTTGGCCCACAGCGTCTGGCCCGTCGCCGCGTCGAGCGCGTGCAGCCGGCCGTCGAGCCCGCCGACGTACAGCCGGCCGTCCGCCGTCGCAGGCGAGGACCAGACACTGCCCCCGACATTGGTCACCCACTGTTGCCGCAGTCCGCTGACGGTCGAGACCGACAGCGCGGTCTCGGCCGGATTGACCCCCTGGTGCGCAGCCCCATTGCGGAACTGCGTCCAGTCACCGACCGCCACGGCGCTCGCCGGGCCCGAAACAACCAGCGGCGTCATCAAAAGCGCAGCGAGCGCACCCATCGCTCGCACCCTCAACAATCGTCCAGTCATACCCTGACGATCCCCACCGCACATCAACGATCGATCAAGCCGCCCCCCATTGCCAGTGCAGGGCGGGCGGGAGCAACCCGAAGAAGCCTGGGCCTGTTGCTCACCCAGAGCCTCGCAGCGCTCCGCTGATGCTCAAGCAGTTGCGAGGGCCTTCCGGATGCGCTTCTCCGACACCGGGTACGGCGTACCGAGGGTTTGGGCGAAGAGGCTGATCCGGAGTTCCTCGAGCATCCAGCGGACCTCGAGGAGCTCCGGGCTCGGGTACTTCCCGGTCGGTACGGCGTTCAGCCGAGCGCGGTACTCGTCATCGAGCGTTTGGATGATCGCCATCCCCGAGCGGTCCCGCATCGCGTTGGCGCCGATCTTCTCCAGCCGCTGCTCCATCCCGCGCAGGTAGCGAACCAGATCCGGCAGCCGCTTCGCACCGGTCTCGGTGATGAACCCGGGGTGCACCAGCCCTTCCAGTTGACCGCGGACGTCGGACAGCGCCGCGATCAGAGCCGGGCTCGATGCCCGCGAGATCAGCTTGTCCACGGCCCGCGCATGCGACAGCACCTGCTCGACCTGCTTCAGGATCGTCAGGACAGTGTCAGCGAGATCCGACCGTACGGCGTCACGCAGTATCGAGAATGCGGTCAGGTTCCACGCCGGACCGTTCGCCGCTGCCATCAGTTGGTCGACCGCCGCGGAGATCGCGTCGTCCAGCAGCTCGCCGGCATTGCGGTGCGGACCCGCCATCAACGTCATCTTCTGCTGGTTTGTCAGGTTCCGTTGTACGACGTCGATCACCGAAGGCATCGTCAGCAGCAAGAGCCGGCGGGTGCCGTTCCACATCGCGGCAGCCTGGTCGCGTTCGGTCTCCTGCAGCCGGATCGCGACTGTCTTGCCTTCGTCGACCAGCGCCGGGTAGCCGGCCACCGTCAGCCCGTTGCGGTGCTCGGAGAAGCTGCGCGGCAGGTCGCCGAAGGTCCAGTCGGTCAGGCCGGACCGCTCCAGCCCGCTGACCGCCTTCGACGCCACCTTCGAGATCGCGGCCGTGGTCCTCGGCTTCAGGCGTTCCTTCAGCTTGGCCAGGTCCTTGCCCTCGGCCACTGTCTTGCCCTGGTCGTCGACCACCCGGAACGTCATCCGCAGGTGCTCGGGCACCCGGCTCCAGTCCCAGTCGGCCGGCTCGATCACCACGTCGCGGAGGTTCCGCAGCTCGCGGGCGAGTGCGTCGGTCAGCGGGCCGGACGCCTGGTCGAGCCGGGGGAGCACCTGACGGGCGTGATCCGGAGCCGGCACGATGTTCTTCCGGATTGCCTTCGGCAACGACTTGATCAGCGTGGTGACCAGCTCCTCGCGGAACCCGGGCACACTCCACTCGAACCCGTCCGCGGTGACCTGGTTCAGCACCAGCAGCGGGATGTGCACGGTCACGCCGTCCGCGTCGGTGCCCGGCTCGAACGCGTAGGTCAGGTCGAACGTCATCCCGTTCCGCGTCCAGGTCAGCGGGAACTCGTCCTCCTTGACCTCGGCGCCCTCCCGGACCACCAGCGACCGCTCGAAGTCCAGCAGGTCGGCGTCGCGCTGCCGGGCCTTCTTCCACCAGGTGTCGAAGTGCCGGCCGGTGACCACCTCACTGCCGATCCGCTCGTCGTAGAAGGCGAACAGCGTCTCGTCGTCGACCAGCAGGTCGCGTCGGCGGGTCCGCTCCTCGAGCTCCTCGACTTCCTCGATCAGCTTGCGGTTCTCGTGGAAGAACTTGTGGTGGGTGTCCCAGTCGCCTTCGACCAGCGCGTGCCGGATGAACAGCTCCCGCGACACCTCCGGGTCGACCTTGCCGTAGTTGACCTTGCGCCGGGCCACGATCGGGACGCCGTACAGCGTGACCTTCTCGTAGGCCATCACCGCGCCGGCCTTGCGTTCCCAATGCGGCTCGGAGTACGAGCGCTTGATCAGGTGCTGGGCGAGGTCCTCGGCCCACTCCGGTTCGATCTTCGCGTTCACCCGCGCCCACAGCCGGGACGTCTCGACGAGCTCGGCGGCCATGACGAACTGCGGTGGCTTCTTGAACAGGCCGGAGCCCGGGAAGATCGCGAACTTGGTGCCGCGGGCGCCGAGGTACTGGTGCTGGTTGGCCGGGTCCTTCATGCCGAGGTGCGAGAGCAGGCCGGACATCAGCGCGACGTGCACGCTCTGCGGATCGGCCGGCTCACCGCTGTTCAGGGTGACGCCGATCTGCGACGCGACCTGGCGGAGCTGAGCGAAGATGTCCTGCCACTCGCGGACCCGCAGGTAGTTCAGGTACTCGCTGCGGCACATGCGGCGGAACTGGTTGCCGGACAGCTCCTTCTGCTGTTTCTTCAGGTAGTTCCAGAGGTTCAGGTACCCGAGGAAGTCGCTGTTCGGGTCGCGGAACCGCGCGTGCGCCTGCTGCGCTTGGGCCTCGGCGTCGGTCGGGCGCTCGCGCGGGTCCTGGATCGACAGCGCGGCCGCGATCACCATCACCTCGCGGACGCAGGCGTGCTTGTCGGCCTCGACGATCATCCGCGCCAGCCGCGGGTCGAGCGGGATCTGGGCGAGCTGGCGGCCGACCGGGGTCAGGCGGCCGGCCTTCTCGATGGCGCCGAGCTCGGTCAGCAGTTGCAGGCCGTCGGTGATGCTGCGCCGGTCCGGCTCGTCGATGAACGGGAACGCGGCGATGTCGCCGAGGCCGATCGCGGTCATCTGCAGGATGACCGAGGCCAAGTTCGTGCGCAGGATCTCCGGGTCGGTGAACTCGGGCCGGCCTTCGAAGTGCTCCTCGGAGTACAGCCGGATGCAGATGCCGTCGCTGGTCCGGCCACAGCGGCCCTTTCGCTGATTCGCGCTCGCCTGCGAGACCGGTTCGATCGGCAGGTGCTGGACCTTGGTGCGATGGCTGTACCGCGAGATCCGCGCCGTACCCGGGTCGATCACGTACTTGATGCCGGGGACCGTCAGCGAGGTCTCGGCCACGTTGGTCGCGAGCACGATCCGGCGACCGGAGTGCGGCTGGAAGACCCGGTGCTGCTCGGCGTTCGAGAGCCGGGCGTAGAGCGGGAGCACCTCGACCGCGCCGGGTCGGCCGCGTTGCGCGGCGTACTTGTCGTTGAGCGCGTCCGCGGTGTCGCGGATCTCGCGCTCGCCGCTGAGGAACACCAGTACGTCGCCGGACGCCTCGTACTCGAGCTCGTCGACGGCGTCCAGGATCGCCTGGGTCTGGTCGCGCTCGATCGTGCTCGGGTCGTCCGGGTCGTTGATCGGCCGGTACCGGACCTCGACCGGGTACGTCCGGCCCGAGACCTCGACGATCGGCGCGGGGTTGCCCTCGCTGTCGGCGAAGTGTTCGGCGAACCGCTCGGGGTCGATCGTGGCCGAGGTGATGATCACCTTGAGGTCGGGGCGGCGCGGGAGCAGTTGCTTGAGGTAGCCGAGGATGAAGTCGATGTTCAGGCTGCGCTCGTGCGCCTCGTCGATGATGAGCGTGTCGTACCGGGTCAGGTCGCGGTCGCGCTGCAGCTCGTTGAGCAGGATGCCGTCGGTCATCAGCTTCACCAGCGAGCGCTCGCTCACCTTGTCGGTGAACCGGACCGCGAAACCGATCGTCTCGCCCAGCTCGGTGCCGAGCTCCTCGGCGATCCGCTCCGCGACCGTCCGCGCCGCCAGCCGCCGCGGCTGGGTGTGCCCGATCATGCCGTGGATCCCGCGGCCGAGCTCGAGACAGATCTTCGGGATCTGCGTGGTCTTCCCGGACCCGGTCTCACCCGCGATCACCACGACCTGGTGCTGCCGGATCGCGTCCGCGATGTCGTCTTTGAGCTGGCTGACCGGCAGCTCTTCCGGATACGAGATCTCCGGTACGGCGGCCCGCCGTACCTCCACCCGCCGCTCAGCCTGCTCGACCGCCCCGAGCACCCCCAGCAGCTCCTGCTCCCGCTTCCGCCCCTCCTGCGCCCGCCGAACCCGCTCCAACCGCCGCCCCAACTGCTCCCGGTCGCACGCCGTCAGCCCTTCCAACCGACTCACCACGTCGGTGAGGCTCGGGTCCGCCGCGACCGTCGTACCGGACGACGACAGCTTGCGGCCGCGGCGACGGCGGGGTCTGCGCGTGGTGGGGTCCTGGGCGGGACCGGTGGCTGGGTTTGGACTAGACGACTCGGTCCGGGCATCAGGCATAACCCGACCAGTTTATGCGGCCCGCCCCAGGAGCTCACCTGGTTTGGCGAACCGCCAGCCCATCACAATCCCGCCCGAGGCGACGCGCCAGGCGGGCGCGGGCCGGGACGCGCGGATTGTGATGGCCTGGGCGTCCGCCAGGCGGGGGCTTCAGTCGCGGGCCGGGGCTTTGACGGCGAGGACCGGGACCGGGGACTCGAGGAGGACCCGTTGGGCGGTGCTGCCGAGGATGAGTTTGCCGACGGGGCTGCGGCGGCGGAGGCCGAGGACGATGAGCGTGACGTCCTCGGCGGCGGCTGCCTTGAGGAGTTCGCCGGCGACGTCGCCGGAGGAGACGGCCTGCTGGATCGTGACCTCGACGCCGCGCTCCCGCAGTCCGGCCTCGGCGGCGGCCAGCTCTTCGGCGTTGGCGTAGCGGGCGTCGATATAGGCGTCGCCGCGGCTGGTGTTGAGCAGCAGCACGGACGCCCCGCGCAGTTTCGCCTCGGCAGCCGCGGCCGCCAACGCAGCCTCGCCCTCAGGAGTTGGCACGTAGCCGACCAGAATCTTCACGTGCCTACTCTCCCATCAGTCGTCCTCGCCGAAGGTGAGGCGGTTGTGGGCGGGTTGGGTGCCGCGGACGCGGGCGACGATCCGGGGGAGGTAGGACACGAACAGGGCGAACACGGGGGCGAGGAGTAGGTCTCCGCGACCGCAGCAGCGTTCCACCAGGAGGTACAGAAATTCCAGTCTGCGGTACGGCGGGTTATCGTCGACGGCATGAGTGAAGGCGACGGCGTTCGCAGCGTGCACCGGGCCCTGGACCTGCTCGAACGGTTCGACGACGAGCACCCGACCTGGACGCTGGCCGCGCTGACCCACGCCAGCGGCCTCCCCAAGACGACCGTGCTCCGGCTCGTCACCACCCTCGAGCAGCGCGGCCTGGTCGCGGCGATCGGGCCGGGGAAGTACGCGATCGGCCCGGGGTTCCTGCGCTGGTCGCGGCTGAGCAGCGCGAGCATGGAGATCCCACCGGCGGTCCGCGCCGCGATGGGCAAACTGGCCGCGGACACCGGCGAGACGGCCAACCTCTACATCCGCGTCGGCCGCACTCGCGTCTGCCTCGCGCAGGCGCCGGGCACGCTCAGCGTCCGGCACATGATCGCGGTCGGTTCGGCGCTGCCGCTGTGGGGTGGCGCTGCGGCCAAGGTGCTGCTGACCGATCCGCCGGTGCTCGACACCGATCCATCGGTGATCGAGGAGATCGCTGCGGAGGCGCCGCGCCCAGCCGGCTTCGCCAAGAAGCTCCGCGCCGCGGCCGTCGAGACGGCTGCCCGGGGTTTCGCGATGAGCCACGGTGAGCGCGAGCTGGGCGCGTCCGGGGTGGCGGCTCCGGTACGGCGATCCGATGGCCGCGTGGTCGCCGCGATCGCCCTCGGCGGTCCCACCACGCGGTTCAGCGACGACCGGTTGCCTGCATACGTGAACGCCGTACGGCGATGTGCCGACACCATCTCCGCCACGGGTTGGAGCGGCTTCAGTGCAACCTGATGGGCGACCTGGCGCGGATCTCCTGTCCGGAGTACGGGTCCTCGATCTGACCAATGTGCTGGCGGGACCGTTCGCCGGTTACCAGCTCGCGCTGATGGGCGCCGACGTGATCAAGATCGAGGTGCCCGGCACCGGCGACCTGGCGCGCAGCCTCGGCGGCGACCCGTCGCTGTCCGCGGCCGGCCTCGGCATCTCGTTCCTCGCCCAGAACTCGGCCAAGCGGTCGATCACGCTCGACCTGAAGAACCCGCGCGGCCGCGAGGTGTTCGAGCGGCTGGCCGCCGAGGCCGACGTACTCCTGGAGAACTTCCGGCCTGGGGTGCTCGCCCGACTCGGCTTCCCGGTCGAAGTGCTGCACACACTGAACCCGGGGCTCGTGTACTGCGCGGTGTCCGGCTTCGGCCAGACCGGGCCGATGCGACGGCGACCGGCGTACGACCAGATCATCCAGGGGCTGTCCGGGATGATGAGCGTCACCGGAGCGCCGGAGGATGCGCCGACCCGGACAGGGTTCCCGATCGCCGACACTCTCGGCGGGTACGCCGCCGCGTTCGCGATCTCGGCCGCGTTGGTCAAGCGCGCCCGCACCGGCGCGGGCAGCTACCTCGACGTGTCGATGCTGGAGACCGCGGTCGCGGCGATGGGCTGGGTGGTGTCGGACTACCTGGTCGCGGGCCGCAAACCACGTGCCATGGGCAACGAGAACGCCACGTCCGCACCGTCCGGAACCTTCCGTACGGCGTCCGGCGCGCTGAACATCGCCGCGAACAAGCAGGAGCAGTACGTCGAACTGTGCACGGTCCTCGGCCGACCCGAATTGATCGCGGACGAACGGTTCGCGACCCGTGAGGCGCGCAAGCAGCATCGGCAGGAGCTCACGGCAGAGCTGGAGAAGACGCTCGAGCAGCGGCCGGCCGCGTACTGGGACGAGCGGCTCGCGGACACCGGCGTACCGGCTGCGTCGGTTCTGACCGTCGAGGATGCGCTGGCGCTCGACCAGTTGGCCGAGCGTGGGCTGATGCACGACGTACCGATGCCGGACGGTCGGGACCAGCGGCTGCGCGTTCTGGGTAGCAGCGTGCATGTCGACGGCCGGTCGGTTGGCCCGTCGATGCGGCCGCCCGGGCTCGGCGAGCACACCGACGAGGTCCTGGCCGAAGTGGGTTACCCGCCGGAAGAGATCGCCGCCCTGCGTGACGAAGGAGCGCTATGACGGACGCCGCGGACTACTGGGCGACGAGCATCACGAACATCGAGCCCGGCGTGATCCGGCTCCGTGGCTACCCGGTCGAGGAGCTGATCGGGTCGGTCAGTTTTCCACAGCTGATCTGGTTGATGGTGCGCGGTGACCTGCCCACGCCGGGACAGGCTGCGCTGCTCGAGCAGACCCTGATCGCCGGGGTCGACCACGGACCGCAGGCACCGTCGATCGCCGTCGCGCGGATGGCGGCGTCGTGCGGTCTCGCGCTGAACAACGCGATAGCCAGCGGGGTCAACCTGCTGGGTGACGTTCACGGCGGGGCCGGGCAGCAGTGCCTCGCGCTGCTGTACGACGTCCGCGCGACGGTCGACGGGGGTGCTTCGGAAGAAGAAGCAGCCCGTGAGGTCGTTGCGTCGTACAAGGCCCGGAAGGCGTACGTCCCCGGCTTCGGGCACCGTTTCCATCCGCGGGACCCGCGCCGGGATCCGC
This sequence comes from Kribbella sp. NPDC050124, assembly GCF_044460355.1. Classification (NCBI taxonomy): domain Bacteria; kingdom Bacillati; phylum Actinomycetota; class Actinomycetes; order Propionibacteriales; family Kribbellaceae; genus Kribbella; species Kribbella sp. NPDC050124. Next base: position 603,290 of record NZ_JBITJU010000002.1, read on the forward strand.
TGATCGGCGCGCTGCAGCAGGCAGTTGCCGACGGCACCGTTGACGGGCGCCACCTGAAGGTCGCGCTCGCGCTGGAGCAGGCGCTCGACCCGATCCCGATGAACGTCGACGGCGCGACGGCGACGATCTACGCCGAGCTCGGGCTGCCTCCCGAGTTGGCTCGCGGGCTGTTCGTCGTGTCCCGGACGGTCGGGCTGCTCGCACACGCCTACGAGCAGCAGCAGGAAGGGACCCGCATCAAGGGCCCGATCCCGAAGGGGATCATCCCGACCTACACCGGCCACCCGCCGCGCTCAGTGCAGGCGCAGTAGTCGCGCGGAGTTGACCGGCAGGCAGATCTCGACACCGTCCGAGTCGACATTGATCACCTCGCCACCCCAGCGCGGGTAGAGCACCTCGACGTCGTCCACCTCAAGTGGCAGCGTCACCTTTGCCTCGCCCTCGCGCCGCCAGACCGCGAGCAGCGACCCAGCGCCGGTCCGGCGGCCGACCGCAATCCAGTCGTCCCGCCACCCCGGCAGACCCAGCGGCCAGTACGGCGTACCGGCCGTCATCGTCCCCCGGATGTCGCGATAGGTGCGCAAGGCATCGCGCACGATCGAGCGTTGCGCGGGGGAGAGGGTGTCGATCCGACCGGCCAGGTGGACCCGGAACAGCAGGCTGGTGATCAGCGAGAAGGCCAGGTCCTCGTCCGTCATCGATCCGTCGACGGACGACCAGACGCCGGCCTGCTCGGGCGTGATCGCGAGCGGCGACGCGGCCGCGATCGGCGGCATCAGCCGGAAGTTCTGCTGGTCGGTGAGCGACTGGATCGGGAACACCGCACCGGAAGCACCGTCGGTCCGGCTGCCGCCCGCCGAGCAGCCTTCGATCGTGAGGTTCGGGTACCGGTCCATCAGCTCGCGGACCCACGCGAGGTAGGCGCGGTTATGCGCCAATAGCCCAGCGCCCACGCTGCCGCCGACATCGGTGCCGGGACCGATGTCGATGTTGTAGTCCAGCTTGAGGTAGGCCAGGCCGTACGCCGACATCAGCCGGTCGACCACCTCGTCGACGTGCGCCTTCGCAGCCGGATGACGCAGATCCAGTTGATGCCGTCCCCACTCCGTCAGCCGCTGCCCGTCGCGCTGGAAGAAGGCCTCGTCCGGTAGCGACTGCGCGATCGGACTGCGCACGCCGACCACCTCCGGCTCGAGCCACAAACCTGGTCGCATCCCGGCTCGGCGAATCCGCTTGATCAGCCCGGCGAGCCCGCCGTCCGGGAACCGCTTGACCGACGGCTGCCACTCGCCGACCGCGTCCCACCAGCCGCCGCCCTCGTCGTCGTACCAGCCCGCGTCGATGCAGTAGATCTCCGCGCCCAGGTCCGCAGCAGCCTCGATCAGGGGCAGTTCACGTTCGGTGGTCGGGTCGGCCATCAGGCCGTTGAGGAAGTCGTTGTAGACAATCGGAACGTCGACATTGTCCGGATGCGGCCGGCGGATACGGCGCCGGTGCGCGGTCAACGCGTCCGCGACGGTCTGCAGGTCGTTGCCGACCGCAATCGCCGCCGGGACGGTCCGGAAGCTCTCGCCGGGCTCGAGTCGCTGCGACCACTGGTGCTCGGCGGCGGTCGGACCGGACGCGGTCAGGTAGACCGCGCCATACCGGTCGCCGAGCTCGTAGTGCCAGGCGCCGTTGTGCTCGATCTGCCAGCCGATCACGCGACCGGGCTGCTCGAGGATCCCCATCGGCAGCCGCTCGGACGTCGACCAGCTGCCGGTGCTCGTCACCGCGATCCGGTTCTTCGACCCGGTCTGGTCGTAGTCGACCATGCCGACGTCGTACAGCCCGAGCTCGCCCAGCGTCGCGCGCCGCCAGCGGAACTCACCGCTCCACGGATTCGCCGCCAGCCACAGCGCGAGCTCGTCCTCCCACTGCAGTCCCCGACCGAGACCGGACAGCGTCAGGCTCGACACGTAATCCAGTACGACGGGCTGCCTCGTCGTACTCACCTCGACCCAGCTGTGGAGCACCGGGATGCCGTCGGCGATCGCGTAGTGGACTCGGACCTCCAGCCCGCTCTCCTGATCGGCCAAGTCCAGGCGGAGGCGGTGCGCGCCGTCGTCGACGTACTCCTGCCAGGTCTGCAACCGGAGACGCTGTGCCGCGAGGCCGTCGATGTGCCGCTTGCCCGACGTACCGTGGCGTCCGGTGCCGGCGAGGGAGAGCTCGACCACCGGCAGTGCGGATTGCAGGCATTCCGCGGGATCCGGGGCGCGTTCGCCCGGAATCGTCAACGCCAGGAGGCGTGGTGGTTGGTGTTCGCCGTGGGCGATGTGCAGGCGCAGAGCGTCGTTGCCCCACTGAAAGACCGGAACACTCACGTAGCAACCGCCTCAGCACAGGGAAGTGGAAATGACGCTAACACCCCTTGTTTGCAACGAACCTGGATCACGGCTCGCCGAAAATTTCGCTTGACTCTGACATCGGTGTGAGGGGCTACTGTCGGCACCATGGTTGAGCTGCAAGTCGTGCTGCCCGATGAGTCCGCGACCATGCCGCCGGAGCGGTTGACCGAGCTCGCCGTCGCCGCGGAGGAGCTCGGCTACGGCACGGCATGGTTGCCCGACCACCTGCTGCCACCTGGCGAGTTCGGCTCGACGTACGGCGGCGTCTACGAACCGCTGGTCACGATCGGCTACCTGGCGGCGCGGACGACGCGGATCCGGCTCGGCACCTCGGTGCTGGTGCTCCCGATGCGCAGCCCGTACGTCGTCGCGAAGCAAGCGGCCACGTTGCACCGGCTGTCCGGCGAGCGCGTGATCCTCGGAATCGGCACGGGGTGGGACGAGACCGAGTTCGCGGCCGTCGGTGCGTCGTTCTCCGAGCGTGGGCGGCGGACGGACGAAGGGCTGGAGATCATCCGCGGGCTGTTCGAGGGCGAGGACCGCGGCGGCGTCTTCGAGCCGAAGCCGCGGGCGCCGCTTCCGATCATGATCGGCGGGACGACGGGTCCGGCGCTGCGCCGGGTCGCGCGGTTCGGGGACGAGTGGCAGGGGCTGAATCTCGATGGTGCGGGCTTTGCGGCTGCCGTCGCCCGGATCCGGAGTCAGGCAGTTCGGCCCGTGAAGGTCGGGACGCGACTGCATTGGCCGGGTGGACCTGTCGCGCCGATCATTGAGAGCGCGCAGGAACTGGCCGACGCGGGCGCCGAGACGCTGGCCTTCTCGCTCGGCGACCACGAAGGCGCCCTGGAACGGATGACCATGCTCGGACGGCTCCTGCCTGAGAGGCTGTGGTGGTGAGCAGACCACGGCTGCTGCTCGTCCACGGGTGGGGCGCGGATCGCCAGTCGTGGAACGAGATCACCAAGCTCGTCACGCCCTGGGCCGACGTGCTCGCCCCGGACCTTCTCGGTCACGGCTCCCGGCCGTCCGCCGGCTCCCGGACGTCGGCGGGCTCGCTGACGGTGTCGGTGCTCGTGGACGACCTCGCTGCGGGGGTGACCGAGCCGGTTGTTGCTGTCGGCCACTCGATGGGCGGGCAGTTGGTCGCGTGGCTCGCCGTACGGTATCCGGCGTTGGTCGAGCGGATCGTCGTCATCGACCCGGCGTACGGCGCGGACGACGCGGAGATGGAGCGCTGTCCCGCCGTGCTCGAAGACCTGCGGACCCGGGGCGCCGACTCCGGGGTCGAGTTCGTCGATCGGGCATTCGCGGATGCTCCTGGAAGCCCTCTGCACCTGGACGCGCGGGCACAGATGGCGGCCACGCCGGGGGAGGTGCTGGCCGAGCTGTATGAGTCGATGTACCTCGCGCCGGGCAGCATCGGGGCTCGGCCGGCCGCTCGCGCGTTCCTGCCTTCGGTCGGCAAGCCCTGCTTGAGCCTGTACTCAGGCGACTACGCGGCCGCCTTCGCGCGATCGATCCCCTGGGCGCCCGGCTCGAAGATCGAGGTCTGGCCGGGAGCGACCCACTATCTGCACCAGCAGCACCCGGAGCGGTTCGCGGACCTGCTCAGGAGCTGGCTCTGAGGTAGGCGTGGAAGGCATGCGTGGTCCCCTCGAAGAACGGGGCGAACTCGATGCCGTCGGCCTCGAAGTGCAGTGGCTTGCCCGGGACGGGGGACAGGGCGCCGAGCTCGAGGAACTCCTGGCGGTTGTCGAGGGCAACTAGGTTGATCGGCCCGTAGAAGACCGACTGCAGGCTCGGATCGTCCAGCGCAGGCTCGGTGCGGAGCTCGAACGGAAGCTCGACCCGGAGCGTGTCGCCGGAGCGCCAGTGCCGGGTGATGGACAGGTAGCGGCTGGTCATCTCCTGCTGCTCGCCGTTCACCCTCATATTGGTCCACAGCGGCACGCGAAGTTTGAGGGTGAAGTGCGCCGACCCCTCGATTGTCAGCGTTGTGCCTTGCTCGTAAGGGAAATCGGTGGTCTGGGTCAGCGTGATCCCGTTCCAGCTGACCGACGAGGCGGCGTACAGGTTGACGTTGAGCTCGTCGTCGCTGTGGAAGTAGATCGAGTCCTGGTACTTCGTCGCGCTCTCCAGCCCGGTGCCCTCGCAGCAGGTCGCGCCGTCCTTCGGGAGGTAGTTGCGGACCGATCCCGGCGTGAGGCCGATGAAGTACGTCGTCAGCGGCCGATCGGGGGAGACCGCGTCCTGCTTGGAGCCGAGGATCTGGTTGTAGAGCGTCCGCTCGTAGTAGTCGGCGTACTTCGGATTCCGAAGCAGCCCGAACAGGAGCCGGCTCAGCTTGAGCAGGTTGTGGGCGCAGCAGGTCTCGGCGTTGGTGTCGCTCAGCGTGCCGGCGATCGACCCGTCCGGACCCCAGAACTCCAGCGAGCTCGTCCCGCCGATGCTGTACATCCGACCCGGCACGACCTGGTCCCAGAAGTTCACCGCCGCGGTCAGGTACCGCTCCTCACCGGTGACCTCGAACATCCGGACCAGCCCGGTGACGATCGGGATGTGCTGATTGGCGTGCACCCCGTCGAGGACGTCCTCGCCCGCCGCGCAGGCGTCGATCAGTACGTCGAAGTCGAGCAGCCGGCCGAACTCCACCCAGTCCGGATCGCGTGTCACGGCGTACAGATCACAGACCGTTTCCGCGAGCCCGCCGTACTCACCGCTGCCGTGCAACGACCACATCCGCTGCCGCACGTCGTACGGCAGCCGCCGGAGGCGCTCGAACATCCAGCGGCACAGTCCTTCGGCGAGCTCGAGCGCCCGGAGCTCACCAATGCAGAGATACGTGTCGAGCAGGCCTTTGAGGAGCTTGTGAGCGGTGTAGTACGGCGCCCAGACAACGGTGTAGTCAGCCTCCGTCATGGTCTCGAGCGTGACGAATTGCTTCTCCGGATATGCCGCCAGATACCCACTCGGCTCCTGGCATTCGGCCAGCCCGTCGACGAGATACCGCAGCTTGTTGATGTAGACCTGATCGCCGGTGCTCGCAGCGGCCTGCGCCAGCGCGGACAGGAAATGCCCGGTGTAGTGACCGCGGAGATTCCCCTGCGCTTCGCCTGCGGTGTCCTCCCAGCCTCCGGGCCTCGGTACGTCGGGCGTCGGCAGGCCGGCGTTCTCCCGGAAGGCGCGGAGCAGGCGATCGGGGTCGTACGACCTCAGGTGCACGAGCATCAGCCCGGCTTTGGTGGCGAGGAGCCCCGGACCGAGCTTCACCTCATCGAGAGAGAAGGACTGCAACGACGGACTCCTCAGGTAGGCAAACGCTCGCCCATTCAGTGTGGGAGGCCGATCGGAGTGCGCCAATGCCGGTGCCGGCAGCGAAATTTTCTGTCACGGGGGAGTGAGCTTGCTCCGCAGCACCTTGCCGGTCGCGTTGCGCGGGAACTCGTCGAGGACGACGATCTGCCGCGGCGTCTTGTAGCGCGCCAGGTTGGCTTTGACGTGGTCGAGGAGTTCGTCCTCGGTCACCGGTTCGCGTAGGACGACGTACCCGACCAGCCGCTGGCCGAACTCCTCGTCCGGCACGCCGGCCACCGCCGCCTCGGCGACCGCGGGATGACTCGCGAGGCAGTTCTCGACCTCGACCGGGTACACGTTCTCGCCGCCGGACACGATCATGTCGTCCTCGCGGCCGTCGACGAACAGCCGCCCGGAGCGGTCCAGGTGGCCGAGATCGCCGGTGCTCATCCGGCCGTCCACCACCGTCTTCGACGAGCCGTCGGAGTACCCGCCGAACACCAGGCCGCCGCCGGCGAAGATCCGCCCGGTCTGGCCGATCGGCACCGGCCGGTCGTTGTCGTCGAGGATCCGGACCGTGCTGCCGAGACACGGGCGGCCGACCGTGCCGGGTGCCGCGATCAGGTCGGCGGACGTCGCGATCGTGGCGATGCCGACCTCACTCGACCCGTACGCGTCACACAGCACCGGGCCGAACTGCGCGATGAACCGCTCGGCCAGCGGCGCGCCGAGCGTCGACGCACCGGAGATCACCGCGCGCAGCGACCGCAGATCGTGCCGCGCGAGCTCAGCCGGGCCCAGGTCGAGCATGCGCCGGAGCATCACGGGTACGGCGACGATCGAGCCGGCGCGGGTCTGTTCGACCAGGGTCAGCGCGGCGCGTGCGTCGTACTTGCGGGTGAGGACCAGGGACGATCCGAGGAAGAGCGCGAGCATCGAGGTGAGCAGGCCGAGGCCGTGGAACAGCGGCGGGCAGATCAGCATCGGTTCGCCCGACCGCAGACCGAACCGGTTGAGCGCGCTCGCAGTCAGTCCGGCGAGACCGAGCGCGGTCGGCGCTCGTGGGGCTGCCTTCGGCGTGCCCGTCGTACCCGAGGTCAGGATCGTGATGTGACCTGGCGACTCGGGTTTGGGGGCCTCGGCGGCCTGCGACTCGGCGAGGTCGTTGTCGCTGAGGATCGTGGGGACCTGGGTCCGCGGGCTGAACTCGGCGTCGTGGATCAGCAGGTCCGGCTGATGCCGCTCCAGGACTGCGGTGAGTTGCGGGGGAGCGAACTCGGTGTTGACGAACAGCACGTCGGCGCCGATCCGCGACGCAGACAGGGTCGCCTCCAGGAAGCCGCGGTGATTGCGGCACAGGACGGCGACCTTGCTGCCGGCAACGATTCCGTGGTCGGCGTGCAGGGCGGCGGCGATCCGTTCGCAGCGGCGGTCGAGCTCGGCGTACGTCGTACTGCCGTCGTCGTCGATCACCGCGAGCCGGTCCGGGAACCTGATCGCGGCGATCGCGCCGAGCGCGGCCATCGACTGCCCCCAGTGTCGCAGCGCCCGCTCGATCCCGACCAGGTGCGAGGGGCGGGCCGGGCGCCAGACGCCGGACTTCAGTACGGCGACGGACATGCCGCCGACCTCGGCCGCTGCCTGCACCAGCCAGTCCGGCGGTCGGATCGGGGCGATCGGGCGGGGTGTTCTCACTCGTGAGCTCCCGGTGGTTGCCGGCGTTTCGGTCCGCCTCCGCTGAGGCGGAAGTACTGTTCCAATAGCCGGTCGGTGGGGATCCGAAACAGGTTGCCGACCAACTCGGCCGGCCGGACGAAGGGCGGCGTGATGTTGTGCGTCCGCTCGGCGATCGCCGTACACACCTGATCGGCGGCCTGCTCCGGCGTCAGCCCTGGCATCTTGTTCAGCAGCTCCGTCGGCTCGCTCATCCGCGTGTGCACAAGACCCATGTAGACCGTCGACACCGTGACTTTGTCGCTGCGAATCTCCTGCGCGACGCACCGCAGCCAGACGTCGAACGCGCTCTTCGACGCCAGGTACGCCGACCAACGCGCCATGGGCGGCGTCCGTACGCCGGCGGTCGAAACGTTGACGATGTGACCGGATCTGCGCTCCCGCATCGAAGGCAGCAGCTCGAGGACCAGCTTGGCCGGGCCGAGGTAGTTGATCGCGTTCGTCCGCTCGATGTCGTGGAACCGCTGGTACGAGTCCGCGATCGCCCGCCGGATCGACCGGCCCGCGTTGCTCACCAGCACATCCACGTGCCCGTGCTCCGCCAGCACGTTGCGCGCGAGACCTTCGACGGCTGCGGGATCAGCCAGGTTGACGGCGTACGCGCTGGCCTCGCCACCGGCCGCTCGGATGTCCGCGGCGACTTCTTCCAGGCGGTCCGCCGTACGTGCCACCAGCAGGACCTTCGCGCCCGCCTGCCCGAGCCGGCGCGCTGTCGCCTCGCCGATCCCGTACGACGCGCCCGTCACCAGCACGACCTGCCCGCCGACAGCTGCCGTCAGTGCTTCGTCCGTGACCCGGCGCCGGCCCTGCGCCAGGGCAACCAGCAACCCCCACCCGACGGCCCGCTTCCCACTCACCATGCCCTGACATTACCCGCAGGTAGCCATCCTTGGGCAGCCTGTAACTACCCGCGTGCCTCGACAAGGCTGCGTACGGCGGCCTCGAGTGCGGCCCGGTGTTGTCGCAGCCGCTCCGCGGAGAGCGCGTCCTCGCCGCCGGCGGCCTGTAGGGCGGGCGGGGCGCTGAGCCAGCTCTCGGTGATGCGCAGGACGAAGGCGAACAGGTCCGCGGCCGAGATGTCGGTGCGGATGCGGCCGGCGTCTTGTGCCTTCTCGACGGCTTCGATCCGTGCTGCGAAGGCCTGGCGCTCCGAATCGGAGGGCTCGGTCTGCTCGAAGCTGCGCCAGGCGGCGATCCTTCGCGAGTCGGGGTTCGCGAGGACGAAGTCGAAGCGGGCGACGGCGAACGCGCACAGGTCGCCGTCGTCCATCGGCGCGGCCGCGAGGACGGCCTTGGTCTGCTCTTCCACGACCGCCTCGAACAGTTGGTTCTTGTCGCCGAAGTAGACGTAGAGCAGGCGCTTGTTGGCGCCGGCACGTTCGGCGATCCGGTCGATCCGTGCGCCGGCCAGTCCGTGATCGGCGAACTCCTCGGTGGCCGCCTTGAGAAGCAGCGCCTTGGTCGCCGCCGCGTTGCGCGGACGTGGGGTGCGCGCTTCGGACATGCTCGTCACCTTACTTCTGGTCCCGGCTTCACCAGTCCATCGGGCCGTTGGCGTCGAAGAACCCGCCGGTCGGGCCGTCCTGGCCGATCCGGGCCAGCCGAACGATGCTCGCGGCACCTTCTTCGACGGTCTGCGTTCCGGTGTTGTGGTTCAGGTCGGTCGCCGTGAAGCCCGGGTCCGCGGCGTTGATGCGGATGCCGGGGAAGGCCTTGGCGTACTGCACCGTGATCATGTTGACCGCCGCCTTCGACGCCGGGTACGCGATTCCCGGGTAGAAGCGCGCGGGGGAGTCCGGGTCAGCCAGAGCCCGCGTCACCCCGAGCCCGCTGCTCACATTGACGATGACCGGCGCCGCCGACCGCTGCAGCAGCGGAAGAAACGCGTGCGTCACCCTGACGATCCCGAACACATTCGTCTCGAACGCCGTACGCACACTGTCCGCCGTCACCTCAGCCGCCGGCACGAACCCGCCGTCCGCCGTCCGCTCCTCGATCCCCGCATTGTTGACCAGCACATCCAGCCCACCCCCAGCCTCAACCACCTTCACCGCCGCCGCCACCGACTCCTCATCAGTCACATCAACCTGCACAAACCGAGCCCCCAACCGCCGAGCAGCCGCTTCCCCCCGCCCCACATCCCGAGCCCCCACATACACGCTGTCCCCAGCCCCCACCAACTGCCGAGCCACCTCAAACCCCAACCCCTTGTTCCCCCCAGTAACCAACGCCGTAGCCATAACCATCTCCCAAGTAACTAACCAGATACATACAAGCTAGCGACCCCTCTTCGCGAAGTCAACAACTAGTTACAAACCCCGCGCGGGTCCCGGCGATCGCCTCGCAGCCGCACCCCGGACGCCTGTCTCGCCCCAGCCACAAGCCGGGCGATCGCGGACCAACGCGGGGGCTTGAACGAGCGATTCCTTCTCCAAGCCCCCGCGTTCCCGCAACCGACCCCAAGAACCGGCCGCCAAACCACCCCGCCGACCAACCAACCCGCCCAACCAACCACGGCGGGCACCCGGAGCCGGTCAGCCGACCGCGGCGGGCCCCCGAACTGGTGCGCCGACCGCGGCGGGCAACCCACGCCGGTCAGCAGGCGTCGGCGGGCAACCCACGCCGGTCAGCAGACCGCGGCGGCCAGCCGGGGAGCCGAGCGAAGCGACGGCGCACGGGGGTGCGGGTGGCGGAGCCCCCGCCCGCGGCAAGCGCAGCGCAGCCGCACAACACGACGAAGGCGAGGCGCTCCGCGCATTCCGCGGACACACCTCGCCTCTCGCCTTCGTGGACGATACTGGGATCGAACCAGTGACCTCTTCCGTGTCAGGGAAGCGCGCTACC